>JAUXWZ010000186.1 GCA_030684835.1 Beijerinckiaceae bacterium
TCCTCGGCCGGCATCGGCGCGACCGTTCAGGTCGCGCTCATCAGCAACAGCGTCAATGCGCGGGTCGGTCACCGCAACGCCAATGCCGGTGCGACCACGCTTCACCTCAGCGGACCGCTCAGCATCCGCGCCAAGAACCGCACCGAAACCGAGAGCTATGTCGTGGTCGGCGCCATCGGCGGCACCGCCGGCATTGGCGCACAGTTCTCCGGCATCATCGTCTCGAACACGGTGACGGCCGAACTCGATAACGCCCACACCACGATTTCGACCGCAACGGCCGAAGACGGCAGGGTCACCGTCGCCGCCGAGGAGTCGGACGCCATCAACGTGGTCGTCGGCGGCTTGTCGGGTGGCGGCTCAGCCGGCGTCGGCGCCGCGGTCAGTTTGGTCACGCTTAAGAGCAGCACGGCGGCGCAGATTGCTGGCGGATCGCTGACCACGCCGGGCGCCGTCGATGTGATGGCGTTGAGCATCCGCGACGTCAGCCCGATCACGGTAACGGCGAGTCTCGGCGGCCAGGTCGGTATCGCCGGCACCGTCGGCGTCGTGCTGATCGGGTCCGGGGCGACCACCGACCAGATGAGCGTTCTCAATTCCGGCGCGACGCAAGGGGACAGCAGCAGCGGCACGCTCGGCAATGCCGGCGCCGCGTCCGGCACCGATGTCGTCGGCGAAGTCAGCGGCGGCGTCGACGGCATCTCGGCGCAGAGCCTCAACGCCAACATTACCGCCGGCGAAATCAATATCGGCGCCGCCGCCCACACGTCGGTGAAGAACATCGTCGGCGCGCTCGCGGTCGGTCTCGGCGGCGGCGGCCTGGGCGCCGGCGTCGGCTTCACCGAGGTCGAACAGCGCGTCACCGCCAAGACCGAAGGCGGCACGTTGACCGCGCCGACCATCGCGATCGTGGCGTCGGCCGGCGACAGGGGCAGCGGGCGCACCGCCGAGACTCTCGGCGCCGCGGGCGCCGGCGGCCTCTATGTCGGCCTTGGCGCCGCGGTCGCCGACTCGCGCGTCGAGAACGTCATCCTGGCAGAACTGGGGTCGCGCACCGACAGCGGCGGCACCAACACCGGCACGATCAGCGTGACCGCGAGCGATACCTCGTCGATGGCCTCCTACGGCTACGGCTTCGCCGGCGGCGCCGCGGCGGTTGGCATCTCGCTCGGCTTTGCGCAGAAAAGCAGCCAGATCAGCGCCCGGATCGCTGACGCCACCGTTGTCACGAACTTCGCCGGCGTCGCCGTGGTCGCCTCGGGCGGCGGCAGCGTATCGGCGAGCACAATTGCGGGGGCAG
>JAUXWZ010000194.1 GCA_030684835.1 Beijerinckiaceae bacterium
TGCCCAGCCACTGGAACTTGCTAGCGTCCCATCGAACATTTTTGTTACCCATCTGAGGCTCGAGCACCAAAGCGGCTTGCATCAGCATGATGACCGAGCCGTCCTGAGCAGCCGCATTGTAGAGATGATTAGTCGCGGTCAAGCCGCCGCCGCCGGGCATATTCTGCACAATCACAGCTGGCTTTGCAGGAATATGTTCGCCCAGGTGGCGGCCGACAAGGCGCGCGTAAGTATCTGCGCCTCCCCCTGCGCCGAAACCGACCAGAAGTGTGACCTGTCTACCGGAATAGAAATTCGAGACCTCGTCGGCGCGGATCGCGGTCCCTTCGGAGATCAAAAGTAAAGTAGCTAGTGTCAGACTCGGCAGCAGGGCCTTCTTCATGGTCGACTTCATTGCATCCCTCCATCGCTATTCTCGCTAGCATACCAGCGCATGGCGGCGGCGCAACGAAGATAGCTAAACTATGTCGAGCGAATTTTCACTGCCAAGTTGTGTCCTTATTGGAGGGCGTTGGCGAGAACGATGAACTCTCGCATGATTGAGCTGCGCACAAAAACTGGATCGTCAAAATTCCGACGCCGGCCTGCGGCGCGCGCGCCACGCACATCGTAAAACTCGCCGTGAGGGGCGAGCTCATGCATTTTGGAGCGGTCGAAGAAGATGCCGCTCGACTTGTCGCGCAGGAAAGCGTCCTCGTCCCAGAAACCCCCAGTCCCTTCACCACCTGCACGAACTCCTCTGCCTTGCGGTATCGCTCGACTTTTGGCAGATGCGGAACCTTGCTGAAATTCTGCGCCCTGCGCGCGATTGCAGGCGCCAATTGCCGAGCGGTTGGGCGGCGTCGCTCCTGCAAAATTTTGTATTTTCTATGTCACGTGTTTCCCTCGGAGGCGGAAATTTTCGCAACCGAACAAAGCTGCCCACTTACGGCTTCTGAGGGTTCGCTACCAGTGAGGGCCGAGATGACCATTGACGAATACATCGGCTTGGACGCATGCGCGCTCGCCTCGCTTGTTGCACGCGGACAGGTCACGCCGGCTGAACTCGTTGAGACTGCGATCGAGCGCCTTACGACGATGGAGCCTGTGGTAAACGGCATGACCGAGTGGCTGCTGGATCGAGCCCGTCGAGAGGCTATGGATCCGCCAGCCGGAGCTTTTCGCGGCACGCCTTTTTTGCTCAAGGATAATCTTCACGTTGCTGCTGGTGTCCCATACCACAACGGGAGTCGCATCTGGCGCGGCTGGACTCCCCCAGCCGACAGCGAGTTCATGAAACGCCTGCGGGCTGCCGGAATGATCATGCTCGGGTCGACCCGGACGTCCGAGCTGTCCTTCGCCCCGGTGACCGAGTCCAAAATCGCGGGCCCAGTGAGGAACCCCTGGAACCTCGATCGCACCGCCGGAGGATCGTCGGGCGGCTCCGGCGCGCATGTTGCGGCGCGGAGCGTGCCGGTGGCGCATGGGGTGGATGGAGGGGGATCCATTCGGATTCCCGCTTCCTGCTGCGGGTTGTTCGGGCTCAAGCCAACGCGGGGACGGACGCCGAACGGTCCCTTCGCCGGCGAGCCGTGGCACGGCGCCGCGATCGGACACGTCCTGACCCGTACTGTCGGCGACAGTGCGGCGCTTCTCGACGTCCTCGCAGGTTCTGACCAAGGCGCCCCCTACGCTGCTCCCGCGCAACACGGATCCTTTTTTCAGGCTACTTTACGTCGCCCGGGTTCGCTTCGCGTCGCCTTCACCGCCGCTGCCCCAAACGGGGTGGCTGTTGACGTCGAATGTCAGAACGCCGTTCTCGGGGCTGCAAACCTCTGTGCTGATCTTGGCCACAGGGTTGAACAACGCGCGCCGCCGATCCCGGCCGGTTACTTCGAATGGTTTACAACAATTGTCCTCGCGTCAGTCGCCCAGGAGTTTCGCTTTGCGGAGGAGACGACAGGAACGAAAGCGCGCCGGCGTGACGTAGAAAACAGCGTCTGGCTGGCGCGGGCATTCGGCGAGGCCATGTCGGCTGTCGACTTGTCGCTTGCCTTGGAGCGGATTCACCGAGCAAGCAGAATGATCGCCGCGTTTTTCGAGGAGTTCGATCTCTTGCTGACGCCGACGCTGGCGCGGGCTCCCCTCCATCATGGCGAACTCGACCCGAAGGGAATTGAGTCGTTGCTGCAGACGGTTTTGGCATTCTCTGGAGGAGTCCGCGTGCTTCGTCCCGCGTCGTTGCTCGAGGAGGCGGCCGCGCGGGCGTTTTCGTTTACACCCTTCACGCCTGTTTGGAACATGTCCGGTCAGCCGGCGGCAAGCCTGCCTTTGCACTGGTCATCCGATGGAATGCCGATCGGCGTCCAGGCAATCGGGCGGTTCGGAGCGGAGGCGACGCTCCTCTCTTTTGCGGCTCAACTTGAAGAAGCGCGACCTTGGATCACGCGAAGCCCGGGCGAACGCAACTGTATCGCAGCCGCGTTGTGAAGCAGCGGTATCCCCGCGCAGCTGGAGCTGGCGCCGGTCGCAGCGCGAAGGTCGTGTCTGTCTCCAGTGCGGCCAAAACATCAATGGGATCGGTAGCGCCGCAGCGACGACGGGAGCCTTCTCTACGCAATGCCTGCTGGCTCGGGCCAGGCCGTAGATGCCGGGCGCCCATTATGAGCAGGAGGCGGATAGCAAGACCGCACACTGCGCGATGATCGTGCGCTGGTTAGCTGGCTTTTCAAGAGACTTCGGTGAAGCGAGCACATCTGCTGACTGACGATCAATTAGAAACCGGTTCGTTGAAAGCGTCGCCTGCATGCCACGGACTGTGCGCGCGGCTAATCACAGGTTCCGCAGCTTCCCGCTCGTCCGCCTGGAACAAACGTGGGGTCGTTTGATTTTCGGTATGTCGTGTCTGTCTGAGCAAGCTCATGAGCATCAACGAATATAGAGACGCCGGTCCGGAATTTTTACCTGAGAAGTTTTTCAACGGACAACTTGAAGGCTGGGC
>JAUXWZ010000196.1 GCA_030684835.1 Beijerinckiaceae bacterium
GGCGATGACTCTTTGGCGAAGATCAACGGAAAGCGATTTGGCCATGCACGCCGGCCTCCTTCGCCAGCATGCAGTTTGAATCAGACTCGCGCCCGAATGGGAATCCCCTTCGATTCATTCAGCTCGAAAAACGCTCTAGCATGGATCCACCAGGGCCTAACCAGCCCTCACAACACATAAGCAGGAGCAGTAGAATTGGTTGCCATAGACGAGAAGCTAGAAGGCGTATACGCGACGGTGCTGCATCGCAGCCCGGGAGAACTGGAGTTTCACCAGGCGGTTCGCGAGGTTTTTGAAAGCCTTGGCCTGGTCGTCGCCAAGAATCCGTCATATTTGGCGGAGGGGCTTCTGGAGCGCATCTGTGAACCGGAACGACAGATCATCTTCCGGGTGCCGTGGACCGACGACAAGGGGCAGGTTCATGTGAACCGCGGTTTCCGAGTGGAATTCAACTCGGCGCTGGGCCCCTATAAGGGCGGCCTTCGTTTTCATCCCTCGGTGAACCTCGGCATCATCAAGTTTCTCGGCTTCGAGCAGATTTTCAAAAACTCTCTCACGGGAATGCCAATTGGAGGCGGCAAGGGAGGATCGGATTTCGATCCCAAAGGACGCTCCGAAGGGGAAATCATGAGGTTCTGTCAGTCGTTCATGACAGAGCTGTACCGCCATCTGGGTGAACACACCGACGTGCCGGCTGGGGACATCGGGGTTGGCGGGCGCGAGATTGGCTACATGTTTGGCCAGTACAAGCGCATCACGAACCGTTATGAGGCGGGTGTCCTCACGGGCAAGGGTATTGCTTGGGGCGGATCGCTTGTACGCACGGAAGCGACGGGATACGGCGCGACCTTTTTCGTGAAGGAGATGCTCGAGACCCGCGGCGACGCGATGGAAGGCAAAAAGGTTGTCGTCTCGGGCGCAGGAAATGTCGCAATCTACACCGTCGAGAAAGTGCAGCAGCTCGGCGGCAAGGTGATCGCGATGTCAGACTCCGGCGGCTGCCTCGTCGATCAGGACGGCATCGACCTCGCACTCATCAAGGATATCAAGAACAACCGCCGGGAACGGATATCCCAATACGCGAAGGAGCGCACCGGCGCTCACCATTATGCGGAAGGCTCCATCTGGTCTGTCCCCTGCGACATCGCCATGCCGTCTGCGACGCAGAACGAATTGACCGGCCGGGATGCTGCGATTCTCATCCGAAATGGCGTAAAAGCCGTGGGCGAAGGGGCCAACATGCCCTCGACCCCCGAGGCCATCCGTTTGTTTCTCGAAGCGAAGGTTCTGTTCGGCCCCGGCAAGGCGGCAAATGCCGGAGGTGTCGCGACGAGCGCTCTCGAAATGCAGCAGAACGCCTCGCGTGATTCCTGGACGTTCGAAACGACAGAGAAGCGCCTGTCAGAAATCATGCGCAACATTCATAGCTCTTGCGCGAACATGGCCGATGAATACGGCGCGCCCGGCAATTACGTATTGGGCGCGAACATAGCCGGATTCAAACGCGTCGCCGACGCCATGCGCGCCCTCGGTGTCGTCTAGGGGCAGCCTTAACTTGTTTGCAAGATTTGAGCGATGTTGCAGACCTCTGCGACCGCCTCCAAAATCGCCGCGTCTTCCCACCCACACGAGGGGCAAGGCGCGTGTCGATGACCGGGGGCGTCCGGTCGCTAGCGCGCCAAACGGGGCGCCCGGCGCAGCGCGCCCGACACCACCAGCGCTGCCAAGGCGACGGCGATGGGCGGAAATGCGACCCAGTTGACCAGATCCCATCCTGAATAGGCAAGAATTTGCCCCGATGAAAAGGACGCCACCGCCATCGTGCCAAACACCAAAAAGTCGTTGAACGCCTGAACGCGATTGCGCTCCTCGGGCCGATGCGTCTCGACGACCATGGAGGACGCGCCGATGAAGCCGAGATTCCAGCCCACGCCCAAAAAGATCAGGCCAATCCAGAAGTGCCAGACGGTGACGCCCATCAGGCCAACGATGGCCGCTATCGCAGTCAGCGCCAGGCCCGCCGCCACGACTCGCCCCGCCCCAAACTTCTGAATCAGCGAGCCGGTCCAGAAACTCGGCAGGAACATCGCAACAACGTGCCACTGGATGCCCCAGTTGGCATCCGTCAGCGCGTGCCCGCACATGCGCATGGCGAGCGGCGCGGATGTCATCACAAGGTTCATTAATGCGTACGACACCATGGCGCACAGGGCCGCCGTGATGAACTTTGGCTGCGCGGCGATTTCACGAAGCGGCCTGCCCTTACCCGCTGCTTTTGTCGCTGCGGCAGAAGGCTTTGGCAGATTCGTGGTCGACAGCACCGCCATGCAAGCCATTGCGATGAGGCCCTGCACGAAGAAGCTGACCATGAAGAGATAGGGTTGCCACAGATCCATGGTCCAGTTGACCATCTGCGGCCCAAGAACGCCTGAAAAGACGCCGCCCGCCATGACCCATGACAACGCCTTGGGCCGGAACGCCGGACTCGCTGTATCGGTAGCGGCAAAGCGGAATGTGTGCGCGACCGCCTGATAGAAACCGGCGATGAACGTCGCCAGACAGAACAGCGCGAACGAACCGGCATAAATCGCCACAGCGCCGATGAGGCCCCCGGTAAAGCCGCAGGAGGTGCCGACATAGAACGCGGCCTTGCGCCCCCTCGCCTGCGCAATCCAGCCGGCCGGGAACGTGCCTAACGCTGTCCCAATAACGAAGACCGTTACCGGGATCGTCGCGTATTGCGGCGCGGGTCCGATAATGGAGCCGACAATGGCGCCCGTGGTCATAATGACCGTCGAATTGGCGCCCGCCAAAGCCTGCGCGGCCGCCAGCTTCAGAACGTTGGCGCGCGCGCTTCGGTCATCATAGACAGGCGCCTCGGCGGCGGTGGTCATGGGGTCGGCTCCTGTATCCGAAGCCCCTAATATGCTGCGATGGCCCGCCTGTCACGCTCGCCGGCTTGTTCTGGATCAAGGCTCTGGGTCCACAGACATCCGATGAGTGATTTAATGGAGGAAGCCTATGACCGACACGCCGACCCTTGAAGACGCACAAAGCAAGCAGGCGCACCCGGACGAAGAGGCCAAGGCGCGCCAGATCATCGAAGACTCACTCGAACCAGCCCTGCGCTGCTTCTACGCCAAGGTGAAGACGGACGACCTCATCGGCCCCGTTTTCGAGCGCACCGTGCATGACTGGGACGCGCATATCCAGATCATGGTGGATTACTGGTCCAGAGCACTGCTCGGCACGACGCGCTACCAGGGCCAACCTTTCGCGCCCCATGTGCCGCTGAAGATTGGTCAGGCGCATTTTGACCGCTGGCTCGCCCTCTGGAACGAAGCGGCGCACGAGACTATGCCGCCCGGATTGGCCAATCACGTTTCAAAAATGGCTGGCAACATGAGCCATTGTTGGGGTCGTGCGCTGGAATCAATGCTTACCCAGCAAACGCCCTGACGCGAATTGCATCTGTCCCCCTTCCGCGATTCGCCTTAAAGAATTGGCGGGGAACGGAGGACGGGTGTGAACATCGACGCTCAAGCGTTGGCGCTACTGGCGGGTGAGCTTCTTGAAGAAGCGCGCGCGCGCCGCCCGCTCGTCCAGAACATCACAAATTTTGTGTCGATGGATATTGCCGCAAATGCGCTGCTCGCGCTTGGCGCCTCGCCCGCGATGATTCACGCGCCGGAGGAGACAGACGAGTTCATCACCATCGCCGACGCGCTCGTTATCAACGTAGGCACGTTGTCGGCCCCTTCCGCGATCAGCATGGACAGGGCTGCGTCCGCCGCCCGCATGCATGGCAAGCCGTGGCTGCTGGATCCAGTGGCGGCGGGGCTTCTGACATTCCGCGATGAAGCCATCCGAAAGCTTTTGCGTCATCGCCCCACGATTATTCGCGGCAATGCGTCGGAGATCATGGCGGTCGCGCGCATCGCGGGTCTGACGCAAGACGCTGCGACCCCCCATGGCGTGGACAACCGACATCAGGCCAGCGAGGCCGAGGCGCTCGCCGTTAAACTCGCGCGCCATTGTTTTTGCGCGGTCGTGGCGACGGGCGCTGTCGACGTTGTCACGGACGGAAAGTCTGTTGTGCGGCTGGGCAACGGATCGCCACTGGCGCCTCGCGTCACGGCGCTTGGCTGCTCCATGTCGAGTGTCATGGCCGCTTATATGTCGCTCGCCGAACCGTTCGATGCGGCGCTCGCCGCAACGATACTCTACGGCGTGACGGGCGACATCGCCGGCGAGACGGCGCGTGGTCCCGCCTCATTCCGAACCGCTTTCCTCGACACGCTATTTTCCATTCGCGCGAGCGACCTCGCGTCCCGCATCAAGGTGATTTAATGAATCGCGATCCCTCGATCTATCGCATCTGCCTCGTGACCGATCGCGAGCTTTCCGCAGGCCGCTCGCTCATCGACGTGGTTGGCGCTGCCGTGCAAGGCGGCGTGACGATGGTGCAATTGCGCGAGAAGACCGCGACAACGCGCGAGTTTCTGGAAGAAGCGCGCGCGCTGAAGGCGTTGCTTGCGCCGCACGGCGTGCCGCTCATCATCAACGACCGCGTGGATATTGCGCTGGCTGTCGATGCAGAAGGCATACACGTCGGACAGAAAGATATGCCTGTGGCTCAGGTGCGCGCGCTTGCGCCCGGACGAATCGTTGGCCTCTCGATCACCAACGCGGCGCAGATGGCGGGCGCCGACACGCATCTCTGCGATTATCTGGGCGTGGGGCCCCTCTATCTGCAACAGACAAAGCCTGACGCTTCGACGCCGCTGGGCGTGGAGGGATTTGCGAAGCTGCGCGCGATGACCGACAAGCCCATCATAGCAATAGGCGGCTTGAAGGCCGACAAATCGGCGCCCGTGCTTGCGGCGGGCGCAAATGGTTTGGCCATCGTGTCCGGCATTATATCGGCTGCGGACCCGAAAGCGGCTGCGGCGCAGTTCGCAGCGCTATTTCAAAAATGAGAATATGAGCCGCGCGCAAACTTTCTTTGCGCGCCGGCCGCATCAAGGAATACCGCGCCCAGATGCGTGTATTCATTCACCTGCCCAATGCGCGCAACAGCGACGCCTGCCGCACGCGCCGCGGCTTCAAACGCTGCGGCGTTGAGCGGCGGGACGGCGCAAAGAATTTCGTAATCGTCGCCGCCGGTAATCGCCACATCAAATAGCGATGGCTCAAGCCGCATGGCGGCGCGCACTGCGTCAGACAGCGGAACACGCGACAATTCAATACGGGCGCCAACGCCAGACGCGCGGATCATCTTTGAAATATCCCCGACCAGACCGTCGGACACATCCATAGCGCCCGACGCGTGATCGCGCACAACATGGTTGATCGCGAGGCGTGGCTGCGGAAACATGAAACGGCCCAAAAGATAATCGTGTGACGCGTCCGTCAGGCGCTCGATCCAGGGGGCCTGACGCTGCCTGACATGAAGGCCCAGCGCCGCATCGCCGATGAAGCCGGACACGTAGATGAGATCGCCCGGCCGCGCGCCCGTGCGCGGCACAAGGTGGCCTGTCGGCACAGCGCCAAGCGCCGTAATCGAGATAGAGAGCGGCCCCGGCGTGCGCACCGTGTCGCCGCCCAGCAGCGGGCAGCGCCAACGCGCGGCATCATCGCCAAGCGTGACGGCGAATGTTTCAATCCACTCCTGTGTAACGTCCGCCGACAGCGCCAGCGTCATCACGAAGCCGAGCGGATCGGCGCCTTTTGCGGCAAGATCAGAAACATTGACGCGCAGCGCCTTGCGGGCAATTGCTTCGGGTCCGTCATCGGGCAGAAAATGAACGCCGGAGACAATTGCGTCCGCCGTTACGACGAGATCGCACCCCTCTGGCGGCGTGAAGCACGCGACGTCATCCTTCAGGCCCAAAGCGCCGGGCCCGGCGATCGGGGCGAACAACGTCGCGATCAGATCGTCTTCAGACATTGGGCCAGTCATGATGACGTCCCTTTCTCAGTCATTGCGCCTTACACGCGCGGCGCGAATTCATCCGCCCGGACCTTTCGTCCGAGCTTATCGAGAACAGCGTTGATCATGCCCACTTCATCGGAGCCGAGAAAAGCGGCTGCGACATCGACATATTCCTTGATGACGACGCGGGCTGGCACGTCGCCCCTGCCCTTCAATTCGTACACGCCTGCACGCATCACGGCGCGCATCACGGCTTCAACGCGGCGCAGCGGCCAGCCTTCCTGAAGCGTGGCGTCGGTAAGCCGGTCGATCGCGACCTGATCGGACAGTACGCCCTTCACGACATCGCGGAAGAGATCCATGTCGGCGTCTTCGTATTGCTCGCCCTCGACCTCGTTGCCGATCCAGTGCGTCTCGAACTCGGCGAAAATCTCGTTGAGGCCCTTGCCTGCAACTTCCATCTGATAAAGCGCCTGCACGGCGGCAAGCCGTGCGGCGGAACGGTTTCGCGCAGCCATTAGTCGAGCCCCGTCAGCTTGCGCAAATGATGCAGCGTGACAGCGGCGCGCGCCGCATCACCGCCCTTGTCGCCTTGCGCCGGATCAGCGCGCACAATGGCCTGCGCTTCGTTTTCCACGGTCAGGATTCCGTTACCCACAGGCAGCATGTCGCGCACCGTTAAATCGATCAGCGCGCGCGAGCTTTCGCCAGCGACGATTTCGAAGTGATACGTCTCGCCGCGAATGACGCAGCCCAGCGCAATCGCGCCAGCGTAATTGCCATGGGTGGTGAGAATTTTAATCGCTCCGGGGATTTCAAGGGCCCCTGGCACGTTCACAACGTCCCACGTTGCGCCAACAGCCTCAAGCGCGCGGGTGACGCCCCTGAGAAGCAAGTCGCCGATTCCATCGTAATAGCGCGCCTCGACGACGAGGAATTTCGCGCCTTCCACGGATGGCAGAGCTTTGAGTTCTCGGCGCGCTTCGGCCATGATTTGTCCTGGGGTCATTGTCGCACGGCATGCGGCGACCTGACCGTTTCAATAAAGAGGCGGGCGATGGGGCGCAACCCTCAGAGCGACGCCGCCCCGGCCTCTTCGCGCGCCTCGACCAGCCGCGCAGCGTAGCGCGCCATCAAATCGGCCTCGATATTGAGTTTGTCGCCAGCCTTGCGCAGACCCCACGTCGTCACCTTGAGTGTGTGGGGAATGAGGAGAATGGAAAAGTCGTCCTTCTCGACTGTGTTGACGGTCAGCGACGTCCCATCGAGGCAGACAGAGCCCTTAGCAGCGATGAACCGCGCGATAGGGTGCGGCGCCCGGATATCAAAGCGCGCCATGCCATCAAAGGCGCTCACGTCCAGGATTGTCGCCAGTCCGTCGACATGGCCCGTGACGATATGCCCGCCAAGCTCAGCGCCGATCTTGAGGGAGCGCTCGAGATTGATCTTCGTTCCAGCCGCCCATGTTCCGACTGTCGTTAGCGCCAGCGTTTCCGCGGCTGCGTCAACGTCGAACCAGTTGCGGCCATTTGCGACGCCCTTGTCCACCACTGTTAGACACGGGCCGCTGCAGGCGATGGAGGCGCCCAGATCAATCCCGTCAACGTCGTAAGAGCATGAGATGCGGATGCGATTGAGCTGTCCGCGTTTTTCGACGCTGGCAATTTCGCCCACGTCCGTGACGATGCCGGTAAACATCACTCAATCCTTTCGTAGCGGCGCATGCGATCGGGGCCGAGGCGCGCATCCTCGACGAGACGAAACCCCTCACCTGCGTTGAGTTTCGCACGCGCCGAAGCGGTCAGCGATAGCGTGCCCGCACGCCCCAGCGGCCGCTCGTTGGTAAACAGCACAACATCATCGACGAGGCCGCTTTCGATCAGGCCGCTGCCGACGGATGGTCCGCCTTCACTGAAGACGCGCGTCAGCCCGCGCTCGGAGAGAAGCCGCAGCGCCGCAAGCAGATCGAGCTTCCCGTCGCCGCCCACTCTGCAATGAACAACCTGCACACCATGCGACTCAAGCTCCGCCTGCGCAGCAGCTGGCGCGCGCGGCCCGCAAATGACGAGAACAGGCACGTCGCGCGCCGTGGCGGCCAGACGCGAGCGAGGCGAAATGCGCAACTGCGTGTCGAGAACCACACGAAGCGGCCGGCGGTTCTCAAAGCCCGGCAATCGCACGGTCATCAGCGGATCATCCGTGCGCGCCGTGCCCGCACCAATCATGATCGCGTCATGCATCGCGCGCATCACGTGGACGCAGTTGTTGGCCGCCAGTCCCGTGATAGCGAGGCGCGGGTCGTGCGGCCCACCGGCGGCAAAACCATCGGCTGTTTCGGCGAGTTTCAGCGTCACCATCGGGCGCTTTTCGGAGACGCGCAGGATATGACCGAGATTGGCGCGACGCGCTTCCTGCGCGCAAACGCCTTCCAGAACCTCGATGCCCGCATCACGCAACATCTTGTGGCCGCGCCCCGCAACGCGCAGGTCAGGATCCTGACACGCCGACACGACGCGCGCGATGCCGGCCGAGATAATTGTCTGCGCGCACGGCGGCGTGCGGCCGAAATGGCTGCATGGCTCAAGGCTGACGTAAATCGTAGCGCCGCGCGCCTTGTCGCCTGCATCCATGATGGCGACGGTTTCGGCATGTGGTCGCCCGCCCGGCTTCGTGGAGCCGCGTCCCACAATCACGCCGTCGCGAACCACAAGCGATCCAACCGAGGGATTAGGGGACGTCGAGCCCTGCCAGCGGCGACCGAGGGCGATCGCGGCGCGCATGAAGCGTTCGTCTTCGTCGAGGGTGTGCGTAGTTGGCGCAGAAAGCGTCATGGCTCGTCCACGCGGGCGCCATCGTCGGCGCGTTCCGGCGCATCTTCATTCAACTCGTCGATCAGCGTTTCGAAATCGCGCGCTTCACGAAAGTTGCGATAAACGGAGGCGAACCGCACGTAGGCGACGCTATCAAGCGAGCGCAAACCTTCCATCACAAGCTCGCCAATGCGGTCGCTCTGAATTTCGCTTTCGCCCTGGCTTTCCAGTTGGCGCACGATGCCCGTCACCATGCGCTCGATGCGATCGTTATCAACGGGACGTTTGCGCAAGGCGATTTCAAACGAACGCGCAAGCTTGTCGCGGTCGAACGGCATGCGCCGACCGGATTTTTTCACGACGACGAGTTCGCGCAATTGAACGCGTTCAAACGTGGTGAAACGCCCTGCGCAGCCCGAGCACACGCGGCGGCGGCGGATAGCGGACGAATCCTCCGTCGGCCGCGAATCCTTCACCTGTGTATCCAGACTGCCGCAATAGGGACAGCGCATTGCTTTCCTTCGTCATCCAACGGGCAGGATTAAATCCGGCCGCACCAGTACGCACAAAATTAGCCGCAGGCCTCCGCCGCGCGTGGCGCGAGGAAGAACGCGCGTCCTGACTTGAGCATCCCACCTCCCAGTTCCGACCGAGACAGCGCGCTGCCCGTTCAATAAATCGGGAAGCGCTTCGTCAGCTCGCTCACGCGGGCGCAAACCGAGGCTTCCGCCGCCGCATTACCTGCTTCGCCATTGGCCGAAAGACCGTCCAATGTTTCCGCAACGAGGTCGCCCACCATGCGAAACTCTACAACACCAAAGCCGCGCGAGGTTGCCGCTGGCGTGCCGAGGCGCACGCCCGACGTGACGAACGGCTTTTCCGGGTCGAACGGCACGCCGTTCTTGTTGCAGGTGATGTGCGCGCGGCCAAGCGCGGCTTCCGCAGCCTTGCCTGTGACCTTCTTCGAGCGCAGATCGACAAGCATCAGGTGATTGTCAGTGCCGCCGGTGACGATGTCATATCCCTTTCCCGACAGCATGTCGGAAAGCGCCTTGGCGTTTTCGACAATGGCGCTCGCGTAAACCTTGAAGTCGGGACGCAGCGCCTCGCCGAACGCCACCGCCTTGGCGGCGATGACATGCATCAACGGCCCGCCCTGCAGGCCGGGAAAAATCGCGGAATTGATTTTCTTGGCGATGTCCTCGTCGTTTGACAGAATCAAGCCGCCGCGCGGACCACGCAGCGTCTTGTGCGTCGTGGATGTGACGATATGGGCGTGCGGGAACGGCGAAGGGTGTGCGCCGCCGGCCACGAGACCGGCAAAATGCGCCATGTCCACGAGAAAGTAAGCGCCAACCGCGTCGGCGATTGCGCGGAAGCGGGCAAAATCCCAATGGCGGGCATAGGCCGAGCCGCCAGCGATGATGAGCTTGGGCTTGTGTTCGCGCGCAAGAGCTTCAACAGAGTCCATGTCGATACGAAGAGTCTGCCGGTCAACACCATAGGAAATCGGCTTGAACCACTTGCCCGACATGTTGACGGGCGATCCGTGGGTCAGATGACCGCCGGCTGCCAGGTCGAGGCCCATGAAGGAATCGCCCGGCTGCAGCAGCGCCAGGAAGACAGCCTGATTGGCCTGACTGCCGGAATTGGGCTGGACGTTGGCGTATTTGCAATCAAACAGGCGCGTGACGCGCTCGATGGCAAGCTGTTCGGCAATGTCGACGAATTGGCAGCCGCCATAATACCGGCGGCCCGGATAGCCCTCGGCGTACTTGTTGGTCATCACCGAGCCCTGCGCCTCCAGCACGGCGCGGGAAACGATGTTTTCGGAGGCGATCAACTCGATCTCGTCGCGCTGGCGGCCAAGTTCGAGATCAATGGCGCGGGCGATCTCGGGATCGGCCTCTGCAAGGCTGGCGGAGAAGAACGAGTTGGATCGTACCGCGTTGGCGGCTGCTGTCTGGGTCATCATCGTCTCTGGGGTGCGGCGACCTCCAAGGGGAATCGCCCCTTGTTGGCGCGGACGGAAACCGGTCTGTCAGATAATGCCTTCCCGGCTTTGCGTCTAGCCAACGGTACATCGACTGCGACGCTCGGTAGCGAAAAAGCAAAACGCCCGCCCGGCAATGCCGGACGGGCGCTCTCAATCTTGTGGGCTGATCAGCGCGACGGCGGCAACAGATCGTCGTCAGCGGCGCCTGAGGCAACGACTGCGGGGCCTGCCCCGCCAAAGCCGTCGCGGCGATAGATGTCCTCGCGGAACTGCACAACGTTGTCGGACGCCCAAGCCGTCACGTAGACCCAATAGACGTTGACCGCAGGCTGAAGCCGCACGTCGACGCGCTGGCCGCCACGAATCGTTTCGTCGATGCGGTCGCGATTCCAGTCGCCGTTGTCCTTGAGCAGCCAGTTCACGAAGTCGCGCACGTTTTGAACGCGCACGCAGCCCGAGGATACGAAGCGGTAATCGTCACCGAAAATGCCCTTGGCCGGGGTGTCGTGCATATACACGCCGTGAGGATTGGCGATGTCGATACGCACGAAGCCCAAGGAATTGACGTCGCCGCCCGGATCCTGCCGGAACATGTATCTCGTGGCTTCCATCGAGTTCCAGTTGACCTGGCTCGGCTGAATTTCCTGCCCCGCGCGATCGTAGATGCGGATCTTATTTTCTGTCAGATAGTTGGGATCCTTCTGCATCTTGGGGATCAGATCCTTTCGGATGATCGATGCAGGGACAGTCCAAAACGGATTGAAATTCACAGCGGTCGCGCGGGCCTGCATGACGGGCGACTGACGGTCGATTTTGCCGACTCCCGCTGTGTGATGGGACACGATCTGCCCATTCTCAACCGTCTCGATGGCGGCGGCGGGGATATTCATCGTCACATGGCGCGCGCCGAGATTGCCCGCAAAGGCGCGCAGGCGAACAAGATTGAGTTCAAGCTGGCGCAGGCGCTCCTGCACAGGCACGTTAAGCGCCTGATATGTCTGCCTGGCGACAACGCCCGTTGCATTGATGCCGTGACGAGTCTGGAAGCGACGAACACCCGCCTCGACAAACGAGTCGAAAGTCGGCGAGACATTTACGCCCGCGTCCAGGTCGCCCGTATAGATGAGCCTCTGGCGAAGGGCGACGACTGTCGGTCCGCGCACGCCCAGCTTCAGGGTCGCGCCGCCGGGCACTTCGCGCCAGCCGCCCTGGTCAGCCATGCGACGATACTGAGTGATCGCCATTTCTGTGTTCTGTACGGACTGCGGCGACAGCAGCGGCGTCACTGCGCGCTGCACGCGCAAGCGGCCGTCGCTTTCAAAGCGTTGCCCCCATTCGGCCTGATTGCCGAACAGACCGTCCTGCGCCAGCGCCGCCGGCGCGGCGGCGACGCCGCCAAACCCGAGTGCGAGGCCTTTGGCGAAGGTCCGGCGAGAAATCGGTTTGGTAAATCCAGTCACATTCAGCTCCAGTCGTCGTGGCGTCGTCCCCTACGGGACGGTTTGGCGTGCCTGCTGATCAGAAGACGCCGCCTCACAAAAACAATGCCCTCCACACGGTTCACCAATGGTAAACGAACCTTTGAGGACGCATAACATCATTGTGCGTGAGAGAGAACGAACAGCACGGCCAGATTGTGGCGACGCGGCGCTTCAAGCTGTTTGCGCTTGTTGCAGTGCAAAAAAAGGGACGCTGTGCGCCCCTTTTGCAACATTCAGTGGCGAACGCTCGCCGAATGCTTTCGAGTTAACAACGGCCTCTAAACGCCGGACTTACGGTCGCGCCAGAACCACGTTGCGGTTGCAGCCGAAGCGATTACGATGACGGCGCAGCTGATTACCAGCCCGGCGCTGTATGGGGTGCCGCGTGAGAAATAGTTCGCGATCCCTATGAGGGAAGCGACAAACCCGACGCCGATCGCGATTTTGATGAAATTTGCTGCCGCTTCTTCCTTTTGGGCGGCAGAACGGCTGACATCTGTAATCCCGCGCGAAGCGTCCAGCTCGGCCGCCTTTTTCTTCCAGTCCTCACCCAATAGACTTTTCTTGTCTGCCTCTGAAAGCTCAGCCATGGACCTAACCCTTCCGTTACGCGTCGGCCTCCCTGCGCAAGTTTGCGCGCCTGACGCTGTCCACATCCTATGCTCTTATCGGGCAATTGCCTAACCCAAGCAGAGTGCCGCCTGCCGAAACCGCGCCTCAGAGCTTGTAGCGGATCTGGTCGGTCCAAAAGCGCTCGAGCCTGCCCAGCGCATTATTGACGCGCTCGAAATCCTCTGCCGGGATGCCGCCGATCTGCTCGACCGTGCTGACGTGCTTCTCGTAGACGGCCGACACCGCGTCGTGAACCTGCTTGCCCTTGGGCGTGAGGCTGATGCGCACAGCCCGGCGGTCAACGCGCGAGCGGGCGTGATGGAGATAACCCATCTCGACAAGCTTCTTGACGTTGTAGGAGACATTCGAGCCCAGATAGTAACCGCGGGTGCGAAGCTCGCCGGCGGTTAATTCCTTGTCGCCGATGTTGTACAGAAGCAGTGCCTGAACGGAGTTGATCTCGGTGTGACCCTTGCGGTCGAACTCATCCTTGATCACATCGAGAAGGCGGCGGTGCAAACGCTCGACCAGCGTGAGCGCCTCCAGATACACTGGGCGCACTGCGTCGAGCTTGTCATTGCGCACCGTGTTAGCTTCCATCTTCGTCACCGTGTTCATCGTACTCACCCCGTCTCGCCCTGGCTCTGCGGCCGTCTTATGGGTTTAAATTACCGATGGCGGATAAAAGCGAGTTTAAGCAATACGATGAATCCCGCGTTTACCTTCGCAATCCGCAGCGCGGTGAATAAATGCTTGATAGAATAGAGTAAACTTTCATTCACCAAAGCTAAGCCATGGCCTTTTCTGGCGCGTCCGCAGACGTTCGCCGGACAGATTAAGGCAGCCATCAAGGGGCGCTCGCGCAGGCGTCAGGGGCGCTCGCGCTCTTGTGCGGCCAGCCATGTGAGCGCGAAGTAAAGCGCGATGAGAGCGACGTAGGCGGCGACCATTATGGGACCGCGCGCGAAGCCCCCGCCAACGAAGGCGCCAGCCATCAATTCACCCGCCGCCGTGGCGAGCCACAGCGCCCCACCCCAAGGCGCCACAAGCCAAAGCCCGACCGCAGCGACGAGATCGGCGACGGCAAAGGATGCGATGGTGACGGAAATCCGGAACGGCAACGCGTCGAACGGGATCTCGTGCGGGCTGAGAATGGCCGCCCAGTGGAGCACGCCGAAGGACAGCCAGAGCACCGCGAGGGCCCGCATGTAAACGACCAGCATGACGCCCCAGCGGGTCGCCGCGCGGCGCTTGCGCTCGGCTTCTGGCCCGACGAGAATGACCTCGCTGTCGAGTCCGTCCGATTTCTGGATGTCTCGCAGGGTCATCAAGCGAAATCTGCCTTGTTGGCATGCAGGCGGCGCTGACATGCAAATCATGCTGACATGCAAGCGGCGCTCGCATGCAAGTGGCGCGAGTGCGCCTGACGAGCCGACATTTCGGCCCGATCATGCTATCGAGCGATGGAATACAGGAGTGTCGGAAACATGGCGAGTCTCGACCTTACGCATCGGCCCCGGCGCCTGCGGCAGTCCGAATGGACGCGGCGACTCGTACGCGAGAATGTCCTGACAACAAATGACCTGATCTGGCCGATCTTTATCATCGACGGCGAAAACCGCCGCGAGCCTGTCGGCTCCATGCCGGGCGTCGAGCGCCTCACCATCGACGAGGCCGCGAAGGAGGCTGCACGCGCGCAGGCGCTTGGCATCCCCGCGCTGGCGCTGTTTCCCAACACGGACGCCTCGCTGCGCGATGAAACCGGCAAGGAAGCGTTTAACGAGAACAACCTTGTCTGCCGCGCGTGCCGCGCCATCGCAAAAGCCGCGCCCGAGATCGGCATCATGACCGACGTCGCACTGGACCCCTACACCAGTCATGGGCACGACGGGCTGATGCGCGGCGAGGACATCATCAACGATGAAACGGTGGAGGCGCTCGTGAAGCAGGCGCTTAACCAGGCGCGCGCGGGCTGCCACATCGTCGCTCCCTCCGACATGATGGACGGGCGCATCGGCGCCATTCGCCAGGCGCTGGACGCCAACGGCTTTGAGGGCGTGCAAATCATGTCCTACGCGGCCAAGTACGCATCCGCTTTCTATGGACCGTTCCGCGAGGCTGTTGGCTCTGGCGGCTTCCTGCGCGGCGACAAGCGCACCTATCAAATGGATGCTGCCAATTCAGACGAGGCGCTGCGCGAAGTCGCGCTCGATCTCGAACAGGGCGCGGACATGGTGATGGTGAAACCCGGCATGCCCTATCTCGACATCTGCCGGCGTGTGAAAGACGAATTCGGCGCGCCGACGTTCGCCTATCAGGTGTCTGGAGAATATTCGATGATCATGGCGGCGGTCGAGCGCGGATGGCTGGATCGCGACAAGGCGATGTTTGAAAGTCTCATCGCGTTCAAGCGCGCGGGCTGCGACGGCATCCTCACCTATTTCGCCCCGTTTGTGGCGGAGAAGCTACAAAAAGGCGCGTGATCTCCATCAGCCGGTAATGCGCCGAATCTGTTCACGCGTCCCATCGCGCAGGTTGTGCCAGCCCCTCTCGACACGCTCCCAGTTGACGAATGGTCCTTCAAGACTGCCGATGTTGCGCTGATCGATGATCCAGGCGCCGCCGATGGTCAACGCGGCGCCGACAATGATTCCAAATAACAAGCGCATCGCTGACTCCAACTTGTGGTGAGTAAGCGATAACGCAGCAGTGTACCGGATGGTTCAGTTCAGCGCGCGCGCTTGAACGTCCATTCCGGATTCGCGCCACGGATCATGAGCATTTCAGCGACGTTCTGCATGGTCAGAAGGCCAACAACAGCGCCATCTTCATCGACAACGCTGATGGCCGGAGCGCGCAGGCGGTTCATTTCGCGCACGCCGTCATCAAGTTTGTCGCGGCGGCGAAGACTTGGCGGCGCCTCCGCTAGAGCCTGCGTGATTGGCGCAGCGTCTCCCGACGCGCGCAGCGCAGCGATCAGCGCGTCGCGCGTGAGAAGCCCGACCGGCTTGCGAAAGGCGTCCACAACGGGAAACTCATGCTGGCCTGTGGCGAGCAGTATGTTGACTGCATCGCCGATCGTGGCGTCAACCGGAACGACGGCGAAGCGCGTCTCCATCGCATCGGCGACATGGAGACTGCTTGTCATATTCTCCAGCGTGCCCGACTGCGCTTCGGCTGAGGCGGCGAGGTAGATGAAGATCGCGATAAAGACGAGTAGCGGCGCGCCGTTGGCGAGGCCGAGGAAGCCGAACACGAAGGCCATGATCTGACCGATGCGCGCGGAAATCTGCAGCGCGCGGTTTTTGTCCATCCGCATGGCGAGGACGGCGTTCAATACGCGCCCGCCATCCATCGGAAAAGCCGGAATGAGGTTGAACACGAAGAGCACAACATTGGCCGCAGCCAGCCGCGCGATGAGGCTGACATTGGGATCTTCGACCCGGCTCATACCGCGCGCCAGCGTCTCTGTATCGGCGGCGAGCCACAGCCAGAGCAAAAGGACCGCGGCGATGACGACATTGACCGCAGGGCCCGCGAGGGCGACGAGCAATTGCTCGCGCGGCTTCGTAGGCATGCGCTCAAGCGCGGCGACGCCCCCGATAGGCAACAGCGTCACGTCCGGCGTCGCGATGCCGAAGCGGCGCGCCATCGTAATGTGGCCGAACTCATGCGCCAGCACACAGGCGAACAGCAGCACGATGAAGACGACGCCGCTCACCGCCGCCTGCGAGCCTCCGCTCTGAAAGGCGGCGTAGCCGATCCATGCGAGCAACAGCAGGAACGTGACGTGAATGCGAACTGCCGTGCCGGCAATGCGTCCGAGCGTGAGCGACCAAGGCATGGGCTTATCCTGAAGCGGCTTGCGCGCCGCGTCCTTATTATGTGGGCGCCGGCAGCCGCGACGCAAAGGCTCAGTTGCTTCTCTCAGCGAATAGGCGCGTCGAGCAGCTGCGTATCGTCTGCGACAGGAAAGCTGAAGTGCCACCACTCGGGCGGGTAGTTCTTAAACCCCCGCGCCTCCATAAGCCTGCGCAGCAGTCTACGATTGGCCTGAGCGGCCTCCGTCACGACAAGGCAGTCAATCCCCGACAAATCGTCGAAGAAGTCAAAACCCGTTCCAAATTCGAGCAGGGCGCCGCTTGCGTCCAACAAGCCGAGATCCACCGCCGATCCTCGCGAATGAGACGAGCGCCGGGAGAGGAAGCCGCGAGCGAAAAGGTCGAGCTTATCGATGTTGGGATGATATGCGGCGCGCAAACGGGCGGCCGAGGGCGAAGCATCTTCGGTTTGTGACCACAGCAGAAAATAATCGCTCGCCCGCTGCGGACGGTAGCCATCCCAGACGATTATTTGCAGTCCTTCGCGCGCAGCGTCTTGCGCCACGCCGGCCAGCGCCAACGCGACCGGAGCCAACAGCCAGCAATCAGCCGCCTCGTAGCCAGGCGCCGGCGCGCCGGTGAAATTGTCCGATCCCGCATAGCGGACGTCCTGCGCGATTGCGGGAGCGACATCGCGCAGCCTTACGAAACCTGTTGGCGGCTGCAAAAGAGCTTGAGCATTCATTGGCTGGCTCTGGCCAGTTGCATCTTATGGCCCACTTGCAGCAGCGGGCCCCGGGGGCCACATTCTGAATCAGGCGCCCCTCTGGCGCCGGGAGTCGCCATGTCCATGCCCAGCCAAGCGCCCAGCCACAACGTTCCGCTCGGCGAATTGCCCGCCCGCGCACTGGATGGCGTGCGCACGCGGCGGATGCTCGCGATCCTTTTCGATCTGATCTTCATCACAATCATCGTGGCCATCGCCTTCATGTTGCTGCTGGTGCTGGGCATTCTGACGTTCGGCCTGTCGTGGCTGGCAATTCCTTTTTTGTATCCGGTGGTCGCCCTTTTCTACAACGGCATGACCATCTCGGGCGCGAATATGGCGACGCCTGGCATGCGGATGATGGACCTCGAGATGCGGCTGGCGGACGGGCATCGCGTGCCCTTCATCTACGCCGCGGTGCATGCCGTTCTCTTTTACCTGTCCTGGACAATGCTGACGCCGTTTATCCTTTTGGTGTCGCTGGTTGCGCGCAACAAGCGTTGCCTGCATGACATTCTCGCAAGCGTTGTCGTCACGCGGCGGGCGGCGCGCTGAGACAGTGTTTTACTGTGGTCCTTGAGGCCTGCGCGCAGAGTGCTATTCTGTTTTCCACTTCGCAGCGCACCCGGAGAATTAAAGCGTGACGAGCGAACCGCGCGACGCGCCGCAATTCTACCTGACCTCGCCTTCCCCCTGCCCTTACCTGCCGGGCAAGCAGGAGCGAAAGGTATTCACCCATCTCGTGGGTCGCCGCGCAGTCGCGCTTAACAATGCGCTGACGGAAAGCGGCTTTCGCCGCTCGCAGACGATCGCCTACCGGCCCGCTTGTGAGCAGTGCCGCGCCTGCGTGTCCGTGCGCGTTCTCGTCAACGAGTTCACGATCAGCCGCAACATGCGCCGCGTGCTCGACGCCAATGCCGATCTCGTGGGCGAAACCCTGCCCGCACGGCCGACCTCGGAGCAATACTCGCTGTTTCGCCATTATCTCGATTCCAGACATCGAGACGGCGGCATGGCGGACATGAACGTTCTTGATTACACGATGATGATCGAGGACAGCCACGTTGAAACGCGAATCGTGGAGTATCGCGGCCGCGGGCCGGACACTGCGATCAACGGACGCGGAGCAGGCCCGCTCAAGGCGATGTGCCTGACCGACGTTCTGGCTGACGGTCTGTCGATGGTTTACTCGTTTTATGATCCTGAACTGGCGGCCGAGCGTTCGCTTGGCACCTACATGATCCTCGATCACATCGCGCGCGCCAAGAAGCTCGGCCTGCCGCACCTCTATCTTGGCTATTGGGTAGAAGGCTCGCGCAAGATGGCCTACAAGGCCCGCTTCACGCCCCAACAGCGCCTCGGGCTGGATGGCTGGGAAAGTTACGGGCGCTGAGGTTTTTGACTAATCAGGGCCCCCGCAGGCGTTCTCCTTACCCCGTGAACTTGTTGTTCTTCGGGAAGCCCTTTGGCGGCAGGCGGCCCGCCTCGGCGCGGTTGCCAATCCAGTCCTTGAGATCGGCTTTGGCGACCGTAAACGTGCGGCCGGCGCTGTCCTTCCAGGTCAGGCCATCGGCCATCGCAAACACGCGCACGTCCGCGACGCCGCCGTCCTTGTACTTTTGCAGGCGGACGCCCTTGCCCCGCGCCATTTCCGGCGCCTGATCGAGCGGGAAGACGAGCAGCTTACGATTTTCGCCAACGATGGCGACGTGATCGCCGTCCACGGGCGCAATGGTCGCGACCTTCGACCCCGCATCCACGTTGAGAAGCCCCTTGCCTTTGCGCGTGCCCGCGATCATCTCGTCCTGCGGCGCGACAAAGCCACGCCCATCCGTGGAGCAAATCAGCATCTTCGCGCCCGGCGTGTAGATGAACACGGCAAAGACATCGGCGCCCTCATCCATGTCGGCCATGAGGCGCACTGGCTCGCCAAAGCCGCGCCCGCCGGGCAATTTTGAGGCCTCAAGCGTGAACACGCGACCGTTGCTCGCCAACAGCAGAACCTTCGATGTCGTCTCCGCGTGGAACGACGTGAGCAGCGCGTCGTCGCCCTTGAAGGTGAGCGCCGACGGATCTTGCTGATGCCCTTTCAGCGCACGAATCCAGCCCTTGCGACTGACGACGATGGTGACAGGTTCGCGCTCGATCATCGCCTCGGTGAGATCGAGATCAGACGTATGGGGCGCAATTTCAAATGAAGTTCGCCGCTTGCCCATCGGCGAATCGGCGGCGAATTTCTTCTTCAGGTCGCGCACCTGGCCCTTGATCGTGTTCCACTGCTTCGATTCGTCAGCCACGAGCGCTTCAAGCTCGGCCTTTTCCTTGCTCAACGCGTCGTTTTCGGTCTTGATCTGCATTTCCTCGAGTCGGCGCAGCGAGCGCAGCCGCGTATCGAGGATGTAATTGGCTTGCAGGTCCGTGAGTTTGAAGCGCGCCTTCAGCGCGTCCTTCGCTTCGTCCACCTCGCGGATGATGCGAATCACCTCATCAAGATTGAGATAGGCGATCAGCATTCCGGCGAGAACTTCGAGGCGACGCTCGATCTCGCCCAAACGATTGCGCGACCGGCGCACCAGCACATTGCGACGATGGTCGAGCCATTGCTTCAGCGCTTCGTGCAACGCAACGACGCGCGGCACGACGCCTTCGACCAGCACGTTCATGTTGAGCGGAATGCGGCTCTCGAGTTCCGACAACCGGAACAGGGATTCCATCATCACTGCGGGATCGACGGTGCGCGAGCGCGGCTCGATGACAACGCGCACATCTTCTGCCGATTCGTCGCGCACCTCGGCGACGAGCGGCAGTTTCTTTTCGTCAATCAGCTCCGCCAGCTTCTCGATGAGGCGGCTTTTTTGCACCATGAACGGAATTTCGGTGACGACGACGTTCCATGTGCCGCGTCCGCCGTCTTCCTTCCCCCAGCGCGCGCGCACACGGAACGAGCCGCGGCCGGTGCGATATGATTCGGCGATCTGTTCGGGCGTGTCGATGATGACGCCGCCCGTGGGGAAATCAGGGCCCTGCACAAAAGCGAGCAATTGGTCGGTGTTCGCCTTGGGATTGGAGATCAGATAGAGCGCCGCGTCGCAAAGCTCGGCGACGTTGTGTGGCGGAATCGAGGTCGCCATGCCAACCGCGATGCCGGTTGACCCATTGGCGAGCAGATTCGGGAAGGCCGCCGGAAGAACGATCGGCTCTTTCTGGTCGCCTGAATAATTTTCGCGGAAGTCGATGGCGTCATCGTCGATACCCTCCAGCAGAAGGCGCGCGACGTCCGTCATGCGCGCTTCCGTGTAGCGGTAGGCCGCCGCCGAATCGCCGTCGATGTTGCCGAAATTGCCCTGCCCGTCGACGAGCGGATAGCGGGACGAAAAGTCCTGAGCCAGCCGCACCAGCGCGTCGTAAATCGCCTGATCGCCATGGGGATGGAACGAGCCCATCACGTCGCCGACAATCTTCGCGCTTTTTTTGAAAGGCGAGCCCGGATCCAGCCGCAGGATGTTCATGCCGTACAGAATGCGGCGGTGAACCGGCTTCAGCCCGTCGCGCGCGTCAGGCAGCGCGCGGCCCATAATGGTGGACAACGCGTACGCAAGGTAACGCTCCTCCAGCGCATCGCGAAGGTTGACGACTTCGCCCACGGGTTCGCGGGGCGGCGGCGGCGGCGTCACATTTTTTCCCATGAAAGCGGGTTACATGAGCGATCACGCCGCTGCAAGTTCTTGTTTCGTACTCAACTGGGGATAGCGCTGAATTAGGCCTGCGTGTTGCCCATCCGCACTAGCGGACGCATCGAACGCTTTTTAAAGAGAGCGCACATAACATTTGATGGGTTGGGATCATTTAGCGCGGGCGCGGCGTTGTGTGACTGCGCACATCAACACGGCCCAGCGTGTGGCAAAAAGAGAAACAGGAGCAATGAGCAAGCAGATGGGCAAGCAGATGGCTTTGAAAATGTCCGGCATCCTCTTCGCCACCACACTCGCCCTCGGCCTTCTCGGCGCAATGGTTCTTTTGATGACGCCCGGGTCCACCAAAGTGGAAGCGCGCGAAGAGGCCACCGGCATTTGTCGCACTATTCCGGTGTCGCTGGATGAGGGCTACAGCATTTCGCGAATCGAGATGCGCCAGGTTTGCGACCTCGACCGCTGACCGAATCGAATTCACGGTAGCGCCGACGAATCTCGGCCAGAGATCGATCGGCAATGGAGAGCCCGGCCCCTGTGCCGGGCTTTCTGATTCTGAACGATGGCAACGAAAAAGCCCGGCCTTGCGACCGGGCTTCTGTTGCGTTCCGACGAACCGACCTTAGTAGGCCGCGACGACCGGACCGGAGACGGCGCCCCAATTGAAGCGATAGTTCAAGCCGGCGCGCACGACGTGGAAGCGCGTCTCGACATCGAGATTGGCTGACGAGCGAATGCCCGGGTAAACAGCCGAATACAGATTTTTGTCGCCAAGATCCACGTACAGATACTCGGTCTTGAAGCTGAGGTTGTTGGTCAGCGCATATTCGAGACCAAGGCCGGCCACCCAGCCATTGTGCGTGGTGCCCCGCGACAGGCCACCGCCGAAGCACGCCCCACCACCAGCAGGGCAGAGCGCAACGGCGCCTGCGCTGTCGACCCTACCGTAGGCCCAGCCGCCGGTGACATAGAGCAACGCGCGATCCCAGCCATAGCCAAGGCGGGCACGGATAGTGCCGAAGCTTGTTACTTCGCTACCGGCCGTCACATTTGCGTTGCCGAACCCGACGACTGCCCCGTTGATATTCACCTGGCCTTCAATGTTCGACCATTGATAGTCGGCCTCGACGCCGATGACCCAACGGTTTGCAAACTGCCAATTGTAACCGATCTGCGCGCCGAAAAGGGCGCCGCTGGACGTGATCGACGGTTTGCCGCTGTAAGCGATGCCGAAGATGTCTCCACCATAGGGATACTGGAACTTGTCGCCACCGTATCCACCGTTCACGCCGACATAGAAACCGGTCCACGTAAAGACGGGCGCATAGACAGGCGCGGGAGCCGGAGCGCGGACCGGCAGATCGGCGGCGAGAGCGCCGCCCGCCAGAAGGGCTAACGAAGTTACAGAACCTAATGCGAGCGCACGAGTTAACATCTGAGAAATCCTTTGTTGTTTCGGCAATATGCCGACATTCCAACTCCGTTGATAAACGTTCATCTACAAACTACCCATAACACTCCGTTTAGGCCGAACCTTATTTTTGATAGGTTGTTATAACACTGTAGGTCAACCGTCGCTGTAGCAAGCAGGCAACACTAACTATTTCTTAGTTAAGCCACTGCGAGGTCCATTTGGCAACGTGGGACCGAAAGATTCGAACCGACGCCCCCATAAAGAATATACTTGATAAACAATTGCCTAAGTTGCGCCCGACTTCTCCAGCCATTTGCGACGCAAGCGCATCACGCTCTAGAAAATAGCGCGTCAGTTAATAAGCTTTCGCAATTGCGTGACTATTCCCGCCTGTAGAAGCAACCCGTCATCACACAGGAACTCTGGCAGCTTAATAAGGCGGTCGGCGTATGGCTCGCCCGCGGATCGGCTCACGGCGCCGCCCGTGCGCGGAGAGAACCACACAAGATTATCCACAGCCCCAGTGACCGCGCAGCGTTCCAGATTAAGACCGAAACCGAGTTCGGAGAGACGCGCGCTCAAAACGCGCCATCAACGCAGGCGCACGACGCGCATCGGGCAAGTGATCGCTGAGCGCCCCAATTATATCAAACAGGAGTTCGTGAGAATCGCCTCTGGCAGAAACGCAGCCACGCGCGCACAAGATTGACGCCAGAAAGCGCGAGCCGGACTCCATCAATGCGACCGCGCGCTGGCGCAGCGGCTTGATGGACAGGCTCCCAAATGTCCTTCAAGCCTTGCGCACACGTCATCAACTCGACGATGGCGCTGCTCTCGCCATGCCGCGGGACACCAAAATGACGTCTTCGTCGCGCCATTCCAGGAGCGACGAAGGCCTTCACGTGACGAAGGGAGAGGACTGAGTATCGCTACAGGCGCGGCGCTCAATCGTCCCCTTCTAAGTGATTGTCTTAATAGGCGGCGACAACGGGGCGAGCAGCGGGCCCGCCAAAGCGATAGTTCAAACCGGCGCGCACGATATGCAATCGCGTGCGGTGAGAGTTATCCAATCCCTGGCCGGGAAAGCTTGCACTAATTGTGCGATATCTTTCGCGTCCGAAGTCAGCATAAAGGTATTCAAGTTTTGTTGACCAGTTGTTGGTGAAAGCGTATTCCATACCGCCACCCAACGTCCAGCCGAAGTCGAATTTAGACTTTCCCTGATGGCAACGGCCGAAACCACCGCCCACAGGCGGGCAGCCGTCAACTGTATTGTCATTAAGCCGGCTGACAGAAATATCGGAGAGAGCCGCGCCACCCGTGACATAGAAAAGGGCACTGCCGGCTGCAAAGCCCAGACGAATGCGAGCGGTGCCGAACCAGTCTGAGTCGACGACATCGTTGACACGGATACCAAACGGACTTGCCGCGCCGCCGGTGAGGCGGTTGCCCGAAAGACCAAGGTAGGAGAGATCGGCCTCAACACCCCAAACGAAAGCGCCCATTTGGTAATTATAGCCGAGCGTAAGACCGCCGGTGAATCCATCGGAACGGTGATTGCCATTGCCTTGGATCAGCCACTCTGCCGCAGCGCCCGGGACAATAGCGTTGGCAACGCCATTAACTGTAGCAGGGACCGTCAGCTGGTTATTGTGTCTACCCCAAGCATAACCTGCGTTTACACCCAGATAAAGGCCAGTCCAGCTATGAGCGGCTACAAAGACAGGGGCCGGCGCGGGAGCCGGACTGCGGATCGGCAGATCGGCGGCGAGAGCGCCGCTCGCCAAAAGCGCTAATGAAGTTACAGAACCTAATGCAAGCGCACGAGTCGACATGTGATAAATCCTTTGTTTTTGCGGCACTATGCCAGCATTCCAACTCCATTGATAAACTCTGGTTACAAACTACATCTGGAAACTCAGTTTAGACCTGAGCCTTATTTTTGATTTATTTTATAACACTACCCGGTCAATCGTTGCTGTAGCAAGCAGGCAACACTAACTATTTTCGTAATCAAGCCTCAGCAGGGTCCGTCCAACCTGAGGCCGAAACATTCGAACCGAAGCCAAACTTGATTTCAAGCGACAAATTACAGTTTGCACCGAAGCCGGGGCTCACGGTTCGTCTGCATTAGAAAAACTTGAGAAATCAATCTTCTAGATCGCGTCCGACTTTGCCAGCCCCGACTTCTCAAGCCATGTGCGACGCGCCTGCGGCTCTTTGAGCCCGCGCGGCGCAAGCACATCACGCTCGAGAAAATAGCCCGTCAGTTGATAAGCTTTCGCAATTTCGTGGCTTCCCGCCTGCCGAAGCAACCCGTCGTCGCGCAGGAACTCTGGCAGCGGAATGAGGCGGTCGGCGTAAGGCTCGCCCGCGGATCGGCTGACGGCGCGGCCCGTGCGCGGAGAAACCCACACAAGATCATCCACAGCCCCAGTGACCGCGCAACGCTCCAGGTCAAGCCCGAAACCGAGTTCGGAGAGAACCGCCAGCTCAAAGCGCGCCATCAACGCAGGCGCAAGTCGCGCATCGGGCAGATGATCGCTGAGCGCCTCGACCATATCAAACAGGAGCTCATGAGGATCGCGCTCTGGCAGAAAACGCAGCCACGCGCCTATGAGATTGACGCCGGAAAGCGCGAGCCCGGACTCCATCAAGGCGGCCGCGCGTTGGCGCAGCGGCTCGATGGCGTAGACGCCCAGATGTTCTTCAAGCCGTGCGCGCCAGACGACGCCAACGCTGTTGCCCGGCTGCAAAACGGGCTGCATGCGCCGTGAGCGCCCCCCTTTCACAATGCCGAGGTGGCGGCCATGCGCGCGCGTCATCAGCTCGACGATGGCGCTGCTCTCGCCATGCCGCCGGACACCAATGATGAGGCCTTCGTCGCGCCATTCCATGGGGCGAGTTTATCAGGCCTTCACGTGACGAAGGAAAAGAACCTGAGTGTCGCCATAGGCGCGGCGCTCAATCGCCTCATAGCCCGAAGGCGGCTCTAGCTGCGCATCGGCGGCTTCTTCAACCAAAACAAGCGCTCCGGGCTCGAGCCACCCCCCGTCGCGCAGCGAGGCGAGGGCGCGCGGCGCAAGTTCGTGTCCATAGGGAGGATCCAGAAACGCAATCGTAAAAGGTTCGCCCGCCGGTGCAGCCCCAAGTTTTGTTGCGTCCCGGTGGAAGACTTTTGTGCGACCGCCGACGCCCAGCGCGTCGACGTTGGCGCGCAACAACGCGCGCGCCTCCGCCCCGTCATCAACGAACAGCGCAAAGCGCGCCCCCCGTGAAAGCGCTTCGAGCCCCAGCGCGCCGGTGCCGGCGAAAAGGTCGATCACCCGGCCGCCTTCGAGCAACTCGCCGTAGCCATGCGCAAGGATGTTGAACAAGCTCTCGCGCAGCCGGTCCGACGTAGGACGCACCGCCATCGACGATGGCCCTGTGAGGACACGGCCGCGATATTCACCGCCCACGATGCGCACGGCTTAGCCCTTAACGCGGCGGGCGTGAGCCGCCCGGCCGTCCGCCCGGCTTTCCGCCAGAACGACCACCCGGCTTTCCGCCGCCCGAACGACCTGATCCGCCCGAACGACCTGCGCCACCCACAGGACCTGCGCCACCCCCGGGCCCGCCGGCGCCCGGCCCCTTGCCGCCTGGCTTGGAGCCAAAGCTTTTCGCGCCGAAGCTCTTACCCGGGCGCCCCTCGCCACGACCCTCGGTACGCGGCGGGCGATCACCGAAATCCTTGCGCGGCGGACGATCTCCGAAGTCCTTCCGGGGAGGACGGTCGCCGAAGTCCTTGCGGGGTGGGCGATCACCGAAATCACGACGCGCAGGACGGTCGCCACCTTCCGAACGCGCCGGACGGTCGCCGAAGTCCTTGCGCGGCGGGCGATCACCGAAGTCCTTGCGGGGAGGACGATCTCCGAAGTCACGACGTGCAGGACGGTCGCCACCCCCGGCACGCGCCGGACGCTCGCCAAAATCCTTACGCGGCGGGCGATCACCGAAGTCCTTGCGGGCAGGACGATCTCCGAAGTCACGACGCGCAGGACGGTCGCCACCCCCGGCACGCGCCGGACGGTCGCCAAAATCCTTGCGCGCCGGACGCTCGCCAAAATCCTTGCGCGGCGGGCGATCTCCGAAATCCTTCCGGGGAGGACGATCCCCTGCGCCGGGACGCTCGGTGCGCTCAAAGCGGCGGCCACCCTCCGGCCGCTCGCGTCGATCCGTCGCGTCGTTGCGCGGCGCCCAGGGGCGTCCGCCGCCTTCAGCGCGCGGGCCACGCGAATCGGGACGCGCGCCACTGCCCGCCTCCGCCTTTCGCCAATTACCGCGCCCCTCAGCCGCCGGCCCGGACACGGACCTGTCTTTGTCGTTACGGCGCATTGATCTTTCGCCGCCGTCACGCTCCTGCGCAAAACGCCTTGCGTTTCGTCCGCCCGATCTGCCCTCGTCGCGCGCGCCAGTCATGACGCGCTCAACCGGCACTGTGCGCCCGCGGCGATCCGCCGTCTCGCTGCGCTCGATCTTGCGGCGTCCCTCGCCTGCCCCGGCTTCAGCTTTCTCGGAGCGCATCAGCGACACATGCTTGCGATTGCGCGGGATGAGATCGCGCGCGGACTTTGGCCGCTGCTCGGGCTCCTCGCGCGGGGCGCCCCGGGCGGGTCCGCGCTGCGGACGCTCTCCGCCGCGCGCGCCGCGTTCACCACGCTCGCTGCGTTCACGCGGGGCCGGACGCTCTTCGTTGGGATGGCGGCGCGCGATCTTTTCGCGATCCTTGGTGTCGAGGACCGGCGCCTCGAAATCGACGCCAGCTTCCGCCGCAAGCACTTCGCCAAGTTGATCCTTGAGAATGCGCGTCTTGACCTCGTCGACAGCGCCCTCTTCCAGTTCGCCCAACTGGAACGGGCCGTAGGACACGCGAATGAGGCGGTTTACGGAAAGCCCGAGATGCTCCAGAACGCGCTTGATCTCGCGGTTCTTCCCCTCGCGCAGCCCCATGGTGAGCCACACGTTGGCGCCCTGCACACGGTCGACCTTCGCCTCGATGCCGCGATATTCAATGCCCTCGATGACGACGCCCGAAGCAAGCGCATCCAGTTGGGCCTGATTAACATCGCCATGAGCGCGCACACGATAGCGGCGCAGCCAGCCCGTTGAAGGCAATTCGAGCACGCGGGCCAAGCCCCCGTCGTTGGTGAGAAGCAGCAGACCTTCGGTGTTGATGTCGAGGCGTCCGATGGTGACGAGCCTTGGCAATCCGTCGGGCAGGACGTCAAAAATTGTGTTGCGCCCTTCCGGGTCGTGATCGGTCGTCACGGTGCCGCGGGGCTTGTGAAACATGAACAATCGCGTGCGCTCGCGCCCGGCGATCGGGCGATTGTCGACGTTGATCTGGTCTTGCTCGGTTACGTTGAAGGCGGGGCTGTCCAGAACGCGCCCGTTCACGCTCACGCGGCCGTCGGTTATCCAACGCTCCGCATCGCGGCGGGAGCAGAGTCCAGCGCGGGCCATCACCTTGGCGATGCGCTCGCCGTCCGGCGTTTCACCCGGCTTGTCGTTTTCACTTCTGTCGGTCATGGCGTCCTGATAGCAGAGTGTCCGGCGCAGGTCGAACGACCTGCCGCTGTTTTTGGCCATATTTTAGAGGTTTTTGGGCGTGCCCTCACCGCTAGACACCCTCGCAAGCGACGATCCGATGGCGCGGGCGTTCGCCGAGGCACGCGCGGCGGCGGTGCGCGGCGAGGTCCCGGTGGGCGCGGCAATCGCGAAATACGGCCGCGTGATCGCATCAGCCGGCAACCGCACGCTTCAGGACCGCGACCCCACAGCCCACGCGGAAATGTTGGCGTTGCGCGCGGCGGCGCAGGCCATCGGCTCGGAGCGGCTGATCGACTGCGATCTTTACGTGACGCTGGAGCCCTGCGCGATGTGCGCAGGCGCCATTTCCTTCGCTCGCATCCGCAGGCTGTATTTTGCGGCGGACGATCCCAAGGGCGGCGCGGTGGAGCATGGCCCACGCTTCTTCGCGCAGGCCACATGTCACCACGCGCCCGAAGTTTACGGCGGCATCCGGGAAACCGAAGCCGCCGATTTATTGCGCGCGTTCTTCAAGGATAAGCGGGCGCCTAAGTAATTTTTCGGTACGCAACAAAACCGAGAACCGCGAACGCGACAGCAATGATGAGCGCGATCCAGAATAGAATCATCGCGATGTCGATAAAGGCTCCGGCAAGTCCACCAAAGCCGAGAACTGCGAGCACAAGCGCGACGATCGCGAAAATAGCAGCCCATTTTAGCATCGCCTGATCTCCTTTCGCGTAGTTTGTTTATAGATATTTCTACCAAATGAACGTGCAAAGACAAGCTCAATTCTGCGCTTCTAAACACGTCAGCAACACGTGAACCAGAGCATCGCAGCAAGCAGTATATGCACAATGATTTGGCAACGTGGCTCATCACAACTTCCTCCTGAAATTTTGTACTCTTTCGCACGTTGGGTCAAAGTTCTGTTTAAGCAGGAATGTCTTAGTATAATTTTTATTATAGGCTCAGTCATTTCGACTGATGAACCTGCATGACTTGGCAACAAGTCACTGGAACTATTCATACGGAGAGGTGTTGATCGGCAAGCCCGTTGAGACGGAGCACTCTCCGTCGCGGGCGAACTGCTGCCGAACAGCCCCGTCAAGGATTGTGGAGCGGCTATCCCAAGAAATCCAAGCTGGAGTTAATTATGAAACCGACTACTTATTTGTCTGTCTCGGCCATCGTACTTGGCATGCTGGTAGCAGGACCGGCATCGGCTCAGACGGGCGCTCCCGCAACCGGCGCTCCGGCCCAGAGCAGGTCTGTGGATGCCGGCAAAATCAAGGATCGGCTCGGCGAGATCAACGTAGAAAACCGGAAGGAATTCAGGGGCGAACTCGTTCGCGCCCAAAACCCGGAAGGACACACGGTTCTCTTCATCATCGGGCCCGAAAATTTCGAGGGTGACGAGTCGCCGAGCGGCTTCAGCCAAGATAAGGTGCGCGGGCAATTGACCCAGGCCGCTTTCACGAACATTGAGTTCATTGACGGCACGACCGCAGTGCGGGGCGAACTCGACGATAAGGCCATACTCGCGCTTTCCGCGGAGCAGGGCTGGCTCGGAACCGGTGGGCAAGCGCAGAGCAGCAAGCCTGAAATAGATCGGCTCAAGGAGCACCTTGACAAGATTGGCATGAGCGACACTTCGCAACTCAATGGCAAAGTCGTTCAGGCCCGCAGCTCGACCGGCCAGCCTTTGCTGGTGCTGGTCGGACCGGAAGACTTCGACGGCGACGACTCTGTTTCTCTGTCCGCCTCGGACCTGAGCGGAATGCAGCAGAAAGGGTTCCGCGAAGCGAAGACGGTCGAGAATATCTCCATGGTTCGCGGCAAGCTGGACGATCTCCACGTGATCGCGCTGTCTGGATCGGGGCTTCAAAGCGACATGGCGACGGGCACCGTGCCGGGTGCAGGTAGCAGTCCAGGCATGGGCGTACGCTAAAGATCCAGCACGACACATAAAGCCAGAAGGGCCCGGCTCGTTAGCGAGCCGGGCTAGTTTGTTGCTGCACCATAATGTAATTAGGCGCGCCTATGAATCAGATAATCAAGCGAGGCGCGACCGGCGCCTTCCCTCATCAGATAGAGGAGACATACTGCCCACACACCATGCAGCGCATAGGCGCCCGGATAAACAAAGATCTGGATGACCAATGTCATTATCAGCAATGCGAAGGCGGATAACCGCGTCGCGAGACCCAGTAGGATTAAAACCGGAAAGACGTGTTCGGCAACGGTAGCGGCGAAAGCCGCAAGCTCCGGCGGAAGTATCGGCAGTCGATACTCCTCCTTGAATAGGTCAATCGTCGCTTCGGCAAAGCGAGGAACGCCCACGCTGAAACGCCCGTCAATAATGTCTATGGAGAAGTTATCGACCTTCGTTTGTCCAGACTTCCAGAACACTGCGGCGATGGAGAATCTGGCAAGCGCCGCCAGTAGATCTTGAGGGATGTGTGCGAAGACGCGATCAAGCAGGCCAAGGGCGCGCATAAATGGCCATTGAGTCTCACGGGACGTGGCGGCGCCTCCTGCATTTTCTAAAGCGCTCATTGTTAATCTCCATCATCGTACGTGAATAAGCAGGCGGCGCCGGTTGAAATCAGAACGTTTAAAACCTGAGCCAGGTTAAACTCTGACGACGACAAGCATGATTGCGCCGCAGCCTCTGCAAGCACGCCGCCCCGTGCGAGGCTTTCCAGTAATTCCGCGCCGCCGGGCGGCAGCAGACTGGTTTCAACGTGCAAGTTCGGACGCGTAACAAGCGCATCTTCCGCCGTAAATGGATCGATATTTTCAACGGACTGCGCGCCTTGGTGTGCGCCCCACACGGAGACAATGGCGAAGTTTGAACGCACGATACGTGCCGCCGGATGCAGAGTTATACGCAAATTTGCAAGCCGCTCCGGATCAAGCGCGGCGAAATCCGCGCTCAGAAGCGGTAAGTAATCCTGCGCATGATATGCGCTCACGCGCGCAGCCTCGAGACGGGCGACGTCAGCCAGATATGGCGTACATGAGGCGGGCTGAAAGCAATCTATAAAATTGCAAAAATCTCTGCCATATAGGTGCATTATGGGCGAGGACGGCTTGTTCGAAGCTACATAAATGCGCGCCATGGCGCGAAAGAAATCGTCCCCAACAATTTGCCGGCAGACCGGATAATTTGTGCAGAGGGCTTCGACCAGCGACACTGCGACGTTGTTACGATAAACGTTGAAACGCTGCAATGAAATGAAATCATTCGACGCAATCAAGCCCTTTGGCGTCGCGTCGGATTGGCTGATGCCGTTTGCGAAGGCGGCGAAATCCATCATGCAGCGCTCCTTTCGTTGATCACATCAGCGAGGAGCGCATCAGCCTTAGCGGCCTCTTCGAAAAGCGTATGCGCATCCGGCACATCATTATCCCATTCGATCAGAGTTGAAACAGGGCCGCCTATTTTTAGCGCATGCGCATAGAGGCGCCACACATCGGGTTGAACGGGGCGATCATGAGCGTCTATCAGAAGCGGCTCTCCCGGCACGTCATCGGTTGCATATCCGCCAAGATGAATCTCTCGAACGCGCTCCAGCGGAAATGCATTCAAATATACAAGCGGATCACGACTGTGATTGACGCACGAGACCTGCACGTTGTTGATGTCGAGCAACAGATCACACCCTGCCCGGTGCGTGACTTCGCGAATGAAGTCCACCTCATCCCATGTACTCGACTCGAACGCGACATAAGTGGACGGATTTTCGAGAAGGATTTGGCGACCAAGCCGATCCTGAACACGCCCGAGGTGGCTAACGACACGCGTCAGCGCAGCATTGTCATAGGCAAGGGGTAAGAGATCGTTGAAGAAAACGCCGTCATGCGTAGACCATGCAAGATGCTCCGACACCCAGCGGGGCTGGTAACGACGGACAAGTTTATGCAAGCGATCAAGGTGAATATCATCAAGGGCGAGTCCGCCAATTGAGAGCCCGACGCCATGCACGGAGAGGTCAAAGCGTTCACGAAGCAAGGTCAATTGGCGGTGCGGCATGCCGCCCGCGCCCATATAATTTTCGGCATGCACTTCAAGGAAGCGCACGCATCCGGCATTCTCCATGATGTCTTGAAAGTGCTGTGGCTTAAAGCCCACGCCGGCCCACGTGCGCGCCGGCGTGCTTTGACAGACTGGGTTAGCCGTCGCGGGATTTTGCAATGTCATTGAAACTTTCCCCTCCACGCGGCGGCCAGTTGTCAAGAGACGTCAGCTGCGCTTCGCGCGAAATTCCTTAAGCTGACCAAAGCCGCTAGTTGACGTCTTGGACGCCATTTTTTCGCACGTTCCCTTGGCGACGTATTTCCACGCGTTGCCTTGGTAATCTACAGTCGACGTGCCCGCACATGTGGTTCCCGCTCCTGCGGCGCAATCATTCTGGCCCTTCAGCGAAACGCCGAAGCAACGTTCGCGGCTCGAGTCTTGAGCGGACGCCGGCGCCGTTGATATTGCGAGGGCGCTGGTAAGAGACGCGGCGAGTGCAAGCGATAAAGTACGACGATCCATTTAATCCTCCTGGACAGCGCCATTCCGCGGGCTGCAAGGGAAGTACGGAGCGTTGCGTGGTTGTGTTACATGGGACACGGTTTCGTGAACGTCGCTTGGTTGATCCGGCGCTAAAGTAAATTTGCAGCATCCGGTAACGAAATGACCAAGACCCGCGAAAAGACTCTTGAACACACGCGCATCGAGGTACGCGAAGAGGATCAACTTGGCGACATGATGCGCTTGGCTCTTGCTGGAAATTCGGCCGTTTATGCTGACCTTCTCAAGGAGGTCGCCAAGCTTGCCCGAGGCTCCGCGCGGAGCATGCTGCGGCGACGCGGCCAGAGTGACGCCGATCTTGAAGATATCGTTCAGGAGGTTCTCCTCGCCGTTCATCTGAAGCGGGGCGCCTGGGATAAAGTTCGCCCATTTCGACCATGGCTTGGGGCGATCGTGCGGCACAAGCTCATCGACGCGATGCGGCGGCGAAGACTGGGCGATGTGTCTGTAGACGAGATTGCGGACATCCTGCCCGCGGAGACTACGGCGCCTTCCGACGCGCACGACGTGGAGCGCACTTTGGCATGTCTGCCGGAACGGCCGCGCGCCATTGTGCGCGCCATCGCGATTGAGGGGCGAAGCGCTGCGCAGGTGGGCGCTGATTTTGGCATGAACGAAGGCGCAGTGCGCGTTGCGCTGCATCGCGCGCTGAAGGACCTCGCCGCCAGATTTAGAGGGCGGACGGAATGAAAACAGACGATCTTATTCGCGCGTTGGCCGAAGATGCGCCATCCGATACCGGCCCGGCGCGCAATCGGGCGCTGCTGCTGCTCGCCGCCTCGTCAATTATCGTGGCGATCGTCTTCGTGCTTTTGTTCAATTTGCGCGCTGACCTTGCCGGTTCCGGGGCGTGGCCAACCTTACGCAAGCTCGCCGTCACGCTGCTGCTACTGGGGGCCGGCGCGCGGGGCGCCACCCTATTGATGCAGCCAGACGCACGGCTGCGTGACGCGCTGATCTGGCTGGCGGCGCCTATTGCGGCAATACTGACCCTCATTGGCGTCGATGTGGCGCTGAACGGCAACGCGAATCTCGGCGCACGGGCGATGGGCGCAACAGCGCTGCAATGCCTGGCATCCGTAAGCCTTCTGTCGCTCGCGCCGCTTGCAGCGTTTCTCTACGGGCTGCGGGAGGGGGCGACGACGCGTCCCGATATCGCTGGCGCGCTTGCGGGCGTCGCCGCTGGCGGAATTGCCGCGAGTCTCTATGCGCTGCACTGCACCGACGACGGTCCGCTATTTGTGGGCGTTTGGTATGGGCTCGCCATCATGCTCGTTGGCGCAGCGGGCTGGTTTGCGGGACGCCGCATCCTGCAATGGTGAACACCTAGCCGCGCGCCTCGATCCATTCCGCGACAATGGCTGCTGATGCGTCGCTGTTCTGCTCCATCATCAGCATGTGTCCGTTGCCTGTGAACCCGCGTTCAGCAAGATAGGTGTGCTCGACGCTGACGCCCGCCTGCCGCAGGAAGCTGGTCGTGCAGTGATCATAAGGCGCGTGATAACTCGCCTCGCCCGTGATCATGAAGACAGGCACTTTCGCGATATTGGCGAGCTTGCGCGCGGGCTCGGCCTGTCGCCAGCAAGTCGCGCAATCGGGCCGTGTGGGGCCGTCTTCCTTGTGGAACGCGAGCGCATCGCCATCTTGGAGCGGCGGGTCCCACGTGAGTTGCACATCGCAGAGGCCAGAGACTTTTGTGCGACCCTGATCCGCGAACCAGTCGGGCGCGCCAAGCGCCGCGTTGTCGTGGACTGGCGGGCCATTTGGTTCAACCGCGATGAGCGCCTTGACGAATGCGGGTCTGCGATCGGCGACAATCCAGCCGAAGGCGCCCGCCTGCGAATGCACAACCAGAATAGCCTCGCCAATCTTGTCGAGCAGCGCGCACAAGGCCTGCGCGTTAATCTCCTGCTGGAAGGCATAGTCAGCGATGGACGGCAATTGCGTCGCAATGAAAGCGTCGAAAAGCGGATCGCCGGGGCGTCCCTCGCCCGGCCATTGCGTATGCAGTTTCGCCTGCGGCCATTTCTCGAAACGCTCCGGCGCAACGAAACGCTGAACGGCAAAATCTGTTTTCAGCGGCCCGAGCTTGCCGTGAAATTCTTCCCGCCACGCAGACCGGCCGCGCCCGACCTGATCGACCACGTACGTCGCATGGCCCCGGCGCAGGAAGAATTGCGCCCAGCCTTCCCGGCCATCCGCCGTCTGCGTCCAGTTCATGCCGCCCTGTTGCCCACCATGCACAAAGACGATGGGCGTTTTGAACCGCTGCTCATGGGGGATCTGGAATTCAACGTACATCTGCCCGACCATCGGCCGGTCGGGGGAGCTTTCCAGATAACGTCCGCCAACGTGGAAATGCCCCTGGCGCGCTATCATCAGCGGCGGCTTGTCGCTCGGCATGTTTCCTCCCGCTATGTGGGCGCAGTCTAGCGCGGCGCGATGCGCCATAACAGCAGCGCGACGACGATTGTGCCAGCCATCATCGCGCCCGCAAAGAGCGCGACGCCGGGCCAAGCCGCATTCGCCCAGAAGACGCCGCCCGCGGTGCCGGCCGCTCCTCCCCCAACATAGTAAAATAAAAGATAAAGCGACGAGGCCTGCGCCTTGTCCTTCGCGACCAATGTCGCTGCCCAGCCGCTGGCGATGGCGTGCGCGCCGAAGAAACCGAAGGTGAGGATGACAAGCCCCGCAGCAATTGATGCAAGGTGATCCGGCGTCATCAACACAAGCCCAAACGTCATCAGGCAGAGCGACGCAACGAGCACCGGTCCCCGCCCGTATTTCGCCGCCTGCCCGCCCATAAAGGCCGAGGCAATGGAGCCTGCGGGATAAACCACAAAAATAAGCCCGGCCAATGCCTGGGTAAGTAGAAAGGGCTCTGCCTGCAGGCGGAAGCCCAGATAATTATAAACCGTCATGAAGCCGCCCAGCAGCAGAAAGCCGAGCACAAGCAACAGCGCGATGCCCGGGTTGCGCGCGCAGGCCAGCATAGATGACGCCAGCTTGCTGAGCGAGGGCGTGCGCGCCTCAAAGTATTGCGATGCAGGCAACGCGCGCCAGAACACGAAAGCTGACGCAAAACCTGTGAGCGCCAGCGCAGCGATGGCGAGGCGCCATGAGCCGTAATCGGCCAGCGCCGCAGTGATGAGGCGCCCGCTCATGCCGCCAAACGCGCCGCCGCCGATGTAGATGCCGACGGCGGACGCCACGGCTTTGGGCTCCATCTCCTCGGCAAGGTACGCAAGCGCCACAGCGGGCATGCCCGATAACGTGACGCCCGCCAGCGCCCGCAGCCAGAGAACCTGACTCCAGTCCTGCGCGAAGGCGAGGACGAATGTGAGCGCGGACGATGCGAGCAGCGCGCCCAGCATCATCGATTTGCGCCCAACAACTTCCGACAGCGAGCTGGCGAACAGCATTGCGAAAGCCATTGTCGCGGTGGTCAACGACAACGCGAGCGAGCTTTCAGCAGCGGAGACGCCGAAGGTTTCGCTGAACAAAGGCAGCACGGGCTGCGTGCAATAAAGGATCGCGAAAATTGAAAACCCGCAGAAGAAGATCGCGATATTGGTGCGCCTGAACTCAGGCGTGCCAGCCGCGATGCGCGCAGATGCGCCAGCGTCGACGCCCCCTGCGCGCTCCATCGTCAGCCTTTCGGGAAATCCAGCCCCATTTCGCGATAGCGCTCGGGATCATCAATCCAGTTTTCGCGAACCTTCACGAACAGGAAGAGATGCACCTTCTGTTCGGCGGCCTCCATGATGTCCTTGCGCGAAGCCGAACCGATGGACTTGATCGTGCGCCCGCCCTCGCCCAGCACGATCTTGCGATGACCTTCGCGCGTCACATAAATAGTCTGCTCGATGCGCGCGGAGCCGTCCGGCAAGTTCTTCCACTGGTCGGTTTCAACTGTCATCTGGTAGGGCAGTTCGTCGTGCAGGCGCTCGAAAATCTTCTCGCGCGTGATTTCAGCGGCGAGCGAGCGCAGCGGCGCGTCGGAGATTTGATCTTCAGGATACAGCCACGGCCCGGGCTTCATCATCGCCGCAAGCCTTTCCTTCATTTTCTCGACGCCATGGCCTTTGAGCGCCGAAATCATGAAGGTCTCTTCGAACGGGCAGATCTCGTTAATGCTCTGCGCCAGCGCGAGAAGTTCCTGGTGCTCCACGGTGTCGATCTTGTTGAGCGCAAGCGCGCGGCGGCGCGTGGTCTGCTGCGCCAGTTTCTCGAGGATCGCCCTCGTCTCGTCATCGAGGCCCTTGCGCACGTCGATGAGAAGACACACGACATCGGCGTCAGCAGCTCCGCCCCACGCGCTGTTGACCATGGCGCGGTCGAGCCGGCGCTTGGGCGCAAAAATGCCCGGCGTATCGACAAAAATGATCTGCGCATCGTCATGAAGCGCAATGCCACGCACCTGGGTGCGCGTGGTCTGCACCTTGCGCGAAACGATGGAAACCTTGGCGCCGACCAGCGCATTCAGCAGTGTCGATTTGCCTGCGTTGGGCACGCCGATAAGGGCGACGAAACCGCAGCGTGTCTTGTCCTGATCGCTCATGTCGAGCCTTTCTCGCTGCGTTCGTTCACGCCCTCGCGGGTCATGAAGGCGCGCGCTGCCGCTTGTTCGGCGGTGCGCTTGGATGCGCCCTCCGCCTCGACTGATTCAAAGCCCGGGATTTCGACGGAAATGAGAAACTTGGGCGCGTGCGCTGGACCCGAGCGGCCCGCCTCGCGATAGACAGGCGTGTCGAGCCCCCGGGCCTGCGCCCATTCCTGCAGCGCAGTTTTGGGGTCGCGTAGCGGGCGGCGCGGCTTGAGCATCCGCTCGGACCAATTGCGATTCACCAGGTCGCGCGCAGCCTCGTACCCGGCGTCGACATATACAGCGCCGATGAGCGACTCGCACACATCGCCGAGGATCGCGACCTTTGTCGCGCCTCCCGTCTGCGCTTCGCCGCCGCCTAGGCGCACATGCTCGCCCACACCCCATTCGCGCGCGATGTCAGCGCAGGTTTCCTTGCGCACGAGTTCAGCGAGGCGGCGTGAGAGTTCACCTTCCGCCGCTTTGGGAAACGCCACATGCAACATGTCGGACACCGCGAGGCCGAGCACGCGATCGCCCAGAAATTCGAGGCGTTGATAAGAATCGACGCGCACGCCGCGCGCCGGGATTGCGCTGACGTGAGTTAATGCGCGCTCCAGCAGGTTGCGGTCCTTGAAGTCGTAACCCAGCCTGCGCTCCAACTCGCCAAGCTCTGGCGAAGCGCTCTTGTCCATGTCAGCGCACCGGCGAGAAGATGCGACTCCAGCGCACGCTCCATGGCCACTTCCAGAATTGCCAGGCCGCCTCGCCTTCCTCGACAGAGAAGAAGATGATTTCCGCACGGCCGACGAAGTTTTCGAGAGGCACCGGCCCCACGCCGCCATCCGCGCCCGATACGCGCGAGTCGGTTGAATTGTCGCGGTTGTCGCCCATCATGAAGTAGTGGCCAGCCGGCACCTTGAAGGTGGGCGTGTTGTCGTAGAAGCCGCGGTCGCCATCACGCTCGATGATCACGTGGCTCGTGCCGCCCGGCAATGTTTCGCGATATGTCGGCACGTCGGCTTCGCGCCCGAAGGCGTCGCGCGTGCGGATGCTCGTCACGCGTTCACGCGGCGCAACCTCGCCGTTGATATACAGGCGACCTTCGACCATTTGCACAGTTTCGCCGGGCAGGCCGATCACGCGCTTGATGTAATCGGTCGAGCCGTCGCGCGGCAGTTTGAACACGGCGATGTCGCCCCGCTTGGGGTCGCTGCCGATGATCCGCCCGCTGAACAGGTCCGGGCTGAAGGGGAAGGAGTGCTTGGAATAGCCATAAGAATATTTCGAGACGAACAGATAATCGCCGATCAGCAGCGTCGGAATCAGCGACCCGGAGGGGATGTTGAACGGCTGAAACAGGAAGGTGCGGACAACGAGCGCAATCAGGAGCGCCTGAACGATGACCTTGACTGTTTCGCCGAAGCCCCCCTCTTCCTTCTTCTTCGCCACCTTCTTCTCCGCCACGCTTGCCGCCTTCCTGCGTCTCGACTGATGGGGACCGCTCGCTCACCTGCAGAGGGATCGCACGGGATTCGTGACGGTCGCCCGCCGGGACCGAGGGTATAACCGGACCATGGCTGCGCGCCAAGGCGCAAAGGACGCATGTTAGCCCTGCGCAGGCGGCGCCGTATCTGCGGACAGGGCTTCAATCACCACAAAGGCCTGCGCCAGCGGGTGATCGTCGGTAATCGTGACGTGGACGACGGCCCTCATGCCTGCCGGGGTGAGCGATTGCAACCGCTTCAGCGCCCCGCCGGTCAAAACGATTGTCGGCTGGCCGCTGGGCAGGTTCACGACGCCCATCTCCTTCCAGGCGATCCCCATGTGGAGGCCGGTTCCGAGCGCCTTGGAGCACGCCTCCTTGGCCGCAAAACGCTTGGCGTAGGAGGCCGCCCGCTGGGCGCGTCCGTCCGACTTCGCCTGTTCGACAGGCGTGAAGCAGCGGTCGACGAAGCGCTGGCCGAAACGCTCTAGCGTTTTCTCGACGCGTCGGATGTCGATGAGATCCGTGCCGATGCCCAGGATCAAGGCCGCGCCTCAGCCGACATTTCGACGTCCCTCGTCCATGGCCGCCCTCATCAGTCGGATCGTCTGCGGAAAGCCGACGAAGATCGCTTCGCCCACAAGGAAGTGGCCGATATTCAACTCCACAATCTGCGGCAGCGCCGCGATCTTGCGCGCGGTTGCGTAGTCGAGCCCGTGGCCCGCGTGACACTCGATCCCAAGTTCCGCCGCGCGCGCGGCGGCGACACGGATGCGGCCAAATTCGTGATCGGCTTTCTCCTGCTCGCCATAAGTGATCGCGTCGCACCACGCGCCGGTATGGAGTTCGACCACCGGCGCGCCAATGGATTTGGACGACTCCAGCGCATCAAGCGACGGCTCGATAAACAGCGACACACGCAGGCCCGCCCGCGCCAGTTCGGCGGCGATCACCTTGAGGCGATCATGCCCGCCCGCGACATCGAGGCCGCCTTCTGTCGTGCGCTCGCTGCGCTTTTCTGGCACGAGGCAGGCCGCGTGCGGGCGCGTATGAAGTGCGATGGCGACCATTTCGTCGGTGGCCGCCATTTCAAAATTGAGCGGCTTTGAAATCTCGCGCTGCAGGCGCGCCATGTCCTCGTCGCGGATGTGGCGGCGATCTTCGCGCAAGTGGGCCGTGATGCCATCTGCGCCCGCTTCAATCGCCAGAAGGGCCGCGCGAACGGGATCGGGCAACGCGCCGCCGCGCGCGTTCCGCACGGTGGCCACGTGATCGATGTTGACGCCCAGACGCAGGTGCGGAGGTGACATGGGTTTTCTCAGGCTCGCGACGACGGGGCGTTTCAATCAGGTATCGCCGCTTCAAATAGGTAGCGCCGCCGCCGTGCAGGCACAAGCTGAAGCGCACAGACACAGGCGAACGCGGCCGGATCTTACGCTTATTGCGCCGCTTCGACGATTTCGCCCATGCGCACCTGCGTTTCAAGCAGCTTGCGATAAACGCCGTCGGGCCGGCGCATAAGCTCTTCGTGACGCCCGTCCTCCACAATGCGCCCGGCGTCAAACACAAGGATGCGATCAAGGCTCTGGATGGTGGACAGGCGGTGCGCGACGACGATGGTCGTGCGGCCAGCCGACAATCTGTCCACCGCCTGACGGATATAAAGCTCGGACACCGAGTCCAGGCTGGAGGTCGCCTCGTCCAGAATGAGGATCGGCGTCGCAGCAAGGATGGCGCGGGCGATAGCGACGCGCTGGCGCTCGCCGCCCGAGAGCTTCACACCGCGCTCGCCAACCAGCGTCTCGTAGGCCTTCGGCAGGCCGCGCACAAAAAGATCGACATGGGCCAGCCGCGCCGCCTCTTCGATCTGCTCGCGCGTGGCGTCCGGCTGCCCGTAGGAAATATTCTGCGCCAGCGTGCGGTGAAACAAAACGGGGTCTTGCGGCACAAGGCCGACAGCCCGGCGCAGCGATTCCTGCGTAACCTGCGCGATGTCCTGTCCGTCAATCAGGATGCGGCCCTCGTTAAGGTCGTAAAGCCGCTGAATGAGTTTCACGAAGGTCGATTTACCGGCGCCAGAATGGCCGACAAGGCCGACACGCTGCCCGGCTGGAATGACGAGAGAGAAATTCTCGTAAAGCGCCGCGCTCGCGCCCGTATAGCGAAACGTGACGTGATCGAACTCAATGCGCCCCTTCTGCACCGCAAGCGGCTTGGCGTTGCTGGTGTCAGCGACCTGCAGGTCCGCTTCGCGAAACTCCAGCACGTCATCCATATCGTTGACGGTGCGCTGCACGGTGCGCACGTGCTGGCCGATGTCGCGCAGATAACCATTGATCAGAAACTGCGTCGCGATGAGGCTCGCGAAATCGCCGGGGCTCGCCTCGCCGCGCGACCACAAAAGGACGCCTGCGCCGAGCATGCCGGTCTGCAACGCGATGAGCATGACTGACTGCACGAGGCCGCTGACCGCGCTGCGATCCCACGAACGCACAGCCTTGTGCGCCCAGTCGGTCGAGACTTCGCGGAACATGTTGTCCTCGCGCTCTTCGGCGGCGTAGCTCTTCACGGCGGCGTTGCCGGTGACGGAGTCCGCCAGCATGCCGCTCATGCGCGAATCCTGTTCGCGCGCGGCGATATTGGCGGGGCGCACGTAGAGCACCGATAGCGCGATGGTGACTGTCAGGAACACCACAATGGAAATGGCGACGATGATCCCGAGCATGGGCCAGCGCCACCAGAAAATTCCGCACACGCCCAAGACCACGATGAACGCTGGCAGCAGGCCGAAGGCCATCGTGTCGGTGAATGTGTCGTAGGCGCTCATGCCGCGCGTGATCTTGCGCACGGTCGAGCCCGCAAACGAGTTCGCGTGCCAGTCGGACGAGAAACGCTGCACCTTGCCAAACGCATCGCGCCCAATGGCGACGATGGTGCGCGCGCTCAACCGATTGAGAACAAACGTCACCAGCTGGCGCGAAATGGCAAACAACGCGCCAAGGCCGATGAACAGCGCGACCGCGCGCCAGACAGGCGCCGTGTCGCCCCGCGTGCCGGACACAATCGCGTCAATCACAACGCCGGAGGCGAGCGGAACGCTCACATCGACCAATGTCGAGGCAATGCGCGCGACCAGCAGGAAGCCGAAGAGGCCCGGAAACATGAGCCAGTAATGCGTCACGAATCGCCAGACGCGACCGTACTTGGAGCCGTCGTCGTTTTTTCTCGAGCTTTCGTCGTTCTGTCGGGACATGCAGCTTCAATATAGGTCGGCGCGCCGCTGCGCAAAGCCGGACACGCTATCCGTTGACGCGCTCAACCTTGGACACGACGCTCGATTGCTTGAGCTGAGACAATATCCCGCTCAGGTGTTTGAGGTCGCGCACTTCAATGTCGATAACGACGTCGCGCACATCCGGGGAGCGGTTCACGAACTGGACGTGATCGATGTTCGCCCCGGACTCTCCAATCAGCGTTGCGATTAGCCCCAGCGTTCCAGGCTCGTTGATGGCCGACACGACAATCTGCGCAGGATAAAGGCCGCGATGCTCCTCCTCAATGTCCCAGCGCACGTCGAGCCAGCGCTCAGGCTGGTCATCGAAATGCGTCAGGGCCGGTGACTGGATCGGATAGATCGTGATCCCCTCGCCCGGCGTGAGGATGCCGACGATGCGGTCGCCGGGCACCGCGCCGCCCACGGGCGCAAAGCGGACGGGCAGATCGCCGCCCAGGCCCCGGATCGGGATTGAGTTGAGCGAGGTCGGCTCATCGGACCCCGGCACTTTGAAGACGAGGCTTTCTGCCTTGCTGAGTCCAAACCAGCCGGCCTCACCCTTGGCGGCGCCAGCGCCGGACGCCCGCTCCGGCTCAAATTCGGGATGGATCGCCTTGACGACGTCGCCTGAAAACATTTCGCCCCGGCCCACGGCGGCCAGCACATCATCCACCGACTGGCGCGCCAGACGCGGCAGCGCGGCCTTGAGCTTTTCGGGCGAGAATGTCTTTCCTGCTCGCTCGAACGCCCGCTTCACGATCTGGCGGCCAAGTTCTGCATATTGCGTGCGCACGGCTTCGCGCGTGGCTCGCCGGATGGCGGCGCGCGCTTTGCCGGTGACGACGAGCGTCTCCCATGCAGATGGCGGCGATTGTCCTTCGGCCGTGACGATGCTCACCTCGTCGCCGTTGCTCAGTTCAGACAACAGCGGCGCGATGCGGCCGTTGATGCGCGCGCCAACCGCCTTGTTGCCGATGTCGGTGTGGACCGCGTAGGCAAAATCGATGGGAGTCGCGCCGCGGGGCAGCGCGATCAGGCGGCCCTTGGGCGTGAAACAGAAAACCTGATCATGGAAAAGTTCGAGCTTCGTGTGCTCCAGAAACTCCTCCGGCGTATCGCCTTCGCCCAAAAGTTCGATGGTGCGGCGCAGCCAGCCATAAGCGCGGCTTTCGCGTTGAAGCGCCTCCGCGTCGGACACGCGCCCCTCCTTATAGAGAGTGTGGGCGGCGATGCCGATCTCGGCGATGTCATCCATGTCGCGGGTGCGCACCTGCAGTTCGACGCGCTGGCGTCCGGGACCGATGACCGTGGTGTGGATCGAGCGATAGTCATTCTGCTTGGGCGTCGAGATGTAATCCTTGAACCGACCCGGCACGACAGGCCATTTGGTGTGGACCACGCCGATGACGCGGTAGCAGTCGTCCGTGGAAGCCACGATGGCGCGGAAGCCGTAGATGTCGGACAATTGCTCGAACGAAACCGATTTGCGCTCCATCTTGCGCCAGATTGAGTAAGGTGACTTCTCGCGACCCTTCACATCGGCCTTGATGCCCCGAAGGGTGAGTTCGGCCATCAGCTCGGTTTCGATTCGTACGATGACCGCGCCGTTTTTCGCCCGCAGGTCCGCCAAGCGCGCCTCGATCATGGCGGCGGCTTCCGGCATCAGATTGCGGAAGGACAGGTTCTCCATTTCGTCGCGCAGGCTTTGCATGCCCATGCGGCCCGCCAACGGAGCGTAAATATCGAGCGTTTCCTCGGCGATACGCCGGCGCTTGCTTTCAGGTACGAAATGCAGCGTGCGCATGTTGTGCAGACGGTCAGCGAGTTTGACCAAAAGCACGCGCACGTCCGCGGAAATAGCCAGCAGCAGCTTGCGGAAGTTTTCCGCTTGTTCGGCCCGCTTGGAGACGAGATCGAGCTTCTTGATCTTGGTGAGGCCGTCGACCAACTGGCCGATCTCCGCGCCGAAAATCTGGTCGATCTCCTCCCGGGTGGAGGCCGTATCCTCAATCGTGTCGTGCAGGACGGCCGCAACGATTGTCGCGTCGTCGAGCCGAAGCTCCGTCAGGATGGCGGCGACTTCCAGCGGATGGGAAAAATAAGGATCGCCAGATGCGCGTTTCTGCGACCCGTGGGCGCGCATCGCGTAAACGTACGCCTTGTTGAGCAGCACCTCGTCCGCGTGCGGATTGTACCGGCGCACGCGTTCAACGAGTTCATACTGCCGCATCATCGGGAAAGGCGTCCTGGAAAGGTAGGCAACTGTCTTTCCAGAATATCGACCCTGAGAGCCAGATGCACAAGGCCGGCGCAAAGGCCGGCCTCGATTTGGTTAGCGAAATCGGCGGCGCCGCGTCCTTGCTTACTCGCCTTCGTCGTCCGTCTCGGCCGGCGGCACGAGGCCTTCAAGACCGCGAAGAAGATCTTCCTCGGTCATCCGGTCGAACTGGATTTCGCCTGAGGCGTTCTCGATCGCGCCAGCGGCAAGCGTCAGGGCGGGAACGACTTCCGTTTCGGGTTCGTCCACCTCAACGTGCTTCTGCAGCGAGTGGATGAGGTCTTCGCGCAGATCGTCCGGCTCCATCCTGGTGTCAGCGATTTCACGCAGGGCGACGACGGGGTTCTTGTCGTTGTCGCGATCGACAGTGATTTGCTGACCCGCCGAGATGAGGCGAGCGCGGTGACTTGCTAGAAGGACGAGATCGAAGCGGTTTTCGACTTTGTCGATACAATCTTCGACTGTGACGCGTGCCATTGCGGCCTCCAGAAGGCGATAAATTCGCACCGTGGCTATGAAGGCCAGTGCTTACGGCATCAGGGCAAGCCGCGCAACCATTTTGGCGGCGGCGGAGTTGCGTTTCCGGCGGATCATCTGAAGAGCGCACAAAAAAGAGGCGTCCGAAAGCTGAGCAGAAGACATTTAACCTCCACCTAAAGTAAAATGGAGGTCTCCGGGTGTAATGGTCGTCGCATTCCGCCGCGCAGGGGCTGTAGCGGACTTCAGTTTGAAACGATTCAAATCTAAGGATAATTTCCTTATGTTCACTTGACTACAGTCGGCTGCAGCGTAAATGTCCCCAACCGCGATAAAAGTGACTCGTAGGCCGGAAAGTATTGATCTTCTCTGTGAATTTCGCACAACGGTGAAGCTTATAACTCAATGGGCGGGTTGGTTGAGTTCCGCACCCAGGACAGACGATATGACGACAGAGACTGAGCGAATAGCCCTATTTATCGACGGCGCTAATCTGTATGCGACATCGAAAACACTTGGGGTTGACATCGATTACAAGCGCTTATTGAAGGAATTTCAGGATCGCGGCAGACTTGTACGAGCATACTACTACACCGCGCTTTTGGAGGATCAGGAATACTCTTCAATTCGCCCGCTGATCGACTGGCTCGACTACAATGGCTACGCCGTAGTCACCAAGCCTGCGAAAGAAACCATCGACTCGCTTGGACGGCGGCGGGTGAAGGGGAACATGGATATCGAACTCGCAGTGGATGCGATGGAGATGGCCGACAAAATCGACCACATGATCCTTTTCTCCGGTGACGGCGATTTCCGGCGCCTTGTGGAGGCTGTGCAGCGCAAAGGCTGCAAAGTGTCGGTCGTCTCGACCATGAGCACGCATCCTCCTATGGTGGCGGACGAACTGCGCCGTCAGGCTGACGAATTCGTGGATCTTGTTTCGCTTGCCCCAAAGGTGAGCCGGAACCCGGCTGAACGTCCAGAACGGGCGCCCCGCACCGCTCCCGAGCGGCGGCCGCCCAGCACCACGGAATAGTCGTCGCCCGGCGCAAAGTCACAAGGACTGAACAGCTTGCCGGCGCCGACACAAACATCAAAGACGAGAACGGGCTCTGCAGCGCATGTTGCAGAGCCCGATCGCAATTGTCCGCTCTGCCCAAGGCTCGCGGCATTCCGCGACGAGGCGCGGGTCAGGGAGCCCAGCTGGCACAACGCGCCGGTGCCCTCATGGGGGGAGCCGAATGGCCCGCTTCTCATCGTGGGGCTTGCGCCGGGTTTGCGCGGAGCCAACCGGACAGGGCGCCCTTTCACGGGGGATTGGGCTGGCGACCTGCTCTATGCAACCCTGCTTGAATTTGGCCTCGCGTCGGGCGTCTACGACGAGCGACCAGATGACTCGCTGACTCTGGTCGGCTGTCGCGTCACCAACGCGGTGCGCTGCGTCCCGCCGCAGAACAAGCCGACGCCTGCGGAGATCAACACCTGCAGGCCCTTCCTCGTGCAAACAATCAATGTGGGGCAGCCCCGCGCCATCGTTGCGCTGGGGCGCATCGCCCATGAAAGCGTGTTGCGGGCGCTTGGGGCGCGGCTCGCCGAGCATCCCTTCGGGCATGGCGCCGAACACGACCTCACCCTACCCGATGGCAGCGCCACGACGCGGCTCTTCGATAGCTATCATTGCTCCCGATACAACACCAACACGGGCGTCCTGACCGAGGCCATGTTCCGCAACGTCTTCAGAAACGTGCGCGCCTTTCTGAATTAATTGATTCCTGTTTGGACAACCTGTCTTGCGGCTCTAGCTAACAGCGGGGGGTTCAAAACAAGGAATGGCCGAAATGCTCGATCGTCGCCGCTTTTTCGCTCTCACTGCGGCGGGAGCCGCAGTTGCCACTCTGCCCCGCATGGCGTTCGCCCAGGACAAACCATTTTCGCTACCTCCGCTCGGCTATCCGTATGAAGCACTTGAGCCGCACATCGACGCGCAGACGATGAACCTTCATCACACGCGCCACCATCAAGCGTTCATCACCAACCTGAACAACCTTGTCGAGAAGTGGCCGGAACTTGCAAAGGGAACGCCCGACGACGTCCTGCGCAATCTCTCCAAAGCACCTGAAGCCATTCGCACGTCGATTCAGAATAACCTTGGAGGTCATTGGAATCACACGTTTTTTTGGGATATTATGACGCCCGGCGGAGCCAAGGAGCCGCAGGGTGAACTCAAGGACGCCATCGACAAGTCCTTCGGGAGTGTCGACAAGATGAAGGAACGCGTGAACCAGGCTGGCGCGGGAAGGTTCGGCTCCGGATGGGCGTGGCTCGTGGTTGGCAAGGACGGCAAGCTCGACGTCATCTCAACGCCCAATCAGGACCCACCGCACCTGCAGGGCGTGCGATCCACGATCCTCGGCGTCGACGTGTGGGAACACGCCTATTACCTGAAGTACCACAACCGCCGCCCCGATTACCTCGCGGCGTGGTGGAACACTGTGAACTGGGACAAGGCCTCAGCCAACTTCGCGAAGAAGGGTTGAAAACCCGCGCAACACATTGAGCAAAAATAGGAAATGGCCGTGGCTAAACCTCGGCCATTTTGCGCAGATTAGTCCATTCGGGGCGGGCGTCAGCCCTTGTCGCGCATCAGGCGGGCTTTCTCGCGGCCCCAGTCGCGGGCCTTTTCTGCCTGCCGCTTGTCGTGCAGCTGCTTACCCTTGGCGAGCGCGATCTGTAGCTTCGCCCGGCCCTTTTCGTTGAAGTAGAGCTTGAGCGGCACGATGGTCATGCCCTCGCGTTCGACGCCCTGCGCCAGGCGGGCGATCTCACGAGCTTTCAGCAAGAGCCTACGCGGGCGGCGCGGCTCGTGGTTCATCCGATTGGCTTGGAGATATTCCGGGATGTTGGCGTTGATGAGTTCGACATCGCCCTTGCGATTGACGCCCACGTAGCTCTCCGCGATCGTCGCCTTGCCGGTGCGCAGCGACTTCACCTCGGAGCCCGTCAGCGAGATCCCTGCCTCCAGCGTGTCGCCGACCGCGAACTCATAACGCGCGCGGCGGTTGTCCGCCGCGATCTTGAAATTCGGTGCTTCCTTGACGGCCAAAATGCTTGCTCCGGGGCCAGCGCCCCCTTGGGCTCAGATGTCAGACGAGACCCGCGAAGGCCATCGCCTCGCGCAGCTTCGCCTTGTTGGCGTCGACCATGGGCACGAGCGGAAGGCGAACCTCCTCGCTCAGCACTCCGAGTTGCGACAAGCCATACTTGGCCCCGGTAACGCCAGCTTCAAGGAAGGTCGCCAGATGAAGCGGCGTCAGCTTGTCTTGAATCTCCAGCGCCTTCCGGGCGTCGCCCGCGTTCCAGGCGTTCTGCAATTGCGCGCAGAGTGCGGGGGCGATGTTGGACACGACGGAGATGCAGCCATGCGCGCCAGCAGCGAAGGTGGACAGCGCGGTGATGTCGTCGCCTGAGAACTGAATGAAGTCCGGCCCCATGGCGGCGCGCTGCATCGAGATACGCCCAACATTGCCGGTCGCGTCCTTCACGCCAGCGATGTTCTTCAGTTCGTACAAACGCTTCATCGTGTCGACAGAGATGTCGATCACCGAGCGCGGCGGAATGTTGTACATGATGATCGGGATGCCAATGGCGTCATTGATCGCCTTGAAGTGCTGGTACAGCCCTTCCTGATTTGGCTTGTTGTAATAGGGCGCGACGATCAGCGCCGCGTCGGCGCCCGCCTTTTCGGCATGGCGGGCCAGTTCGACCGCTTCCAGCGTGTTGTTGGAGCCCGCCCCCGCGATGACAGGCACACGGCCCTTCGCCTCGGCAATGCACATTTCAACCACGCGACGGTGCTCGTCGTGCGAGAGCGTGGGGGATTCGCCGGTGGTGCCAACAGGCACAAGACCTTGAATTCCCTGCTCAATCTGCCAGTTGACGTGCTTGCGGAAGGCCGCCTCGTCGACGACGCCATCGCGGAAAGGCGTCACGAGTGCGCTCATCCAGCCCTTCAATTGCTTGCCCGCCGTCATCACTCAAATCCTCTAGAATCGGATCGAAAAGACCGCCGAATCATAAGTTTCGACCGCCTGAGCCGACGAACGCCGCATGCTTGCCGCATTTAGACGTTCACCTGTGGCGGCAAGTGATACCTGCTGGCGTCGCACGTGGAAAGAGGCCAGCGCGAGAGAGCCTTGCGATCGCCGCCGGGGGGCCGGGCAAGAATGCAGCGCGCCGATGCGCCTGTAGTTAGCGAAACGTAAACCCGGAGCGCGCAACCTGTGCTCTCACAACCTGACGGGGGCCCCGCCGTGCGACCATTCGCAAAGCGAACCTATCTCGGAATCAGCGCGATCGCTGTTGCAGCTGCCGCGTCTTCGCTTGGCTATGGCCCGGCGTATTTTGGCGTGCATGTTCCCGCCGTAAATCTTCCCGGCTTCACACAGAAGACGAGCGTGGAACCCGCAAAGCCTACGGCGTCCACTCCGTCGCAGCCTGACAGAAGCCAAGCCGCGAAAACCGCGAGCGATGTGAAAGCAAACCAGACGACGCCGCGGCAAGCCAGTCTCGGTAAATCCGGCGCTCCCGAAGGCGCGGCCGCCGTGCCAGGCAAACCGGCAGTTGTCGCTGCGCTGACGCCATTGCCGAGCCCTTCAAGCGCCGTGGACGCCATCACGTCGGCTACAACAACGCCCGCGACGACACCTGGTGCGGCGCCAGCCACAGCGTACGCCCCGGCCTCCAATGCTGCACCTGATGCTGGCGCCGTAGGCGCGCCTAATTTGGCCGAAGCGTTGTACCCTCCCCTCCCGGAACGGCTGGACGCCGCCGCATTGCGGAGCGCCATCGCTGCCTATCGCGCGGGCGACCTCGCCAAAGGCGACGAAGCCGCACGAAACGCACTCGACGAGGTTGGGCGCACCACACTGGAATGGGCGGCCCTGCGCCTTCAGGCGAAGGCGGCGGGATACGGACGGATCGCGACATTTATCGACAAGAACAACGACTGGCCAACGAGCGGCTTCCTCCAGTCGCGGCTTGAGGATGCGCTCTACGCCAGCAAGGCGCCGCATACACTTGTGCGCGAACGCTTCGCGACGAAGCCGCCGACCACCACGTCCGGGCGTATCGCGGTTGCGCGCAGCGATTTGGCCGCAGGCCGCAAGGCTGAGGCCGTGGCGCTTGTGAAAAAGATCTGGCGTGAGGACGATCTTGGCGCTTGGTCAGAAGGCGCGATCCGCAAGGAGTTCGGCGAGATGCTGGACGCGGCCGATCACAAGTTCCGCTCGGACCGCATGTTCTACAAGGGTCAGCACGCCGCCTCGGTACGCGTGGCTGAACTCGTCAGCAAAGACTATGTCGCGCTGGCCAAGGCGCGCACTGCCGTTCACCGCGAGGCGGCTGCAACGAAGCTGATGGACGCCGTGCCGCCAGCGCTGCGTGAAGACCCGAGCTACACGTTCGCGCGCGTGCAGATCCTGCGTCGCGCCAACAAGCACACTGAGGCCGCAGAGCTGCTTGGCAAACTCAAGGATTCAAAAGATCTCGTAGAGCCCGGCGCATGGTGGACGGAGCGGCGCATGATCGCGCGCCGCCTGCTCGACGCTGACGAAGCGAAACTTGCCTACAAAGTGGCGGCGGATCATCCCGCCATTTCGGGTGAAGAGTTCATCGACGCTGAATTTCATGCGGGCTGGATTTCGCTGCGGTACATTAACGACGCGGACACGGCGTCTCGCCATTTCGCCGCTGCTGGCGAGATCGCGCGCACGCCAATCTCCCAAGGGCGCGTGCTCTACTGGCAAGGCCGCGCGGCTGAAGCCCGCGAACTCACCGATCAGGCGACCGCCTTTTACACACAGGCCGCAGAACATTCGAGCGCCTACTACGGACAGCTTGCGCGCGCGCGCCTCGGGCTTGAAGAACAGCCGGTTCGCAGGGCGCACAAGGCCGCCGAGGGCGACGCCCGTCTGCCGGCAATTCGCGCCATCGAGGTCTTCGAGGCGATTGGCGAGAAGGAACTCGCCTTCCGCCTCACCGTCGATCTCGCGCGCACGCTTGAAGACGAAACGCAAATCGCCGCGCTTGGCCACATTCTCGCGCGAGCGAAGGATGCGCGCGGGGCGCTTATGGTGGGCAAGCTTGCGTCATATCGCGGCATTGCGCTCGATGACGTCGCCTTCCCCATCTTTGGCGTGCCAGAATTTGAAGAACTGGCCCGCGCCGCCGAAAAGCCGCTTGTCTTCGCCATCGCGCGACAGGAAAGCGCCTTCCAGCACGATGTCGTGTCGCACGCTGGCGCGAAGGGGCTGATGCAGATGCTCACGTCCACGGCGCGCGTAACTGCGAAACGGGCGGGCGTGCCGTTTGAAGAGCGGCGGTTACTCACCGACGCCGCGTTCAACGCGCAACTCGGTTCGGCGCATCTTTCCGAACTCATGGACGATCACGCCAATTCCCTGATCCTCACCTTCGCGGCCTACAACGCGGGCGGCGGGCGGGTGCGCCAGTGGATCAACGCCTATGGCGATCCGCGCAAGGCGGATGTCGACCCTATCGACTGGGTGGAGCGCATCCCCTTCACCGAGACCCGCAATTACGTCCAGCGCGTGGCCGAAAACCTCGCCATGTACCGCGCCCGCTTCGGCGCGCCGGACGCCCCGGCGCTTGCCGCGCGCGACCTGCGGGCAAGAGAGGCGCGGCTGGCGAGCAAAGTGAACTAAGCGGCGCATCCAGCCGCATTCACAGGGCCTTATCATGCGCGGGTTGCCCCGCGCATCCAGCCTTGGGCGACAATCATTTGCTGCGCGTCTGGATAGCCGGGTCAAGCCCGGCTATGACGCTTCCTGAGATGCGTCTTTCCAACAAACAGCGGCGTGGAGACGGACATGATCGAAGAGCTTGCGATTGAAAGCCGCTTCCTCTCGGCGCCAGACGGGTTGAAACTACATGCGCGCGATTACGGCTCTTCGCGCTGGACCGGAGCGCCTGTGCTTTGCCTGCCGGGGCTTTCCAGAACTGCCGCCGACTTTGACGTGATCGCCCGCGCGCTGGCGCAAGGCGCCGCAACCCGGCCGCGCCGCGTGGTGGCGCTCGATTATCGCGGGCGTGGATTGTCGGACCGCGACCCAGATTGGAAAAACTACGACCTGCGCGTGGAGAACGCGGACATTCTCGCGTGTATGGATGCGCTGAGCATCGAACACGCAATCTTCCTGGGCACATCGCGCGGCGGCCTCCACACGATGATGACAGCGGCGACGCGGCCCGGCGTCATCAAGGCCGCCATCCTGAACGACATTGGCCCTGTCATTGAGGCGCAGGGACTGGCGCGAATTCGCGGCTATATCGGCAAACTGGCAACCCCCCATTCGTGGTCCGATGCGGTGGACCTCGTCAAGCGCGTCATGGGCGGCCAGTTTACGTCCCTGAGTGAAGACGATTGGCTGACCTATGCGCAACTGACCTTTGAAGAAGCCAACGGAAAGTTTGCGCCGCGCTACGACGCGCGCCTAATGAAGACCTTGGAGAGTCTGGACCTTGAAGCGCCCTTGCCCAACGCGTGGCCGCAGTTCGAGGGGCTCGGCAACGTCCCGACGCTCTGCCTGCGCGGCGAGAACTCGGATTTGCTATCGCCGGTGACTGTTGCGGAAATGGGCAAGCGACATCCCCGTTTTGAGGCGCACACCGTGGCTGGACAAGCCCATGCGCCGCTGCTGCTGGATGAGCCCACGATCAAGGTGATCGCGGATTTCATCACACGCTGCGAGAGTTGAAAGCATCAGCTCTCAATTTTTCGCCCGCCTGACTTTCAGGACGCCAGCCAGCGGCTCGGCAACCACTGGCTGAGCAAATCGCTCGCACTGTCTATGGCTGCGGCGCGAGCCAGCCGCAAACCAGGCCAAACAACTGGCGCGGGGCAATAGGCAAGGTGAATGCCGACGCAATGGCGTTTAAGCGCTCCAGACCCTTGCCATCCGCGCGGCGCTCGGGCATATGGGCGAACCGTCGCGCGCCGCCCAAAAGGCGTAAACGCCGACGAGACGGAGACGTGGCCGAGAGGCTGAAGGCGGCGGTTTGCTAAACCGTTATAGGGTTGTAAAGCCCTATCGAGGGTTCGAATCCCTCCGTCTCCGCCATCAATTTCGGATTTCATCTTATATTTCAGTAATTTAGTGGATTCGACTTCAGGTTGTCCATACTTAGGCTCTCGAAAGAGCCAAAGACGCTTGTCCTCACGGGCAGTCAATTCGCATCCGCTCAACGCCGCGTGCCTGGCATATTTTGACACCGCCTTTGGCAAGCGCGCTGCACACGGCCATTGCTGATCGGAGACTATGCGATCAGGCCGCGTAGTGCCGCAATCGCTGACGTGCCGGGAAATACATGTTCTGAAAGCGCAGAGGCGTTCAGCCCGATATGCTCCGCCAAAACGCCCTTCAGCACGGCTCGAAGGTCCGTGGTCGGAGTCAAATCGCGACCGTCTAACAATTGAGACGTTTTGAGGCCGGGCCAGTCAGCGACGATCCTGCCGCCTTTCACCGCGCCGCCCGCAAGCAAGGCGACCGTCGCCGTTCCGTGGTCGGTTCCGACATTGCCGTTTTCTTTCACGGTCCGTCCAAACTCGGTGATTACGACGATGACCGTTTCCCGCCATACGGCGCCAAGCTCTTTCTCAAACGCCGCAAAGGCGCGATCAAGACCGCCCAAGCGGGTCGCAAGCTGTCCGGTCGCCCCTCCTGCATTCACATGCGTGTCCCATCCCTCGAGCGCGAGGGCGGCTACGCGCGGGCCGTCTGGCGCCGCCATGAGTTTGGCCGCTCCCGTGGCAATCTGCACCATGCCCTCGGGGTGCGAAGGGCCACTGCCAGGACGAAGATCCTTCATTCCCGAAGCTGCCGCGAATTGAGCGGTGTCCAACCCTTGCCGGAGGGCCTCTGCGAGCTGCGGCTCCCCCTCGTCATACATTTGAAGAACACGCATTGCGAGGTCCTCATCGGCCTGCTGCAAGCCTTGGGGAGCCCATCCGAGGATGGACGATTCGCCTCTGACAATGAGAGGGGCAATCACGCCGACACCGAGAGCCCCTTTGGCGGAGATGCGTTCTCCCGGAGGCAATAAGCCCATAGCTCGGTTGAGCCAACCCGATCTGGTCAATCCCGCGCGCGGCTGGCCGCTTTCCAGAACGTCCTGCCCATCAAAATGCGACCGCTGCCTGTAGCCAGTCGCCGTCGCATGAACGACAAGCGCCTCACCTTTCGTGTAGAGGCGGGCGAAGTTCGTCATCGCCGGGTGAAGCCCAAAGAAGCCGTCAAGCGAAAGAGCGGCGCCTTGGCCGGATGCGGGCAGCGCAATCTTGTCACGCAGTCCTGCATAGGACGGATCGCCAATCGGCGGCGCCGCAGCAAGGCCATCAAGGCCGCCCCGCAGGACAATGACAACAAGTCGCGGATCCCGACCGCTCGCCGCGAACGCGAATCGCGGAGCGAATGACCACGCGAACAGGCCACCGGCGGCTCCTAGAATCTCTCGCCTTGAAGGGTGAAGTCTGTCTGCGGACGGCATAGCGTGTCTCCTCAGCTCTAACGCCGCTGAATTTCCGGGCTCATCAGAAGTATGGCGAAGCCTTGAGCCCGACTTTCCGCACGCCCTACAGCCTGCCGGGTCTGAGCCGAACAGGCGTCGCCAAAAAGTGTGTCCAATGCCTGAGTCGGATTTGCGCCTCCCGGCGTGCGCCGGGCGATCGCCGTCGCCACTTCAAGGCGGACCTTCATTCCCGCTGGCGTAATCCAGTCGGTGCTAGCGTCGGGGAAGCCGTTCGGCCCGGGCGGATTCCACAAGGGCTGTCCCAGCAATTGCGCGAACTGGAGCGCCTGCCCCAGCACCAATGGATGCTCGGTCGCCCGCAGCGACGCAACCACGAGTTCGAGCGGCGGACGAACCTTGCGCGCCTCCTTCGCTGCGATCCCGGCTTCAACGAGAGCGATGTAGACCTTCGACAGATCGCCACCCGTCGCGCGGAAGACTTTCGCGATCTTAGCGACGCGAGCGACGTCCGGTTCATCCTCGACGAAGTGGCGGACAAGTTTCCAGGCGATGAAATTTGCGGTGGATGGATGACTGGCCAGATCGTCAAGAATCCGCTCGCCCTGGGCGAGACCTTCATCCGCATAGGTTCGCCCGACGACCGTCTTCTTTCCTGGCTCATGTCGGTTGGCGTTGAAGTGGAAGGCGCCCAATTCCCCCTCTTCATCAAGACGGCTGCCAACCGTCCATCCCGTCAGGGCCTTCGCCAATGTCGTTACGTCGTCCTGGCTATAACCGCCATTGACGCCCATCGTATGCAGTTCGAGAAGCTCGCGCGCGTGGTTCTCGTTGAGCCCCCTTCCCCGCCGGGCGCCCGCTCTCGAATTGGGGCCGATGGACAAGCGGTTGTCGAGATACATCAACATCGCGGGATGCTGCTCAGCCGCTTTCAGCAAGGCGCGAAAGGAGCCGAACATATTTGGCCGTATAGCCTCGCGCTCGAAGGCTCCCGCGGTCATCTGAACATAATTGCCTTTGCCAATCGCTATGGCGAAGTGATTTGACCAGAACCAGACAAGACGTTCAGTGAGCCCAGTATTGGCGTCCAGGGCGGCGCGAAAGCGGAACGTCGCTTCCGCGTTGAAAATTCGGCGAGCGGGTGGAAGATAGCCGGGCGGAACGCGTTCGCCCTTCTGCATCGCCTCTTTTCGAGCTGCCTCGATGGCTTTCTCGGTCTCCGCCTGTTGCTTGATGGCCGCCCGACGCTTTTCTTCTTCCTGAAATTGCTCGTGCTCGCTGAGAGCTTGCGCCACGGTCAGTAGTTTATCGTCGGCGATCGGATGATCGCCACCGCTGGCGATTTCGCTCAGGAGGAGCTTGGCGAAGTCGGCAGATTGACGGCCAGCCGGAGATATCCGTGGTCCAAAGCCGAACCGGCGGCTCAAAAGAAAATCCTGATCGATCACGAGCATCACCGATTCCGCCGAGGCCGCTCACTACTCACCGCAAGCGCGCAGCATATCATACGCTGTGGTTCAATTGAGGCGGCGCTAATCGTTTGTCGAGCGATTCATGAGATAGCGAGCAAACATACCAATGTGGGGCCTCGCGCGATTGCTACGCCAAGCGGCAGCGCTAATGGGGACGCTAGATGCGTCGACGAGGATCCACGAGCCAATCACAAGCTGCCGCGAATACTCCTCCATCGCCTTCGGGGGTCCCTTCCGCCTCCGCAAAGATGGCGCGCGCCTCCCCTTCAATCGCCTTTCTGAAGGTGACCACGGACGCGAACATGCCGGGTGTACCGCCAAGCGCGCGTGCTGGACCCTAACCGCCCCAAAGTTCGTTCAGACGCCGCGCGCGTCCGCAGCTTGTGCTGTAGTATTTATATCTGATGGGATTTTTAATATAATAATTCTGATGGGACTCTTCCGCCGGATAAAATGTCGTGGCGGCGACGATCTCGGTGACGATGGGTTGCTTGAATCGGCCAGATTTCTCAATCGCCATCTTCGTTGATTCTGCCAACCGCTTCTCTGTTTCATTCGCGTAATAGATACCTGCCCGATACTGTGAGCCCTTGTCGCAGAACTGCGCATTTGCCGTAAGGGGATCGTGGTTTCGCCAGAAAACTTCGAGCAGCTTTTCGTAGCTTACTTTCGACGGGTTGTAGACAATCTTCACTGCCTCGGTATGACCTGTCCCTCCTGCCGAGACCTCCGCATAAGTTGGATTCACGCGCGTGCCGCTGGTATATCCCGAGGTTGTAGAGACCACCCCGTCCAGTGCGTCGAAAGGTGGCTCCATGCACCAGAAGCAGCCTCCTGCAAAGATGGCGGTGGCGAGCCGGGGCGTCGCCTGTTGTGCCGCAGCGCCTGACAACGCGGCAGGCAAGCCAACCGAAAGCGCGAGGCTGGCGCTGAAGATAATGGCTCTGGTGTTCATCGCAGTTTCTCCTGTCGCCTGCCCGCTGCGCGCGGCTTAAGACGGTTTTGTGGGTATGAATTTCAGCGCCACGCCGTTCATGCAATATCGTAGCCCGGTTGGCTTCGGCCCATCGTTAAATACGTGCCCGAGATGGCCGCCGCAGCGCCGGCAATGGACCTCCGTGCGTACGCCAAGCCAGCCGCGATCCACCGAGGTGGCGACCGCGCCGGCAATGGGTCGTGTAAAGCTCGGCCAGCCGGTGCCGGAGTCGAACTTGTCAGCCGAAAGATAGACCGGGAGGTCGCATCCGGCGCACACAAATGCGCCAGTGCGGCCCTCATGATCGAGCGGGCTTGATCCGGGTCGTTCCGTCCCGTGCTTACGCAGCACATTGTACTGTGCAACGGTGAGCAAGCGGCGCCATTCCGCATCGGTGCGTGAGACCTCGAACTTGCCGGCCGCATGACCTGGAGACAAGGAAGACGATAATATCGCCTGGCCGCCCGCCAATACAGCTGCGCCGCCAAGAAGCATGTAACGTCGGTTCACGAGCTGTATCCTCCTTAAATTCGACTCTCCGATCCTGAATTAGGACCTGCAGATAGTTGTTCGCGGAAGACGAGGCGTTCGTTACGTATGCATGAGATTATATTTACCGCCAGCGAACAACAACAACAGAGAGCGGATTACAGTTCAGCTGGAGTAATCACTTTAAGTTCATCTTCAATGGCTACGCGGCCGGGCGAGATCTGCGGCGGCCTTCAGGAACAGTTTCTACTAATTAGTATCTGGATCTCCAAATTACAAGTTTGGCTGCATCCACCTTCGTTGTAACCTTATCACGAGCCCCGAAGTTCTGAAGCTCATGCGCAGGGGCGAACGTCAACTCTGGGTATTATTTGCGGGCAGGCACCATCCCTGATCCGCGCCCGGGGCTATCGTGTTGCGCACAGGCAGCAGAGGTCTGCGTGCGCTCATGTTGCGAAACGCGGGCCGCGGCGGGCCCCAAGCGACCAGATTTGGCCTTGTCGCTCGCCACCAATAGCACGTAGTCTGCTGGAAACAGGGAGGACACAGGGTGCTAAAAATCATGGCGCTTGCAGCAGCGTTCATTGGGGCCGTCGCGGTACAGGAGGCAAACGCGGCCGAAAGGCCGGCAGCTCCGTCCGCGCCTGCGTGGCCGCGCGACATCGATCCGCGCTCGGGCTTTCGCCTTCCACTGCCGCGTCGCGAAGACCTGGACGAGTACGGTCAGAAGACCTACGACCGCGGCGCAACGCCAGGGGCAAATATTGCGGGCCTCCAGGGACCGGCTGGTATTCAGCTCCATAGCCCCTGGGCGACGCATCAACTTTCCATCCTGAGCAAGTATCTTCGCGATGACGCAGGACTCACCCCCCGCGTTCGGGAAATAGCTTTCCTCACAACGTCACGGGAAATGGACAACCAGTTTGAATGGACCGCGCACGAACCCGTCGCACTCAAGATTGGCGTGCCAGAAGCGGTGATCGATGTCATCAAATACAAGAAAAGCACTGACGGACTGGAAGAAGCGGACGCAGTGATCATCAATCTTGGACGGCAGATATGGAGCAAGCACAAGGTCGACTCCAGGACATTCGCAAGTGCGCACGCGCTCTTCGGATCACGAATGTTGGTCGACCTCGTGCTTCTGATGGGTCATCACGCAACAATCGCCGCGCTGCTTGCAACATTCGATATGCAGCTTCACGAAGGGCGAGAACCACTGCTGCCTGAAATTTAAAACTACAACAAGCCGTTCTGGGGAGGACAATATGAGATACTTTCGTTTGCTCTATGCAACAGGGTTGAGCGCGCTCGCAATATCGACGGCCCCTCTTGGCGCGCAAGAGACGGACGCTTTCTACAAGGGACGCACAGTCACAATTATTGCTGGCTCTGCCGCAGGCGGCGGCATCGACATCTATGCGCGCCTTGTAGGGCGACATCTTGGAAGACATATTCCTGGCGCGCCCAATGTCATAGTCCAGAACATGCCCGGTGCGGGAAGCCTGGCTGCGGCGCGTCACATTTACTCTGTCGCGCCAAAGGACGGCTCGGCGCTCGGCGTCGTACTTTCAACGGCGCTCTTTGACCCATTGCTGACCGGCCAATCACTTGCAAACTACGATCCACGTACATTCAACTACATCGGTAACGCACATGCAGATACATCCGTATGCATCGTGCGCCGGGACGCGCCGGTCCAGAGCTATGCCGAACTCGCCGATAAAGAATTGATTGTGGGCGGCACAGGCGCGGGAAGCGGACTGGTTGACTACCCGCTCCTGGAAAAACAATTGCTGGGCTCGAAGCTGAAGCTCGTGTCAGGCTACAAGGGCTCTGCTGATGTCAGCCTGGCCATCCAGCGCAATGAAGTTCAGGGCGTCTGCGGCTTGCTTTGGTCGAGCGCAAAGCAGCAGTTCCCGGATCTTTTTCAGAAGGATGGCTTGCACAAGGTGCTCGTCCAGCAGGATGCGACACCCCTTCCCGAGCTTCAAAAGATGGGCGTGCCGTTGATCATGGAATATGCGCGCACCGAAGACCAAAAGCAGGCGCTCGTCGCCTACCTTTCCCGCTCAGCGGTCAATCGACCGTTCCTGATGCCACCGGGGGTGCCGCAACAACGCCTCGCCACAATGCGCAAGGCGTTCATGGACACGATGCACGATGCCGAACTCGTGGCTGAAGCCAAAAAGCAAAGACTTGGAGTGGACGCCAACACCGCCGAGGAAGCGCTCAGCCTCGTCAAGACGATCTACGCAACCCCGCCCCGTATCCTGGAAATCCTTCGGCGCGCACGCGAAAACGCGGGAGGATAAGCTGCTGACGTCTGTAGGTCGACGTCAGCATCCCATAACATGGCAGGCAAACGACGATAAATTATGAGGCGGCGCCTTTGCCGGCGCCGCCTCAACGCGTCGCGTCACTTTCCAAAGCCGTGCAGGCGCTCAGCGCCGACCTGGGAAGACCAAGACGCCTTCATCGGCCGGAGCGCACTTGCGCAGCCACATCTCGAACTGATCAAACGGCATAGGCTTGCTGTAAAGAAATCCCTGCCCTGCCTCGCAATCGTTCGCGAGCAAGAATTGCTGTTGAGCGGGCGTTTCAATTCCCTCGGCAAGAACCTTTATATTAAGAACTTTTGCGATCCCAATTATCGCCATAACGATGGAGCATGCATGGCTGTCTGTCGGCAAGCCCGACACAAAGCTGCGATCTATCTTTAGTGTGTCGATGGGGAAGCGGCCAAGATTTTCGAGGCTTGAGTAGCCCGTTCCGAAATCGTCCAATGCGATAGTCACGCCGATTTTTTTAAGCCTATTTAGACGCTCGACCACAATCTCAGGCTGATCGACAATCATGCTTTCGGTAATTTCCAATTCCAGCATTTTCGCTGGTAATCCGGCCGCCCGGAGCGCACGCCTCGCGACGTCAGCAAGATCAACTTGTCCGAATTGAAGGGCTGATATGTTCACAGCAACTGAAAAGCTGCTCCAACCCGCAAGCATTAGTTTGCGGCAATCAATGCACGCCTGCGTTAGCACCCATGCTCCCATGGGAATGATGAGGCCGGTCTCCTCAGCCAACGGGATGAATTCTTGGGGTGAAATCAGGCCGCGGGTGGGATGGCGCCAACGCACTAGCGCTTCCATTCCAATAGGTCGGTTCGTTGAGAGGTCGAGCTTGGGATGATAAAAGATTTCAAGCTGCTTTTCATCAATCGCTTTGGCAAACTCTGCGCGCATCGCCAGGCGGTTCGCGATTGATATATGCATGTCGGGGGTGAAGACGTGCGGAAGGCCCTGTCGCTCAACTTTTGAACACGCCATGGCGGCGTCAGCGCAGCGCATGAGATCCGAAAAGCTCCTGGCATGCTGGGGGAAAAGGCTGATCCCAATGCTGACAGTGAGCGCTATTGGGCGACCTTCAATGATGGGCAGAGCTTCAATAGCGAGGCGAATTTCTTCTGCAACCAGGACAGCGTGTGTCTCCGCGTTTCCAGCTGTGCGGAACATGGCCACAAACTCATCGCCGCCGATACGAGCAACCTGCCCGATGGACTCCATCATGGGCGATATTACGCGCGCAACAGCCTTAAGGACCTCGTCGCCGGCAGAGTGTCCTCTGATAGCGTTGATATTGGCGAGTCCATCAAGATCGATAAACAGGCAAGCAACCTCGAAGCCGATAACATCGGCTCTCTGCAGCTCTATCGTTTCGAGTTCCTCAAATGCCGCGCGATTTGGAAGGCCGGTCAGGGGATCGTACTTTGCAAGCCGGTGAAGCTTGGCCTCATTCGCGCGCAAAAGTGCTTGCGCCTTGTCTTTTCTGAAAAATAGGAACGCTAAAGCAAGACTGAAAAGCAAAATAACAAGAGTGCTTTTTTGGGCTTGGAGCTTCAGTGCTGTACTTATCTGCATGGCCTGTTTCGCGTCTGGTGCAAAGTCTACACCGGCCATTGCGATCAGCGGGTAATTGGAGACTGTCCGATACGAGATGTAGGTCGAAGACTTCCCTTCCGCGTAATGATCGAGATAGGAGCCGTGAACGTTCATGGCTTGCATTACATTAACTTTAGATTTCGCTACGAAATCCCGGGCAAACGCGCTAACGCTATTGCCTGCAGCCCTCATGACGCCATCGGTACCCACCAACGCCTTGTAATCCCGGCCTTGTGTGCGTAGTTCGTCGAAGCCCGTCACCAATGCTTTGGCCTTCAGCCGAACGAGGATTACTCCTTCCACCGCGTCATTCGATGAGGGGAAACGCCTTGCCACAGGGATCAAAGACTGATCGGACGTTTGCGTAGACGTCGGCGCTCCAACGACTAGGTGTCCCGATAAGCTTTTTACAGCCTCGCGGAAGTAATCGCGATGAGCGTGGTTAGAACCTGGCGAAGCAATATTGGTGGAGGTGACCATATCGCCGTTCGAATCCAGCACATCGAGACTATGGATGAGCCCATTATCCAGAATTTGCGACTGACGTATCAGTCTCGTCGCCGCATCCGGCGTGTCTCCGTTCAGTGATGAAACCGCGAGAAGCATGACGTTGTCGACAGCTTCGAGGGTGCGAATGACATAATGCTCAAACGATTTTACGCTCGCATCGGCGCGCTCCGAGGCACGCATGACGGCGGCCTCTTTTTCAGCGGCTATTCGCGCCCCAACGAAGGCCCAGACGCCCACGATGAGACAAAGGGCTCCAACTGCGAGAAGCGCATACGGTACTGAGGTTTTTAGATTTACCCACAGTGTGCCCGGACGTTCTTCATCAGGTTTATCGCGCGTCACGTCCGAATTCATGGGCATTTGTGTCCTGCGGTCAATGTGACCAGACCGTCCCATGTCGTACCCTTGGCAACCTTTCAGATAAGTAAATTTTATTCCAACATTGAAGCTTAAGTGCCTGATATAACACACAGGCGTTAGCCCGAGCTTACGCAGTTACAGAACGGGCGTTTCTAAGCACGCCACCCTGTCTAGCGCGGCGCCCCGGCGCCAAGCGGAACTGTCAGCGTCAAATATCCGACATCCCCTTGTAGGCGGTTCTTGGCATTAAATTCACGCATCCACCGGGCGGATGCGTAAACGGGTCGTTGTCCAATTTGAAAGTTATAGGTCATGTTGGGGCCGACTGCAGATACTTGACCCTTTAATGAGCCCTGCACCGCACCTACGCCGTTGTCGCCAGTCAATTGCTGATAGTGATATCCGGCGAGACCGGCAGAAAATGAAGCCGATACGTGATACATGACGGCCGCCTCGACGTGGAGCTCCGTCCCAGTCCTATATTTGGTCGCTGGATTATCACCGTTGAAAGTTACACCAGGCGAGAGGGAGATTTCTATTTTTGATGCAGGATCAATCCACGTCACGGAGCCTGTAATATCACCGGCCCAGCGATTAAATCCGATATTGGCAATCCGGGTTTTCGAAAAATCACCGATAGGGACGTTCACCATTCCGCTTAATTTGTAGTGGAATTGGCCGCTCTGCCAGGCAATGAAGGCAAGCGGCAAGGGATCTCCGATTGCCTTGGTGTCATTTGAAAAAAGAGTCCAGGCTCCAGGTCGAATCCCGGACGGATTCAAACCGGCGGCGACTCGCTGGTAGCCCATTGGGGCGTAAAGCCCCAATCCGAAAGTCCCGCCTAGGAACGTTGCGTCCGCCACCCACAAGAACGACAAAACCTCAAGCGCCGCATTCGCTTTCAGCTTCAGGGTGTCGCTACTTTCGCGTCCTGAGTAGAGGAATGTGAACGACGACCCATAAAAGCCCGGCGGCGGCGTGTATCCAGCCATCGAGGCCCTTACGCCCAGAAGGTATATGCTTTTCCGGTTCTCGGCGGCGGAAGCGTCAAAAGCGAGAGTGCAGAAGACTGCTATTGCGTAATTACGAATCGTTATGGCAGTCATCAAGCTATCTCTTTGCTTAGGGTAATCGGACTGTACAGCGTGTCCAAGGGATAAGTGAACAGCTTTACTTAACGTCATCTAATTCGAATCATCTCTACTGATTAACGTAATCTTATGAAAGCGCATCGTCCATCCAAAGAACTGCCTTCGCAGCTTGAGTATTGCACGCTTTCATGGGGTGCGAATGCGAGCGCCTATAACGTTCGTCTCGCGCCAGTATGGAAAAGAGGCGATTGCCTGCGATTTCTTCGACCGAGCGCGTTTTGTTGGTGGAGCGGTCATGATCTTTGGGGTGACCTATGGTTAACTGCAGATCTCAGATACCTTTGACGCCTGCGGATTCATTTCAGAAAACCTCAAATAGGCGATGCGCCGGCTGAAATGATACGCCACCAGCCTGCTGCATCGGTTCCACGGGATATTTTGAAATACGGACTACCGGGCGGCGCCTGACGATTTCAGACCCGCGTGTTGGAGATGTATCTGTTGATTGTTCACTCACTCGACGGCGTGAAACCTTGAGGTTCGCCCCGCGTGGAGGTGCGCTTTTCGTTACGCGACGCCTTTTGGACAGCGCAAAGCCGACTTCGCTGAGCCTCACGACGACGGGACGCCGAAGCGTCAATCCTGTTGAAAGCTCTCATCGGCGGGCGACTTTCCTTGCGCAGCTTGCGTTTCCGGATCAAAGCTTGGCAATCAAACTGATGAGATGAGTTTCAGAATGGCCGACGTCGTTGAATTGGATGAAGCTGCAAAAGTGAACAAGCGAGTTGCGCTTTTGATAGCGACCCTCGCGCTATGCCTCGCGCTTTCAGATCTTGGCGGCGGTAACGCCGATAATGACGCGGTCGAATACAATGTCCAATCCGCCAACCTTTGGGCTTTTTATCAGGCGAAGACGATCCGAAGGACGTCGACGCTCCTCGCCGCTGAGGAAATGGAGACGCGTGTCGCCGAGGCCAGCCCCGCCTCGCGGGCAGTGATGGAAAAGCGTGTCGCCGAATGGCGCAAGAACGCCGAACGATATGAGACGGAGCCTGAGACCGGCGAAGGACGTCGCGAGTTGATGGCGAAGGCACTGGAGGCAACCAAACAACGCGATACTCAAAAGGCGCGGGGCGACGCTTTTGACGTCGCTACGGCGCTTCTGCAGGTGTCAATTGTTCTGGCGTCGGCGGCCATCATCACAGGCGCCTTGATGCTGGCGTTCCTGGGCGGGATGTTGGGCGCGATCGCAACTGCTCTCATGGCTGCTACGTTTCTTCTGCCAACTTTTGTAATTCAGTTCTTCTAGAGGCGGCCCTCGCAATACCGCGCGCAAGGAAGGCGCGCGGCCTAGCTCATTTATAGCGAGCTTCCAAGCCTGATTCTCCAAATGGCCCGCGCCATCAAAAGAGGCCGACGTGTATACGCCGGCTTACTTGGTCTTCTCAGTTCGGGTTGGTTCGGCGGATGGTCAGCGCCCGGCCGCAACGACCCGGCGCGAATAGGCGGATTTGCCGTCCGACACAGCCTTTGACGCTCCCTCTGCTCCGATCCGGGCGGTGGTTGCAGCAAGAAGCGCCTGCTCCTGCGGCTTGCACGCGTTGAACGCCCTTTGAACGGCAGCCTGTCTCCCGCCGCGGTTGCGCGTCGACTGTCCTATTGTTTGATCGAGACAGGCAGTGTAGGCGCGCAAGTTGAGGTCCGCGTCCCCGGCCGCATTACAGCCAGCCAACATCAATCCAGCGGCGCAAACCATTCCAAATCGCAACATATCGAAGCCCCACAGCACGAATCGCCCGAGTATTACTCTAGCCTCGGGCATGAACCGCGCAACTGGTCGACTGACGCCGACTTAGAATTTGCCTCCGCGCACCACGTTCACGTCGCTGATCATCAGGATCAACCCATGACTTTCGAGCAGCGGCGTGAGCGCCTCGATGAGGCTTTCCGCTTTTTGCTGTGTCGTTACGGCCAGATACATCACCTTGGCTTGCGCTCCCGAGATCTGGTCGTCCGTCCAGGCGCCACCCTCGCCCGCTCCCCCCAGCGTTGGCATCAACGTATAGCGGGTCACGCCGACGCTGGCGGCCATCGCAACGATTCTGCGCGCCAGAGGCGCATCGACGAGCACTTCAATTCTGCGTCGCGAGACCAATTGCATCATGCCGTCACCCGAACTGCGAGCCACGTAAAAAATGGAATTCCCAAAGTGACATTAAAGGGGAAAGTCACCGCGAGCGACATCGCGAGATAAAGGCCCGGGTCAGCCTGTGGTAACGCGAGGCGCATGGCGGCGGGTACAGCGATGTAGGACGCGCTGCCGGCCAGGATGCCGAATGCGGCAACCGAGCCTGCGTCAAGGCCGATCGCACTTCCCACAGCAACGCCTATTGCGCCGTTCAGGATTGGAAAGATAAGCGCCAGCAAGGCGACGCGACCTGTCAGGGAGCGGGCTTCGCGCAGGCGACGCGCCGCGATAAGGCCCATATCGAGGAGGAAGAGGCACAGGACGCCCCGGAAACCCGCCTCGAAGAAGGGCGCAATGGGCGCAAAACCCTGCTTACCTGCGATAAAGCCGATCACAAAGCTGCCCACGAGAAGCACGACCGAGCCGTTGAGCAGTGTCTCTCGCAACAGATCCCCTGCGGGTTGTTTACCTCCCGCGCCACCCCGGCGCGCCAGCCAGAGACCGGCGATGATTGACGGTGTCTCCATCAAAGCGAGGACGGCGACCATGTAGCCCGCAGGCGGCATACCACGCGCCCCGAGCACCTCAACGCCTGTCACAAAGGTGACGACACTCACCGATCCGTAGTGCGCCGCAACCGCGCCAGCATTGATGGCGTCCAACTTGCCAAATCGTCTGAGCGCGATGAACGCTGGCAGCGGCAAGAGAAAACTGAGCGCCACACCAGCGAGCGCGGCCGCCAACATTTGCATGGTGAAGCCGCTGGCGTTCACTTCGACGCCGCCTTTGAGGCCAATCGCCGTCATAAGATAAAGCGACATGCTTTTGGCGATGGCTTCGGGGACCGAAAGGTCCGAGCGCGCGAAGGCGGCTGCCGCGCCCAAGACGAAGAACAGTATCACGGGCGAGAACAAAGCGTCGAAGCTCATGGTCGCACGCCCTGAAGCGGCACGCGTTTAAAGCGCCGCCCCGTGCCGACGGTGTGCGCCACACGCATTACAAGCTCCCCGAACCTCGCGACAGTAGCGACCGGCGAGAAGCCTTCTAGGCTACGCCCAAGCGTAGTCAAGCTAAGCGTTGTTTGGGCTTCTTAAAATCACGATTCTGGCGCAGGGCTTCTAGGGGGAGCGCAAGCTATAAAGGAAGGATCGCTCCGGCAGGAGGTGAACCAAACACAATGCGCTGCGTCTCAGCTACGCCGGCATCATTGCGGCCCACCAGGACCGAGATCGAAACGCCTGGCTTCACGTCCGAGACACTCGCGCGACGCAAACGCCAGACGCTTGTCTCGTTTGTGAGCGTGACCCTGCGCTCGGCGGAACCATCGGTGACGACGAGAATGGCTCGCTCACCATCCTTGTCGAGCGACTTGAAGGCGCCCGTGACACTCATGCCGATTGGGCTCAATGTATCCTCGTCGGGCATAACGATGACTTCCGTTGCAGCCACGGCCTCGCCCGCTGTCTGAGGCGCGCGCGTGCGAACGCCGACGCTTTCCCCAACTTTTATATCCGTCAATGCTAACCGCGCCGCTGCGTAGACCGGGGCCTGCGACAAGATATCGACGCGGATTGTAATGCCCTGACTGAGTTGAACAACCACGCCGTTTGCGTCAGCCGTCTCCACAAGTCCGCGAATCCGCACCGCCTCGCTTTCATCGGGGGCTTTCGGCTTGGTGGTGTCTTGCGCCGGAGCGGGCGCGGGCGGCGTTTGCGTTTGGGCGATGGCGACGCTGGATAAAACAGTCATCATCAAGGTAATGCGTAAAGTGCTTTTTGCGGCAATATTGAACATGCATGTCTCCCCGGACTAAAACACAACGACAGCGCAAACAGCCGGTTCCCGGTGACGTCGTCCAAGCGTAACCGCGCATGAGCAAAATCTGCGCGAGTAACATCCGCGCGAGTGCATTTGGTTTCCTCAACCCATCCCCTAGTTATTGTGCCTTGCAAACCTTGGAGCTCGACATGCGAGTGCGCCTCTCAGCCTTCACCTTTGCCCCTATCGCTTTCGCCTTCGCCTTGCCCGCAATGGCGCAGGAGGTACGGTCAATTTCCACGCAGACCGGCACGATCGCAGTAGAGGTCGTCGCTCGTGGATTGCAAAACCCGTGGGCTCTCGCCTTTCTGCCTGATGGGCGCACGCTGGTTACTGAGAAAAGCGGGCGCTTGCGCATCGTCACGGGCAAGGGCGAAATTTCGAAGCCGATTGCGAACGTGCCGCGCGTGGCCGCGCAAGGTCAAGGTGGCCTTCTCGACGTTGCGCCTTCTCCAAATTTCGCTCGCGACCAGACGATTTTCTTCTCGTACGCCGAGAGTGGTGCGGGCGGAGAAGCGGGAACGACGCTGGCCCGCGCGCGTCTGACCAACGACAGCGAGCTCAGCGATGTTCGCGTGATCTTTCGTCAGACGCCAAAGGTTGATGGCGGGCAGCATTTCGGGTCACGCATCGCGTTCGCGCGCGACGGCGCAATCTTCTTCGCACTCGGAGATCGCGGCAAATTTGACCCGGCGCAAGATGTGACGAACACCATTGGCGTTGTTGTTCGGCTGAACGGGGATGGCTCGCCCATCAAGGACAATCCCTTTGTGGGACAAGAGCGCGCCCGCCCTGAAATCTTCTCGTACGGGCACCGCAATATACAAGGAGCCGCGATCCATCCACGAACAGGCGCCCTTTGGATCCATGAGATGGGGCCGCGCGGCGGCGACGAGATCAACATCGTTGCGGCGGGCCGAAATTACGGCTGGCCGCTGGTGAGCTGGGGCAGCCATTACAGCGGCGCAGCGATCGCCAAACCATCGACACGCCCAGACCTTGCCGACGCCATCCATCATTGGACGCCCTCCATCGCGCCTTCGGGAATGGCGTTTTACGAGGCCGATCTTTTTCCCAAGTGGAGAGGCTCGCTGCTTGTGGGCGCACTTGCTGGACGGATGCTGGTACGCGTCACCCTCGACGGAGACAAGGTGACAGGTGAAGAACGCATTGCGCTCAATACGCGCATTCGCGATGTCGAGGTAGGGCCCGATGGAGCCGTCTACCTCGCCACCGACGAATCGAATGGGCGAATCCTTCGGCTTTCACCTGCGCGCTAACGCCCGCGTATCAAACGCCAGGCCCAGCGCAACATCGCAAGTCTTGCAAGCAGTTTAAACATGGTCCGGCGCCTTCCGTGACGCATCCTCTAAAGCGGGACTATCCCGCATTATTGGCGTCGGATCATAAACCACTACTGTGCGCGGCTCGTTCCATGGCTGGCGATTGATCCCAAACAAGCCCATACTGTCCAACCTTGTGCGCGAGTGCGCGCATGCGAGCCAGCCAGGAAGCGCGGAGGCAGTTTGTCGGCGGAAAAATCCAGTCCCGTGCGAAAGCGCAAAGTCGCGTCACGCGCCCTGCACGATTGGACAGCAGGTTATGAACCCCTGCCGACAGCGCCCGACGAGCTGATGGACGAGGCCGGGCGGCTCACGCCAATCTGGAAGCGGTTTCTTGAGTCGTTATCGGAAAGTGACCCGACCGAAATCGCCCGCAGTTTTGGGGCGGCGGATCGGCGCATTCGCGACATGGGCATATCCTATCGCGTCCACGGTGAAGCCAATGAACGCGCGTGGCCGCTGGAGCATCTGCCGCTCATCATTGGGCAGGAAGAATGGCGCGAGATTTCCGCCGGCGTGGAACAGCGCGCGCGCCTCATGGAAGCGATCCTTGCGGATGTGTATGGTCCGGGATTGCTCGCAGCCGAGGGCGCGTTGCCCGGCTCCGCCATCACAGGATCTGCTGACTACATTTACCCAATGTGCGGCGCGCGGCCGCCGGGCGGGCGCTGGCTGCGCTTTTACGCGCTCGACATCGCTCGCGGAACCGACGGCAAATGGTGGGCGCTGGGCGATCGCACACAGGCGCCCTCTGGCGCAGGCTACGCGCTCGAAAACCGACTGATCGTTTCAGGCGCCCTGCCACGCCAGCGCGGCGCGATGAACGTCGCGCGGCTCGCTCCTTTCTTTCGCGACTTTCGCGCTGGCGTTTCGGGCGCCGCCGACCGCGCCGCGCCGCGCATGTGCCTGCTAACGCCCGGTCCCTTCAGCGACACCTATTTCGAACAGGCCTATCTGGCTCGCTATCTCGGCTTCCTGCTTGTTGAAGGCGATGATCTCGTCGTGCGCGATAACATGGTGTTCGTGCGCACGATTGCGGGTCTCAAACGCGCGGACGTCATCTGGCGTCGCGTTGATGCGGACTGGTGCGACCCACTCGAACTCAACGGGAAGTCGCGGATCGGCGTGGCGGGATTGATGCAGGCCATCCGCGCCGGCAACGTCGTCGTCGCCAACATGCCGGGCGCGGGCATTCTTGAGTCGCAGGCGTTGCTCGGATTTGCACCGAAGCTGGCGCAACGTTTGCTCGGCGAAAGTCTTCGATTGCCCAACATCGCAACGTGGTGGTGCGGCCAGAAACGCGAGCGCGATATCGTGCTCGAACGGCTGGACGAGCTGGTGATCTCGCATGCGTTTGGTGACGCGTTGCCGGGATCGAGCAAACGCAAAGGCGTGCTGGGCTCAGACCTCAGCGCACGCGAAAAACAGGAATTGATCGCCGCCATCGAGCGTCGCGGCGTGGATTATGTTGGCCAGGAAGCGGTTCGACTTTCAACCACGCCTGTGTGGCGTGACGGAAAGCTGGAGCCGCGCCCCTTCATCCTGCGCGTCTATGCAGCGTCGACCGAGAATGGCTGGCGCGTCATGTCCGGCGGCTTTTGCCGTGTCGCTCATGAGCGCGACGCCCGCGCCTTCACCATGGGCGAGAACGTTTCATCAGCGGACGTCTGGATTGCGGGCGACCGGCCTGTCGAGATGTCGACGCTGCTTCCAGCGGACAATTCGGTTCGCGTTATCCGTCTGCTTGGTAATTTGCCAAGCCGCGCGGCCGACAATCTGTTCTGGCTTGGGCGCTATCTTGAGCGCGCGGAAGCGACCTGCCTGCTGGCGCGTTGCCTTTCCGTGCGTGCGCTTGAAGTGGACGGCTCGAGCTACTCTTCCGCCACCGCCTTGACGTTGCTGCGCCGGTTGCTTGTTGCCTGGGGCGCGGCGTCTGCCGAGCATACGCGCGCGGGCGAAGCCGCGAACGAAGCCCTCACTTCAAAAGAACGCGGAGCGTCAGCTTTCAACATCGCCTCAGACGCACGTCGCGCAGCGTCGATCATCCGCGAGCGGCTTTCGCAAGACTCGATGTTGCTGCTGGGCGAACTTGAAGACAAGCTTCGCCCGACCCCCGCCTTGGTGAAGAGCGAAAGCGACGCGCATGAGCGCGCGCAAGGGGCGCTACGCGTCATCGCCGCTCTGTCAGGGCTGCTGTCGGAGAATGTTAATCGTGTCGCCGGCTGGTCCTTCCTCGACATGGGCCGCCGCGTGGAGCGATCCATCAACACGTGCCGGTTTGCGCGTCAGTTTGCGGCTGACCAGGCGACTGCTGAGAACCTCGACATCCTGCTCGATCTCATCGACTCCCAGATCACGTATCGTTCGCGCTACGTCGTTGGACCGGCGCTGGCCGCTGTGCGCGACATGGCGCTGCTCGATCCGTACAATCCGCGTTCGCTGGCTTTCCAGATGACACGCATCGATCAACACCTCGCCGCGCTGCCAAATCTTGCGCAGGACGGGATGCCGGAAGCGCCGCGCCGACTGAGCATGAAGCTGACGGCCGACATCGCAGTTGAACAGGCGGAAAAGCTGGCGTCGACCGCCGTGCTCGCATTCGAACAACGCGTCACCGGGCTCGCCGACGCCATTGCCGCGCGCTACTTTTTGCAAGGCGCACGCCAGCGCGACGAACAGCCATCGGGTCTCTCGTGATCTACGACATTCGACACATCACGACGTACCGCTACGACAGCCAGGCGTCGTCAGCCGCGCTCGCCCTTCGGTTGCTGCCCCGCGATGACGTGGGCCAGCGTGTGCTGGAAACGCAGGTCACCGTCTCGCCGCTCCCTGCCGAGCAAAACCAGGACAGCGACTTCTTTGGCAACAACCTGACCTTCGTGCGGATAGACAGGCCGCATACCGACCTTCGCGTTGAGGCCGTATCGCGCGTCAAGGTCGAGCGTGACTCGCCATTGGCTCCTGCGCTGACCCCATCATGGGAGACTATTCGCGCAGCCGCCGCTTCGGCGTCTTCACTGTCGCGCACCTGCCCTGCTCATTTTCTTTATCCGAGCCGTCTGGTCAGCCTCCATGCGCCGGCGATGAAATACGCCGGCAAGAGCTTCGCGCGCGGGCGCCCTGTACTGGAAGCGACCATTGATTTGATGGGCCGCATCAAGCGGGACTTTGCTTACGACCAGAAGGCGACGGCCGTTTCCACGACAGTGCCAGAGGCGTTTGAGCGGCGCCGCGGCGTCTGTCAGGACTTTGCGCATGTCATGATCTCGGGCATGCGCGGGCTGGGCCTGCCGGCATGCTACGTCAGCGGCTACATCCGCACCACACCGCCGGAAGGCTCGCCGCGTCTGGAAGGCGCAGACGCATCGCACGCCTGGGTGGGCGTCTGGTGTGGTCCAGAGTTCGGATGGCTTGGCCTTGATCCGACAAACGACCTTGTCGTCGCCGACGATCACATCGTGCTGGCGTTCGGCCGGGACTACGCGGACGTCTCGCCGACATCGGGCGTATTCGTTGGCTCGGGCCACCATGATTTGACTGTCGGCGTTGATGTGCGCCCGCATGTGGATTGATCGCCTTGCGCTCGCCCGCGCAGTCGTGATCATACTTTCCACTGGCGTGACGGCGCTTACCGCAAATGCGCAAGCGCTGCCCACTGCCCCGCCATTGCCGCCGCCCAGACCCACGTTTCCCGGCGACGAGCCACGCGTGGAGTCCAACGGCGTGCGATTGGACGATGGCGCATTGCAAGCATCGCCCAAATCCATTGATGCCTCTCCAGCGCCGCCAGCAAGCCCGCCTTCTTCGACCTGGACGTGGCCTCCTGCCGATCGCGGGGCGATCCGCGCCTGCGCTCTGGAATGGCAGCGATTGAAAGATACCGGCGCAGCGGGACTGACGACCTGGCGGGAATTTGCGCCACGTTGTCTTGCGCGGCAATCGCCGCCCCGTCGTTAATGCGCCGAAGCCAGTGCGCCCTGCGCCGATGTGCGCGGCGCCGCTTCAAAGGCAACGATTTCGCTGCAAGGCGCATCCAAATAAAAAGCCCTCCGCCAGTGAAGGCGGAGGGCCGTATTTCAAAGATGGCTCAGCGGCGACCGCTTGATCCGTAAGGTTCGCGCTAATGTCGGACCAGGCTACCGACTGTCGAACCTGACGGAGACGGTCCGTCGCCTTATGCGCCTTCCGATGCCGGAGCAGAAGCGGCCGGCTTAACCTTGCGAGCCTTCTTGGCGCCCTTCTTGGCGGCCTTTTTGGCTGGCTTCTTTGCGACCTTCTTAGCGGCTTTCTTGGCGCCCTTCTTGACGGCTTTCTTAGCCGGCTTCTTGGCAACCTTCTTGGCGACCTTGGCGCCCCTCTTCACTGCCTTCTTCGCAGCCTTCTTGGCGCCCTTCTTGGCGCCCTTCTTCACGGCCTTCTTCGCGCCCGTGCGCGCGGTCTTCTTAACAGCCTTCTTGGCGCCCTTCTTGGCGGCCTTCTTGGCCGGTTTACGCTTTGCTGCCTTAGCCATCAGAGGTCCCCTCTAAGTTACGTCGACGCGAGATTGCCGACACCCAGGCACACATAAAGTAACTCGGTTAACTACATGTGCAAGCGTCTATGCTCGCTTAAGCGCGTTCGACGCCTTCGCAAGCATCAGGAAGGAAGTAAATTCGATCACTGGAAATGCATCTGCACACAACCGCAGCATCGTCATGCGCAACGCGCAAGTGTCACTGACGAGGCGTCACAGGATGGTGCGTTACAGAGCCTCGCACGCTCGGCGAAAGCTAGCGACGGCGCGCAACGCAACCACCACGAAGCAGCGCATCACATCGCATCTATTTCTGAATCTTGTTGATTCTGCTTGAGATGTGGATTGACGATGAAAAATTTGATGGAGCGCGCGCATCTTCCAAAGCGCGGTGCGATCTGAATTTGAGCGGCGCCTGAACAGCAACAGTCAGAACCAATGGCGGCTCGCGTTACGAATGCTGCGGGCTGCTCACGCACGAAAGTCGATGCCGTGTTGGTGTGTCGGCGCGACAGGAATGAGCGCCTCGCAACACCGAAAAAAAAAGTTCGGATAGTGCGAAAAAAAACTTCCGAAGGCGCCCGCAACAGGTGCGCGAGCGCCAAAAATGACAAACGTTCCGATTCGATTCGGTCGTTTCAGATACCAAGCTTGCTCTTCAAGAGCTCGTTGACCGACTGCGGATTTGCCTTGCCGCCCGTCTGTTTCATCACCTGACCGACGAACCATCCGAGCATTGTCGGCTTCGCCTTCGCCTGTTCAACCTTGTCAGGATTTCCGGCGATGATTGCATCGACAGCGGCTTCAATTGCGCCGGTATCCGTCACCTGCTCCATGCCGCGTTCTTTGACAATCGCGAATGGATCAGCGTTGCGTCCGGCTTCCCAAACGATCTCGATCAAGTCCTTCGCAATCTTGCCGGAGATAGTGTTCGCCGTGACCATCTGGACGATTGCGCTGTTGGCCTTCGCGCTCACCGGGCCGCTTTCAATCGTGAAGCCACCTTTGTTGAGACGGCCGAAATACTCGTTGATGAGCCAGTTCGCGGCGCCTTTCGGATCGGCGCCCTCGCGCACCATCTCTTCGAAATAGTCCGCCGTCTCACGCTCCATCACGAGGACGCCTGCATCATAAGATGCGAGACCGTAGTCGCTCATGAAGCGCGCTTTTTTCGCGTCCGGCAGTTCCGGCAGATCGGCCGCGAGCGCGTCAACAAACGCCTGATCGAATTCGAGCGGCAGAAGGTCCGGGTCCGGGAAGTAGCGATAGTCGTGCGCCTCTTCCTTCGAGCGCATGGAGCGCGTTTCACCGCGACCCGGATCAAACAGGCGCGTTTCCTGATTGATCTTGCCGCCATCTTCGATGATCGCGATCTGCCGGCGCGCTTCCACTTCTATGGCCTGACCAATGAAGCGGATGGAGTTCACGTTTTTGATCTCGCAGCGCGTGCCCAGCGGTTCTCCGGGGCGGCGAACAGACACGTTCACATCGGCGCGCAGGCTGCCCTTTTCCATATCGCCGTCGCACGTGCCGAGGTAACGCATGATGGTGCGCAGCTTCGTCACGTACGCGCGCGCCTCCTCCGCCGAGCGCAGATCAGGCCGCGACACGATTTCCATTAACGCCACGCCGGAGCGGTTGAGATCGACGAAGCTCATGGTGGCCGACATGTCGTGGATCGATTTGCCGGCGTCCTGTTCGAGGTGCAGGCGCTCGACGCCGACGCGGATCTGCTCGGTCGCCGTAACGTCCACGATGACTTCGCCTTCACCCACGATGGGATATTTGAACTGGCTGATCTGGTAACCCTGCGGCAGGTCCGGGTAGAAATAGTTCTTCCGGTCGAATACGGAGCGATGGTTGATTTGCGCTTTCAGGCCGAGCCCGGTGCGCACAGCCTGTTTCACGCACTCCTCGTTGATCACCGGCAGCATGCCCGGCATCGCAGCATCGACAAGCGAGACATGCGAATTGGGCGCGGCGCCGAAGCCTGTGGAGGCTCCCGAGAAAAGCTTTGAGAGGGATGTGACCTGCGCATGGATTTCCATGCCGATCACAATCTCCCAGTCGCCGGTGGCGCCCTTGATGTACTTCGCTCTGGCAGCAGCAGCCGTCATATCCGTCCGCCTCTTTCACTTGCGTTGCGCGCGGCCTGTACGCCACGCTCTCAAGCGTCTTGCCTAGCCCGTCGCGCGACGGGCTTCAAGAAAAAGGCGTTGGAAGGATGTTGTGGAGCGAGTGCAGGCGCGCGTCAGACGCGCGCACGAAGCTCCAGGACACGGAAAAGCTGGTTGGGGTCGGTCCAGTGCTCGGCGACCTCCCAACCCGCGCCCAGGACGATCTGATCGAAAATATCGGCAGGCCATTTGTGGGAATTTTCGGTGTGGATCGTCTCCCCGGCGGCAAACCGGAATTCGCGTCCACCCACATGCGCGACCTGCTCACGCGAACTCACAAGCCTCATCTCGATGCGCGTCTTCGCCTCGTTCCAGATGGCGACGTGACGGAACGCGGAGACATCGAAGTCGGCGTCGAGTTCCCGGTTGGCGCGCGTTAGCAGATTGAGGTTGAAGGCCGCCGTTACGCCCTGCGCATCGTCATAGGCGGGGATCAAAATCGACGCAGGCTTCATGACGTCGACGCCAATGACAAGGCGTGCGCCCTCGCCCAGCACCGCCGCGAACCGCTTCAACAGAGCTTGCGCATCTGCCGGCTCAAGGTTGCCGATAGTGGACCCGGGGAAGAAACCGACACGAGGCGCCTGAGCAAGATCAGGCGCGATCTCGGCGCTCCAGAAATCGCCCACGACAGTGTCCACGCGCAGGCCCCGGAAGCGATCACGCAGCCGCATGCGGGCGTCTTCAAGCGCGCTCGCCGAAACGTCAATCGCGACGTAGGCGGCGAGGTCTCGCATCTGCGAAAGAAGCAGCTCGGTCTTTGTGCTGGAGCCCGATCCAAATTCGACGAGCACGCTGCCCGGCGCTGTGCGGGCCGCGATCTGCGGGGCGCAGTCGCGCAAAATCGCGGCTTCCACGCGAGTCGGATAATACTCCGGCAGCGCGGTGATCTCTTCAAACAGCTCGCTGCCGCGCGTGTCATAGAAATAGCGGCAAGGCAGCGTTTTTTGCGCGCGGGAGAGACCCTCGACAACATCGTGCATGAAGTCGTCGCTGGGGCCGGGCGCTCGCGCGCGGTCCTGCAGTTCAGCCGGCTTCATCGGGCATCATCCGCGAGGCGCAGACCAGCGAATTGCCATCGCTGACCGGGGTAGAAGAAGTTGCGATACGTGGCGCGCGAATGACCGTCCGGCGTTACGCACGACGCGCCGCGCAGGACCTGCTGGCTGACCATGAACTTCCCATTGTACTCGCCCACCGCCCCTTTGGCGGGTCGAAAGCGAGGATATGCCTGGTAGGCGCTCATGGTCCATTGCCAGACGTCGCCTTGCATTTGTAAAAGCCCTTCGCCCGCGCCTGCAGGCAATGGACACAGCGCGCCAGAACCTAACGTGTTCGCAGGTCCGCCTGCGTCACGCGACGCAACTTCCCATTCAAATTCCGTGGGCAACCGCTTGCCTGCCCATCGAGCAAAAGCGTCAGCTTCATAATAGCTGACGTGAACAACCGGAGCGCCAGGGTCTAGGGCGAGCAACCCGTCGAGTGTCATCTGCATCCACATGCCGTCGCGCTCTTCCCAATAGAGGGGAGCTTGCCACCCATCACGCTGAACGGCGGACCATCCATCGGCGAGCCAGAGAGTTGCTGTGCGATAGCCGCCGTCGGCCATAAACTCCAGCCATTCCCCATTGGTCACAAGACGGTCGGCGATGCGAAAGGGTTGAACAAAAGTTTGATGGCGCGGGCCCTCGTTGTCGAAAGCGAAGCCGTCGCCTGCATGACCGATGTCAGCCATGCCGCCTTCGTACGTGCGCCAATTTAGGACCGGCGTGCGCGCTGCTGGCGCCTGCTTGCGTCCGGTGCGATAATGCGGACGCAGGGGATTGGCCGCAAAGAGGGCCAGAATATCACTGAGCATCAGCTCCTGATGCTGCTGCTCATGAGAGCGACCCAGTTCGAGCAAAGTCGCGATGGACTGTTTGGCGGCGTCGCCACTGGCGAACAATTCGCGCAAAGCATCATCCACATAACGACGGTACGCAAACACCTCATCTGTCGTTGGCCGCGTCAGCAGGCCACGCTTGGGGCGCGCGTGCCGGGGGCCCACGGTCTCGTAATATGAATTGAAACAATACGTGAAGTTGTCGTCGAAGGGCCGATACCCGTTGACGTGCGGCGTGAGGATGAAGGTTTCAAAAAACCATGTGGTGTGAGCGAGATGCCATTTCGTCGGGCTCGCGTCATCCATCGCCTGAACCGTCATGTCCTCGGGCGTGAGCGGCTCAGCGATGGAGAGCGACATTTTTCGCGTGGCGAAGAATTCATCTTCGCCAATCGTGCGCACCGCGCCCGCATTCTCCGGGAAAATCGCATTGTGTACGGCGACGTTCATGCGACCCTCTCCCTAACGCTCGCAACCAATGCGCAGTCGCGAAGAAACGCAACCGCAGCCCTTCGGTTCCGAAACAGATGAAAGCTTGAGCATATCCGCTGTCAAGCAGCCGGGATGCTCACTCCCACCAGCGTGTTGGAAGTTGTACGCGCCCGGCGGCGTCTTCGATCACCTGCCCGGCTGCGAAAAGCGTCTCCTCATCGAACGGGCGACCTATGAGTTGCAGGCCGAGCGGCAAACCGTCGCGTGACAGACCAGCGGGCACGGCGATGCCCGGCAGGCCCGCCATGTTCACCGTCACGGTGAACACGTCGTTGAGATACATCTCGACGGGGTCAGCACTGGTTTTTTCGCCGATGCCAAACGCAGGCGAAGGCGTGGCAGGCGTCAGGATGGCATCCACGCCCGCGTCAAACGCGGCTTCAAAATCGCGCCGGATCAGCGTGCGGATTTTCTGCGCCCGCACATAATATGCGTCGTAATACCCGGCCGAGAGCACATAGGTGCCAATGAGAATGCGGCGGCGAACTTCCGCGCCAAAGCCCTTTTCACGCGTGCGCTCGTACATGTCGGCGATGTCACGGCCCTCGACCCGCAGTCCGTAACGTACGCCATCGTACCGGGCGAGGTTCGACGATGCCTCAGCGGGCGCGACAATATAATATGCGGGCAGAGCGTATTTGGTGTGGGGGAGGGAAATGTCGACAATTTCCGCGCCCGCGTCGCGCATAAAATCTATGCCCTTGCGCCACAAGGCGTCGATCTCGTCCGACATGCCGTCAACACGATATTCCTTCGGGATGCCAATGCGCCGGCCCTTCAGCGATGCGCCGATAGACTTTTCGTAATCGGGCACGGGCATGTCGACGCAGGTCGTATCCTTGGCGTCATGGCCAGCCATGGAGCGCAGCAGGATGGCGCAATCGCGAACGGTGCGCGCAATCGGGCCAGCCTGATCGAGCGACGAGGCGAACGCCACCATGCCGAAGCGAGAGCAGCGGCCGTACGTTGGCTTGACGCCAACGGTGCCGGTAAACGCCGCCGGCTGACGAATAGAGCCGCCCGTGTCGGACGCAGTCGCCCCAAGGCACAAGCGCGCAGCAACCGCGGCAGCGGAACCGCCCGACGAGCCGCCGGGCACAAGCAAGCCCTTCTTGCCATTGCTTATTGCAGCGCGCGCCTGATCGGCGGACCAGTTTGGCGGCAACCACGGCGAGGCGACCGGCCCATAATAAGACGTTTCATTCGACGAGCCCATGGCGAACTCGTCCATGTTGAGCTTGCCCAGCATCACGGCGCCGTCGCGCCAGAGGTTGGCGGTGACCGTGCTCTCGTACACCGGCTTGAAGCCGTCGAGGATGTGGCTGCAGGCCTGAGTGTGTACGCCCTTTGTCGCGTAGAGATCCTTGACGCCCAGCGGGAGACCTTCCAGCGGACCGGCCTCGCCCGACGCGATGCGCGCATCGGAGGCTTTCGCCATGTCCAGCGCCTGCTCGGGCGTCTCGGCGATGAAGGCGCCGAGCGAGCGCGCATTCTCAACCGCTTCGATATGCGCCTGCGTCAGTTCGGTGGCGGAAATCTCTTTCGCGTGAATGGCGTCACGCGCCTGCGCCAGAGTGAGTTCGTTTAATTCAGTCATGGGAGCTTCCGGGAGGAAGGGCGCGCACGGAGCGGCGCCGCAAGATCATTCAACGACTTTGGGCACCGTGAAGAATTGATCTTCATGCTGCGGCGCATTGACAACGACGGCGGCAGCGCCGGCATGATCCGTCACGACGTCCCGGCGCAACGCCATTTTCATCGGAACAACGGATGTCATCGGCTCCACGCCTTCGACGTCAACGCTATTCAAGTCCTCAACGAAGGACAGAATGGCGTTGAGCTCCTGCTGGAGATGCGGCACGTCTTCGTCTTTGACGGCGATGCGCGCGAGATGCGCGATGCGCCGGACGGTCGCCTGATCGACAGACATTTTGTCTCCGTCTACCTGATTGAATTCAGCCGCCGTATAGCATCGCCACCTTGGCTGGCGCAAATGGGCGTGCGCGGCGTCGGTGACACAGGGTCGTGCGCATGGTACCCCGGCGCATGTCCGAGAACATCACGACCGTTGAAGAAGTGCCCGCGCGCCTTGCGCGTTTTTCGCGCCTGATGGGCCTCGACCTCGGCACGAAAACGATTGGCCTGGCGTTGTCTGACGTCGAGCGACGCCTCGCCTCTCCGCTGGAAACAATTCAGCGCAAGAAATTTGGCGAGGATGCGCGCAAGCTACTCGAGCTGGCGGGCAAATATGACGTGGTCGCATTCGTCATCGGACTCCCGCTGAACATGGACGGATCGGCGGGACCGCGCGCGCAGGCGACGCGCGCATTTGTGCGAAGCATGGCTACGCTTGACCCCCGCCCGTTCATCTTCTGGGATGAACGACTTTCCACTGCGGCGGTCACCCGCTCACTGATCGAACAGGACGCTTCACGCGCCAAGCGCGCGCAAGTCGTCGACCGCATGGCTGCTGCTTACATATTGCAAGGCGCGCTGGACCGCTTGCAAACGATCCAGCGCGCGAGCACGTTTTAGCGACGGACGCGGCGAACCGTGTAGCCCTGCCGCACATTTGTCCGTGAGCCAACATAGTGGCGACGGGGAGCGACCGTGCGATATCTGACAGCGCGAGGACGCTGAACGTTTGTCCGATAGATTACCTGGCGACTGCGATAAGCAGGATAATAGCCGCGAGAATATGCCGGGTAATAGGCGGGATAAAAGCCGCCAGAGTAATAAGTTGGCCGATAGGCGCCCCGACACCCGCCACCATAATTCCAGGAATAGTACGCAGGATCACAGTAATAAGATCCGCCGAACACTCCCGCGCCCAGCGCTCCGGCGAACAGTCCAAACACCGCTGCCGGCAGAACCGGGCTCACACCGCGCCTGCTCGTGTAAACCCGCCCGCCAGAATATCTACGCACATGCTGGACGCGACCTTGGCGAACGCCTCGACGATATTGAACCTGCTCCGAAAGCGATGGCAGGCCGAGGTTTGCTTTCGGCGTTATCGCAAGCGGCCCGGCGGTCGCGGGCGTTGAACTCAGAAGTGCGCTGGAAAAGACAATGAAGGCGATCGATGCTCCTGCCAGCATCGCCCGTTTGTAATGGATCGGCATGGCTGCCTCCGCTACTTCGTGAAACCTAAACGCCGGTCTCAGAGTAGAAACTCGGCGGCGCGATTCTAGTTCAACCAGCGTCGCGCATGGTTCGCAGCGTCATTGTCTTTGCGCACCCATGGGATTGGTCTATAACGTTTAGGCACAGCTGTTTCGCCGGGAGAGTTTGCATGAATCGGAAGGCGCAGATCGCCTCCCCTGTCGAAGATGACCTGGATGCGTATCCGCTTCCCGCCGACTCTGTTCCAGAGCCGCTCGATCCTGCCGACATAGCGGGCTATATTGCCGAGATGACGGACGAGCTTGCGAAAATGGCTGCGAATTCCGGGCTAGAGACGATCTGTTACTTGCTCACGCTGGTGCGGCTTGAAGCCGAGACTTTTGCAGGCGACGACAAAGACGCTGATTAACCTGGCGCGCGCGCAACGAGGTTTCCGCCCGTGCGAACGAGCTTGCCCGAGAGTTCGAGATCAAACAGCGCGGCTTGCACTACAGCCACGGGCAAGCCCGACGCTCGGACGAGATCGTCGATGCTGACGGGCGACACGCCAAGCAATTGCGTAATTTCCTCGAGCCGCGAAATCTGATCAATCGCAGCGCCGGGCGCTGGAGCGGGCGCGAAAGTATCGCGCTGGAACAAAGACGTTTGACCGCCGTCGTCGTCCAGTTCGCGCGCCGCATCGCTGAGCGGCGTCGCGGGATCACCGAACAAGTCCGTTTCATCCCAGAGCCGTTCGGCAGATGGAAACCCGACGTCGTCATCGCGCAGGTTCGCGCGCGGCCCGGCGCCGCCCGCAATGATGGGCGTCAGCGCCTCGATCACGTCCGCGCCTCGAGTGCACATTGTCGCGCCGTTGCGCAGCAGATCGTTGCAACCTTCCGCCCTCGGATCGAGCGGGGAGCCGGGAACGGCGAAGACCTCCCTGCCCTGTTCGTTGGCGAAACGCGCCGTGATTAGCGAGCCCGAGCGGCGCGCAGCCTCGATAACGACCGTAGCGAGCGCGAGACCGGAGACGATGCGATTGCGGCGCGGAAAATCGCGCCCTCGAGGCTCCCAGCCCAACGGCATCTCGGAGATGACTGCGCCACGCGCACAAATGTCTTGCGCAAGGCCGACATGCTCGGGCGGATAGATGCGGTCGAGACCGCCTGCCAGTACTGCGACCGTGCCTGTTGCCAGCGATGCGCGATGGGCGCGCTGATCGACCCCGCGCGCCAGCCCGGACGCAATCACAAAGTCCGCGTCCGCCAGTTCGCGCGCGAGCCTGTCGGTGAACGCGAGGCCCGCCGCCGAAGCATTGCGCGAGCCAACGATGGCCGCCATAGGCCGCATCAATGCGGACAATTCTCCCAGGACGCATAGAACAGGCGGCGGCGAATCAATCTCGCGAAGAGCCGAAGGATAGTCGCGGTCACCCATGACGATGAAGCGTGCGCCCAGCTTGAGCGCGCCCTCGAATTCGCGTTCGCAATCCTGTCGTTTCGCTATCCTAATTTGGCGGCCGCCCGAGTGGCGGGCGACCAAGTCGGGCAATCCTTCAAGGGCTGCGCGCGCGCCGCCGAACCGGTTGATGAGTGTGCGGAACGTTCGCGGTCCAACGTTGTCGCTACGGATGAGCTGCAGCCAGTCGAGGCGCTGTTCGTCGGAGAGGCGAGCGCCGCTCACGCGGAATTTCCGATCTTGCCTTCGGTTCCGGCCATCAGCCGCTCGATGTTCGCGCGATGCTTCAACCAGAGAATCACTGCGAGAGCGACGAACAATTCGCCCGCATCGCCCCGCCCCATGGCGAACATCGCGGCTGGCGTCGCGACCGCTGCGGCCAGCGCTGCGGCAGACGAATAACGCGTGGTGTAAGCAACACCCAGCCACACAATGGCGAAGACCAGAGCCGCCGGCCATACAAGGCCCAGCGCAACGCCCAGAAAAGTCGCGACGCCCTTGCCGCCCTTGAAGCGCAGCCACACTGGATAAAGATGACCGAGGAACGCGCCAAGGCCTGCAAGTATGGCGTAATAGGCGCCGAACTGCGCGGCGACGAGAACCGCCAGCGTGCCCTTCAAGGCGTCAAACAAGAGCGTGGCTGCGGCAAGCTTCTTGTTGCCGGTGCGCAGCACATTCGTGGCGCCAATATTCTGCGAGCCGATCGTGCGCGGATCAACTTCGCCGAATACCTTGGTGAGCACCAATCCGAATGGGATCGAACCGAGAAGATAACCGAAGCCAAGAGCTGCCAGGTTGGAAGGTAAATCAGGAAACATTGTCACTCCGGCCGAAGGCGCCAGCAAGCCTAGACGGCCAGAACCCGGCCCGCAACCATGGTCGCCTTCACGACACCTTCAAGGCGCGCATCGTCGAACGGCGTATTCTTGGAACGCGAGCGCAATTTCGCAGAGTCGACCACGAAAGGCTCATCCGGATCGAAGCGGATCAGATCTGCGGGCGCGCCCTTGGCGAGCCGCCCTTGCGGGAGACCAAGAATTTCAGCAGGCCGCAAAGTCATTGCGTTGATGAGGCGATGCAGGCTGATCTTTTCAGCGTTCACAAGGCGCAAGCCTGCGGCAAGCATCGTCTCAAGACCCACAGCGCCGTATTCGGCCTCGGAGAAAGGCACACGCTTGGCCTCGACGTCCTGGGGATTGTGATCGGAAACCAGCACGTCGATCACGCCGGACGCCAGCGCCTCAACCAGCGCAAGGCGCTCGTCTTCCGCGCGCAGCGGCGGCGCAATCTTCAGGAATGTCCGGTAATCGCCCACATCCGTCTCGTTGAGCGTGACATGGTTGATCGATGTGCCACATGTCACCGGCAATCCGGCTTCCTTGGCCCGGCGAATAATGTCGATGGAAAAGCGCGTGGTGACGAGCGCAGAATGATAGCGCGCCCCATGAGGCGGGGCTGAAGCATCGCCAAACGTCAGCGCGACGAGCCGCATGTCGCGTCCGAGCATGATCGCCTCGGCTTCCGCAGGCACGCCGGGCAGCCCCAGCCGACTTGCAAACTCACCCTCGTTCATCACGCCAGCGCGGGCAAGGTCTGGATCTTCGGCCGTGTGGATGACGAGGGCGCCGAAGTCGCGCGCATAGGTGAGCGCGCGGCGCATGATCTGCGAGGACGCAACGGAATGAGGACCGTTGGAGAACGCGATGGCGCCTGCCTCTTTAAGCAGGCCAATCTCCGCGATCTCCTTGCCCTGCAGACCACGCGTCAGCGCGGCGCAGGGGAGAATGCGCACACTCGCAGTATCGCGAGCGCGGCGCATGAGATAATCGACCGCCGCCGCGCCATCGACCGGCGGATTGGTGTCGGGACGCGCAAGGATTGTCGTCACGCCGCCGGCTGCAGCCGCCGCGCTCGCTGTCGCCAGTGTTTCGCGGTGGGTTGCGCCGGGCTCGCCCACAAACGCGCTCATATCAATGAGGCCGGGACACACGATGTCGCCGCCGCAATCGATGATCGTGGTGCGCGAGCCTACATTGGCCCGCGTCACCTTGGCGCCCAATTCCACGATGACGCCGTCATCGGCGAAGACGCCGCCGTTTTCGATCCGCCCTGTTTCAGGATTGAGCAAGCGCGCGTTGATGAAGGCGGCGGCTGAATTGGCGGCTTCGCTCATCGCTTCACTCGTTAGGTAGATGTTGCGCGAGCGCTTCGAGCACCGCCATGCGCACAGCGACGCCCATCTCGACCTGTTCGTTGATGAGCGAGCGCGGCCCATCCGCAACGGCGGAGACAATCTCGACCCCGCGATTGATTGGACCGGGGTGCATCACCAGCGCATCGGGCTTCGCCCAGTCGAGCTTCGCCTCGTCAAGCCCGAAGAACCGGGCGTATTCCTTGAGCGATGGCACAAACGCGCCATCCATGCGCTCGCGTTGCAGCCGCAGCATCATCACGATGTCGGCGTCGCGCAGGCCGCTCTCCATGGTGCGATGAACCTCTACGCCCATGCGCTCGACGCCGGGCGGCAGCAGCGTCGATGGCGCCACCACGCGCACGCGCGCGCCAAGTTGCGCGAGCAAAATCATGTTGGAGCGGGCGACGCGCGAATGAAGCACATCCCCGCAGATGGCGACGACCAGCCCTTCGATATGCCCCTTGTTGCGGCGGATGGTCAGCGCGTCGAGCAGCGCCTGTGTGGGATGTTCATGACTTCCATCGCCTGCATTGACGACCGAGCATGACACTTTGCGCGCCAGCAGATGCACTGCGCCAGAATGATGATGACGCACGACGATCACGTCCGGTCGCATCGAGTTCAGCGTCACCGCCGTGTCGACGAGCGTTTCGCCCTTGGTGACGGAAGACGTCGCCACCGACATGTTCATGACGTCTGCGCCCAGACGTTTGCCCGCGAGCTCGAACGAAGCTTGCGTGCGCGTGGAGGGCTCGAAGAAAAGATTGATGAGCGTGCGTCCGCTCAGGATGGAGCGTTTCTTGTCGACCCGGCGGGAAACTTCGACCGCATCCTCCGCCATGTCGAGGAGAGCTTCGATCTCCGGACGGGTGAGACCGTCAATGCCAAGCAAATGCCGATGGGGGAAAGGCGCGCGCATACAAGCGTCATAGGCCAGCGCGAGGGGCGCCTGCAAGCAGCATGCGCGGATACGCACCGGAAACTGGCCGACGCTACGTGTTGGCCCGCTTGCCGGCACACGTGTTGGCCTACTTGCCGCCCATCGCTTCGCGGGCGCGCGCCACCACTGCCGGCGGCGCCTGGTAGATGGCCCCGACCAGCCTGTCCATTTCCTCCCAGGTGACCAGGTCGGGCTCCAGCCCGAGCTTTCCAGCCTCCGCAACGAAAGCTGGGTCGCGCACCGTCGCCGAGAACGCATTGCGAAGGGTGGCGGCGCGTTCAGGCGAGAGCTTCGGCGGCGCCGCGAACGGACGTGCAAAAACCTGAGGCGCGAAGACGAAGTCGAGCACCTTGCGCTCGTCGTCGTTGCTGGCAAACTCCTGAGCAAGCGGCACTTCGGGATGATCCGGGTGCTTGCGAAGCGCCAGTTGCACAAGGACGTTGATCTTCTTGTCACGCAACCAGTCTGGCCGCTGGGTTTTAATTGGCACCCAGCCCCACGAGCAAAATCCAGACAATTCGCCGGCTTCCAGAGCGGTTAGAATGGCCGCGCTGCCGGTGTAGCCGTAGATCACCTTCAATTTCGTGCCCAGCACGCCGTTGAGGATGTTCGGAAATGCGGCTGAGGGCGAGGTGGCGCCGGACGCTCCCACCGACAACTCGAACTTTCGAAGATCCTCGAACGTCTTCACAGGCGAGGTGTGCCAGGAGACACAGGTCGACACCTCGTTCGAGGTGGAGCCAAGCCACGTGAACTGGCGCGGATCGTAATTCGCGCCTTTCGTCCCCATCAGCGGATCGAGCGGGACGGTGCGGCCGAAGATGCCGAACTCGGATCCGTCCTTTGGGGCGATGGTATAAAGATAATTGGCGAGCTGAAGGCTGCCAGCGCCGGGCATGTTGCGCGGCAGCATGTTGGGCTCGCCGGGGATGTGCCTTCCCATATAACGGGCGAGCGTGCGGGCGGAGAGATCGTAACCACCGCCCGGCCCGAAACCGACATAAACCGAGACGTTGCGGCCTTTGTAGAATTCGGCGGCTGCGCGTTCCTGCCCCGATCCTGCGCGTTCCTGCCCCGATCCTGCCCGTTCCTGTCCAGAGACTGTTTGTGCAACGCCCGGCGTTTGCGTCAGACAGAGCGCAGCCGCAGCTGCCAGCACGCGTGTATGCGCCGCTTCTCTTCTCATGCGTTCCTCCCCGCTTTTGCGAGGATCATCCGCCTCCCGACCGCCTTTGTAAACGGCACTCGTGGGGCCCCTGCCGGGGTGGCATTTGACAGAGTTCGGGACGTCCACCATGTTCCGGGCCGAAATGACAAGCTCTGTTGTTTGCAGACAGCGCCCTCTCCCGCCCTTCCTTGCGGAGCGTTTTACTTTGCATTTCAGGCCCTTGGCCTGGAGGACCCTTATCCCATGAACGCTGTCGTCATCGTTGAATCTCCGGCCAAGGCCAAGACGATCAACAAGTATCTCGGCAAGGACTATGAGGTTTACGCCTCGTTTGGCCATGTGCGCGACCTACCGGCCAAGGATGGCTCCGTAGACCCGGAGCAAGACTTCGCGATGCAGTGGGAAGTGGACGGCAAGGCCGCCAAGCGGCTCGCCGACATCGCCCGCGCCGTCAAAGACGCCGACACCGTCATTCTCGCAACCGACCCTGACCGCGAGGGCGAGGCGATTTCCTGGCACGTCCTTGAAGTGCTGCGCGCCAAGCGCGTGCTGAAAGACAAGACCATCCAGCGGGTCGTCTTCAACGCCATCACCAAGTCGGCCATTCTGGAAGCCATGCGCCACCCGCGCGAAATCGACGCCGGGTTGGTGGACGCCTATCTCGCCCGCCGCGCGCTCGATTATCTCGTCGGCTTCACGCTCTCGCCCGTGCTGTGGCGCAAGCTGCCGGGCGCCCGCTCGGCGGGCCGCGTCCAGTCCGTCGCGCTGCGACTGGTCTGCGACCGTGAGCTCGACATCGAGAAGTTTGTTTCGCGGGAATATTGGTCCATCGCCGCGCACCTGAAAACAAAGGACGCCGCGCCCTTCGTCGCGCGTCTGGTGGGCGCCGACGGCAAGCGTATTCAACGTCTGGACGTTGGCTCCGGCGATGAGGCGCAGGGCTTTCGCGATGCACTTGAACAGGCAAAGTTTAGCGTTGTCTCCGTGGAGGCCAAGCCCGCCAAGCGCCACCCGTGGGCGCCCTTCACCACATCAACGCTACAGCAGGAAGCCTCGCGCAAGCTGGGCTTCGCGCCCGCGCACACAATGCGGGTCGCCCAGCGCTTATATGAAGGCGTCGATCTGGGCGGCGAGACGGTCGGCCTCATTACATATATGCGAACTGACGGCGTCGACGTTGCGCCGGAGGCCATTGGCGCCGCGCGCCGCGTGATCGAGAAGGAATACGGCCCGAAATACGTGCCGCAGGTTCCGCGCAAATATACGACCAAGCAAAAGAGCGCGCAGGAAGCGCATGAGGCCATTCGACCGACCGATCTTGGCCGCCTGCCGCGACAGCTTTCAAAAGTTCTCGAAAAAGATCAGCTGCGACTCTACGAACTCATCTGGACGCGCACGATCGCCAGCCAGATGGAATCGGCGGAGCTGCAACGCACGACTGTCGAAATCGCCGCCGACGTGAGCGGCGCGAAATATCAGCGCATTGACCTTCGGGCGACCGGTCAGGTTGTGCGCTTCGACGGTTTCCTTGCGCTCTATCAGGAAGGCAAGGACGACGAGGAAGACGACGAGAGCGGCCGCCTTCCGCCGATGGCGCAAGGCGATGGGCTGACGCGCGAGAAAATTGAAACAGGGCAACATTTCACCGAGCCGCCGCCGCGTTTTACGGAAGCGACGCTGGTGAAGCGCATGGAAGAACTCGGCATCGGCCGTCCTTCCACCTACGCCTCAACGCTCGCGGTTTTGCGCGAACGCGATTACGTGCGCATCGACAAGAAGCGCCTGCACCCCGAAGACAAGGGCCGTCTTGTCGTTGCGTTTCTCGAAAGCTTCTTCAAGCGATACGTGGAATATGATTTCACTGCGGGGCTGGAAGAAAAGCTCGATCTTGTCGCCAACAACGAGATCGACTGGAAAGAAGTGCTCCGCGACTTCTGGCGCGACTTCTCGGGCGCCGTCGACGACATCAAGGATTTGCGCACCACCGAGGTGCTCGACAATTTGAACGAGTTGCTCGGCCCACATATCTTCCCCAAAAAGGAAGACGGCAGCAGTCCGCGCGCGTGCCCCTCATGCGGGGATGGCCAATTGTCGCTCAAGCTCGGCAAGTTTGGCGCCTTCGTGGGCTGTTCGAACTATCCTGAATGCCGCTACACGCGCACGCTTTCCCAACAGGCTACAGGCGAAACCGGCGAAGGAAGCGACCGCCCCGGCGTGCGCGTGCTCGGCACCGATCCCGTGAGCGGGCTGGAAGTGACGCTGCGCGACGGGCGTTTCGGGCCTTATATACAATTGGGCGAAGGCGAGAAGCCGAAGCGTTCATCGCTGCCCAAGGGATTGAGCAAGGACGACGTGACGCTGGAAAAAGCGCTCGCCCTTCTCTCTCTGCCGCGCGAAGTGGCGAAACATCCCACTAGCGGCGAGCCTATTGTCGCGGGCATCGGCCGGTTCGGTCCTTACGTGCAGCACGGCAAGACCTACGCGAACATCGGCCGTGACGACGACGTGCTCGAAATCGGCGCCAATCGCGCGATCGATCTCATCATTACAAAGGAACAGGGCGGCGGCGGCGCGGGCGGCCGCTTTGGTCAATCTGCGCCGGGCCGCGAATTGGGCGAACATCCCAAGGGCGGCAAGATCACCGTGAAGGCCGGCAAGTACGGCGCTTACGCCAATTGGGGCAAGGTCAACGCGACGTTGCCCAAGGACAAGACGCAGGACGCGATCACGCTGGAGGAAGCCATCGCGCTTCTCGACGCCAAGGCGGCGGGCGAAAGCGCAGACAGCGGCACGGTCCTCGGCGAGCATCCGGACGGCGGCACGATCACGCTGCGAGAAGGCCGGTTTGGCCCCTATGTGGCTGTCGGAAAAGTCTACGCCAATGTGCCGAAGTCGATGACGCCAGAGCAAGTGACGCTTGCCGACGCCATCGAATTTATCAACGAAAAGGGCGGGCCCGCAAAGGCCAAGGGAAAAGCGAAAGCCGGCGCGAAAAAGTCTGCTGCGAAGAAGTCGCCCGCCAAAAAGGCGGCCACAAAAAGCGCGTCGCCCGCCAAAAAGGCTCCAGCGAAAAAGTCTTCCGCCGCCAAGAAAGCGCCGGCCAAGAAGGCTGCAAAAAAAGCAGCGAAGACGTAACGCCGCGCGCTTTATGTCTTTCATCGCATGTCGGATGAGGCGCGCAGTTGCGCACCTCATCCGGAACTTACCCCCAGCAGCAGCGTTTCCAGTTGCCTGAAGGGTTGTTCATCATGACCGAATATCTTGATCCGTTGAGGAAACTGCACACGGTTCTGATCGATAGCCGCAAGGGTTACGAGGAAGCGTTGACCGACGCAGACGGCAACGACATTGCGCCATTATTTCGCGAGATGATCAACCTTCGCGACGAGCATCACGCCGAGATCGACGCGCATGTGCGCGAGGCGGGCGAGACGCCCGACGAAAGCGGGTCTTTCCTCTCCGTCGTGCATCGAACCATCTTCAAGATTCGCGCGCTGGTGAACGCCAACGATAATACTGTGATTCCCGGCATGATCGATGGCGAAGAAAGAATTGTCACCTTTTACGATGACGTGCTGCGCAGCGCTCCCCCGCCCGCGGTCGCATCGACTCTTAATGGTCAGGTGATGAGGGTGCGCGAGCAAATCGCAAAGATGCAGGCCATGGACGCCAGCACGCACATTTAAATCAACGCGGATTGGTGGGCGATATCGCCGCCATCCACAGAATCAGCTCTGTCATCCTTTGACGCAGGACCCATCGCCTCTCTAAATGCGAGTTGATACGGGCGTGTACTGGTTGCGTCGCGCCCCGGCTGGAGCAGAATTTATGAAGTCGATCGCGTTGCGGATTGCGGAAGAACTTGGCGTTGCGGAACGTCAAGTCACCGCCACGGTGGAGCTTCTGGATGGAGGCGCGACTGTTCCGTTCGTTGCGCGCTACCGAAAAGAAGTCACGGGCGCACTGGACGACACGCAATTGCGCACGCTGGACGAGCGCCTGCGTTACTTGCGGGAGTTGGAAGACCGTCGCAAACAAATCCTCGACAGCGTCGACTCGCAAGGCAAGCTCGACGATGCGCTGCGCGCCAAGATATGGGACGCGGACAGCAAGGCGCGGCTGGAAGACATCTATCTTCCCTACAAGCCCAAGCGCCGCACGAAGGCGATGATTGCGCGCGAAGCGGGCCTTGAGCCTCTCGCCGACATGCTGATCAAAGACCCGGAGAACGATCCGCGCGAAACAAGCGCCAGCTACGTCGACGCAGCGAAGGGCATCGAGACCGTTGAGGCTGCGCTGGAAGGCGCGCGCGCAATTTTGGTGGAGCGGTTCTCCGAAGATTCAGAACTCATCGGTTCACTGCGCGAAGCCTTCTGGAGCGGCGGAAGGGCCGTGTCAAAAGTGCGCGCGGGCAAGGAAACTGCAGGCGCAAAATTTTCCGATTATTTTGATTTCGCCGAGCCGCTGCACAAGCTGCCGTCGCACCGCATACTTGCGTTGTTTCGTGGCGAGAAGGAAGAATTTCTCGACATCGCGCTGGAGGCGGAACCTGATGCGCCAACGGATCGGCCCGGCCTGTTCGAGAACCGCATCGCAACCAAGTTCGGCATCGCGGACCTAGGTCGCCCCGCCGACAAGTGGCTGCGCGATTGCGTGCGTTATGCCTGGCGTTACCGCGTTCAATCATCGCTGTCAGTCGATTTGCGCGTGCGCCTTTTCCAGAACGCGGAAGATGACGCGGTGAAAATTTTCGCCGGTAACTTGCGCGATCTTCTGCTCGCCCCTCCTGCAGGCGCACGCGCGACGATGGGGCTCGATCCCGGGTTTCGCACGGGCGTGAAGGTGGCCGTTGTCGACTCCACCGGCAAGGTGCTCGATACATCGCCGATCTATCCGCACGAGCCACAACGGCGCTGGGACGAGTCGATCACGATTCTTGCCGCCATGTGCGCGCGCCACAATGTCGATCTCGTCGCCATCGGTAATGGCACAGCCTCGCGCGAAACCGAAAAGCTCGTCATCGATCTCGTAAAAAAATATCCCGAGTTGAAGCTCACGAAGGCGATGGTGTCGGAAGCAGGCGCGTCGGTGTATTCAGCATCCGCCTTTGCATCCCAGGAATTGCCGAAACTCGACGTAACGCTGCGCGGCGCAGTCTCCATCGCAAGGCGCCTGCAAGACCCGCTCGCGGAGCTCGTCAAAATCGACCCCAAATCCATTGGCGTCGGCCAATATCAGCACGACATTGCAGAGCACAAACTTTCGCGCTCGCTGGATGCGGTAGTAGAAGATTGCGTGAACGCGGTGGGCGTGGACGTCAACACCGCTTCTGCGCCGCTGCTTGCGCGCGTGTCGGGAGTGGGGGAATCGCTGGCGCAGAACATCGTGCAGCATCGCGATGAGAACGGCGTGTTTCGCTCACGCACGGACCTGAAGAAAGTGCCGCGTCTGGGGCCCAAGGCGTTCGAGCAATGCGCGGGCTTCCTGCGCATCTTAGGCGGCGCCGATCCGCTGGATTCATCAAGCGTGCATCCAGAGGCCTATCCGGTCGTGCGCCGCATTATTGAGGCGACCAAGAGCGACATCAAGCTGCTGATTGGCGACGCGAAGACATTGCGCGGCCTGTCGCCACAGAAATTCACGGACGAGAAATTCGGCGTTCCCACCGTCACCGACATTCTGCGCGAACTTGAAAAGCCGGGCCGCGATCCTCGCCCTGCGTTCAAGACGGCGGAATTCAAGGAAGGCGTCGAGACGCTGGATGATCTGCGCGCCGGCATGATCCTTGAGGGCGTCGTCACAAACGTCGCGGCGTTTGGCGCCTTCGTCGATATCGGTGTGCATCAGGACGGGCTCGTCCATATCTCGGCCATGTCGCGCACCTTTATCAAGGACCCGCGCGAGGCGGCAAAGCCCGGCGACATCGTGAAGGTCAAGGTGATGGAAGTGGATAAGCCGCGCAAGCGAATCGCGCTGTCCATGCGGCTTGATGACGACGCGGCGCAAACGGCCCAGCGCGATGCAGGCCCCCGCCCGGCGCAGCGTCCCCAGCAAAACCGCGCGCCGCAATCGTCCCGCCCCGTCAACGAGGCAAGCAAGAGCGGTGGCGGCGGCGCGCTTGGGGGCGCGTTGGCGGAGGCGCTGGCGCGCGCGCAGTCGCAAAAGGGGCGCTGACGCGACGACCGTCGCGCTGATAGAGTGAACCGGAAGGCCGGGCGCGGCGTTGCCGCCGCGCAGGCTCGCAGGAAGAAGGTTCGCCTTGGCCAAACCACCCGTCGCAGAAACGCCCCTCCCCACTCGCGAAGAGATTTTGGCCTTCATCGCCCGCGAGCGGGCCGCCGCTGTGCAGGAAGGGCGATCGCTTCCAAACAAGATTGGCAAGCGCGAAATCGCTCGTGCGTTCGGCCTCAAGGGGGCGGACAAAATTCCGCTCAAGCGCATCCTGAAGGAGCTTGAGGCGGAGGGATCGGTTGAAAAGCGCGGGCGCACGCTTCACAAGAAGGGTCAATTGCCAGCCGTCGTGCTGGCGGACATCACGGGCCGTGACACGGATGGCGAGCTTGTCGCGCAGCCGGTTGAATGGAACGAAGAAGAGCACGGAGCCGCGCCGCGCATCGCTATTTACACGCCCCGCAAACCGCGGCCCGGCGAGCCGGCTGCGGGAGTGGGCGACCGCGCACTTATCCGCACCGAAATCAATCGCGATGCGCGCAAGGGCGAGCCGCAATACACCGGCCGCGTCGTCAAACTGCTGGCCAAGAACCGCCCGCAACAATTGGGCGTTTTCAAATCATTACCGCAGGGCGGCGGGCTTTTGCTGCCGATCGACAAGAAGAATCTTGATCGCGAACTTTCCATCCTTCCCGGCCATGAAGGCGACGCTCGCGACGGCGATCTCGTCTCCGTGGACGTGGCGCCGGGCGGGCGCGGGCATCGGCCTGTCGCGAAGGTGAAAGAGCGCATCGGCGCCATCGACAACGAGCGCGCCATTTCACAGATCGCGCTTTACACGCATGCGATTCCGCATGTTTTCCGCCCCGAAACGCTGGCGGAGGCCGAAAAGGCCAAGCCCGCGAAAATGCAGGCGGGCGGAATCACGCGCGAAGACTGGCGCGAATTGCCGCTTGTGACCATCGATCCCGCGGACGCGAAGGACCACGACGACGCGGTGCATGCACGCCCCGACGACGACCTCGATAACGAGGGCGGCTTCGTGCTGACGGTCGCCATCGCCGATGTGGCTGCTTACGTCACGCCCGGCTCTGCGCTTGATCGCGAGGCGCTCGACCGGGGCAATTCGGTTTACTTCCCCGACCGCGTCGTGCCGATGCTGCCCGAGCGCATCTCGAACGACCTTTGCTCGTTGCGGCCCGATGAAGATCGCCCGGCGATTGCGGTGCGCATGTTCATCACGAAGGACGGACGCAAGCTGCGCCACACCTTCCACCGCGTGATGATGCGCTCCGCCGCCAAGATCGCCTATCCGCAGGCGCAAGCCGCAATCGACGGATGGCCGGACGATCTCACCAAGCCGCTGCTTGAACCCGTTCTGAAGCCCTTGTGGGAGGCCTATCACGCGCTGCGCATCGCGCGCCGCCAGCGCGGGCCGCTCGAACTTGATTTGCCCGAGCGCAAGCTGCTCCTCACGCCCGAAGGCAAAGTCGACAAGGTTCTCACCCCGCCGCGCCTGGATGCGCACAAGCTCATTGAAGAGTTCATGGTGCTCGCCAATGTGGCGGCGGCGGAAATGCTGGAGAGCCGCGGACAGCCGCTTATCTATCGCGCGCACGATGCGCCGTCGGTTGAGAAAGTACACGGCCTCAGCGAGTTTCTCGCGACTATCGACATCAAACTGGCGAAGGGTCAGGCGCTGCGGCCGGCGAATTTCAACGGCATCCTGGAGCGCGTGCGCGACACCGAGCACGAGCATCTTGTGAACGAGGTGGTGCTGCGCAGCCAGGCGCAGGCCGAATACGTGTCCGTCAATTATGGGCACTTCGGCCTGAACCTGCAGCGGTATGCGCATTTCACGTCGCCGATCCGGCGCTACGCCGATCTCATTGTCCATCGCAGCCTCATCCGCGCATTGAAAGCGGGCGGCGATGGCCTGCCCAACATGGAGCCGGACGAGCTGGCCGAAATCGCCGCGCGCATCTCGGCTGCCGAGCGGCGCGCCATGACGGCGGAGCGTGAAACCAAGGATCGGCTCATCGCGACCTTCCTGTCCGAACAGGTTGGCGCGAGTTTCATGGGGCGCATCTCCGGGGTCATACGGTCCGGGCTTTTCGTGAAGCTTGCCGATACTGGGGCTGACGGCTTTGTGCCCGCGTCTACGTTGGGCAACGACTTCTTCAAGCACGAGGAACATCAGCACGCACTGGTGGGCTCGCGGACCGGCGAAACCTATCGCATGGGCGACGTTGTCGAGGTCCGGCTGGTGGAAGCTGCGCCGTTTGCAGGCGCGTTGCGCTTTGAGATCCTGAGCGAAGGGCGCTCCCGCACGCGCGGCGCTGCGACGAAATCGCGCAAGCCTACGGGCCGCGACAAGAAGCCATCTTCCCGCAACAAGGTCGCACGACCACATTCATCGGGAGGCGCCGGTTCGAACGGGAATCGTGGACGGCGACGCTAGCGGAGAAATTTATGACATTGGCGAGAGACACGCGTCAGGAGGCAACCGCCTCCCCGGACGAGGCTGACCGCCCACGCTGGCCGGCGATCCGCCGTGGTTTCGCGGGGCGCTGCCCGCAGTGCGGCGAAGGCAAGATTTTTCGGGCCTACCTGAAGGTAAACGACGCCTGCCCCTCGTGCGGCGAGGAGTTTCACCATCAGCGGGCAGATGATGCGCCGCCCTATCTGACCATTTTCATCGTCGGACACGTCGTCGCAGCCATGTTGATGATTGCTGACGACCAATGGCCGCAACTCGACATGTGGATTCACATGATCCTCTGGCCGCTGGTGGCGATTCTCATGTCGCTATGGCTCCTGCCTGGAATCAAGGGGGCCTTGATCAGCTATCAATGGGCGCTCAGGATGCACGGATTCGCCACGACGCTTCCGTCCGTGGCCAGCCGTAGCAAACCAA
>JAUXWZ010000198.1 GCA_030684835.1 Beijerinckiaceae bacterium
AACCACCGGGTCTACACCGCGATCTGCCTGGTGACGCCGAAGCAGGCCTTCCGCCAGCGCCTGATCGAGACGAGGGTGCGCTTCAAGCGGCTCAGCGAGGACGATATCCAGGCCTATATCGGCTCCGGCGAATGGCGCGGCAAGGCCGGCGGCTACGCCGTGCAGGGCATCGCCGGCTCGTTCGTGGTCAAGATGGTCGGCTCCTACACCAACATCGTCGGCCTGCCGCTCTACGAGACGGTGACGCTGCTGGGCGGCGAGGGCTATCCGATCCGCTTCGGCTGGCTCAATGCCAGCTGAGCCGCCCAAACCGGCCGCGCCCGGCCAAGGGGCCGCGAAGAAGTGCCCGATCTGCGGCAAGCCGGCCGTCGAGGCCTCCAAGCCGTTCTGCTCCGAGCGCTGCCGCGACGTCGACCTGAACCGCTGGCTCTCCGGCTCCTACGTGGTTCCGGGCCGCCCGGAAGCCGACGAGGACGCCGATCAGTAAAATATCGAAAACAACCCCATGTACAGTAAGCAGGGCGTCGCGGGCAGGGGCGCTTCGAACGCGTGATTCGAGGCGAATAAGCGTGATTGTCCAACCATTTGGCTCAAGATGCGAAGCGGGGCTGCGCCCGGCGTGGCCAACGGCGAAGCCGGGTGGACACAGCCCCCCGGCCTGACTATAAACCGGCGCTCCCTGGCCCCCGCGCCGGGCAGTGCCCGGGTAGCTCAGTTGGTAGAGCATGCGACTGAAAATCGCAGTGTCGGTGGTTCGATCCCGCCCCCGGGCACCAACACCCCCTCCGCCGCCATTCGCCCTTCTTCGCTGATGGTCAGAAAGCCCTGTAAATCGGGCATTTCTTGCCCGTCACTATTCGTGGCTTTTCGCTGACAATCGCCCCTTTTGTTGGTACGATTGCTGGTAGCGAGTTGGCCGGCTGTTGGTAGTTCGGCCCGGGGATCGAACCGATGCCACTTTCGGACACCGCCTGCCGTACCAGCAAGGCACGCCAGGCCCCCTACAAGCTGAGTGACGGCGGCGGCCTGTATCTTCTCGTCGAAAAGAACGGTTCGAAGCTTTGGCGCCATGCCTATCGCTTCGACAAAAAGCAAAAGCTGGTGGCGCTCGGCGCGTATCCCATCGTTTCCTTGGCTAAGGCCCGAGCCGGCCGTGACGCCAATAAGGCACTTCTGGCCGCCGGCATTGATCCATCAGCGCAACGCAAAATCGACCGGGGCGCTGCGCGCATCGCGCGCTCCAACACGTTCCGTATTGTCGCAGACGAACTGCTCGAAAAGTTCAAGGCAGAAGGAGACGATCCGAAGACGTTAGAAAAGAAAAAATGGCTGCTGAGTTTCGTCAACGCTGAGTTGGGCGATCGTCCAGTCGCGGAAATCAAAGCGCCGGAGTTGTTGGATGTACTTCGCAAGATTGAGCGACGCGGACGGTACGACACGGCGCGTCGAGTGCGCAGTCTGAGCGGACGCGTTTTCAAGTTCGCAATTGCGACAAGCCGAGCTGTGCGAGATCCTTCGACCGATCTCGCGGGCGCACTAATCTCGCCGAAGGTCCAGCATCGAGCGGCGATCACTGAGCCGAGAGCGGTCGGCGCGCTATTGCGCGCAGTCGACGATCTGGACGGCCAGCCGACTACCAGGGCGGCGCTCCAGTTGATCGCTATCACGTTTGTCCGCCCCGGAGAGTTGCGACATGCCGAATGGTTCGAATTCGATGTGACGGGCGCCGTTTGGAATATCTCGGCAAAGAAAATGAAAATGGATCGCCCTCACAAAGTACCGCTGTCGTGTCAAGCGATAGCGATCATCGAAGGGCTTCGTCCGATCACCGGAGGTTCTCGATACTTGTTTCCGCAGATAAGATCATGGCATCGTCCGCTATCTGACGGGACGTTAAACGCGGCTCTGAGACGCCTTGGTTACAGCAAGAGCGAAATGACTGCACACGGTTTCCGCTCAACAGCGTCAACATTGTTGAACGAAAGCGGCAAATTCAGCAGCGACGCGATTGAGCGTCAGCTTGCGCATCAAGAAGAGGACGAAACTCGCGCGGCGTACAACCATGCTGAGTTTTGGGATGAGCGCGTTCGCATGATGCGCTGGTGGGGAGTCTATCTCGAGCAGTTGCGCGACATGGGTCGCGTTGTGTCGTTGCGAGCTTAACGTGATGAAAGCAGTAAAGGGCGAAAAGAGTGTTTTTCGCCTCCCACTTCATCGTGGGCCGTTTTATTTTGCGCCCGGGTTTCTTCGATCTCGCGAGGATTGGTTCGCGATGTTCGATAGTCTCTTGAAGAAAGCAATCCGCAGCGCCGGCTGTGAGGCCGAGATTGTTTCACCCGGTGATGGCTGGCAAATTCAGGCGAAGTTTAAGACGGTCATTTTTACAGTCGACGCAGAAGGCGGCACGTTCGGTGTCGGGGAACCCGATTACGATTTGGACGATCTTCTTTGGCTGGTAGAACCTCCCTCGCTGTTCGTGAGCCGGTTGGAAGCAGAACGCACCCCTAAACATCTTGCCGAAGATATCAGTTCGGTCAAAGCGATTGCTGCGTGGCTTCATCGCTCGATGACTGCCCGTTTTGAGCAAGCTGTAAAGAATGAGGAGGCGCATTTCGTGGCGCGTTTCGGCAACGAGCTCGCGGGCTTCTCAGAGGTCGCGCAGGATCAGCTAGCGCTGTTCGATGTCGACGAAAAGGAGCGAGGCCTTTTTTTCGAAGTCGACGGCGAACTAGATAGCGCGACCGCCCGCTCTAGTGGCGCGAAACTGTTCTCGCTCTGTGTTACTCCGTCAGGAGCGGGGCAAGCGATGGCCACGGATACATCACGGCAGGGGCGAGGAAGCGCGCTTGGCAAAGCAGGGCGACCGAAGAAAGTTGCACACGATGATCTCGAGGAGATCGGGCTGGAGCTAATGCGGCGGAAAGGTGTACCTCACCATAAGAAAGCGAATTGGACTGGCGAGATTTTCGCTAAGGCGGTCATTGAAAAAATGGCTGAACGGGGGTTGTCGGTAAGCCGCCCTACGGTCTTGAACAAAAAGTCTCTAATAATTGAGAAATACAAGAAAGAGCTGTCGCACAAGCATTTGCAGAAATCTAATAATTCGAAAATCTACCCAAATTAGTAGAGCCTCGCTCAACAAGCGCTCAAAATCGACCTACCCCTAACGAAATGCTGCGAAGCGCGGCGTATCGTTACGGAGGCTAGAGTGGAAGAACCGTGCTACGAAGACTTCTGCAAAGCGCACAATCTGGCGCCCTTGAACGATATCAAGACGGCCTGTCGCGTCGCAAATGTCCGACCGACCCGGTTCTATGACCTGGTCAAGGAAGGCGTATTCGTACTGATCCCGAACGGATCCCGCCGCAACGTTACCGCGAAAAACCTGCATCAGTACTATCTCGCGCTCGTCAGCGCCGCCCAGCAGGCAGGCCGCGTAGCTTGACACCTTCCGCTCCAAAACAGTTGCCGCCCGCGTCGACCCGCTTCGGCCGCGCGCGCGGCCCGGCGCGCCGCGCACGTCCGGATGTACGACGGTCGCGGCCGCCCCAGGCTCTCATGGCGGGACCAGGCGGCGCTACCGAAATCAAGCGGAGGTGAAATGATCATCTCATTCCCGAAACAAGCGAAGCAGCCAACGTCCGCCGAAAGCAAACGGACGGCTGGTGTGCACGCTTTTCCGTCGGCTAGGCGCGGCCGTATGGTTGCCAACATCTGTGCTGAGATGCGCGCCCGCGCCGAACAAGCGGCGTCGACACGGCTCGACGCGGCTGAGGCCGCGCTGATCGACCACCTTGAGATTGTCTGGTCGCACCTCGAGGCAGTAGGCGTTTCGGAGGCCGAGCGTGAGGATGAAATCCGAACCTTCGCGATCGCGGCTTGGAGAGCCTTCGAACAGAATTCGATTGCGAGTTCGCCGGAGGTAGCATGAGCAAAGTCGTAGCCCTCGTCTCCAGCGCGCGGCCGCGGCAACCGTCGACGAAAAACAACACTGACGTTATGCGCGTCGAGATCGCGCCATCGCAGGCCAAAGTTTTGCTGATCGCAGGCCAATTTCGCAGTGCCGAGTACATCCGTACGCACGTCAAGTACGTACTCGGGCTGACTGCAGAGAACGGCGAACAGCATGTCATTCGTAATCTCCGTGCCATTGAGCGAGTGCTGCGTCAGATGGGCGTCGAGGAGGCGGCGATCACTGCCGAGCTGCGGATCATTGAAGGGGCGGTTCGTGCCGAGCTGTGGCGGCAGGTGTTGCTTCCGGAGTGCCGATGAGAATGTCACCACTCCTGCCCAAACCGTCGGAAGCCAGCGACGCAAGTGACGTACCATCTGGTCAGCCAAGCGGCATCGCGAAGCGCACCTTGCCGCGAGTTGCCGTAGCGCCGTTTCGTATCCGCGACCTAAATCGGCTCTTCAATGCACGATGGGGCCCGATGTTACCTAATGACGACGGCGGCCGTAGCGACGCGTTTGTTATGCTTTGCCATCTTGCTCAACTGGCTGATGATCCCTCGAAACGGATGGATCATTTTCTCGACCTGCGAACGCCCTGGATGACGATCGGAGAGCGGTGCGAATTGAAGCAGGTAGCGTTCGCATCTGACGCGCGATGGAGCGCCGACGAACTTGCAGCGATAATGAACGTGTATTTTCAGGAAAGAAGTGCCCTCGGATTAACAACGATTGGAGCAATCGACGTTGATCTCACCGCTCGAAAAGCCCTGAGATTAAAGAAACAGCGAGAGCGGCAGCGGCAAAGCCGGCAACAAAAGCGCATGGCTCCAAAACCGCGGCTTTCGGCGTCCTCGCAGCGGGCCTCCTCGATCTTCGCAACTTTGAAGCCTGGGGATTGGTGCCCCATCGCAGCGCTCTGCGAGGAACTGAAAGGCGCCCCTGAATTCGCGGGCTGCGAACAATCAATGCGAAGCGCTGTCCATCGTGCAGTGAAGCTGGGGGAGGCCAATGGAACACTGATTACGCAAATCAGGAGTCGCGTGATCGGCATGCCCGAGACCCTCGTGGCTAGGAAGGGGAAGCGATGACGGCCCTCGGGAGCAAAGGTTGTAAACGCGAGCCTGCTACCGGTAGCAACGACGGCATTTGCAGCCTTAGTGCAAGGCTGCAAACGCGGAGTGCTACCGGTAGCAGGCTGTCGCATTTCGGAGTTTGCAGCCTTCGAACATGGCTGCAACCGGTCGAAACGCCACCCGTAGCAAATCAGCGTTTGCACCAATCTTTCTTTATTGACGCAAACTGCTTGCCAAAACGACCCGTCCGGTATGGTCAATCTCATCTGCCGGTTGTGGATCTCACAAGACCCCGGGGCGCGGGCGCGCGTGCGCCCGCTCACCCCACCGGCGGTGATGAACTCTGCCCGAGCCAATGCGAGACGACGCAAGGCGCTGATATCAACGCGCTCCGTCCCTTGCACCGGAAACTGCTCCTTGAAATCACGTCTAGATCCTGCCCAGCGAGCGGGCACAGCGGCGCCAGTGGCTTGGTTCAAAGCCCGCATTGGCGTTGCTGTTGGTGCAATGGCAACACCTCAAGCAAAGGCCGCGCTTGAGAGGCAACCTGAACGAGCGGCTTCAACCAAAAGGAGAGAGCTATGAAGTTCGACCTGGATCAATACTTGAGTGAATACCGAGCGGAAAATGCCATACGCATTGAATTTGGGCAGGCCATCGACCCAGCAAACGCCGAAGTAGGTTGGTCAACTCAGCCGGTATGTCTCAATGTTGACGATGACCAATGGGCTTACGTCCGGATATATGCTGCACGAACGCCGCCCGATGGCCCGTGGATAGACTTCCACGATATTGAGAGCCGTCCTATCGAACAGGAGCTATGGAACCGCTTAGAGAGTGGTCAATTGGTCAGCGCCGGGTTCTATCTAATTTCGGTGGATGATCCGATTGCCCGCGCCCAACTCATTGCGCTGCGACTTCAACAGAAGAATGAGCGGGACGCGCTCAAGCGGGAACGTGTTGAGGCAGGACTGCTTGTTGATCCCGCGACAGCAGAAATGGCTTGGCACCATGCCGATGTGATGGACCCGTACCACGATGGCTTCCCCGACCTGCCCCATGCTAGTGAAGGCACTTGTGTTGGACGGGAACGTTTCGCCCGCGTTCCTGGGGGCGTTTGGGTCAATTTCGGCGATCTCCCCGAGGCAACGCGCGAGGCATTGTGGCAGCGCTCAGACAGCACGAAACTGAAATTTCCCAATGGGGTGCTAGATCCGGAGGCGGGATGGCTGAAGGGCTGAGTTGTCCGTCAAGGGCGGATGGTGGAGGTCCCTGGCGAGGGGCTTCCGCTGCCCGCTGTCTTGCGAGCGGGGAGCCAGCCGAGCCACTGGCGGCGCTGCCATTGCGACCTAGCCCCCTTCTCGCGCAGGATCGTTTAAGTATCTTACGCCGACGATCCACGGTGCGCGTCGGACGCGCGCCGTATTTGCCTATGTTAAGCGGCAAAAAAACCGGGGTTTAATTTAAAGAAATAGCGGTCAAAACGCTCGTTCCGGGCCCGTTTCGTCCTGCAGACGACGTCATTCAGATTGCCGAACGTCTGCGATTGCGCGCGGGCATCCCACGCGCCTCACAACCGAACGCGCATCACTAGCGCTCCTGCAGGGGACATAAATTCTATGGCGGCCGAGGTCGAAAAAGCGATTGCAGAACTTGAGCGCGTTGCCGCGATCTCGATGGAAGCTGCTCGCAGGCTGCGTGCAGAACTGGAAAGTCGCGGCGACAAACCCAGGTGGTTGCCGTTGAAAGGCGCAGCGCGAGAAGTTCAGAAATCTGAGAAGGTCGTCTGGCTGGCTGCCAAGCGGTCGGGGGCCGCCTTGATGCACGGCAAGCGATGCACCGTAGATATGAACAAGCTGCCGCTCAAAGCGCCGCCGGCAGGCTGCCTGAGGGCAGGTTTGGCACGTTGAGAGGGCAAATACGCCGAGACCGCAGGCCCTTACGCGGTGATATGAAGACCGTCATGAGCAGATATCTTGCGCACATTGCCGAACTGGTGATCAATCAGCCGCTCATGATCATGCCAGAAAAGCTGGCGGTGATTGCGTCGGTTCTCGAAGGGCGCATCAATATCGACGCGTCGGACCTAGCTTCGCCGGATCAGAAGCGAACTGTCTTTGCGCCGATGGGCTCGCGTTATGTGGGCGAGTTCGCGCCAGTTGATCCGAACAATCCTAGGGCGGGCGTCAAGCCCTACCGCACCACCAAGGAAGGCACCGCGATCATTCCGGTTCATGGCTCGCTCGTGAACCGAGGCGGCTTTCTTGACGCCATGTCGGGCATCACCTCATACGAAAAGATCAAATATCAGGTTCGCGCCGCGGCGGCGGACCGCGACGTCAGATCCATCATCCTCGACGTCGACAGCGGCGGCGGCGAGGCGATCGGCGCGTTCGAAGCTGGCGACGCGGTTCGCATGGCAACGTTCTCGAAACGCGTACATGCGGTGGCGAACGGGCTATGCTGTTCGGCCGCCTACGCGATCGCGTCAGGCGCCTCGCGGATCATCACCAGCCGGTCGAGCGTCGTCGGTTCGATTGGCACCGCCTTGCTGCATCTCGACCGTAGCAAGCAACTATCTGACGCAGGCATCAAGCCGACGTTGTTCGTCACCGGCAAGCGTAAGGGGGACGGAAGTCCGTTCTTTGAACTGTCAGAAGAGGTAAAGGGCGAACTGCGGAGTTACATCCTGCGCGTCAATCAAAACTTTCTCGACCTTGTGGCCGGCCATCGCGGCGTGACCGCCGAGGCGCTGCTCGCGCTCGAGGCGGGCGTTTTTATTGGCGCCGAAGCCATCGCGCGCGGCCTTGTCGACGAAGTCGGCACATTCGAAGACGTCGTGCTTGAACAGGCGCGGATGTATCCCGTTCGACATGCGCCCGCACCAAAGACCCTGGCCCAGCAAACCCAAACTATCGAGCCGCCCAAGGCCCAACGATGGATCCGCCCGCTAAGCAACCGTTAGAACCACCGGAGAGACGTCATGCCCGCGTCGCTGCGAAAGTAGACGTCGCGTTACTCCGCCCATATGTAACCCAACCAGAAAGGAGCACCCGAACTATGGCCCTCGTAAAAATCCGGACGCCCATTGTTGTCTTTTTCGACGGAGCGTATCGCTGTCCCGGCACTGAGATCGAAGTAGAGGAAGTCGAGGCGCGCCGGCTACACGAACTGCACGGCACCGTCGACGAAGATATTAGTATCAGCGCAGCAGATCGGGCTTCGGTCGATAGCCTCAACAAATTTCACGCAATCAACAGTGTCGACAATGGCTAAAAGTACTTCAGCAAACTTGCATGCTGCGCTCGCCGGAGCGCGCAGCGAACTCGACGCTGCTCACCATATGGTCGAAGTGCACGCGAGCCGAGAGGGCAGCTGTCTTGAGGAAAGCGACGAGGCGTACGGCGCTTGGTTTCGACAGAAACGCCTCTATGAAAAGGAGGTCGCGCGCCTTAATGCGCTGGTGTCTAAGTTCGAAGCCGATATCGCTACGGAGGAGGCCAACGCGATGCGAGCCGCCTACGCGGTCCGTTATAACGCCGCAGCGGCTCGCAATCGAGAGATCGTCGAGCGTTATCGTGCTGAGCTGCCCAAGGCCTGGGCGATCATCGCGAACCTCCTTGAGGCGGCTGCGCTAGCCCAAATCGAAACCGAAGCTGTGATCAAGGCGATGCCGGCGGACTATACCCCTCGAACTTGGATCGGCGACCCAGATCGAACAGTTCGATGCCGTCCGCCCATAGACGACGAAATCGTCAGCGAGCAGATCGTCGAACTTTGGGCTGATCCGAAAACAGGGAATACCTTCGCTAACCGGTCTGCTCCGCCATCGGTCACGTCGGTAAAGAGGCAGTTTAAGGAAGTGACCTACAGGCCGTTCCAGCCTGCCGGCGACGTGCCGCCGTTCTACCGCGATCTGAAGGTCCCGCGGCTAGACGCAATCGGATCCCGTGTTCTTTTCGATGGAGCAAAGTTGAGAGGTCCGTACGACGTGCTTGAGGCGCTGAGACAAAGCCGGCAGCGTTCGGAAAAGGCCGCTCCCTACCTCACCAGGATCGAGCCCCTAACGCCTGAGATACGAGCCTCGGTCGAGGCTCGTATCAGCCCGCCAGTGGTCATTAGTTAGCGTACGCAGGCGGCCGCGAGGGGCCGTCGGCAGACTGCAGTTGTCGGCTGCGGCGAACTCTCGGTTCAGGACGCCCGGGTGGCGGCAGCAACTTTCCATCGCCCTGGGTAGATACAACGCCTGATCACGGCGATGGGCGGAGAAAGAAAGGGCAGGGCTTCATTGTCGACCGAATCATTTGGCGCTCCTTGGATTGCGACACGGAGGTCACCTCCGGGCTTTTAACTCTCAACCTGACGAAAATTGGCATGGAAGGTCTGCTTCTGAGCGTAGAGCCGACGTTCCTCTTGCCGGATGGGACTTCTGAAAATGACCACAAAGCAGACATGTCGCCTAAGACGGGTGCGCAAGTATCCCGGGCTCCGCTAGCGATACGCTCGGAATGATTGGGGTGATCGGGGCGCCCTGCGCATTAGCGTGATCTTCGCGTCTACGGCCAGCGGCGATGAAGCTCGTCGATCGTGTAGGCATGGGCGTGATGAGCTCGCTCCCCGCGCACGTGCGGATGTTCGGCGGGGAGTTCCGGATGTTCGTGCTGCACGACGTCGGGATCCTCTGACGGCCAGAGCGAGCGTGCCAGTAGGACGCCGCAGAAGGCGACTCCGGCCAGAACGAGCAGCGTCGGGACCATCCCGAGCGTCGAACCTAACCAGCCGGCGAGCGGGTAGGTCAGCAGCCAGCAGGCGTGTGAGAGGGCGAACTGCGCCGCAAACACCGCTGGGCGGTCCGCAGCGCGGGCGGATCGCCGCAGCAGGCGGCCGGACGGCGTCATCACGGCAGCGTAGGCGGCGCCCAATATCAGCCAGGTCGGCAGCAGGGCCTGCCAGAGCCAGTCCTCGCTCTGAGGCGCTGACAAGATCGCCGCGAAGGCGAAAAGCGTTCCTGCGAGCACGCCTGCCGACGGCAGCATGACCGCCCGGTCCGACAGCCGGTCCAGCAGTTTGGGCAGCATAAGCGCTGCGGCCATCGAGCCGCCGCCAAAACAGCCGAGCGCGAGGGCGACCTGGCTGTCGGTCCCGCCGAGAAAGCCGCGCACCAGGACCACCGTGTTGACGATGACCATCGCTCCGGCGGCGGCCACCGACAAGTTCAGTGCGAGCAGGCCCCTCAGGCGCGGCGTGGCGAGATAGATACGGATGCCACGGGTGGTACTGGCATAGATGCCGCCCTTGCGTCCGGATGGCTCGGGCTGCGGAACGGTGACGGAGAGCACCAGCCCGGCCGAGCACAGGAAGCCCACGACCGTCCCGACGAACAGCCCGTTGTAGGTGATGAGCGTCAGCAAGGCCGCAGCGAGCGTCGGGCTGAGCAGGCTTTCCATGTCGTAGGCGAGGCGGGAGAGGGACAATGCGCGGGTGTATTGAGCCTCGTCCGGAAGCACGTCCGGAATCGTGGCCTGGAATGTCGGGGTGAAGGCGGCCGAGGCGGCCTGCAGAACGAAGATCAGGACGTAGACCTGCCAAACCTGGTCGACGAACGGCAACGCGACTGCGACCGCCGCACGCATCAGGTCCATCGACACCAGGAACGCCCGCCGCGGTAGATAGTTGGCGAAGCCGGCGACCACGGGCGCCACGCCGACGTACGCCAACATCTTGATCGCAAGCGCGGTGCCGAGCACCGCGCCCGCCGTGTCGCCGGCGATCTCGAATGCCAGCAAGCCGAGGGCCACCGTCATCATGCCGGTTCCGACCAGCGCGATGACCTGGGCGGAGAACAGATGACGGTAAGTCCGATCGCCTAGGACGGACAGCATGGATGCTTCCGCATCATTCCGTCGTGTACCTCGCGGTCAGGGAGTGGCCGTGCAGACTGGCCGAAAACACCACCCGCGCTTGCGGGCTGAGCTCCGCCTGCAGCTTGCCGACCATCATGTTCGGGCTGCTCGGCGTGAGCGGCACGGTGACGGTCTTGCCGCCGTCCTGAACGGTAGCGCGTCCCTTCATTTCCTTCGTGGGGAGCGGAGATCCGTCGTCGTCACCGACATAGAACACGATATCCGTGCCCTTGCGGACAAACTCGATCGGATGCCCCTGCGAGGTGACGACGGGGCCGCCGTTCTTGCCCTTCTTGGTTTGCGCCTGGGCGAAGTCGGGCATGGCGGTGATGGCGGCGATCAGGGCGAGGAATGCATATTTGATCATGGTCTTCTCCATTTGGGTTGAGGATCGTCAAAAGGCTTCGGCTGGTTCGAGCGTCGCGGCACGTTCGGTCAGAAGGCGCTCGAGGGGCTTTCTGCCGAATAGTAGAAAGAGAACGGGCGTCACCACGGTATCCAGCATCGTGGCGCTGAGCAGACCGCCGAAGATCGTGACGGCGACCGGATGCAGAATCTCGCGTCCTGGTTCGTCGGCGCCGAACAGCAGCGGCGTCAGGGCGAGCCCGGCGCATAGGGCCGTCATCAGAACCGGGCTGAGCCGCTGCAGGCTTCCGCGGATGATCAGCCCGGTACCGAAGCGTTCGCCTTCGTGGAGGGCGAGGTTGATGTAGTGCGAAATCTTGAGGATCCCGTTGCGGGCCGAAATGCCTGCCAGCGTGATGAAGCCCACCATTGATGCGACCGACAGCGGCTGTCCGGCGATGTTCAAGGCAAGCACGCTGCCGATCAGGGCGAGCGGAATACCGCCCATGACGATGAGCGCAAGCGCCGGCGACCGGTAGCGGCTGTAGAGGACGATGAATATCATCGCCAGCGATGCGAGCGACAGGATGCCGATGTGCATGGCAGCCTCTTCCTGCGCTTGGAAGGTCCCCTCGAGGTTCGTGGTGTAGCCCTGCGGAAAGTCCAGTTCGGTAAGGGCGCGGCGCATGTCGGTTGCGATTTCGGCCATGTCTCGGCGGCCGTCTCCGTTGCCGTAGACCACGATCCTGCGCTGCGTGCCCTCCCGCTGGATCTGGTTCGGTCCGTCCGTCTCAATGATCTCCGCAAGCGCGTGCAGCGGGACAAATCCGGACGAAGTCGGAATCAGAAGGTTGTGCAGGCCGGTTGTCGAGCGATCCTGGTCCGACAGCCGCAACACCACGTCGAAGCGGCGGTTGCCGTCCACGATCTGCGAGACCTTGCGTCCGTTCGACAGCGTGTCGAGGGCCTGCGTCACGGCCGCTGGTGTGACGCCGTGAAGGGCCGCGCGGGCGTGGTCGACCTGCACCCGCACCTGGGGAATGAGCACCTGCTTCTCCACCTGGAGATCGACCAGGCCGGGAATGGTGGAAAGGCGCTGGCGCGAAGTTTCGGCGAGCCGGCGCAGCATCTCGATGTCCTGGCCGTAGATCTTCAGGACGACCTGCGCGCGGATGCCCGACTGCAGGTGGTCCAGGCGATGGCTGATGGGCTGGCCGATGGCGACCGAAGCCGGCAGTCCGGAAAGCTTCTCGCGGACATCGGCATAGACGTCGGACTTTTGCCGCTTCGACGGGACGAGGTCGACATCGATCTCGCTGAAATGAACGCCTTCTGCGTGCTCATCAAGTTCGGCGCGCCCGGTCCGCCGTCCGACCGATTTCACCTCGGGGACTTTCGCCAGCAGTTGTTCGGCGAGAAGCCCGAGCCGATGCGACTCAGCGAGCGAGATTCCGGGATTGTATTGGAGGGAGAGAACAAGCGTGCCCTCATTGAAGGGCGGCAGAAAGCTGCGCGGCATTAGCGTCGCCGCATAACCGGCCAACACCACGGCGACGACCGCGGTGCCGAGCACAAGCCCCCGCTGTTGGAATGCCCAGCCCAGCAGCCGGCGGTTGCCCTCCTTCAGCGTCCGGACGAGGGCGCTGTCGCGCTCGCCCGAATGGGTCCTGCCGGAAAGCAGGTAGTATGAGAGGACCGGCGTGACAGTCACCGACGTCAGCAGCGACGCCAGTATCGAGACGATGTAGGCGATGCCGAGCGGCGTGAACAACCTTCCCTCGATGCCAGGAAGGGCAAACAACGGCACGAAGACCAGGACGATGATGGCTGTCGCATAGACGATGCTGGAGCGGACTTCCTGGCTCGCTTTAACGATCACTTCGAGCACCACCCGGGGCCGGGGCAACGCGGCGTTCTCTCTCAGGCGCCGCAAAATGTTCTCCACGTCGACCACCGCATCGTCGACCAGTTCGCCGATCGCGATGGCAAGCCCGCCGAGGGTCATGGTGTTGATGGTCAATCCGAAGGCCCGGAACACAAGGATGGTGATCAGAATGGATATCGGGATCGCGGTCAGTGAAACGAGCGTGGCACGCGCGTTCATCAGGAAGACGAAGAGAACCACGGCGACGACAAGGGCCGCCTCCACCAGCACGCGCTTCACGTTGCCGATTGACGTCTCGATGAAGGTGGCCTGGCGGAACTGGACGTTCGTCACGGTCACCCCGTCTCGCATCGTGCGCTGCAGCGTGCCCAAGGAAGCTTCGATGCTGCGGGTCAGGGCCACGGTATCGGCGGCGGGCTGTTTCTGGACGCTGACGATGACGGCGGGCTTCCCGTTGTAGCCGGCGTCCCCGCGCTTGGCGCGCGCAGCGAATTCGACGGCCGCGACCTGCTTCAGCAGGATGGGCTGGTCTTCGCGCTCCACCACCACGGTGTTGCCGAGGTCGTCGATCTGCTTGGAAAGACCGACGTTGCGGATCAGGTATTCGCGGCCGTGCTGGTCGACGAAGCCGCCGCCACTGTTGGTCCCGAACCGCGCGATCGCCTTCTCGATCTGGTCGTGGCTGATGCCAAGGGCCTGCATCGTCGCCACGTTCGGCGTCACCCGGTATTGGCGGACCTCGCCGCCGATCGGGATTACCTGGGCGACACCCGGAATTGCCAGAAGCTGCGGCCTCACGACGAAATCCGCGATCTCGCGAACTTCCATGGGCGACGCCTTGCCGTCGCTGGTGAGCGCGATCAGCATGATTTCACCCATGATCGACGTCACGGGGCCCATCTGCGGATTGACCGAAGATGGTAGTTGTTCGCGAATGAGGGCGAGGCGCTCCGATACGAATTGCCGGGCGCGGTAGACGTCTACGCCCCAGTCGAATTCGACGTAGACCACGGAAAGACCGACCCCGGAGACCGAACGCACGCGGATGACGCCCGGCATGCCGTTCATCGATGTCTCGATCGGGAACGTGACAAGCTGTTCGACTTCCTGCGGGGCTAGGCCTTCCGCTTCCGTCAGGATGTTGACGGTCGGCCGGTTGATGTCGGGCAGCACGTCGACGGAAAGGCGCGGCAGGACATACAGACCGTAGGCCACGAGTGCCGCTGCGACGGCCAATACGAACAACCGATTGCGTAGACTGGTCCGGACGATGAGCTGAAACATGTTTGCTCCTACCGGACCTGGTTGATGAGATCGGTGCCGCGCACGACGACCCGCTCGCCGCCGTCGAGACCTCCGGCAACCAGGACGCGCGTGGCGTCGACCGGAAGAACCCGCACAGGTTTGGGTTCGAACCGTTCCGGAGCCACGTGCACCCACACGATGGTCTCCCCATTGCCGCTTCGGACCACGGAGTCCCGGGGAAAGATCAGCCCTTCGGTTGGCGTGCCGTTCTGCACCATCACGGTGAGCGGCTGGCCGATGTTGAGCCCTGCCGGCGCCTCCGGAATGGCGAAGTGAACCACCGACGCATGTTGTCTCAGCGCCCGGCTCGTTCCGAGGTGCGAGAGCGGAATCGATTGCCCGTTCGAAGCGATGGCCGTTGCCTCGACGGGCGTGCTCATGTCGGTGTCGCCGTACGCCAATGCCTCGACCCAGAGGCCCTTCGGGTCTGCGATCTGGAACAAGACGTCCTGTGGCTGGATCACCTGTCCGGGTATGACCTTCGCGGCCGTGATGATGCCGTCAGTCGACGCCCGTAGAACCTCATGGTCGCTGCGGGAGTTCCGGACGGTCTCGCGTCGGGCACGCAGGCCTTCCAGCTCGCTCTCGAGATCGTTCACCTGGCCCTGGGGCACCGCTCCCCGTTCGGCCAGCGGGCGCAATCGGCGAATCTTGTTCTCGGCGACCGCAATGAGCTGCTCGATCTCGCCTACCTTCTCCAGAATGGTCGTCCGGTCCGCCACGGGCAGGTGGGGTTCGATCCGGATCAGAACGTCTCCCTTACTGACCTGCTGCCCAATGCGGGGTATCGCAGTCTCGCCGGGCACGATGCGGCCACCGTAGACGCTCTGCACGATGCTGCTCCGGTCCGGATTGGCGATCACGCGGCCAATCAGCGTGAGCGCAGGACGCACCCGTTGCGACTCGGCCGAGGCCGTCCGGACATCCAGGAGACGCTGGGTCGGCTTCGCGGCGAATGCCGAGCCGTCCTGAAGGCGTCTCGGCGCGTCGCTCAGGGCAACCGGTGGCGGGGGCTTGGCTGCATCGGCAGCCGTGCTGCGCCATTCGCCGAACGAAACCGCAGCAAGGAAGACGCAGGCGCTCGCCGCCACAGCCGCCGACGTGGCGGCGGCCGGGCGGCGCCGCCGCTTCAGAAAATGGTACGCCAGGCCAAGGCCCAGACCAGCAATAGCCAGCATGGCTCCAAGCGGGCCGGCAGAGACCCAGCGGCCCTCGTTCGGTGCCGGCGCGGCGGCGGCCGGCGACAGGGTGATGGAGTCGACCAGCAGATCGTCGCCCTTTTGAGCAGCGACGGCGATGATGACCTCGACGGCACCTGTCGGCCTCGGGTCCGGCAGCATGGCGCTATAGGACCCGTCCGGTTCTTTCGTGGCCTCGATCGCCGCGGCTTCGCCGACGGTGACCTGCAACGTCGCATCGCGAACGGGCTCATTCGTGATGGCATCGTCGAGGAAGATCGAAAGGCGATTGTCCTTCAGGATGCCGACGATCTCGTACAGTTCCGATCGCGCTGCGACCCTGGGAAATGCCGAGGACACCACGGCGGCAATCTTCTCGTCGCCGTGATCATGTCCCTCGTGGGCCACGGAAACCGCGAAGCTCAAAATTAGTCCGGCCAAGCAACCGAGACCGGTTGCGCCAAGCCTGACGCTCAGCCTTTTCAGGCATTGAATCGCAAACATTGTAACCCCTTCAGTCGCGCGAAATGGCAGCGGCCGAAAAGGCCGCTCGAGCTACGCGATGCTGAGGGTACTTGGTGGGCGGGTGAGAGCGGCGGGTTCGATGCCATCGGCCCTGAGGCGGGATGGCAACCCAATGCGCCCGACGAATTCCGACGAAGGAATTACCGTCAGGACGGTCGGGATAGCGATCGAAGCGGTGAAAATGCTCCAATAGGAGCTGAAACCGGCGCTTTGGTCGTCATGGTCCTGTTCTGGAGCACCGTGAACGTGACCTGAGGCACCTTCGTGATGAACGTGACCTGCAGCACTCTCGTCGCCGTGGTCGTGGACATGGCCGGCAAGCTGGCCGTGGTAGTGCAGGGAGCCGCTCAATGTCACAGCGGCTTCTGGCATCATGCCGGTGGCGGCGGCGGCCCGCGAAACCGAAACCATGACGCCCTGCAGCATGAATGCCGAGATCGCCACGAACATGATCGTTCTGGCTAGTCTTTGGACGCCAAGGCGGGTCTTGAGCAGCATGACAGTATGATAGTTATAGCCGGGCTTGTTACAAGTGCCTCTCCGATCAGCTTACCTCGGGAAGACGCAGTAAGTGGAGGCTACGGCAGGCGAACACACGAGTTCCGTCTTGGCCGCGAACCGACTTCGGCCAAGCGACCTGTGACGAAGCGCGCGCCCGGGTTCCATTGCCTTGTCACAGCTGGATAATTAGATAAGCGGCTGCAGCCACCCACGCTTTGTGTGCTGGTTCGTATCCATAAGAAAGCTCAAGCGTGTTATATCTAGATCTCGGGATCGTCACGATCCTGATTGTCATCAATGGCCTACTCGCAATGTCGGAGTTAGCCATCGTGTCCTCGCGCCCGGCAAGGCTGGCCGGACTCGTCGCGAAGGGCGTGAAGGGGTCCCGCCGCGCCCTTGTACTAGCATCCGATCCGGGAAAGTTTCTCTCCACGGTTCAAATCGGCATCACATTGATTGGCGTGCTATCCGGTGCGTTCTCAGGCGCAACGTTGGGGCTGCGCCTCTCAGCTTGGCTCACGGAAAGCGGGTTGTCGCAGGGTGTCGCGGATACAATCGGCGTCGGCGTCGTTGTTGGGACGATTACCTACTTTTCGCTCATTGTCGGCGAGCTAGTGCCGAAACAGATCGCGTTGCGTGATCCCGAAGCAGTGGCCATCAGGGTGGCGCCAGCGATGACACTGCTGGCGACGGTTTCGCTGCCGCTGGTGTGGCTGCTGGATCGTTCGGGCAAGGCCTTGCTCTGGCTGCTTGGTCACCGCGGCGAAGCGGAAGAGAAAGTCAGCGAGGAGGAAATTCGCACCCTCGTCGTCGAAGCGGAAAATGCAGGCGTGCTGGAGCCTGGTGAAAAGGAGATGATCGCGGGCGTGATGCGGCTCGGCGATCTGCCAGTCGGGGCCGTAATGACGCCGCGACATGAAGTCAGCATGATCAACGCAGGCGATCCAATTGCCAAGGTGGCGACCACCATTGCAGGGAGCAATCATTCCCACTTCCCGGTTTTCGACGGCAACCGCGACCACGTGCTCGGGATCGTCAATGCCAAGGACATGCTCGACGTCTGTTTGTCGGGACAAACGCCGGATATTCGCCAATTGGTCCGTCACGCGCCGATTATACCTGAGACCGTCGACGCACGGGATGTCGTAGCGATGCTACGTGACTCGCCAGTGCATATGGGCCTCATTCATGACGAATACGGCACCTTTCAAGGTGTGGTGACCCGCGCGGATATCCTGGGGGCAATAGTCGGCTCATTTCACACCGAACATGGCGCGCCGGAGTCCGCTTTCGTGAAGCGCGACGACGGCTCCTATCTAATATCGGGCTGGATGCCCGCGCTTGAATTTGCAGAGTTGCTTGGGATCACACTTCCTCCATCGCGGCCATATCAGACGGTTGCGGGATTTTTGCTTCAGGAGTTCGGCACGATCCCTGGCGTTGGCGACAGGATCGAAGCTAACGGATGGCGATTTGAGATTGTCGATCTGGACGGCAGGCGGATAGACAAGATGTTGGCCAGCCGATTAGAAGCTGCATAGTAAAGACCCCTTTTGGCACGAAGCGGACCAGCCGCGCTGGTCGATCAAGGTCCGTTGGTCGAGGCGAAGCGGAAGTGGTGTTGCCCAGCTGACCGCGGCCGCTGTCGACAAGAACAGCCGTATCGAGGCGGCTCAGAATGAGACTTAACTTGGCGGCCCCTCTCGTGATCCAAGTGCGTCCGCCGCGGTCGCTGTCGCTACATTGCGATCAGTCGGAAACGTCACTCGACTAGGAGAATTTAGTCTCCTCAAGCCCATTATTGCTGGGTTTCCGGTGGATTGGATTGGCATGGCGATCCGCTATTATGTGCAGGATGAAAATCATCAGCATCCGCCAGCCCTGGGCCTCGCTCATCGTAAGCGGCGTCAAAGACGTTGAAAATCGTACTTGGTCGACGCGTTATCGCGGGCCGGTTCTAATCCACGCTTCGCAGAGCGCTGACCGCATACGGAACGACGAATTTAAGCGGCGGTTCGACGTTCCCCTGCCGCCGGATGGAAGGCGAGGCGGCATCGTCGGGGTCGCCCAGATCGTCGATTGCGTGCAGCTTCACGACAGCAAGTGGTATGCGGGCGAGTATGTGGACCGACAGGGCGAACGCAAAAACCACTGGGCGCTCGTCCTGGAGAAAGCCCGGACGCTGCCCTTCATCGCTTGCAAAGGTCAACTCGGCCTTCGCAGCGCGCCCCTGACGTTGCTTGAGTTGCTCGACATCGGAGCGCAGGGCGCGATTGCGTACGAGCAACCCTGGGCACATCGCCGGTCGGCACTCGTCAGCACAGTCCCATGACTAGTCGTATTCTGAGCGCTACAAATCCTAGCGAGGAAACTTTATGATGCCGGCGGACCTCAAGGGGCGGGGAAGGCCACCGTCTCGATCTTGTCAGACTTGCTTTTCAATTGTTTGGCAAGCCGAATGGTTTTCGGGGTACCTCGGCTAGGAACACGGCCGTGGCCCGGCCCACTAGACTGGGGACCGACCGGTGTCGTTTTCCATTGCTATTACCCTCTTAGCACCGCTAATTAGATACCGTTTTGACAAGGAGGGCTCTGTGGAGGCTAATTTCAGGCATGACGTCGCGCAGCGATGTGCCGCGATGCTCCAAGCAGCAGGTTACATGTATCCGGCCGGAGATGATCAGGCCACCATAAAAACGTATGTTAGCGTAAAGCATCGGCGGATAACCACGCAGCCGCGCAAAGTCCACAAGGCACCATATCAGGTGCCGGCCCATCTTGCGTCTGGGGAGGCTCAGCTTCTCGCAAAAGTACAAGCTGGAGGCGATCTTTGGGGTCACCAGAGCAGAAAAATCGGAGACGTGGGGGTCGAGGATGGAATGCTGAATGATTATGGCATCCAGCATTTTCATCTTGGGACGAAACCTGATCGCAAGCGTCCAAATCTGATTGAAGGTACCAAGGAGATACTATTCGCCGTGGTCAAGGAGAATGATTTCTATGTTCTCGGCATCTTTGACCATAAGGCATGGTCGAAGCAGGCCCTGATCGACGTTGTACAAACGAACTGGCCACAGCTAGTAGATCCCTATGTACTAAAATCTGGTCCGGGGTTTGAAGTCCTCGGCCTTAGTCGCACCTACACCGACGACGAGGCTGCCATTCTTCGGGCGAACGGCATCAATGTGCTAACTACCGGCAAGGACGGATCGGTTCGACTGGGGCCGGGTGGTGGTGTCACGGGCCTTGGAACCAGCCTTGTGGCTACAAGGGACGCAATCAAGCTTGAGCGCCATATTAAGGAAATGCAGCAGGAAGCTATCGAGGGCTTGGAAGCAGTGGGAGCTGACGATAGCGTGCGGGTTCGTCTCGAGTGGCGTGAAGATAAACCCTACATCGTGACAGACCCACCGGGTCTTGATCAGGAAGTTACCGAAGTTTTGAGCATTCCCCCGCTGTAAATTCTTTGACAACTTTTTAGCTAGCGCGAAGGGGCAGAGTTCAGGCTCCTGCGTTGTGTTGCCGTCGAGCGGTGGCACCATTCGTGAGCATCACTACTACTGCCGAGCAATGTGACGCAATCGCTACGCACAGACTCTTGGCAGTGCGCCTGCTGTTGGCCGAACCAAGCACCGATTTTCCGGCTTCAGCTAGCCGCGCCAGTGCGGCGCGAGGTGTTACGAATGTTAGTGCCCGGTGGGCTGGCGACGGCTGGGCAGGGCCCTTGTAGCCGAGCATGCGCAAATTCCAGGCCTTGCAGGCGAGCCGATCGGCGACCCTCCGCGCTCCGGCCGCGCGCTCCGCCGAATGGCGGATCGTACTGCCGAAAAGATGCTCGCGGTATTTCGTGCTCATGACGACATCAGAGCGCGACTCGAGCTTCCAATCAAATCGCCTACCTGTGGGGGCGGAACAGCAGGGATCCCCTGCCGGTCGGGGATGTTGGATAAGTCGGCGATAACTGGCTATGCGAGGTCGCAACAGGGGGCGGCACATTTCGAGCCTGCGCGGCTGGCAAAACTCCCCTTTACAGCGCCCAATTATCTTCCGTCGCGACCTGTTGGGACCCCGCGCGGAGCTATACACATTTCAGAAGTAAAATTGCCGAACGTAGCGACGATGATGTTGAGTATGTGTTGGCGGAATGCGACAAGCTACAATGGAAAAGTGCAATAAACCGATGGAACGAGTGAACGCTTCTAGCCCCCGCGGCGGTTTGGAGTTCGAGCAGGAGTACATTTGTTGGACTCGCATGCAGGCAGAGGCCGGGCAAACTTTGGATGCGATCGTGCGCCGAAAAGAACTCGAGCGCCGCGCGGGAAATGGAATGTTTTTATGGGGTGTGGGAAATGCGCCAGCAATTGTGACGAACGAACTCGCGAGACTTGAGCATCCCGTCACCGCGGTATTTTCCATAATGAAAAGCCGCCCAAAAGCGGTAGACAGCCAGCCGGGTAAGACCGTTGCCTGGCGGCGGTACGTAGCTGTGGATGGTGGCGTGCGTCCTCTGCCGCCTCACGTCCTGGTGACCAGTCGCGCTGAAAGTGCCACTGGTCCAAAATCAAAGCACTTCGCTCTTATGTGCTGGTCAGATAAGCCCCTTGCTATCCGCTACGGGGAGCCGTTCGATCCCTCCGCTTTCCGTAACGCGGGGGCGGCAGGCGCGCCAGTCGGGGCGTCGCAGGTAACAGCGCTGCTGCGGAGAATTTCACGTGATGGGAACTCGACGTCATACGAAGTTAACCTGAGGTCGAAGCTAGTCGGCGCGTATTGGACGAGACTTTTGGATCCGGCTGAGTGCCCAGCTGAGTTCAGCGGTTTCGATAAGGTCGCTGCAGGCTCGATACAAGACTGGCTGGAATTTGTCAGCCTGGTACGAAAAACGGGAGATCTCGCAGAGCAGCTTGACGGCCCTAAAGAATTATTGCTTTAGCCGCCGTCTCACTGATCTAACACGGGTAGGGGGAAAAACGTTGGACCAAGATTCCAAAGCCCTCATCAAAGAGCTTAGACACGCGGGCCTGAGTAGCCAAGCGATCAAGGCAGCTTGGCCATCGTGGTGGGATGACGATGCTGCGTCCAGCCCCTCCGCACGCGCCGAGCTCAGGTTCGCTCTGTCCCGCAAGCTAGGACTCTCGCCTCAATCCTTGCTCGGCGAGAAGGTGGAGTTCGTTTGGGAAAATGACGTCCGCTTCAAGAACTTGACTGCAGGGGACCGGATCGAGCGTGGGGCCGTTGCATCGTTCGGCGCCGCCGTCGCGCGCTTATTATTACGAGCTACGCCTGCTGTTCGCTCAATGGAAACGGTTACGGCGTCCGATCTCCGAAAGGCTATCCTATCAGGAAGGCCTTTAGTTGACTTAGTTGGTTTGATCTCAGCGTGTTGGGGCTTGGGCGTCCCCGTCATTCATCTTCGCGTCTTTCCGCTCCGTGCAAAATTCATGAGGGCTATGGTTGTCGCGGTGGATGGCCGCCACGCCATCCTGTTGGGGCGCGACGCATTCTACCCGGCGCCAATTGCATTCACCCTCGCCCATGAAATTGGGCACGCGGCCCTGCGCCATATTGGCAATGGTAAGGCGTTGGTGGATGTCGGCGATCCCTCCTACGGTGGTAACGACGAAGAGGAACGAGATGCGGACAGCTATGGTCTCGAACTTCTGACTGGTTCGGCGCAGCCCACCATTACGACTAATATTGAAAACTTCAGCGCGCGAAGTCTTGCTGCGGCGTGCATTGAGGCTGGCCCGCCAAGGGGGATTGAGCCAGGCTCCCTCGCTCTTTGCGTAGGTTACACGCAGAACAATTGGATTATCGCAAACGCAGCTCTGCGGCACGTTTATTCTGAACGCAAGGCTGTATGGACGGAGGTGAATGCGTTGGCAGCCCGCGAGTTGCGCTGGGATGATATCGGCGAGGAGTCGGCCGACTATCTCCGCTCGGTGATGAGCGCTGATGCTTGACGCGCTCATTGATAACGACGTGATCCTCAAAGTTTGCTGCTATGGCATTCACGGAAGCCTCGTCGCGGTAATGCAGGAAGCGAAAGTAGAGCCGGCAGTGCTTCCGCTTGCCCGTTACGTCGTTTCTGGCCGCATTAAGCGGAACCTGCCGCCGGCGAAACGAGAATGTGCACTCTCATCGTTAGACCGTGTGCTAGCGGTGGTCGGAAGTGTTGAGGCGGATCAGGCAGAAATCTATCTGGCAGCGTCCTTCGAGGCGACCGCGCAACTGCAGAATCTCGAGCTCGATGGAGGCGAAAGCTTACTTCTCGCCATTCTAATCCGACGAGGATTAAAGTTTCTGCTCACCGGGGATAAGCGCGCTATTCGTGCAATCGAGCAGATTTCTGCCGACGTACCGGATGCGTCTATCGCTTGCTTTGAACAATTTATGAAGACGGTTCTGCTGAGGATCGGCGCGTCTGCCCTGCGAGAGCTCGTATGCGCAACGCCCAGCGTGGATCTTGCGATGACTTCTTGCTTTGGGTGCCGCTCGCCTGTGATTGATCTGGACTCGCCGGCGGAGGGTCTCCGGAGCTACGTCAGCGACCTGCGCAAGGAGGCTGCCCGGGTGCTGATACCTTGGGACGATCTTTCAAGTATTGTTTCTTAGAAACACAGCATAAGGAGCAGCAAGTTCCGCGACGAGACTGATGGCGATCTCTTTCGGGTCGCCCTCGTTAACCGCCTCGGCGTGATCCAGAATTTCAAGGCAGGCCTTGTCTACTTGCCCGCGCATGTAGCGACTGCCGATCCGTCCCATGCTAGGGCCGACGGGAACGCGGGTCTGGTCAAGCGGCAGCGTCATCTCTCGGCGCTCTAAACTTTTAAGCACGAGCGCAAATCGAGAACCGCGGACATGAATTTTTTCAGGGATGTCCACCCAGCGAATACCATCGGGCGAATACTGATCAGCCCGAATGGGTTCAGCAAAATGACGAGATGTGACCTCTTGCATTACCAGGTGGATGGGCTGTCCGCGCTCCTTAAATATCTCGGCGAAAGGCTGGACCATCGTACGGGGATGGCATGTGCTGCCCCCATAACCCCACATGCCTAGTCCAGTCTCGTCGATCTCTTTTGTCTTGCGTGCAATGATCGTCTCAAGATCTTCTTGAGCGTGCACGCCCACCTTCATGTATAAAATGCCGGCGCCTGGCTTGATAATCGCTCTCATGGCGGGTCCTTGACCATCTCGAGGGAATATTCGTCTTCATGCGCCATGCCGTAATTCAGTATTTTCTTCTCTCTTACATATTTCACCCGGAGTTGCTGCGATCGACCATAGAAGTTCGCCAACCGCTCTGGCGTAGCGGGAAGGCTCGGGGTCTCGTTCACGTCATTACCCGGCAGTGAGCTCACGTATAGATTACAGGACTGAAGATCGGGAGCGTCGTCCAAGTGATAGGTATGCAGCTTTCTCTGCATCTTGGAGACGTAAAATCCGCGCTCGCGTGAAAATTTCTGCACGCTCGCCAAGACTTGTTTCGGCCAGGGTAATTCATCGTCATCAGCAATGACGATCATACCCTCTCCATGATAGCCGACCGCCTCAACACCTCGCTCAACAAACAGATTAACGCTTTCGCCGTTATTGTAAGCGCCCCATGGGGGGTTCGTGTAAAAGCAGTCGTACTTTGTTGCCGAACAAAATTCATCGAAACAATTGTACAGAACAGCATCCAAGTGCTCTATTCGTTCCTTATCGGCAAACCGCTTTACGGCCTGTACCGTCCGCTCGTCAAAGTCGAAAACGGTGATCTTTGACGGCCCAAAATTCAAGACCCCCCTTTTCCTCATGTAAGCGACGCAGACGCTAATAGCGTCGCCGTCCCCAATGAAGGCGAGTCGCTTGCCGTCAGCCCAATCGGCAACCATCTCACTTTGGAGAACCATGTCACCTGATTTCATGTGGATCTGATCAAACTCTCGGAGCGGCCGCGGCCTATTCTGCACGACGTCTGAAACGGCGTTGATTGCCTTACGCAGATCTACCCTAAGTCGCTCCATCGATTGATTCTCCACCTTCGGATTGTGTCGTCGGAATGTAGGGAGTCAAGCTTGCAGGGAACCGTGCGACACGTCCGAATTGCGCGCTGCAGCGGTTCCTGCCGCACTGAGTTGGTAGCGTTGTTGGTAGCGGCGCGATTGGATGTAAAATAAATCTTGTATTTTCAATATGTTACATGATTAATTAGCTGCCGCCCCCGGGCACCATTCTGAACGACTGGTTGTCTTCTTTGGTCCTTCGGCCACGCTACGTGTCTTCGTGGCGCGTCGCCTGAGCTGAGGTGCAATCTCTCGTCATGAAACAGCCGATCATCTCATCCAGCCCTGAAATCATGGGCGGCTGCGCGGTGTTTCACGGGACGAGAGTTCCGGTGCAGACCTTGCTCGACGATCTCGAAGCCGGCGAGTCGATTGACGATTTCCTCGAAGGGTTTCCGTCTGTGACGCGGGAGCAGGTGATCGCGTTCCTGGAGAAGCCAGCGCGCGAATATCCCCGGACATAGCCCGTAGGCTGGATTGAGCCCTTGCGAAACCCATCGCATGCCGAGATTGCCTCAATGGGTTTCGCTTCCACCTTCGATGGATTGAGCTTCTGCCGGCGGGCGGTCCAACGGCCGCCGCCGCGCCCGTATCGCAAGCCTATCCGGCCAGAGCCGCCGGTTCCGCCGGTGTCCCCGCGCCCACTGCCGGGCTAGCGATGCCATGCATGTTGCGGCGCTTGCGATGGAATTCGAGGACGTTTTTTGCCGTCCGGATATCGAGCCGCTCGAAGTCCTCGCGCGCCTGGGCGATCTCCTTTTCGGACATCCGGCGGTCCGCCGCCTGCATCAGCAGAAGCGCCTTGACCGTGGCCCAGGAGCAGCCGGCGGCCTTGGCGATGACCTGCACCACGCCGGGGTTTTCATTGAGGATCGCCCGTTCGGCGGTCTCGATCGGACAGCTGGCGAGAACCGACAGGGCCATGGCCGCCCGTTCGAAGTTCTGCGCGCGCGCGGCCGCGTGAACGCTGCCTTCGCCGAGGTCATGCCAGTTCTGCAGCTGCTTCACCCGCCACTTGGCCTTGGCGTGATCCTTCGACTTGTTGCGAAGCTCCAGATTGATGTCGTCGATCACCTCGGTGACCGCATCCTTCACGGTATCGGCAAGCCTGGGATTGGCCGCCAGGATCCTGGCGCAGACCGAAGCCGAGGCGGTCTCGAGCAGCTTCAGGAAGTGGTGCCGGGGAATGTCGTTTCGCATTCCGACCCGCAGCGCGAGCTGGGCATCGTCGACGGCGCGAGCGACCAGCTCGCGAAAGCTGCCATCCGAAAAGCGGGCGCCGGCGTTGTCCGCGACCGTACGGACGACATCGGGCTCGCCGCGCCCGATCAGGATTTCGGTGATCGCTTCGCTGATCGTCCGGCGACGTGCGATGGCCTGAAGATGGCCCTGGCCCTGGGTACGGGCGTTGGCAACGAGGTCGGCGTCGCTGAGCGCTTCCGACTGGCTGAGAACCGGAGCGGCCACGGCGATGGCGTCATCGAAGGCAAACGTCCGAACCAGCCTCGCCGGCGCGTCCGGGTCGGTTGCGAGCCGGCGTGCGAGCTTGACCCGGGTTTCCAGCTCGATCGCGGCAACGAGGGTTTTGAAAACCTCGTCAAACAGCTCGATCTGCTTCTTCGAGTGACGACCGGACCCGGCGACGAACAGGTCGGTGATGCGCGTGAGCGCCCTCAACCGCCGTTTCGTGAGCCCGGATGCCGCGGCGTTCTGAATTTCGCTGATCAGGGAGGACAACATTGTCATGGTCATTGGTCTCGGACATTTCGCGTTGAGATGGGTAGACAGAAGGCTGACCAGCGTCTGTTACCGGCCGCGCGTGAAAATTGCCCGTTTCAATTGCCTCACAGATGATTCAAATTGTTGCAACGTTCGGAAACAACCTGCCCGTGATCTCCCGGGCTGGAAGCGAGCTTGCGGCTGAAAATCGCCGTGTCGGTGCTTTGATTGATGGCGGAAGACTGTCAAGTGGCGCGACCCGGTGGCCGCCGGGTCGCGCCCTTTCTTGCTGGCCCGTCCGGACAGCGATCACCTGCGGCAGACACGGACCCGTTTGACGACACGGTGGCCGTAACGGTCACGCTTGATGATGGTTCGGACCTTGCATACGCGGTGCGGGCGATAATGACTGCGGTGCGAGCGATAATGACGCACGTCAACGATATCCGACGCCGCGGCTGCGGCATTCGGATGGGCCGGCACTGCATTGGCTGGACCCGAGAGTGCGGACAGGCCGAGGAACGCGGCCACTGCAACACCGAAGGCGATTGTTTTCATTTCTTTTCCTTGTTCATTGGCATTCAGCCCCTGAATCGACTGTAGGTCGCGGCTCTGAATGCACCATGAATGACGCAGGTTCCCGCGAGGAGGCACCAGGCGCGGCCGCGCGAGGCAAAACGAACGTTGCCGCACGAACTTTTTATTGAGTAGTCATCCAACTCAAAAATGCCGCAGTCCACGGGACCCGCCGGGTGACGTTTCGCCGCGGCGAAGCCGGTGGTGTCTGATCAGCGGGAGCGCTTCGGCAGTTTCGGGAGTTTGGCAGGCGAGAATGTCGGTATCGGCTCGTTCGCCTGTGCCGCGCCCGGCTGGTGTTGTTCGCTGAAGAGGAGCACTCCCTCGAGGATCACGCCCGGAAATTGTTCCGCCGTTCCAGCGTATGTGGCCAATTTGCCGGCGCAGGTTCCTTCGATCTTCACCGCGAGTTCCTGATCGTCGCCGAACACCGTCGGCAATCCGTCGGAGTGCCGCCTTGTCGTGAGGGTCGCGGTAAATCGATTTCCATCCACTTCGCAATCGCCGTCGTAGGTCATGATAGCGTCACGACCCCAGATTTTCCCGTGTGCGAGATGGACGATGCCGGTCCCTTGGCCAAGCGCGGTCTTGAACCACGCCGCATACGTGCCGTCCTTGAGCATGGGAGGAACTTCTCCTGGGTGTTCGCAAGGGCGCATGATCGGCATGATTAGCTCTAAGAATTGGTTAATTCCGGCGACCGGGACACACCGGGGTATGGCGAAACCATCATCTTCGCGTGATGCTCACTGCATTCAGTCGATGCGCGAGT
>JAUXWZ010000204.1 GCA_030684835.1 Beijerinckiaceae bacterium
GATGATTCCGTGGCCGGGAAGTTCGCGCAGGATGAGACGTCGCATCGCGGTTTCCGCGGCGCGGTCGGCCTCCGTCACAGGATCGAATGCGCCGCCATTAGACTTGTCTGACGTATGCATGGACGAGCGGAAAAACGGCAAAATGGCGTCTGCAGACACGCGCGCCAGATCTTCGACGAATGCTGAGAAGTCGACCGGTTTCATTCCATTCGCTTTCGGCTAGCGCGCGCCCGCATGAGGCGCGCCTCGAACAATAATCGCGTTGAAGACATACATGAGGCCGGTCACGCGCGCACGCCCCTGTGGAAAATCTGCGTGAGTTCAAGGTTTAAAGTTCAGTTTACGCTCACGTAGCCCGCCCTTTTCTGGCGCTTCTTTTAAACCATATGAAAATCAATAGGTTGTACGGATGTCGCGAAATAGTGCATCGCAACATAAAAAACCACTTGCCTTTTGTGCACTGCACACTCATATTGTTTCAGTGCGACAACGTTGTTGTCGCCATGCCCTCCTTGGGCGTTTCCTCCCTTGACTTGAGGCCGCTTGCTCTGCAGGCGGCCTCCTTTCTTATGCGGGGGTCGGCAATTTCGCGGCGTTAGCGACTTTCCGGCGCCAGCGACGCGCTTGCGCGCCGACGTGCTTGAAGCTTGGCCGCAAGATTGGGCCACTTGAGAATCTTTTTGCGAATAGTGTCGCATCTGAGAGACAGTCTCAATCATATCAGTCTGTCGACTCCCGTCACGCTTTCCTTCAGCTTGAACTTTTAACGGTCTCCCGACATATACTGATCGTGCAACTTCGGTTGTATGCCCTCCTTGGGCGTTTCCTCCCTTGACTTGGGGCCGCTTGCTCTGCAGGCGGCCTCCTTTCTTTTCAGGGCAGCGATTTCATTTCAGGTGATTTCGTTTTGCGGCCTTCGCGCTATTCCGCTGCAGCGCGGCTATTTCGGCCGGCGAGGTCTTCCGACAGTAAATTGTCAAGCTCTCCCAGAGCGTCCGCCATGTCCTGCGCCACGGTCTTGAAACGCGGACGGCGCTCGAGCGTGCGCTCATCCATGTAAAGACCGCGGTTGACCTCGATTTGCAGCGCGTCACATGAGCGGGAAATCGAGCCGAAATATTCGGTGATGTATCCTCCTGCGTAGGGTTTGTTGCGCTGCACTTTGTAGCCCCGCCGGCGCAGGGATTCCTCGACGCATTCCACGTAACGCAAATCGCAACTCGTCCCGAAGCGGTCGCCGATCACCACGTCGGGTCGGCGAAAATCGTCAATGGTAGGCGTTCCGTCAGGCCCGGTCGTGGAGGGCATGGAGTGACAGTCCACAAGCAACGCGCCGCCATGCCGGATACGGGCCCGGGTGACAAGATCGCGCAGCGCCCGATGATAAGGCCGATAGAGTGTTTCTATCCGGCGCAACGCCTCCTCGACCGGTAATTTCTCGGCATAGATTTCCTGCGCCTCGCCAACGACGCGCGCAATCGTGCCCAGACCTCCGGCGACGCGGATGGACCGCGCGTTCACGTAGGACGGAAGCCGGCCGTCGAACATGCGGGGATCAAGCTCATAGGGCTCCCGGTTCACGTCCAGATATGCGCGGGGAAACAGGGCCTTGAGCATGGGCGCGCCGTGCTGCGCGCAGCCCGCGAACAGGGCGTCCACATGCGCATCTTCTGAGCGGCGCAGGGCAAACGGCGTAAGACGCGACGAGGCAAGGAAGCGCGCGGGATAGATGCTGCCGGAATGGGGCGAGGACACAACCATGGCGGAAGCGCCGGCGGTCGGCTCCACGATCAGAAGCGGCGGATGGAGTTCAGGCTCAATAGGGGCGAGGCTGGTTGCGCCGACAAGCGCGGCGGAAAATGGCGAATTGCGGGGGGCGTCGACCATCGGGACTCCTCACAATCGTGTATCGCCCGCCCGCGTGCGCGTGTCGAGACGTAAGATTGCCGCGCGCTTGCTGTGGGAAGATCGCAGTAACTTACCAGGAAATGCTGCGCTTTCACCACTCGTTAAGCAAACGGATGCTTTATGAAACCAGACGAATTTATGAGGAATCCATGAACGAGACCGCCGAGGCGTCGATGCGCATCCTGCTTGCGGAGGACGACAACGACATGCGCCGTTTCCTCGTCAAGGCGTTGCAAAATGCCGGCTACGAGGTCGCTTCGTTCGACAACGGCTTATCGGCCTACAACCGGCTTCGAGAAGAACCGTTCGAGCTTCTGCTGACCGATATCGTGATGCCGGAGATGGACGGCATCGAACTCGCCCGCCGCGCCACGGAGCTCGACCCGGACATCAAGGTAATGTTTATCACCGGCTTTGCTGCGGTTGCGCTCAATCCCGACAATAACGCCCCCAAGGACGCCAAGGTGCTGTCAAAGCCCTTTCATCTAAAGGACCTCGTCAGCGAAGTGCAGCGCCTGCTGGCGGCGTAAACACGACGCCGCTGCGCGCCTGCCGACCGGATGGATTCATTCGGTCGACCTGCGCGCGCCCTCACCAGATCTTCTGCACCGGATCGTCGATGTAATGCGGGCCGGAGCCGCCCGTCGGGGCCGATCTGGTCCATCTCGCAATAAATCTCGAACTCGTAGCCGTCGGGATCGAGGAAGTTGATTGCGATGCGGCATCCCGCGCCCTTGCGGCCTTCGAACACGATGGGGATGCCGTTCTGCTTCAGATAGGCTTTCGCCTTCTTGAGGATGTCGACGTTGTCGACCTCGAAGGCCAAATGCTCCATCTGCAAGCTGCCCTTCATGTCGCGACTGGGCGTCTTGCCTTCCCTCATTGGCTTCAAGCCAATTGCATGGTGGTCCGCGCCGCAGCGCAGGAACACCATGCCATGCTTGTTGCGATCGGCTTCCATGAAGCCCATCACCTGCGTCCAGAAGGTTACGGTGCGCTCAACGTCGGTGACTTCGTAGAGAAAGTCCCGAGTTCACCTTGATCGGCGACTGTCCGATTGCACTCTGCAACTCGAGTGCGATTGACTTCGCCTTGCCAATAGCGAACTCTTTCGAGAACAATTCGCGGGAGGAAAACATGGCGCATCTTTCGCGCGCATTTGCTGCACTGACATTGTCGGCCTTCGCGTGCATGACGACTGCATTTGCGCAATCTGCTGCCGTTGACAGCTTCTATGTGGATCGCAAGGTGCAGATGGTCATTCCGTCGTCTCCCGGTGGTGGTTATGATTTGTACGGGCGCCTTTTTGCTCGCCACATGGGCAGGCACATTCCGGGCAATCCCGTTTTCGTGCCAGCCAATATGCCCGGCGCTTCGGGCGTCGTCGCAGCCCAATACATTTTCAGCGCTGCGCCGCAGGACGGATCGGTGCTCGGGCACTTTTATGCAACGGCGATTATCGATCCAGTGGTTAATGCGCAAAGCCGCGCGAAATTCGATCCGAACAAGTTCACGTTCATTGGCAGCGCGACCGCTGAGTCGTCGATCTGTTATGTTAGCGCGAAATCACGTGTGAAGCGGTTTGAGGATGCGATGACCCACGATGTCGTTCTCGGTTCGACCGGCGCGCGCGGCAAGAGCAGCGATTATCCGAACGCATACAATTCTCTTCTGGGCACGAAGTTCAAGGTGGTCACGGGCTATCCCGGCATCAACGAGATCGGGTTGGCTATTGAACGCGGCGAGATTGATGGAACCTGTGGGTCAAGCTGGTCCGTGATGACGACCGGCCGACCACATTGGTTGGCTGATGGCGTCATGCGAATCATCGCACAGGAAAACAACAACGCGCATCCAGACATCGCCAAGCTGGGAACGCCGTTGACGCGTTCCTTCGCGAAGTCGGAAGAAAGTTCGCAGGTGCTGGAATTCATGTACGCGCAGGCGGCGTTCGGACGGCCCTTCGCGATGGGGCCCAATGTTCCACCCGCGCGTGTTGAAATCGTGCGTAAGGCGTTTTCCGCCGCGCTGGATGATCCTGAGCTTCGGAGCGAAGCTCAGCGCATGAAGCTGGAATTTTCAAACCCGATGGATGGGCCCGCTCTCCAGGCCGCGGTTGCGCGGCTGACTGCGACGCCCAAGAGGGTTATCGACGCAACCAACCGCGCGATCGGTGTGAATTAGATCACCGGATGGGCGCAGATCCGCCGCCAGGGCCGGGAGCGCCCGGGGAAGGCGTTGGGCTAGGGCTCGACAGTGAAGAGCTAGTGTCGATCCCGGGTTCCGATTTCTGTATCTCGCGGAACATCGTCAGCGCCGCGTCCACGCATTCGCGCGTTGAATCGTCGTCGCCGCAATCGACCCGAAATTCCTTGTCGCCGCTTTTCAGGTAAAACGTCGCGCCGCGCGTGTGCCGGCTATGGTGGTGGGAGTCGTCCCGGTCCCAGTCGCCGGATCGCTGCGAGCGTTCGGACCCATAGCTTCTCGAATCGTAGCTTCTCGAATCATGGTTTCGCGAATCGTAGCCTCGCGAATCATAACCGCTGCCGCGGCCTTCATCGCGGTTGCGGTCACCGTAGGAAGATTGGGCGAATGCGGAGCCTGCGGCGACGCAAAGCGCCAGTGCAGTGATTGCCATGCGCATGAAAGCCTCCTTGAGATCTGTGACACGTTCGGTGTGGTGACGTTTGTCGCAACTCGAGCAGAGTCTGCGCGAACGTCCAGCCCAACGGGGCGGGCGGGAGGCCGTTCCCCATGCCGTGTAGCGATTTTGGAGGCTGGAGGAGGGCTGATTCAGCCCAGATATTCAGCTTACGCAACAATCGCGTCTGCAAACTTACCTTCGCCTTGCGTGGTCGCGGCGCATTCTGTATAGACGCCGCATTCCGCCGGCGGTCTTTTCCGCCGACATCGGTCACTGGACCGGGCGCGTAGCTCAGCGGGAGAGCACTTCCTTGACATGGAAGGGGTCACAGGTTCGATCCCTGTCGCGCCCACCAGGCACCCAGCCGAATAGGGCGTTGATCACGCGCGCAGGGCCTGTCATACAGGGCGAAAGCTCATGCAGGACCAAAGCGCGCGCGCGCGTAACATCTGTAGAAGCACCTAAAGAAACTGGGCGATGGCGCTCTGCATCAGGAGATCCGGTCATGGAGACCACAACCGCTGGCCCCGGCCACAACAGCGTCAATGACGGCAAGGAAGAGGTTGTTTGGGAGCGTTGGACGCGCAAGCGCGTGTTTGTTCGCGCGCTTGAGGGCACCTATGGCGAACTGGTGCGCGACCTGTTCACGCAGCCGCGCGTCTATTCGACCAAGGACCACAAGTGGAAGGGCGGGCCCGGCCATTACGGCAAGAAAATC
>JAUXWZ010000208.1 GCA_030684835.1 Beijerinckiaceae bacterium
GACGCCGGGTATGGCGCAGGTAACGACGTCGCACGAAGTGAAATTCGACTCCGTTTTCGATCGGCCCCTCGATTCCGTTTACAACGAGGGCGGCATTGATCAATTCCGCATGTGTGAATCAGGGCGGTACTCGCGGCGCGCGTCCTCCCCCCTTTTTATATTCCCCCGCCATCAGCGTTCACATCCTCCCGCCGGCCGCGCCAGCGGCGCACCGCGCTTGATCCATAGGCTCGGATGATCGGGCGCAGCGCGAGATCAATTGCGGTAACGATAAATCCTGCAAGGATGCTGCCGCTGGCGACATATACGGCGGCTGTTAGCGGGATCGCGCTTGCCGCGTCCGTGGAAGCACGGCTGAGGAATTTCGCTCTCTGCTCAGTCCCCGCGACGCCGATCTTTCGTTCCGCCCAAAGCCGCCATTGGACGTTCTTATTCGCAACATCCGCCGTTTCTAGACGAGCCGCTTGACTGTCCACTAAGCCGATCGCGACCGTGTCGTTGTTGAAGCGGTCGATCAGGATGAAGGCACCAAGCTCTTTGCTGTCCGCGTAGTCGGCGAACACGGCAGGCTTGTCGAGGCGGATAGTCACGACTCCGAAGCCGTTCATTGCGAGCGTCTCAGCGGGCACCGACTCGTAGCTGTTCACGTCGATGGCGTGACGAAGAACTGCAATTTCGGCCTGGGCCTCCAACGCCGCTAGTTTGAACACATAACGCTGTCCGGCGCGCAGAGGCGGCTCGACGGTCCAGAACACTTGCGCGGTGATCGTCGATCCGCTCGCAATGCGTGAGGTTGCGCCCACGAGCACGTCGCCGCGCGATACGTCTATTTCGTCCATTAGCGTGAGGACGGGCGCCTGACCCGCACTGGCGTCCGCGAGATCGCCGTCGTAGGTGACGATTCGTGCAACTCGCGAGCGCTGGCCGCGCGGTAAAATACGCACCTCGTCGCCCGGATGGATGCGCCCTGAAGAGATTGTGCCTGCGAATCCACGGAAATCGAGGTCAGGCCTGTTCACCCACTGCACGGGCATGGCGAAGCCGGCGCCATCCGCCTGCCTTGCTCCGACGTTGATAGTCTCAAGATGTTCGAGCAAGGACAGGCCGTGATACCAGGGCGCCCGCGACGAGCGGCGCGCAACGTTGTCGCCATCTTTCGCAGATACAGGAATGGCGGTGATGGAGGTGAAGCCGAGTGTGCGCGAAACAGCTTCGAAATCGCGCACGATGCGGTCGAACACGCCCTTGTCGAAGTCAACGATGTCCATCTTGTTGACTGCGAGCACGATGTGGCGCACGCGCAGCATCGACGCGATGAAGGCATGGCGGCGCGTCTGCACGAGCAGGCCCTTGCGTGCATCGACCAGAAGAATCGCGAGATCGGCTGTCGAAGCACCCGTCGCCATGTTGCGCGTATATTGTTCGTGGCCGGGCGTGTCGGCGACGATGAAGGACCGCCTTGGCGTCGCGAAGTAACGGTAAGCGACGTCGATCGTGATGCCCTGTTCCCGCTCGGCGGACAGACCGTCGACGAGAAGCGCGAAATCGAGTTCCGCGCCTTGCGTGCCGAACTTCTTCGAGTCGGCGCCCAGTGCGCCAAGCTGATCGTCGAACACGGCGCCGCATTCGTAGAGCAGGCGGCCGATCAGTGTGGACTTGCCGTCGTCTACCGAACCGCAGGTGAGAAATCGCAGCAGCGAATGGGCTTCGCGCGCAGGCGTCCCAAATACGTTTGTTGCATGAGCCAACGAGGCCACCGCAGTGTTCATCAGAAGTAGCCTTCCTGCTTCTTCAGCTCCATTGAAGCAGAGCCGTCATGATCGATGATGCGTCCTTGCCGTTCGGAAACGCGCGACGAACTCATTTCCGCGATGACGGCGTCGAGCGTCGCCGCTTCGCTCTCCACAGCGCCTGTAAGCGGATAGCAACCAAGGGTGCGAAACCTCACCATGCGGTTCTCCACGCGCTCGCTGGGGCGAAGCTCCATACGCGCGTCGTCGCGCATGATCAGCGCGCCATCGCGCTCCACGACGGGGCGGCGCGCCGCGAAGTACAGCGGAACGACGGGGATATCTTCAAGCGCGATATAGTCCCACACGTCCGCCTCGGTCCAATTCGACAGCGGAAAGACGCGGAAGCTTTCGCCCGGCCGCTTGCGCGTGTTGTAGAGTCGCCAGGGCTCTGGCCGTTGGCTTTTCGGATCCCAGCGATGTTGGGCTGTGCGGATGGAGAACACGCGCTCCTTCGCGCGGGACTTTTCTTCATCGCGCCGCGCGCCGCCGAAAGCGGCATCAAACTTATGTTTGTCCAGAGCCTGCTTGAGGCCCTCCGTTTTCATCACGTCGGTGTGCAAGCGCGAGCCCGATGTGAACGGGCCTATGCCGGCCTTGACGCCTTCCTCGTTCTTGTGAACGATCAGGTCGACTCCAAGGCGTTTCGCGGTCGCATCGCGAAACTCGATCATTTCGCGGAACTTCCATGTCGTGTCGACATGCAGAAGTGGGAAGGGCAGCTTGCCAGGATAAAAGGCTTTCAGCGCCAGATGCAGGAGGACGGACGAGTCTTTTCCAATGGAGTAGAGCATCACAGGACGTTCGCTCGTTGCGACCGTCTCTCGCATGATGTGAATGCTTTCAGCTTCGAGCCGCTGAAGGTGCGAGGGCGTGTTCATTTAAGTTCTCCGCCGCTTTGATTGGCGCGCACAAACCGGCCTTCTGGGCCAACATGCAGGCCGCATTCCTTGCTGCTTTGCTCCCACCACCAGCGCCCGGCTCGTTCGTCCTCGCCGGGTTCGATCGCGCGTGTGCAAGGCGCGCATCCGATCGAAGGGAAACCGCGCGCATGCAGCGCGTTCAATGGAATTGTATTGCGTGCGTGGAAATCGACGATGGTCTCACGGGTCCAGTCGAGCAGCGGATTGGCTTTCACCAGATCGCGGGCCTCATCCCACTCAAGGAGGCAATTGGCTTGACGATGTGCGGATTGTGACGCGCGCAAGCCCGTCACCCAGGCGGCGGCGCCGTCGAGCGCACGCGCGAGCGGCCGCACTTTGCGGACGTTGCAGCAAGCGTGGCGGGCATCGACAGATGAGTAAAAGCCGTTGACGCCGTGATGCTCGTTCAACGCCTCGAGTTCCGAACATTCTGGATGATAAGCGCGGATGCGCAAACCGTAACGACGCTCAGTTGCGTCCCAAACGTCGTGGGTTTCCGGGAACAGGCGCCCGGTGTCGAGGGTCACGACGTCTATGTCGAGTTCTCCTTCGGCGATGAAATGTGTAAGCGCCTGATCTTCGATTCCGAAGCTGGTTGTGAAGACGATCCGTCCGGAGAGCGCGCGCCGAAGGGAGGCAAGCCTGATGGCCGGGGAGGGATCCGCCCATTCACTTTCCAAAACCTCAAGCAGAGACATTACAGTGTGGCCCCAGATTCAGACTAATAAACACATACAATGAATGTCAGAAAAGAATAACAACAAAAAATAAATGTAAAATTATGTGGCCGGCGAGCGTGTGCACGGCCACGACTTCGCGAGCGGCGCAAGAGCGAGAAAGACTTGGTTGCGGCCACTGACCCGGGGCTTTCGATCCCGCTTGGCGACAGTCACCCCAACCAGACGTTGGCCGTGCTCGTTTTTCGGCGAGCCCGTCGAGTGTCCCGCCGCTGCGCCTCGGCAGCTCCAAGCGGATACGGATTCGTTTGTGTCGCGTTTCTGATGCTGGCAGAACTCGCGTTGTTAACGTTCTCTACCGGCGACTTTGCAGGGGGCGATGAGCTGGCCCACGCTGGTCTATTGCGGGCACTTCTTTACTGCGATGCCCTACTTGCTCCGCCGCGGGCGCATTCAAACCAAGGGAGAGAAGCCGTGAAGGATTTGGGGCAAAACGCGTGGAACGCCTGGGACGATCCTATCGGACCCGCGCCTAATGTGAGGCGGGCTCGCGTCGAGCAAACCATCCGCCTCGATACGCTGGAGGAAGCGGCAGAACCTGCGCGGCCGTTCGCCAAGGGCGACGAGGTGCTGCTGCGCGGGACTGTCTTCTTCGTCGATAGAGAGGCGGGAAACGCTCTTGTTTATGTAGGCGCCAAGGAAATTCCTGTCTGTGTCGAGATCGCCGACATGCTCAAGGCGCCCAAGTGAGAAGCCGACATAAACCGCTCCACTTCGTTCGGTGGGTCGATTTCAAGTGCCCGGTTGCGACCACCCTTCACCAGAAGGTCCGTCTGCTTAGCGTCGGCCCGTCGCTCGAGTGCGCCGGCAAGCCCGTAGGAGCCTCGCGCCCGCAAGTCGCGCAGTTGATCCGCAGCCGATCAAGGCCACGGTCACGGAGGCCAGAGAGGGTCACGGTTCCTTCACGAGCCATGGGGCGTGATAGCCTGAACGAATCTCTGATTTTGAAGGGTTGGTGTTTGATGTCTGAGGAAAAGACAAAGTCGAAACGCGGGTTCGCGAGCATGTCACCGGAAAAGCGGCGCGAAATCGCGCGCAAAGGCGGAGCCTCTATTCCCCCGGAAAAGCGCTCATTCTCCCAAGATAGGTCCCTTGCTGCCGCCGCTGGCAAGAAAGGCGGCTCAGCAGTTCCAGGGGAGAACAGGAGTTTTTCCACGGAGGCGGGCTTGGCGTCGAAGGCTGGCCGCAAGGGCGGAGCTGCAAAGCACCCAATGCGCTCGACTAAACCCCAAGGATGATGACTGGAGGGCGCACGCGATGGTTTTTGCAAGCCCCCTCACCGGGGAGAGAGGTCTTTCGGACCCAACGAAAATCGCGCGTGTCGGATGGAGCCAAGACGCCGCCAATTCAGGCGCTGGCGGGCTCCGTTCATCGAGCTATGCAACTGCGCGATGATGCTTCGCGCGCGGCCTAACTCCACTTAGCTGCCTGGGCGGGCCCTTAGTGGGCTCTGACGAAGCGAATCACCAGCTTCATGATCCTCGCCGCCTCATTCCCCCTTGCCGCGCCTCTAGCTGGGGCGCGTAAATTATGTCATCCGCTGCGGGACGCGAGCGCGAAACAGTGTGCCCGAAGGACTGCTATCCCAAGAGAGATTGCCTCCAAGGTGGTTGCAGAGTCTTGTTGTGGTTACGAGACCAAAGCGGCCAGTCTCCCGCGGATCGAAGTTGGGAGGCAGGCCCGGCCCATCATCGCGCACCGTTAGCAGGACGTCCGCACTCACCCGCTCAACGGTTACCGTGACGGTTTCACGCGAGTGTCTAATTGCGTTGGTGATAAGCTCGTTGGCGACTATGGCAAGAGAACTGACCTGCGAAGGCTCCATCATGAGCTTTCCGCATCCGGAATAGGTAACTTTCCGGTTTGCGCTCTTCTCGAGATTGACACAAAGCTCTTTGATCACGGCCTCGAAGTCGATCAGGCCCAGTTGCACAGAAACTTGCATGACTTCGTGCACATTAGCGATAGCATTGATTTGTCCCACCCCGTCAAGAAGGGCTGTTTTCACCTCGGTGTTCGCCGCGTGCGCGGCACGCATGGACAGCAGTCCTGCCACAATCTGGAGGGAGTTCTTTACCCGGTGGTGAACTTCGCGAGCCAGCATCTCGTTGATCAGCACCGCCGCGCGGGCCTCGGTAGCACGGGCTCCCAAGATGGCGAGGCCAAAGAACCCCGCAATTAGGGCTAGTGAAGCAACGCCAAGTACAAGAGAACGCTTGCGCCACTCCGCCAAGGCCCCTTCGAAAGGCTGCGACACAACCGCGTAGAGCTGTTTGTACTTCTCGGACGAATCCCAAGAGGCCACCCGAACATCACTGCCGTCTTGGATGAGGGTGCTGCCCTGCGCGCTTCTTTTTCTAGCCGCGTCAACGGCTGCGATGTAGGTGGGCGAGGCGCGCTCGACGGTGCGCAGCCTGGCCAGAGCAGAGAACTCCATCGGGACGCCATCGACAAAGAGGCCCGCCCGCGCGCGGTCCCAGTTCGCCACTTCAGCATAAAGCTTCTCGAAGTAACGGGCATAATTCGCTACGACGATCACGCCGCGCAGCGTGCCGTCTGGGTTTTGGAGCGTTCGACTGAAAGTGAAGCGTTCTTCCCCGGTGATCAAACCGGGGCTGTTATCGCCTAAGAGGACTGGCTCGGCGGCGCCCGCCATGTGAGTCTTAAAATATTGCCGCCCTGACCCGTCAACAGGTTTGGCGGGGTAGGTCACCGAGTCCAATCTGTTTACGCCCTTAGCGTCCAATACCCAAGCCGAGGATATCTGCGGGCTGCCTGGCATGAGGTCGCGCAGCTGGTGGAAAAGTTCCCTGCCTCTGACAGGCTCTTCAAAGTCCCACCCCGACAACAAGGGTTCCATGGCGATGATGACCTTGTTCGCGTCTTCGAGAACAGCGTCGGCATGAGCCACCAGCAGCCGCGTCATAGACGCCGTGCGCTCCTCAGCAGCGTGGATTGTGACGGTTCTATCCCTGACAATGGCTGCCGTAGTCAGTGCGAACGTCGATAGCCCGAAGAGCGCCGCTCCGAGCAGCCATAACCTCCTCCCTGTTCTATGAACTCCAACCATGAGATAGCTTAACCATTAGAAGCAGCGAAGCACGGCCGATTTTTGCTGCATTTGAAGGGGTGGAGCAAGCGTAGCCGCCGCCGGTGACTCAACCCATCGGTCTTGTTGGCCTCTGCGCGTGGACGAGCTTCGCGACCGCCGGCTCATTACGGCTTCGCCCTTGAAGGCGGATGGCGCACTGGCGATGCGCGGCTGGCACCTCAGCCCTCTCGCTACTGGGAATCGCCATCAACACCGGACAGGCGGAGAGGTCGCCTTCTGCGCCCCGGCCGCAACGCCAATCGTAAGGATCAAGAAGCGGGCGAGTCGCGTGTTACTCCTCGGAACGTCGGACTGGCGCAGGAGAGCAAGGGCGCGAGTCCATCGTCGGGAGAGCCTCCGTGGCGTCCGGTAGTTATCTTCGCAACGATCTGTACGGTTATGCAGCTGCCTTTGCGGCTGCACGCCCGTCTGCCATTGCCTCATTCTTCAATTACCCCGTTGAGCGCACGGTGGTATGAATCCGTGAGGCTATTGAACACAATGGCTGACGGCCCAGAGATGGGGTGGATGCCGCTCTCCCC
>JAUXWZ010000001.1 GCA_030684835.1 Beijerinckiaceae bacterium
AGCCATCTCGCGCTGGATTGCGATGGCACAACGCGCCGCATCGACAGCACTGGCGAACTCAACCAGCATGCCATCGCCGGTAGTCTTGACGATACGGCCGCGGTTCGCAGAGATCCCTGGATCGACAACCGTCTTTCGAAATGCCTTTAGCTGCGCAAGCGTGCCCTCTTCGTCGCGACCCATCAACCGGCTGTAGCCCGCGATATCCGCCGCCAGCACAGCCGCTAGTCGCCTTTCCACGCGCTCGCCAGGCAAAGGGTGCCCCCGGTTCGATGAAAATTCGTTGGTCTATACCAAAGCATAAACGGTGACTCTTCCGCTAGGAATTATGTGAAAAGTTTCCAATTACTCGCGAAAAGGATAAGGACCGGCGAGCGTGACAAAAAACGATTCCAGCGCCTCATGCGCACAAAAACCAAGGCACGCTCTCCTGAACGCGAGCGCTTCAAAACGACCTGGTGAGCGGCGAGCGGCCTTCCGCTCTTCATTGCCGATTGAGGTGATCGGCTCAAGCTGTTCCAGCGGCGCAAACCGCTTCGAAAAGACGCCCGAGATTACCGGGCCGTCGTCACTCTCGCTGCCGTCGTTCTGGAGGCAAAAAGTGTCCACGAGACCACTGCCTAAAGGTTCACCCTTTAAGCAGATTTACCTGCGATGACGGCATGTGGGTTCCCTTCCGCCAAGCAAATCTTGCGAAGGAAACAATTTGAACCTTAAAGTAATAGTATATAATTTGACGCTCGGTTGCTTGCGGATGCCGCCACATCCTGTTTTATTTTCCCATGTAAGCCAACCAGAGCTTGAGGCACCAATTCGCCTCGCTTCTGTTGCAAGTAAGGCGCTGGTCAACATCAATGTCGTTTAGATCTAATCGCATCGCGCTTTTTATAGACGGCGCCAACCTGCACGCAACTGCTAGGACGCTCGGCTTCGACATCGACTATAGGCGCCTCCTCAAAGAATTTGAAGGCCGAGGTCCTTTGCTGCGCGCCTTCTACTACACGGCAATCCCTGAAAATCAGGAGTATTCCCTGCTCCGCCCGCTAACAGATTGACTCAGTTACAATGGCTACACCGTAGTCACCAAGGCGGTAAAGGAGTCACGGACGCCAGCGGACGCCGCAGGGTGAAGGGAAACATGGACATTGAGCTTACCGTCGATGCCATGGATATCGCCGTTCAAATCGACCAGATGGTCCTGTTCTCCGGCGATGGAGCTTTCCGCTCCCTTGTCGAAGCAGTCCAGCGTCGGGGTGTCCGCGTTACGGTGATTTCGACGATATCGAGTCAGCCACCGATGATCGCCGACGAATTGCGGCGGCAGGCCGACGTCTTCACGGACCTCGCGGAGTTGCAGTCGAAGATCGGCCGAGATCCTTCCGAGCGCCAGACGCCCGCGAGGGAAGCGAGCGCCTGATTTGGATTAAAAAGAGCCCCCGAACATCCGCTCCGGGTCGAACTGAGACCCCGAGCCCTTTCTAGGCTTGGTCCGTTCATCCGCTGACGGCGGACATGCCGCACTCACGAGGCTGGCCCCTTTCGTGCCAATAACTGGCGTCCACCCTATGGAGAGCTTCGGTTTCGCGCGGAACATTTTACTTGTTACTTGGCGGAAATCTTTTGTGAGAGTGTCGTCTAAATCCGGTGCGCTTCAACCGCTTTCTCGTTCCATTCAATGCCAACGCCTGGCACGTCTGGAATATGCAGCTGCCCGCCTTTGATCGCGTACGGCTGCTGCAAGATTGGAGCGGCCCAATCTTGCCATTCGAGCCAGTGCGCCGTCTCGGTGACCCGCATGACGTGGGCGGCCACCTCAGGATAGAGAGCCAGCTCCGCAAATTTGAACAGGTCGATAAGTGGAATTTCTGCCTGACAACGGCGACAACCGCCGTGCACGGTGTCCGACCACCGCGGCAGGCCGCTTGTTTTTCAAGCTTAAAAAAGGCATGACATTTAAATGGGCAGATCAATAAAAAAGGTCACACCTAAACAACGCGGACGTCCGGCTACGGGAAAAGACCCTTTAGTCAGCACACGGATGCCTAAGGCGCTCATTGGCGACGTCGATACTTGGGCGGATCAGACCGGCGTAAAGCGTTCAGAGGCCGTCCGCCGGCTTGTCGAGATCGGGCTAAGCGCCCGTAAAACGTCCTCGCCATCAGAGCGCCTCGCCGCTGTCCGCGCTCAAGAACTGGCATCGCGAACGATCGACCACCTCGCCGGCATAGAGCGAGGTGGCGAAGCGGATAAGGGCAAGCGCAAAAGCCGCCTTATCAAGGGGCCTGAGGAATTTCAGGACGTCAGGCGTGATCGGCCTAAGGTAGAAAAATGAGTACGGAAAAACTTCAAACACTGCTTGGACAGATATTGAGCGAGTCTCCCCTGATTTCGACCAAAACAGACCCCTCGCCCCCTACTTTCTTCGACGAGGATCCCGCACCTCCGACTCTCTCTCAGCCAAGCAATGTAGAACCGACGATTGAAACTGCTGCGGTTGCCCCACCGACCGAGGCTGAGAGTGCGATGGGACGAGCACAAAAAGCAAAGTCGTTGCTCGCCGGACTAGAGGTTGACACCGCGATCCGCCTCCGCTGGGCGATGCGCGACATCAGAGGCAAGCGAACCAAAACGTCGCCTGTCAGCGAAAAAGACCTAGCTGCGCTGATAGACTTAGGCTTTGTTGAGATGCGAGAAGAACTACCGAGGCTCACAGGCTTAGGTGTCCTTGCGCTGGACTGAGCCCCGAACCGCCACTCGGGGCTGACGGCGAAGGCCAAATGAAAATCGACAGCACAACGAGGTTGCTATGATATTTCAGTTTTGATTGGGATTTTGATTATCGTGGTGGTCGGCGCGATCTGTTTTTGGGCGATTGATATGTTCGTCCCCGACGCTCGACTAGCAAAGTTGCTAAAGTTGCTCATGGTATGCTCTATCTGCGGCGGGCAACGCGAAGTGCTTCGGCAAACGCCTAAAAAGAACTTGTCAGACTGCGGGCGTGCTCGATGCGTTGAGGAATGCCAAGAGGCAAACTGAGCCAGGCAACCTATCCAAAATCACCACGTATTGCCTATAGACAGCACGCGAGGAGCCACTCGCCATTTCAGCCCCGATCTATTCTTGGCCGAATAGAGCGGTTAAAGATATCCGACCCCCAGAAAAAGGGCCGTCCAACTGAGACGGCCTCTGTTTATCAATCATGTTCAAGTTCGCGATCCCGATTGCTTTCTGTTGCTGCCCGGTTGGCTAGACAGTGCCATTCGATTGCAATGTCCTGCCACGCACATTTGACGTCGTAGTCCTTGGCATCGCGCCCGCGATTCTCGCGACGGGCGATCAGTGGGCCTCGCACGGCGCTCCCCACAGCATCCTGCTGACAAGCCTTTTGCACAACTCAACTTGTCACCGCCGTTTCGCAGCTCCTAAACGCCGCACCACCGCCTGCACATACAGTAAACTGAGGCGGCCTAAGCGAATGTAATGCCTATTCTATTGTCTTTCCGCCAAACGACCCGACACCTTCGGTTCACATTATCCGAAACAATGACCAGGTTGAATTCGGCTGGAATGCCGACCGGGCTTTCAACGGAAAGCGCAGCGCCAGTGTCGGACAGGTTGCGAACAGTGCAATCGATCGCGCCGCCACCGAACTCAACTTGTCCGGCCTTTAAGACTCGTTTTCTGAGTGCTGTTCGGTCTTCTCTCATGGAACCCTTATACGTGCCCTTTTCTGCGATTTGCGTAAACAGGCCAATGCAAACTAACCTAACCAGGGGTTAAAAACAGGCCAGCACCCAAGAGGCAAACCGAGCGAAGCCAATTGCCCAAGATTACCACGTATAGCTTAAAGGACAGCACGCGAGGACCTGGAGAACGGCAACGGGCACCATTATCCGGATGTCCAGGATGAGGAATGGGCGCATTGGGCAACGTCACGTCAAGTAGGGCGCCTTAGATGGCGGCCAAAACCATTTAGCCATCCATTTTGCTTAAAGGTTGCGCCAGATCAACTATGCTACCGAGTGGAACCTTATACTTCCTCTTATGACCAAGTCCGAAACATTCCGATCGTACGCCATCATCTGCGAAATTGAGGCGCGCGCCGCAACTGACCCAGCCAGCAAACGGGAATGGGAGGCGACGGCGACGAATTGGCATTGGATCGCGAATCGCACCGCCGAAACGAACGAAGAGGACCCGCTCGAAGTTTAGGCGTTGAAAGAGCGGCAAACTGGGGCGGCTTACGCGCCGATGGTACGCTGTCCGCACCCGCAGCGAAACGTGAAGCGGGGTTCGGCCGGTCCCTACTCTGGTTGATAACTTACATGCAGCGTGACCGGCGTTTTCCGTCCACGATCAACACGCGTATCGATGCAGTATGAGTGCCCATACTGACAAAGTGCCTGTACTCACAATGTCGCATTGAGTCAGCGGTCAGTGGGGCGCTCTCGCAAGACGCAAAAAGGCAAAGTTCCATTAGTGTTGCGATTTTGACGCTGCCGGGAAAAAACGGCAATACCGTCTTTTTTTTAATTGCAGCAGATGGACTGAAATTCATCCTGCCACTAGCTTCGACACTATAATTCGGTCGCGGTGGCGGGGCGTGGCGTGAGTTTTCAGATCACAATTTTGAAAGTTTTGGCCGGACACCCTGAAGGGCGCGCATCGCTTGCGGACCTAAAGCGCTATGTTGCCGTCCTGACCTGTAGCGGAGCCGATTGGTCTCAAAGGATGAAGCGGTTGGCCGCGCGCGCCCCTGAATTAAACATTTTCTCCAGCGGCTACGTGCTGCGAGAGCCCAGCGGTTGGCAGATCACTCAGGAAGGTCGTAATTTTCTAGCCTTGATTGAAGTGCCTTCGGCCGGACCGGCGGTCTCGCCTGTCGCATCTCCACCGCCGATCGGTCCCGGCCCGACCGAACTTCCGACTAATGTCATCCGGCTGACTGGTTATAAGGTTCAACGCCGGAGCCGGCGCACCGCTGCCTGAAACTTGGGCCATTCAGGTCGCTGCGCTCGGTCTCCGAACGCACCGGACCTAGTATGTACGCTCCTGACAAAGCGACGTTCAGCCTTACCCGGTACCGGGTGCTGAGCAAGGAAATTATCCGTCGCCGGCGGCCTGCTCGAGGCCCTGTCCGCATGCACGGGCCAGCCTGATGGCATTTTCAAGTGTGATACTCGTCACGGTGAGGCTGCCCGCCGCCCGGCATAGTCCACTCACATCAACGGCGCACGACGCCACATCACGGAGCGGGACAATGAACGATCAGACAACGAAGTTGACCGACGTCGATCTCGACGCAGTGAGCGGCGGTACAAAGTTTGCTGATGTGGCGGCAGGTATGGCATCAGCCGGCGTCCAGCGTGGCGCGCGACGGGTCGCCCAGAGTGTAGGCAAATGCCCACCCAACCATAACGGCGTCTGATAAAACGCTGCTGAGATTTCGAGGCCGCCTCAGTTGGCGGCCTCTTTCATTTGCCGAGATCAAGTTCAGGCTGCTGTCCAAAGATGCGCCGACATGCCCTTCGGCGTCATCAATTCAACCACGTGTGTTGTGCTCTCGCCACATGTCGCAGATGGGTCAACCAGTGAAATACTCGCCGAGAGCAGATGTTATCCGCCTTACCCTGAGAGTGGACAACGTGCCCACGCATGGCCATGCGCAATCAACGACTCACAAGCAGGAGTTCGCTCGGCCCGCGACTGAAGCGGGCGAGGCGAACTGCGCGGCAGAGTTGCTCGCCTACGCGGGATTAAATGCCAGAACGTGAGCGGTCAGATTGGCTGCCCGCTTTGCGGTCGCCGTTTCGCCGATGGACATATGAGTAAGGAGCGCACAGCAACATCAGGAAAATCGCTCTATTAGCTTTGTATCTGGCGGAGGCTCGGCGGCTTTCCGCGCCTTGCATTACGACTTGGCCTTCGGCCGTACAAACGCACCATCTCCAAACACGGCCACGCTTATTCAACAAGGCTTCATAGACAGGCAATTGATGCAACGGCATTCCGGTCCTTTGCTCCTGGCAATGGGTCGTCAGGATCTGCCTGAAGGTTCAGCCATTTAAGCAAAATTAACGCGGAATCGGCGAAGGCGGCATGTGGGTTCCCTGTTCCGCAAGCAAGTCTTTAGAAAAAACATTTGAACCTTAAAGTAATAGAGCATAACTTGCCGCTTGTTTGCGGATTGCCGCCACAACCAAAATTTTATTATCCAATTAAGCCAACCAGAGCTTGAGGCACGAATGCTCTTCGCTTCTGTTCGCAAGTAAGGCGCTGGTCAACATCAATGTCGTTCAGATCCACTCACATCGCGCTTTTTATCGATGGCGCCAACCTCCATGCAACCGCGAGGACGCTCGGCTTCGACATCGACTACAGGCGCCTCCTCAAAGAATTTGAAGGTCGAGGTTCTTTGCTGCGCGCGTTCTACTACACGGCAATCCCCGAAGATCAAGAGTATTCCCTGCTCCGCCCGCTAACAGATTGGCTCAGTTACAATGGCTACACCGTAGTCACCAAGGCGGTGAAGGAGTTCACGGACGCCAGCGGTCGCCGCAAGCTGAAAGGAAACATGGACATCGAGCTTGCCGTCGATGCCATGGATCTCGCCGGTCACATCGACCAGATGGTCCTGTTCTCCGGCGATGGAGCTTTCCGCTCCCTTGTCGAAGCAGTCCAGCGTCGGGGTGTCCGCGTTACGGTGATTTCGACGATATCGGGTCAGCCACCGATGATCGCTGACGAATTGCGGCGCCAGGCAGACGTCTTCACCGACCTCGCGGAGTTGCAGTCGAAGATCCGCCGAGATCCTTCCGAGCGCCCGACACCCCGCAAGGGGAGCAGCGCCTGACTTGAATTGAGCCCCCGAACATCCGCTCCCGGTCAAACACGGAAATGAGCCGTAGGCGGCCTCTACTCGCGCGGGCGTCGATTCCAATTACATCATGCGATACCCCAAAAGAGCCGGGAACCAACCGCCTAATTGGCCGTTTGCCGATTTGGAGGCTAATCCGATGCAGGACACCCGAAATCGCGTACCCGCCAATACCGGCGCGGAATCAACAAGAAAATCCGCGACGAAACGGATGCTCGTGTCCGATATTATCAGCAGCATAAAGACGGTATCCGCTCTCGGCTCAACCAGCTTGATGAAGAGTGGACATTGAGAGGGCCATCGCGTGCAATGCCTCCGCGCTCGCCTTCACAGGCGTCGTCCCGGGAGCCTCAGGCGATAAGAGATGGCTCTTTCTGCCAGCGATGGTGACGGCATTTCTATTCCAACACGCTTCAAGGATGGTGCCCGCCTGTGCCTATCCTTCGACGTATGGGGTACCGAACGGCCTCTGAGATAGAGCAAGAGCGGCAAGCACTTAAAGCTCTCCGTGGCGATTTTGCTAGCATTTCCTATGATAATGCCGACACGATCCTCAGTGCAGTGCGGGCATGACACGAATAGAGTTGCAACCGACGACTCGGCGTACATTCCCGACGGCCGCTGGGGAGATAGACGATTAACAAAGCCTACGAGGTCCGCTCAGGGTCAACTGGAGCCATCGGAGTGGCTGCTGGAAATGTCCGCCAAGTGCCAACAGCGGACATTGCTTAGCTACCTCGCGCATTCGGCCTGACAACGCCCCGCGCTCCAAACCAGCATTCAGGCGGACTGAGCGGCGGCCACCCAAAACATCTTTCTGTGACTGCCATCACAGCCCGCCGGCAGCTCTCCAGGCATTCTCCCTCCATCGACGGTCGCTGGTGACCGTCACATCGAAGGGAGCTTGAAATGAACACCACCGAAATCCGTGAGTTGAATGTTGCCGAACTCGATCTGGTGAGCGGCGGTTCGCGCGTTCAAATCCGTCTTCCAGGCCAAGTCAGTGTCCAGCTCAACACAGCGACAGGATGCTGGTCCGTGTGGCTCGGTGGCAAGGAATCCGCTTACGGCGGCGGCGGCCACTGCTAGGTTTGCAATGCGTCGCGCGCACGTTGGAAAGTACGACGGAACAAGGCGTTTGGGCCGTATGGCTGGGCGGCAAGCTCTACGCGACGGAAATCGGTCCGGCGTAATCCCTTTTGCGACCCTCTATCGCCACGTGGGCTTCATGATGTGAGACTGATCGTCCTCCCTAGCGTGAGCGCCTGTAGCAAAGCGACGAATCGTGACGCATCCGTCGCCACGGTACGTCGCGATTTTTGCCTACGCGTTTCCAGTGCGTCTGCTTTGGGTCAAACGCTACAGGGCATTTGCCGCGCGACCGGCCCGGAAGTCCGCCTAGGCTCGAAAGCTGACCTGTTTCCAATGCCCATGCCCTTGGCTCATGCTTTCCCCTCCGTAACCCGAGAGGAGTATGACCGTGCAGGATCAAGCGAATGCTGTCTCAGCGCCCAAGCGGGTGCCGTGGAATAAGGGAACGCTGACCGGGGCGAAGCCGCCGCTGCGTCCTAAGCACGTCTGGTCAATCCGGACGAAACTCCAAATCGAGGGCCGCACGCGCGATCTGGCGATGTTCAATCTGGCCATCGACCGCAAGCTTCGTGGCTGTGATGTCGTCGCCATTCGGGTCGAAGACGTCGCTGCAGGCGGGTACACCGCGGATCGTGCAACGGTTCGGCAGAAGAAAACTGGGCGACCTGTCAGATTTGAATTAACCGAGCTGACCCGCCAGGCGGTCGATCATTATCTAAGGACCACTGGCAAACGATCTGGGGAGTTTTTGTTCACCGGACGTCGCGGCCCTGCCCGTAGCATGACAACCCGCCAATATGCCCGCCTTGTCTCCGAGTGGATCGGCAGCGTCCGTCTCGACCCGAGGCTGTTTGGGACCCATTCCCTGCGCCGCACCAAAGCTACCCTGATCTATCGGCGGACCGGCAACCTGAGAGCCGTTCAACTCTTGCTCGGTCATACAAAAATCGAAAGCACGGTCCGGTATCTCGGTATCGAGGTCGATGACGCCCTGGAAATAGCGGAACAGGTTGATGTCTGAAACGCTTGGCAGAGCGGACATGCTCTGCCCACCTTTTACCGCCGATTTGTGCCAAGAACGGACCCATGTGCCGCAGCCAAACACCAAGTGAAGCCATCCTGTCACTGCTCCGGCAGTCCAGCTTTGCGCGCGCCTTCGTAGATTCTTTGGCGCTGCGCCAGGAACATTGCGTCTCTGGACGGCTCGCGTGCCTTGAATCGCGCCAGAGTTAAACCAGGGTTAAGTCCAAGCCATTCGCAATGCGAAACAGGCGGCGGACTTGGAACTAACGCTTCCGATGCAAATTTAATTAATCCATCGGACGCCTTACCGCCGCTTCGCGTCCGGTGCGGAATGGCGGCCCCAGCCCCAAGCCCCCCTTGCTGGGGCCGTTTCTTTTTGCCACTCGCAGATTCAAAGTAGGCCACACGGGACGAGCGTCGCGCGATCAGTGTTTGGTGGGTTCGGCATCAAATTCGGAGGGCATTTTGCCATGCAATCGGCAAAGGTTCTGGAGGGCCCAGAACTCGCAACAATCGTCCTCGCCCTCGATGGGGACAGTGAACGGGCCATTCGGGCCCATCCACCATTCGGCCGTGTTAAGCGGCCCCTTCTTGCGCCGCTCGGTCGCATTTTAGGCAGCGAGTTTCGTTTCACTGATCAAGACGATCAGCGTTGCGAAGGTGCAGCAGCTGAGCCGATCTGCTTCGGCGCAGCATTGCGCACCGTATCCAGGAGCAGGCCTATGGCGGCCTGTCGCGCACGACACAGCGGCTGCTCGACCAGATGGTAAAGGCCTATGCCACCAAGCCGAATGGCAAGATCGTGCTGCCGCGTCTACGAAACTGAGCAACACGCCGGGGATGCTTGCTTCCTTCGCTGATCGGCAATTGCTCTAGAACCTTCTTAAGCGAATGCGGGCCTGGGCTTTATGCGGAAGAAGCCGGTCCGCGCTAGAAAAGGCGTCACAAAGAAACGTGAGGCCCGGTTCAGTTTGATGACGGGGCTCTCCGATCCGACATCGGACGACGTGTCGCGTCGGGCAATGCGCTTATCCGTACCAGGTGAATTATCGCGGGTTAGGCAAATGGCCGGTGGCGCCGACGAGGGTCCACTGGCGGTTGAAGGCACCACCAGACCAGGGCGAGATGTTGATGTTGGTGCCCAACGCTAGTCCCGGGTAACCTTCGGTGCCGCCCATGACGAAATCCAGATGCTCATCGGCAAGTAGGTCGGGGGCGATATCAGTCAAATTGAGACGTTCGCTCATAGCTGATCTCCATCGTTAGCGCTTGCGGTTCGCAAGCCTTGTGGAGCGTAACCGCAGAAGTGCCGGCCAACCGTGATCGTTATCACACTTAGGCAAACCAGAGGGCATAACGCGGTTTCAGATCGACGAAGTCCAGCTTGCTCAGGTACCTGACCATCGCTTTGGATGGCGACTGCATCCGGTTCGAGCGCTGGGTGGTCGTGCTCGAGGAAAGCCGTCGCTGCAATCTAGGGGAATGGATCGCAGTGGCGGCTTTCTTGCTTGGCATGCCAGCGAGCGGACTTGCTGGTGCTGCTGCGGACGCCATCCAGCGCTTCATTGCGTATTCCGCCTATCTTGCTCCACCGAAAGTAATTCTACTGAGAAACAAGGCACGGTAACGGGCATGGCGCTGTGACCACGATCACAGCGCCAGAAAGAACAACGCGCCAATGTCTATGGCATGGTGGCGGATGCGGAGTGTGATCTCGAAACGGGGCCAGGACTTGGGAATGCAGGGGTCAAGACGCAGCACGCTGCCTTCGATGCGAAGCCCAAGGATGCTTTCGACCCCGGCGCGCTGCATCCAGCCGGCCGAACCCGTGTACCAGGTCCAGCCGCCGCGGCCGACATGGCCGGGGGCTGCGTAGACATCGGCGGCGACGGCATAGGGTTCCACCTTATAGCGGTGCATGTCGATGCGCGTGCGGGTGTGATTTATCGGATTAAGCATCCAGAACAGAGCTGCCGCCTTGTCGCCATCTCCGAGCTCGGCAAAGGCCATCACGGACCAGAGAGCGGCATGAGTGTACTGGCCGCCATTTTCGCGGACGCCCGGCGGATAACCCTTGATGTAACCAGGGTCGAGCGGCGACCGGTCGAAGGGCGGCGTGAACAGCAACGCCAACCCGTCGTGGTGCAGAATCAGCTCGCGGTCGACGGCCCCCATACCTTGGGCCGCGCGGTCGGGCTGTGCCGCGCCGGAGATCACGGCCCAAGATTGGGAAATAGAGTCGATGCGGCACTCTTCGTTCGTCGCAGAGCCGAGCGGAGTGCCATCGTCGAACCAGCCTCGCCGATACCAGTCCCCGTCCCAAGCTTCACTTTCCAGGGCAGTCTTCAGCGCTTGCATACGCTCCCGCCAGTTCGCCGCCCGCGTCGCGTCACCGCGCGCATCAGCGATGGTTACGAAGGCGTCGAGAGCGGCGTGCAACAGCCAGCCAAGCCAGACGCTCTCGCCACGGCCGCCTTCGCCGACGCGGTTCATGCCGTCGTTCCAATCGCCGCCGCCGATCAACGGCAGGCCATGGCTGCCGACCGCAAGGCTCGCGTCCAGCGCACGCGCACAATGCTCGTAGAGGTTGGCGGTCTCGTCCGAGACGGCCGGCTGGAAGAAGCTGTCGCTCTCGCCTGGCTGCAGCGGCGGTTGACCCGTCAGGAAGGGGACGACTTCATCGAGCACGAGGGCGTCGGCGGTGACTCTCACATAGTGCGCGACAGCGTGGGCGAGCCACACTCGGTCGTCCGATATGCGCGTGCGCACGTCCTGGCCTGAGTGCGGAAGCCACCAGTGCTGGACATCGCCCTCGACAAACTGGCGACTCGCGGTTCTGAGGAGATGTTCGCGGGTTATCGATGGGCGGATCGTGGCGAGCGCCATACAGTCCTGCAACTGGTCCCGGAAGCCATAGGCGCCGCTGGCTTGGTAGAAACCCGATCGCGCCCAGACGCGGCAGGCGGTGGCGGGCGCATGGTCACTTACTACGCCGTCACCGACCTTATGCGGAACGCGGAGCAGCTTGAGCGGCTTGCATCCACGGACTCCCTAACTGGTCTCTACAATAGACGACACTTTCTGGTCGCGCTGGAGGCGGAGTGGAGCCGTTTTCAACGCTATTACTGCTCCGTATCGGTATTGATGTTGGACATCGACCACTTCAAGAGCGTCGACGATCGGTATGGACACGCGGTCGGAGATGAGGCGATCAAAGCGACGGCCGAAGCGTGTCTCCTGGGCAAGCGGAAATCCGACATCGTCGGCCGAGTCGGCGGCGAAGAATTCGCGGTTCTCTTGCCCGAGACGAGCCTTTCGAGCGCGAAGCTGGTGGCCGAACGCATTCGCAAGCGGATCGCGGGAAAGACACTGAGATCCCACGACGCAAATTTCCAGATCACGGTCAGCATCGGAATCGCCGCTGCGTCGGTCAGTATGTCTGGTGCAGATTCTCTGATGGTCGCGGCAGACCATGCGCTTTATCAAACGAAAGCCCAGGGACGGAATCGCTGCCTGTGCTGGTCTCCTACACCACCGACGAAATTGGCTGCGGAGTAGCGTTCCACGAAACTCGGCATTGCATCGATATTGGATTTCGGGAGTAGTTCTGAACTATGGTTCGATTAAGCGACAACGGCCTGACCCATCGGTAACCAACGGCCAAAATGACCGTTTCGGGTCAAAAGCCGGCTCGGCAGCCGCGCAAGGCCACTTCCGCTTTGCCTCTACGAAACGGACATTCCGACCGGCGTGCGTCCGTTGTGCCAGTAAGAGACATCTCGCCGTTGGAATCCATTCCCGACCAATGCAGTCGAGGATTTATATTTCCCACACCATGAAACCTTTGTGCTGGCTGTCTATTGGTATGCAGGGGCGGACCCGGAAAACGGCAGCCGTCTAGGAAAGCCGCGAGGAGCAATGCCCTAGCGGCTTTTTTTGTGCGGGCAGCCCTGCATCCTGTTAGCGGCAGCGGCACACTCCAGGGTGGAAGACCCCGGTTATGGAACGAAAATGAAGTCCCTGACCAGACAGCCATTCAAGGCCCGCAGCACTGAAGAAATGATGGCGCTGCTAAGCGCGGTAGCGACAGCGATTCTGGCCGTCATCATTATTTCGATGCTCTATTTTGGCCGGGATATTTTCGTGCCGGTCGCTCTGGCTATTCTTCTCAGCTTCGTTCTGGCGCCGCTGGTCGGACTACTGCAGCGGATCAGCGTCCCCCGCGGATTGGCCGTCGTCAGCGTGGTCATTCTCGCCTTCTCGCTGATTTTTGCGATGGGGAGCCTTCTTGCTACGCAACTGACGCAACTGGCGGGAGATCTTCCCCGCTACCAGACTACGATAAGCGAAAAGATTCAGTCCTTCCGGGACACAAAAGCTGGCAGGGGCACATTGGAGCGGGCCTCCGACATGCTCAAGGATCTCAGCAAGGAGCTTGATAAGCCTAAAGATGCCGCATCTGCACGTGCGGCAGGATCCATTCTGGTAGCCGGTGGCCCGACGCCACCAGCGCCGGTCCCGGTGGAAGTACGCCAGCCCGATCCCGGCGCGCTAGAAAGCCTGCGGACCTTGATTTCTCCGCTGGTTCATCCCCTCGCGACGACCGGCATCATCGTTATTTTCGTCATCTTCATTCTGCTTCAACGCGAAGATCTACGTAATCGGCTCATTCGGTTAGCTGGTTCATCCGATCTTCAGCGCACTACGGCGGCACTCGACGACGCGGCAAGCCGCCTCAGCCGTCTGTTCCTAACCCAGCTTATCCTTAACGGCGCATTTGGCTTGGTGATCGGGACAGGCCTCTGGCTCATAGGGATTCCCAGCGCGATCCTTTGGGGCATCCTGGCCGCAGCGCTCCGTTTCGTGCCCTACATCGGTGCGGTCATCGCTGCGGCATTTCCGCTGGCCTTGGCGGTTGCCGTCGATCCCGGCTGGTCGATGCTGTTATGGACGCTCGCGCTGTTTCTGGTAGTAGAACCGCTCGTCGGCCATGTCGTCGAACCGTTGGTCTACGGCCACAGCACCGGGCTGTCTCCTGTTGCGGTGGTTGCGTCGGCAACTTTTTGGACCGCGCTGTGGGGCCCCATCGGGCTCGTCCTCGCTACGCCGCTGACGGTTTGCCTTGTTGTGCTCGGGCGTCATGTCGAGCGCCTGGAATTTCTTGACGTCATGTTTGGAGACCGGCCGGCGCTTTCGCCCCCAGAGATATTCTACCAGCGGATGCTGGCGGGTGATCCAACGGAAGCCGCCGAAAAGGCCGAAGAATTTCTCAAAGAACGGTCTCTGGCCTCGTACTATGATGAGGTCGCTTTGAAGGGTCTGCAACTGGCGCAAGCTGATGCCGACCGCGGCGCGCTCGACCAGGAACGTCTGACAAAAATTCGAGACGCGGTCACTGAGTTTACCGGCGACCTTTCCGATCAGGATGACAGGCCGCCTGCCAAGGGTAACTCAACCACCGATGCGGAAGCGTCGTCGGCGGTGGAAAGCGTTGCAGAAAACGCAGTGAGTGAACATTTGCCCGTTATCAGTAAGGACTCCCTGCCGCCGGAATGGCGGGGTGAACACCCCGTGCTCTGCGTGGCGGGACGCAGTCTCATCGACGAGGCAGCCGCAGTTATGCTGGCTCAGCTCTCGACGGCGCACGGACTGGCGGCGCGGGTGGAGGCGGCAGAAGCGCTCTCCACCACGAACGTCTTCCGCCTGGACACCACTGGCATTGCCGTCGTCTGCCTGATCTATCTCGATGGGAGTGGGCCAGCGCACATGCGGTACGCCGTTCGCCGTCTAAGAAGAAAGTTGCCAAGCGCAACCATTATTCTGGGCTGCTGGGTCAAGGATATTGATCAGCCTGCGCTGGAACTGCTGCGGGAAAGTGCAAAAGCCGACCTGGTGGCGTCCAGCTTGGGCGACGCGGTGAAGCTTTGTATCGAAGCGGCGGGAGTGAAGGAAGAGCGTCGGACATCAACGAGCCATGAAATGTCTGCAATCGTAGCAGCGTGAAATTTTCGGAGGCGACCGTCGGGTCCGAATTAATGACTATTAAGGCCGCATCGCGAAAGTCCAGACGACGTAGAGTCGAACATCGTCGCAAGGTCCTGTATTTTTTGGCCGCTGCGGGCTTGTTCCTCGCAACCGCCCTCGGCGGTATCCTGTTTGTTACCGCGAGGCCCGTAGTGCTGCGCATTGCCGTCGAGTCGGCCAGCGAAGATGCAAGGATCGTCGAAGGGATTGCTCGTGTTCTCACCCGTGAGCGCAGCCCGGTGCGCCTCTCACTAACCTTAGTCGACCAAGGACAAGCCGAAGCGCTGCTTAAGGGAGGCGGCGTCGACTTGGCGACCGTCAGAAGCGATACAATGTCGGCCGATTCGCTTGCTATCGCAGCGTTGCGGAAAAGCGCTCTTTTTATTTGGACAGCGCATCTGCCGAGTCAAAAAACCACACGTATCACTGAGTGGAAGAACCTCGCCGGCTCCAAGATCGCTATGCTAAATGGGAGCCCTGCTGATCTTGCCTTGCTGAACGTCGTCCTTTCCTCAGAAGGCGTTCCGCCCAACAAGATTGAAATCGTGCCGATTGGCAGCGTGGATGCCATGGCAAGTGACAAAGGCATCAATGTCTTCGCGACCGTGGGCGCAATCAAGAGCAAGGCGATTGCGGAAGGGTTCCGGTCTTTCTCTCGATTTCGGGAAGCGCCAGCCTTTCTTGGCCTTGAAACCGCTGAGGCCATCGTTCTCTCCCAGCCGAGGCTGGAAGCTTTGGAGATCCCAAAATCTGCTTTCAGGTCCAACCCTGCATTGCCGCCAGAACCGACCAGTGTGATCGCGGTTAGCGATCTCATCGTTGGCAGTAAAGCGACCTCTGAGCAAGCTGCGGCGTCATTGGCTCGTGAGCTTTTCGCTCATCGGCAAACAATATTGCGTGAGATTCCAGATGGAGCCAGCATCGACAAACCTAATACTGAAAAGGATGCAGCTATCCCCGCGCATCCAGGGGTGGCGGCGTACATTGACGGAACCGAACGGACCTTCTTTGAGCGCTACGGCGACTATTTCTGGGGCGGTATTCTTGTGCTGTCGGCGTTAGGTTCGTTCGGTGCGGGCCTCCGAGCATTTTTCTATCCGGACGAGCAAGAGAGCGTAGCGGCACTACGCGATAGAGTCATGGATTTAGCGGCTAAGATCCGAGAGTCCGCTGACGAGGATATGCTGCAGATTGAGAGGGAGATTGACCGCATCGTGCGCGAGACGCTCGACAAGTATGAAGAGGGGGTTGTTGAGGAAGGCGCCCTTACTGCGCTCAGTATAGCGGTCGATCAGTTTCGTTCTGCGGCTGCGAGCCGGAACACCAGTAAGCGTCGCTCCGTCAGCAAGCGACCTTGAGAGGGACGGCGATCTCAGCAAAAAAACAAATTAGGCAACGTCACGTGACCACGGGACCGATCTGGGGGTCAGCTGACGCTAAGCTGCGAGATTTTTATAGCTCATACTTGTCAAAGTGCCATGGGTGCAACTTGCGAACCTGAATCGATACCGGGAACCTCAGTGATCAGGCCCCAACTGTTCTAACGGTGCCGGATGGCTTTAAGGCTGTTCGAACCGAGTTTGGCCCCGACTTCCATTGCTCGTCCTGCAATGTGCGGGTGGACCCGTAGAGGGCCTTAGACCGGCACCGGGATCACGCGAACCTGGCAGCGGATGCAGTAAAACACTCGGCTCCCCTTTGGATCGTGGGTCATCTTGAAGCCGGGGGGCACTAGGTCGGCGTGCCCTTCAAAAGCGTCGTGCTCCCATAGCTCGGCCAGCCCGGTCCGGCCGCATTTTTCGCACCTTAGAATTTCGATCCAAAGAAACGGCGGCCATTATTGCCTTACGCCGAAACGCTCATTGAGTTCCGCGCGGGGGAATTCCTAGAACGAAGACCACCAGACTTAACGGATCACGAAAACTGGCAAGTTTTGCGAACGCTTCGTTCCCAGCCTGAACGAAAGAAGTCGCGAAGTTTATGGGCTGGCTCAATCGGCCTGTTGCGGTCTCGGAGCACCCTCTCAACGGATATTGTCGTTAGCGGCCTACCGGAACCTTTGCTGGAACAAGACCGTTTACCGGTCGTCAATCGGTTCTCGATGGCCCAACCAGCGGGTGGATAAGGGGCAGCGTTTGGAGTTACTACATGTCCTATGGACCGCGCGATCTTGCTCTTGCTGACCGCATATCCAAGCGCCGCGAACCCGATGACGGATTCTCGCGAGAGACGTTCACGCTACCGGTCGAAGGAGCCCGACTGAAGGCCCGCGAGATTCTAAAACAGCTTCCGCAAGGGGGCTATTTGACTATTGTTGATCATTGGCGGCAACAACCGGACGGACAGATTGAGTTCACGATTCGGCGTTTGCGAATGGGAGAGTGAATGACCGGCCATCAATCCAGAACTCTCAAAGTGGGCGACCGATTCTATTGGAGCGCCGACAAGAATGATGTGGGCACCATCTCTGAAACCAATTGGCAGGCGTAATCATCAAATGGGATAATCGCAGCGAGCAATCAATTTTGCACAATGATATGGGCGAGGTTTTTTCATTACCTATGATTAAAGTGTGAGGCGCGCGCCTCACCCGAGTACCGACCATAAGCACGGTACCAGTGAGGCACATGATGTTTGATTGGATTAAGTCCGAACACCGCAAGCGGCGGAAGTTGATTAGATCAGACCGCGAGCACCTTGAAGTAAGAGTGCGGCGTTTTCTCAAGGGCTATCTAAACATCGAGGAAACAGGAAAGCCACAGTACTATAGGGCTGTGGATGAAATCAGCCGCAAATGCCAGCCACCCGAGGGTTTATCCCAGACTGATATGGACGACATCCAAATTGCTGAGGCTGCGTCTCTGACGGCGTTTCAAGTAGTTTTAGATTTAGAGAAGCGATCTGCGAAGGGCGAGCCAGTAAATGAGTTCATCACTGATGCCTGCGCCACAGTTGCGGTGGCGTACCACCGCGCAGCAGGCGTCTACATCGCAGACGAAAAAATGCAGAAGCTGGGAACAGCCGCTGTACATCTCCTAACAATGGCGACATCATATATGAGAAACGAGTACCCTACCGATAAACACGGAGTTTGACGATGCCCGATACCGTTGAAATGAAAGATCATGTCTACAAAATCTTAGAACTCGTAGGGTCATCGGACAAAAGCATCGAGGATGCCATCCAGAATGCCATAACCCGCGCCTCAAAGACCATTCGCAATATGAAGTGGTTCGAAGTTACCCAGACCAGAGGGCATATCGAAGGCGGAGCGATTCGCCATTATCAAGTCACGCTACGGGTCGGTTTTACGTTAGAGGAGTGAGTGAGAGAGATTACCGGCGTCGATTGCAGGCTCATGACGCCAGGAGCGGGCATCGTCAGGCCACCTTGGCTGCGTGCCCGCTTGGGCCGACAAGTGTCACCTCAGCCAACTATTGGCCCGGTTGACCTGCATGGAGGTACTTTCACGGAAGCGCCGCGCCGGGTCTGTTGTGTAGTTCACCCTTTCTGTTTTTCTTGCGCGCTTTTTCCATCGGAGCTTTTAGAGCGTTCTTCGAACCGATCAGCGCCCTTAGCCAAATCGTGCCCCGTCTTGCTCTCGGTTTTCGCTTCTTCCTTAGCAGTCGCCTCGCGCAAGCCTTGAGCGGCACGTTCCCCCGCCTTTGATGATTTTCGTTCGTTTTTCATTTGATGCTCCTTCCCTGTTAAACACGCTTCTCCAGGAATACTTCCTTGTCTATCCCAGCTAAGCCGTGACAATTTCCAATCAGTTCGCTCGGACATTGTTCCAGTTCCGTTAAGGCTCATGGCCCTCCCGGCGTAAGGGTGAACTCAGTCGAGGCGCGCGGTCCATGGTCGCTAAACAGCGGAAAAATCGACATCGTAGATTACAAGCAGCACGTCCGCTTAGGGTCAAAGTGCGAAAACCTCACTGTGAGCAAATGTTTTCCGCTGTTCCGCCGATAGCGGACATCCTCGGCAGGCGTGCGGTTTGGCTTCACGTATGCGAGGGGACGCTTCTCATTCCATAGCTACATTACGTGAATAGGTAGGTTGAATGGCCAAAGCTCCTGTATTTCGCTTGTTCCGTTCAAAGTGTACCGCTTCGCCTCCATTCCGCGTCGAAGTAAAATCCGCCACAAGCACGATTACCTTCAACCTGTACGCCTGGGCCGTGTGAATTTGCGCAGTCAGGCGACCTACCGTCGCCGAGATAAATTTCCGGCATAGACCGCTGCGAGCAGGGCGAGTCCCGCCAGATCGGTTGCAAGGCCGGGAGTTAGCAATCCCAGCGCTCCGCCAATTAGCATCAACCGTGACAACCAGCCGATACGACCAAAACCATACAACCAGCCTTCGAGACCGGCCGCCAGGAGCCAGATTGAAAAGCATGCCGTTATGACGTCATGCAGAATGTGCAACGGCTCACCGATCAGGATCAGGGTCGGGTTGAGTACGAATAGAAAAGGAAGCACGAAATTGATGAGGCCGAGACGCATCGCCCAGATACCGGTTTTCCAAGGATCGGATTTCGCGATGCTGGCAGCGGCGATAGCCGCAAGGGCGACAGGCGGCGTGATGAAACTGATCAGTCCCCAATAGAGGATGAACAGGTGGGCACCGATCGGATTAAGTCCGCCCTCGATCAAGGCCGGTCCCAATGTAACCGCGAGAAAGATGTAGCAGGCGCTTGACGTCATCCCCATGCCGAGAATGAAGCTGGTGAAGGCACCGAGCAC
>JAUXWZ010000002.1 GCA_030684835.1 Beijerinckiaceae bacterium
CGTCGGAGCGGCCATCATTAGTGTGATGCCATTTGCGACATTGGCTCTTGCACAGCAACCACCGCAATTTCCAAACATGACCTTTTTTATCTCGGGAGCGCCTGGACCAGACGGCGCCAATCTTGGTGGGTTAGAAGGCGCGGACAAACATTGCCAGACGCTTGCTGCGCGGGCGGGGGCGGGGGGCAAGACCTGGCGCGCTTATCTCAGCACGCAGGCAACAGACGGAAAACCGGCCGTCAACGCGCGCGAGCGCATTGGCAAGGGGCCGTGGGTGAATGCGACGGGCGTCCAGATCGCGGCGGATGTGGATGCTCTGCATGATCCCGATCGCAATGTCATCAACACCGACACCGGCTTAACTGAATCAGGCCGCAAGGTGCCGAGCCGTCTTTTCATTGTGAACCAACATGACATTCTTACCGGTTCGAACACGGACGGACGCGCCTTTCCTGCGGGCAAGGACATGACCTGCAGCAATTGGACAAAGGGTGGCGCGGAAGGATCGGCAATGGTCGGCCATAGCGATCGGATGGGCTTGCGCGATGATGCTGCGTCGCGTTCGTGGAACACGGCGCACCCTTCGCGCGGATGCGACATGCCCTCGTTGCGCAGTTCAGGTGGGGGCGGCCTGATTTATTGCTTCGCTGCAAATTAGCTTGATGCAAATGGGGGCGTGCTCAAGGGTGCGGCCTTGACGCCCCCGCCGCCGTGCGCTTTCTTTGCCGCAACAAACGGGGGAGGGGTCCATGGACGCCACGCAGGGATCCGACGCGGCGCAAGCTTCGCTGGCGGCAATCATTCATACAAGACCGCTGGCGCCTAGTATTGGCGTTGAAATTCTTGGCCTCGACCTTCGGGATGACCTCAGCGCCGTTGTGCTGGAGGCCATTCGCGACACGTGGCATCGCAATGGCGTCATCCTGATTCGCGGCCAGTCGCTTGATGAAGCCGCGCAGGTCAAGTTCGCGCAGCGGTTCGGCGATCTGGGCAAGGTTTTGCACGCGCACGAGGGCCGCTCCAGCCTGCCGGGAGTCATGTACATCTCGAACGTGCGCGAAAACGGCAAGCTCATCGGAGCGTTGCCCGATGGGGAAATGTATTTCCATTCGGACCAGTGCTATATCGAAACGCCAAGCGTCGGCACGATGCTTTTCGCGATGGAAGTTCCTTCCAAAGGCGGCGACACGATCTTCGCTAACATGTTCGCCGCGTATGATGAATTGCCCGACGACTTGAAACGCAGGATCGAGCGTCGCAAGGCCCTCAACGTTTATGATTACCAGAACGCGGCGACCGTGCGCGGCTCTGAAGTGAAGGAAGGCGTGCCCTCCTTTGCGCATCCCATGGTGAAGGCGCATTCGGCGACAGGGCGCAAGGCGCTCTACTTCAACCGGCTGATGACCGACCACATCGTTGGGATGGACCGGGCCGAGAGCGACACCTTGCTGGATCGCCTTTTCGATCATCAGGAGCAGGAGTGCTTCCTCTATCGCCATGTCTGGAAGCCGGGCGATCTTCTCTTATGGGACAATCGCAGCACGCTTCACGCGCGCTCCGATTTTGACGCGTCGGAGCGGCGCAAGATGCGGCGCACAGTGGTCGTGCGCGAACACTGAACCGCGAACGCGGCATTGACTTGCCGCTGCGTTTGATCAATCTCGCAGTCCTAAGAATGTTCGCAGGCGCTTCGACAAGGGGTGCTGCAAGGGAGGAAAACAATGTTCAGGATGATCACCAGGATGGGCGCCGCCGCCGCGTGCGCCACACTCGCCGCCTCTACCGCGATGGCGCAGTTCAACGACAAGAAGGCGATCAGCTATTCTGTCGATGGCGCAACGGCCACCGGCTATTTCAAGGTCGTCACTGAATCGATCAACGGGATTGTGCGCGAGGCCTATCCGGGCACGGACGCGACTTATAAGCCGGGCTCTCCCGCTGGCGGCATTCTCAATCTCTCGACGGGCCGTTCAGACTTCGCGTTCAATGCGTCGCCGGTTGAAATTGCTTACGCCAATGAAGGCAAGGCCCCCTTCAAGGAAAGCTACAAGGGCAAGTTTCACTTCGTGATGATGCTGCACGAGGGGCTTATCGTGCACAACCTCATGACGAAGGACTGGGCCGATCGCCATAGCATCGCGTCCTTTGACGATATCGCAGCGAAAAAACCGCCGATGCGCATCACGGTCAATCTGGCCGCGAACCTGCAATCTACAGTTACGATGTATCAGCTTTTCTTCGGCGCGTTCGGGATCAACGAGGCGCAAGCCACTGACGGCGGCAAGAGCATGATCCGCGGCAATTCGGCGACGGGCTTTGATGCGCTGCGCGACGGCAAGGTGGATGTGTTCATCAATGGCGGCTTCGTTCCGACGTCGGAAGTGACCGAGGTGTCGCGCGGGCGCCCGCTGCAATGGATTTCGGCCGATCCTGCAAAGTTGGAGAAGGAAGCCCAGAAATGGGGCCTCAAGCTCGCGACGATTCCCAAGGGCGCATATCCGTTCATTACCAAGGACGAGACGACGCTTTCGATCTGGAACGCCATTGTCGCGGGTGACCATGTCACCGAGGAAACGGTTTACAAGTTCACCAAGGCGCTTCTGGAGAATGAGCCCCGGATGCGCACCATCCATCCGACGCTGGGAAAATTCTCCCGCGCCGATGCAGCCAAAAACGTGACCGGGCTTTCCGTACACAAGGGCGCCGAGCGTTATTATCGTGAAGCCGGTCTGATCAAGTAAGGCTGCCTCGATGATTCATGACGACACCCCGAGCGCGCGTTTGCGCGCCCGGGCGACGATGGTCCATGCGATGGAGCTTGTCGGTGAGACGCAACGCGTCAAGCCGGTGGGCTTCACTTATTTCTTGGTCGGGGCGCTCTCCGTCCTGGCGACGCTTGTCATTTCCTATTACGCGCTAATCGCCCATGCGACGCAGCATTATCAGGTGTCAGTATTTCTGGCGCTTATGCTGCCGATCTGTTTCGTCACGACGACGATTCATGCGCGCGTGGAAATTGTTACGCCCGTTGACTGGTTTCTTGGCCTTGCGGGCAGCGCCGCCTCCATCTGGTTTGCGCTGAGCGAAGGGCGCATTTCGAACTGGATGGCGGGCTTCTCCGAGCTTGAAACCGGCGATTACATCGCGGGCACGACGATTGTCTTACTGACGATTGAGATTTGCCGGCGCACGGTGGGCATCGGGCTCACCGGCATCTTGTTTTTGCTGCTTGCCTATGTGGCGTGGGGACATTTGCTAACGGGGAGTTTTCGCCACCCGCCGGTTGGCTATCCCTATTTTCTCGAAATGCAGGTCATTACGACGGACGGCATCTTCGGTTCCCCGCTTTACGTGGCAGCAAGTTATGCTTTCCTGTTTGTCCTGTTCGGCAATTTTTATGTGCTGAGCGGCGGAGGCCAATTGTTCTTCGATGTCGGCGCCGCGCTTACTGGCCGCATGGTCGGCGGACCCGCCAAGGCCTGCGTTGTGTCCAGCGGACTCTATGGATCGATTTCCGGCAGTCCTGTGGCGGACGTGGCGACCACGGGGCCGGTCAGCATTCCCATCATGAAGAAGATCGGTATTCCGTCCGAGCGCGCGGGCGCCATTGAGGCTGCAGCGTCAACGGGCGGGTCGATGCTTCCGCCTGTCATGGGCGCGGTCGCCTTCATTATGGCCGACTTCACCGGCATTCCGTATTTGCAGATCTGCATTTATGCGACGCTACCGGCGATCGGGTATTATTTCGGCGTCTTTACACTCGTCCATTTCGAAGCGATGCGGCTCAACCTGCCGAGGCTCCACGACAGCCAGATCGTGGGCATTAAGATCGCCCTGCAACGCAATTGGCCCAGCCTCATGCCTCTTGCTGTGATGATGTGGTTGCTCACAAGCGGCTATTCAGCGGCCTATGTGGCGGGCGGTTCGGCGCTGTCTGTCATTGCGGCCAGCTGGTTTTCGACGCGCGAAAACCGCATTGGCCCGCAAAGGTTCGTTCAGGGCTGTGTCGAAACCTGCATGTCGTCGGTGCCGCTGGCGGCGGCGGTTGCTGCTGCGGGCATGGTCATTGGGTGCATCGAGCTGACCGGGCTTTCGGGCAAGTTCACGCTGCTTTTGTTCCAGCTTTCAGGCGGCTATCTCATTCCGTCATTGATGCTGTCAGGGGTCATCCTCATCCTGCTGGGCATGGGGATGCCGACGACCGGCGTTTACATCATGGGCGTGGCGCTGCTTGCGCCCGTGCTGATTGGCAAGTTTGGCTTGCCGACCATGCCGGTGCATATGTTCCTGCTGTTCTACGCATGCCTGTCGGCCATCACGCCGCCTGTCGCAGTGGCGAATTTCGCCGCCGCTTCTATTGCGGGCGCCAATCCGTTCAGGCTGGGGCCTTACGCTGTGAAGCTCGCCATCGGCGGCTTCATGCTGCCGTTCTTTTTTCTCTTCAATGGCGGCATCCTTCAGCTGGGCGGCTGGGACGCTGTCCTTTGGGACACGTCGGCCGGGCTTACGCTCGTTTTCTGCGCCGTCGTTTCGCTGCACGGACATGTTCGCCGAATGGTCATTCCGGCCCTGCTGCGTGTGGTGTTTGCAGGGTTTGCTGTCGCGATCATTTATCCGGACAAACTGTCGCAGGCCGTTTGCATCATTGCAGGCATCGTGCTGTTCGCCGTGCTGCATCGTATGGCGCGCAACCGGGAAGAAAATTCGGCGCTCGCGGCGGTCTAAGGGTATGGCCCCGCTGCGCTTCGGGGTGCGTCCGCTAGGCGTGGAAGCCGTCGGAAATTGACCGGTTTTGGGGGCAATTCCCCTATCAGACGCGGTGAAGGCCCGCGATGTGCGGATCGCTAGCGGCTCCAGCAAGCTTGCAGTCCGCGCGCGCATTGTTGCGAATGCGTCGCGGGCGCCTTGACAGAAAACCTTTTGGGCGCATTTGTATTGGTGTGCGTACGCTCTTGCGTATGTGCGGTTCACAGGAACTTTAACCCCATGCCAAGCGACAGTGACAGTCGATTGACCTTGCCGTTTTTGGCCAGCGTGGACGCTTGATCTCCTGATCGGGCTCCCCCCGCGACCTGGCCGAAAGCGGCAGGTCGTTACGGAGGTGAGCTATGACCATCAACACCCGACGTCTTCGTGCGTCGCTGCCCGCCGTAACCAACGGGCGGCCGGTCGCCCCCAAGAGAGGCCGTGAGCATTCATACGCTCTGTGGCTGCTTGCGTTGCTGCCGGTGGCGGCGCTCTTCGCGTTCCACTTCGTGTCGGACTTTCTCGCGCGAAGCTGAACGCTGGAGCGATGCGACTCCAAATGCGAGCGCCTCCGGTCTTGCCGGAGGCGTTTTGCGTTCAGCACGCTGGGACGGTCGTGGCCGCGATAGGGGGCTCGCCGACACGGAGCTGCGGTGATGCTCGTGTCTCAGTCGATGCAACGCGGCAGCGGGGAGCGCGTTCTGTTCCGGTAGCCTGTTGGCGGGCTGCTCCGGCGCGCGCCGGAGCAATGGGGGAGCATGGCGCATGACAGGTGCAGTGGCGCGGGGCGCAGGTCGTTTTTTCCTGTGCCTTTTCTTTGTCTGGGTGATCGCGGGCGAAGCGGCCCGGGTGCAGCCGGGTGATTTACTGTGGGATTTCGGCTCCTTTGTCGCTTCCGCGCAGGCAGGCAGACAAGGGCTGAATCCTTATGGGATTTATCCGCTTACGTTTTATATTTCCCTGCCCGGTTTCGAAGCCTGGAACCCTAACCTCAACCCCCCTGTCTCTGTGTTGCTTTTTCAACTTTTCGGCTCGGAAAATCCGCACGCCGCATTCATTGTGTGGCGCTGGGTTTCGGTCGCTATTTATGTTGCGATCGTCTCGCTCCTGTTGTGGCGATATCCCGTAGAGCGGCCGCTGCCGCTCATCCTTTGTCTTTTCGCGCTGGCGGGCTTCTGGGACACGTTGCTTCTGGGGCAAATCTATCTTCCGCTTGTGCTTGCCACCGTCGCCGCCTGGCTGCTTCTCGAGCGTCGCGAAGACTTATGGGCTGGCCTCCTGATCGGCTTCGTTGTTTGCCTGAAGCCAAACTTCCTGGTGTGGCCGGCTCTGCTGTTCCTCTCCGGCTCCTTCCGCGTCGCACTCATCGCGAGCGCCACGGCCGCAGCCATCAGCCTTGTGCCGCTGCTCGTCTATGGGCCCGGCGTCTACATGCAATGGATCGAGCTCGTCCTGTCCGACAAGGAGCGGCCGTTCTTTCTTACCAACGCCTCCCTGATGGGCCTTGCCGCGCGCGCCGGGCTTTCGACGGCGGGCGCAGCGATGGGCGCTCTGGTTCTCGCCAGCCTTGCCGCCTGGGCGCTCCTGCGCCGGCCGCCGCCGCTACAGGTGAGCGCGATTGCCCTTGTCGCGGCCGTGCTGGCCTCTCCCTTGGGCTGGATCCATTACACTTTGTTCCTGTTGCCGATCATCGTGGCGAGATGGGACGCGATCGCGATGCGCCTTGTCGCCATCACCTTCGCAACGCCTGTCCCGTTCGTAATCGATCAAATGTCGCAGCCCATGCTCACGCGCCTCACCATCGGCTCGGTATATGCTTGGGGTTTACTTCTCTGTTTCGGCTTGCTGCTGTGGGAAGTCTGGCGAGAAAATACGGCGTCTCGCGCTTTTACGTCACCCGCCGTCGCTCGGTGATCGGGCGGATGCATCCAGCGTCTGCGGCGGCCGCGCGAGATAGAGCCGCCAATCGGACGTTTCGCCCATGTAGATAAAGTGCTCCGCGAGATAGGCGGCGTACAGTCGGCGCATTCCATCGGACGTCCAGAACTCGATTGGTCGTTTGGGGACGAGAACGGCATGAACATCATTGAACAACCGCTCTGCAGGCGGGAAGCTCGCTTCGTTGATTGTGCGTCCCCAATGATGCCATGTGTTGTCACCGAGCGGGGGGCGGAGTCCGAGCCCCGCTGAGAACGGGTTCACGAAGTCCAGTACGAGCGTGCGCTGCGCGTCTGCGCCCAGCACGCGCAACGCCTCGGCGCCGTCGTGCAGGTTCTGGAAGTAGAGGCGGAAGCCGGCTTGGTGGTCCTTCGGACCGACCGTCGCGAGGCGAATGCCGGAGAAACCCGGCAGCGGCGCCGGTTCGCCGCGCTTCGTAAGCGCCAGCGTCGTATGCGTCGCCAGCGTCCCGAACGTGTGTACGATGGTCGGCAGCAGAAACCCCAGCAACAACAGGTGGACGCCGCCGACAAGGGCGCCCGGACGCCACTCTGCCTTGTCCCTATCGCGCCTCGCCACGAGTTCGGCCGCCACGACGGCGCCGGCTGCGAGTGTGACAAGACCACGGTGCTGGAAGTTCTGCACGATAAGCAGAAAGCCTGCACCCGCGCAAAAGGCCAGAAAGAATAGGTCTCGCAGACGTCCCGTGCGCCAGATGATAAGCGCCGCAAACACGCCGTAGGCTGTGAGGTCAGCCAGATTGAGCATGAGAATGCTTAAGTAGCGCTCTACATCAGATACATTGCCGCTCACCCGCGCGGCCTCCAGAAGGTCGGCGACATGGGAGGCGGAGCCGCGCCATACCGCCTCGACGCCAGCGCAAACGAGGAGGACTGCGCAGCCGATGACAAAGGCGTCCCAGCGGCGCGGGGAGGCGACGAACAGGAATGCGACGAAGGCCGCAGCAAAGGCGGCGTAAGTTATCTTGGTGTAAGCCAGCAATGTGATGAGCAGGGTGGCGCAGATCACGTCGAGCAGGCGCTGCCTGCGGCTGGCTTGCAACGGCGGGAGATAATAGACGAGCAGCAGGCCGAGCCCCACCCAGCCGATCCGGTTGTAGAACATCGCGAAGGAAAGCTCCGCCACGCTCTCTCCAAAATTGGCCGGCGCCGCCAGCACCAGGATCAGGTACAGAGCGAAGGGCGCAGCGATCGCCGGGCGCAGGCGAGAGGCGAGCGTCCACGCCATGACAGGTGACAGGGCGAGTATGAACAGGGACATCCCCCAGGGCATGGCGGCCCCCATGCTGCCGGATAGCCAATACCCTACCGCCGGAATGACATAGACCATCGGGCCCATGGCCGAGTGGAAGTCCCGGTTCGGGATCTGCCCCTGTGCGATACGCCAAGCTCCATCGAGAAAGACGAAGAGGTCATTCACATACTTCGTGGTCACCGTCTCGGCTGGAGCCGCGAGCATCACGGCTCCGATCACCGACATGGCGATCACGAAGAGGATCGTCGGCCGCGTACGCATATCCGATATCGTCATGGCTCGGTAATGTCCTCGTCCGCCCGCGCGTGGGAGAGGGGCGCCGCAGTGGCTTTTCGTTGCGCGATGACCCAAAAATTCGTTTCCAGCACCGGCTCGAAATTATTCTGGATCGTGTCCGCATAGAGCTGGGCAAGGGGTTCGGGATTAATCCCGTGCTTTGGAAGCATGAGCAGGCGTGTGCCGCCGAGCAGTGCGTCGCCAGAAATGTGGTGGCGGGCGTTGACGTTGCGTTCCCAGTGTAGCCAGGCGCTATCTCCACGCGGAGGTTCCAGGCCGAGCCCTGCGGAGAACGGGTTCACAAAATCGAGCACCGAGGCGGCGGCAGGCTCCGGCACACTCTCCAGGGCCTTGGCGCCTTCGCGCAGAGTGGCGAGATAACCAGTCGAGCCGGCATGGTCAGCCATGTTCCATAATCGAGGAAGACGGACGTCGCGATATCCTGGCATTGGAAACGGCTCGCCCGCGCGCGTGGCCGCAAGATGGAAGTGCAGGCCGAGCGCGGCGCTATTGTGAAGGATCGTCGGCAGCGTCAGGGCAAGGAAAATAACTGGCGCCGCAAGGGCGAATGGCGGCACGCCCCCGCGGTCCTCCAGCGTGCGCAGGAGACGCTCGATGGCCACGGCCGAGCCAGCGAAGAGAGACATAATCCCCCAGGGCTGTGAGTTCTGCACAAGGATCAGCAGTCCGGAGGTGGCGCAGAATGCAAAGAACAGCGCGTTTCGCCACGACCACCTGACCCACAGACACAGACCGACGAGGAGCCCGAACGCCATGTAATCGGCAAGATGACGCACGGCGGCGAAGGTGAGATCGGCCATCGTGCGGGAGCCGCTGACCCCACGCGCGAGAAGCAGATCCTCCACATAGCCCGCGGCGCCGCCCCAGAGGGCTTCAATAGCCAGCGCGGCCGCCACCGATAACCCGAGCGCGCGGATGGCCCAGCCCCTCGCGTGGCGGTCAAGGAGCAGCAAGCCCAGGAATGCAAACGCCACGAGGCCATAGGTGGCCTTCATGAATAACATCAGAGTCACGAGCGCAGCGGCGCACAGCGCATCGCTCCACAGGCGGGGGCCTCGCGTGGGCGGCAGGCTCATCACGAGGAGCAGCATCATCGCCGCCCAACCGACCCGGTTGTAGAACATCGCGAAGGAGAGGGCGCCTATCGACTCGCCGGTGTTCACCGGTGTGGCGACGATCAGCAGCGTCAAAATACCAAGGGGCAACGCGAGCGCCGGGCGCAGGCGAGATGTGAGGACATAGGCCGAGAGGGGACCGAAGAAGGCCAGCAGTAGCGCTGTCGCAAGCGGCATGGCCGCTCCCAATGAGCCTGAAAGCCAGGCTCCGGCCGCCGGCAGATAGAAGACGAGGGGCCCCAGCGCGGTATGAAAGTCGCGGTTTGGCGCCTGTCCTGCGAGGATGCGATGAGCGCCATCCAGGAAGATGAAGAGATCGTTGACGTAGACTGTCGTCATGGTGCGCGCCGGCCCCGCCAGCAGGAGCGCGAACAAGGTCGCAGCGCCGAGGAGGACTACCGCCGCAGGGTTGGCCATGGAGACGCGCGCGTTCACTGGGCCTCTCCCAGCTGCTGCGCCATGTCGCATCCAGCAAGCGTTTGTGGGGCGCGGCGCCGGTGGATGATCCAGCGTTCGGTCTCCTGAGCCAGCTCGAAGTCCGCCGCCAGGGTTTCCTGGAACAAGGCCCCGACGCGGCTTGTGTCGCGTGCGGCCGCCGGGTCGCTGCTCGCCGCAGGTTTTGGCTCCATCACGATCATCGCCCCGTCGAGAAGGGAAGGCGCCAGCGCCGCGGAGGGCGGACCAACGGTGCGCTCCCATTGAAGCCAGGAGGAATCGCCGTGAGCGGGCTGCAGGCCCAGTGCGGCTGAGAAGGGATTGGCGATATCCAGGGACACGACACACGTTGGGCGGGGACTCAGCGCGTTCAAGGCGCGGACACCCTCCTCGACGTTCGTCAGATAGACGTCCGCCGTCCGCAGATCACCGCCCGTCCACATGTCCGCGATGCGGAGATGGCCGAAGGGCGTGGGTGCGGGCCGTCCGCTGTCTGCGATGGCTGCGCCGGTGTGCAGCGCCAGCGTCAGGGCGAAATGCGCTATGGGCGGCGCCGCGAGCAGCAAGAAAAGCAGTTTTGCGCCGGCCGCCGAAGTCCAGCGTCGCGCCTCTGGCAAGGGGCTCGCGCCATCAAGGGCGCGCAGGATGCGCTCCGCGGCGACCACGCTTGCGGCATGAAGCGTGAAGATGCCCCACGCCTGGAAGTTCTGGTTGACGAGCAGGAATCCTCCCACGCCGCAAGACAGGAAGAAGACGAGATCGCGCAGGCTGCGTGTCTGCGTGAGCGCGATCCCTGCGAACAGCGTTGCGAGCACATAGTCGGAGAGGTTCAGGAGCAAATGGTCGACGATCTGTCCCCATGAGCCGCGCACCGCGCCGCTGATCTCGATTGACAGAGCGAGCGCCTCGAAGTGCTGCCGCGTCCCTCCCCAGATCAGGGCGATGACGGCAGTCACGATGGCGACGCCGGCTACCGAGGGCATCACCCATTGCCGCTGGCGCGTATCGAGCAGCATGAACACAAGAAAGCCGACAGCCGCCAAGCCGTACGTCGCTTTGGTCGTCAACGCGACGAGCGTGAGAAGAATCGCGCAAGCGGCGTCAGCCGCCGTTACAGACCGGGTCCGGGGTTCAAGATAGAGCACGAGCAGCGTGCTGATCGCCACCCATCCGATGCGGTTGTAGAATTTGGCGAAACTCAGGGCCGTGATGCTCTCACCGGGATTGGCGGGCGCGGCGAGGATGAGGATAAGGAGAGCGCCGTAGATCAGCGCCAGAAGAGGGTGCAGCCGGGACGTTGCGACGTGGGCGATGACGGGCGCAAGGGCCAGCATCATGACAGCCATGGCGGTCGGCATTGCGGCCCCGTAGCTGCCGGAAAGCTTCTCGCCGAGCGCCGGAAGATAGACGGCGAGGGGGCCGAGCGGCGTGAAGAAATCGCGCCCGGGAATCTGGCCCGAGGCGACACGATGAATGTGATCCACGGTCTGCAGGAGGTCGGGCAAATAACGCGTGGTGATCGTCTGCCCCGGCGCGATCAGCGCCAGCGCACAGATGATCGCGAGGGCGAGCAGGGCGAACGACACGCCTCGCGACGTGATAGCAACGGGTCTGGCGATGCGGAGGCGGACCGCCGGAGCCTGCGCGGTGGTGCTCATAGGCTCAGCCGCTTAAAGAGGGGCGCGAGAGCCCTGCAAAACTCCGGCGCGCCGCCGATCAGCAGAAGCGATCTGCGCGCATTGCCATCGCCCGCCACGTCGCGCGTGATCTCATTGGAAATGAGCATCAGATTTCAGACCTCACTGAATGATGGGACCACAGGTTGTTGGGGGCCGCGAGAGCTGTGCGCAGCGCGCAGGCGACCGGTCGGGGTGAACCGCCCTGGACGTGGCGCGGGACTTCCGCGCGTCCGGCGCGCGGCGCGGCGAGGGGCTGACCGAACGTGCTTTTGCGAAGCTCATCGTCAGCCCGCTAGATCGCCACGACGACAAGCAACGCCGCCAATGCGACTGTCACCAGACTGGCGCGGTCTCGCAAGGCGAAGACGACCGGATCGTCATTCATTTGTCGTCGGCAGGCCAAGACCAGAGCGCGCGAGATCCAGTAGAATAATAGTGGAGCGACGAGCCAAAGGATCTCTGGCCGCGCGTAAAGCTGGTTGACTGAATCGCTTGAAATGTAGAGCGCGAAGATGGTGACGGAATTCAACCCGGTGGCTGCGGCCAGCGCTCCAACGAGTTCGAGATCGCCAAGCTTGTAGTCGCGGCTCGTGGGATCGGCCAGATCGGCGTCTCGCCGGGCTGCCAGCTCCACGTAGCGCTTGATGAGCGCGAGCGAGAGAAACAGCATCAAACAGAAACCGAGCAGCCACTCGGACACACCGACCCCGACGGCCACAGCGCCGCCCAGTACACGCACAGTGTAAAGCCCGGCAAGGGCGATAACATCGATCAGAAGCATGCGCTTCAAGCCGAAGGAATAAGCGGTGGTGAGTGCAAAATATCCCAGCAGCACGGCCGCAAAGGGCACTGATACGGCGAGCGCCATCAGCATAGACGCAGCGAGCAGCAAGGGCGCGGCGATCGCCCCATGTGTCAGCGGGATCACGCCGCTGGCGAGCGGACGCGTTCTCTTCGATCGATGTCCTCGATCTTCCCGGAGGTCCACGAGATCATTCAAAATGTAGACGCTGGACGCGCAAAGAGAGAAGGCGATGAACGCGAGGATCGCCTGGCTGAGAGCCGGGATCGTGAACACATGAGAGGCGAGTAAAGGCGCGAAAACCAGCACGTTCTTCGCGTACTGATGCACCCGCAAGAGCTTTGCCCACGCGCGCCAGGTCGGCCTCTCTCCATCGAGGTGTTCCACCTCGCTTGCTTCGATGTGGCCGAGCCACTTGCTCTTTCGCAGCACGACGGCCTTCGCGGCGGAATTCCACGCGGGCAAATCAGAGCCCTTGGCGCCTACATAATCGTATCCGCCTTCCCCGAACGCCTGCACCAATTGATGGGCTTTATCGGCGCCGCTCAGGTTGGTCTGGTCAGTCGAGGCGAACCAGCCGTCGAAAAGCCCGAGATGCTCGGCTACGCGCTCCACGAGCCTGCCGTTGCTTCCCGAGGCGAGATAAACGGGCCGTCCTTCAGCGCGGGCTGACTTGATCAGCTCGATCACGGCGGGGTCATAAGGCAGGTTTGCCGGATCGATTTCCGCGGTATCCTGCACATGACTTTTGAATGAGGCCTTGCCGCCAAGGGCGGCGCGAAAAAATTTGGCCATGCGCGTCGGCTGCCGGCCCACTTCTGCGAAACAGGTCTCAATAAGGAGGTCCGTGCGCACCAGGGCGTCGCAAAGACCAATCACCAGCGGTCTGCTGTCAATCTTTGCATTAACGGCCGAAGCTTCTGATTGGGAATAGAATGGAGACGAAGCTTGGGGCTGAGAGGTTTGATTAGCGTGGTCGAACTTTCGGCCGAAGGCGGAAGATTGGCGGTTCGGCTGAATGTTCATGTAGCGCTCCCTCACGAAACCCGCGGACGCCGGACCAACCACGAGCGCCGGTGTTCGTTGCCTTTAGCGTCGTGCTTTTTGATGATTTTCGTGAGCTGCGGAGCTAACGGAAGAAGTATCACGGTGCTTAGTGCCGGAGTGCTCCGACCGAAGTTTTACCTAGTAGCGGGACCCTTCGTCGCTGGAGCCCGCGGCTTGTGATTCGCTGATCAGCGTGTGATCCAGCGATTGAGAATTGAATCTCAATAAGGGTTCCAACTAATCATCCGTTCGCTGGCCCCTTTGCCGCGCCGTCTGGGCAATTAACGCCACATCCAACGGTCTGTTTTTAGCGGTCGATTTCCAGCGTTAGCTTGAGGCTATAGTTATCAAGTGTGCCTGGCATATCCTTGCTGGGGTCGAGCCTTTCGGGATTCTTTAACCCAAGCCTGTGGCCCTTCAGAATGTCGGCCATCATCGCGCTGCGAATCATGGGAACGAAGTCGCGCGCTGGGCAAGCGGCGGGCCCGCCGCTGAAGGGAACGAGCGGCCATCCACCGCCGGGCTTCTCGCTCAGCCAGATGTCTGGATTGAAGCGGTGCGCATACGAGAGATTCTCATCGTCCCGATGGAAGTAAGGCGCAAAGATAAGGACGTGCGTATCTTTCGGCATTACGCCAGTGTCAAACTCTACGTCTTGCGTCGTCTCCCGCAGGATCGCGGGAGTAGTCGGCCAAAGCCGCAGGCTATCGAGAATGCAGGCCCGCAGGAACGGGAGGTCCTTCGCGGGGCGCTCCGAGATCTCGGTTCGCGCGCGGGCGGCCTCCTGCTCATGGGTGGCGAGCACGGCAAGCGCGCGAAAAGTCGCCATTCCACCAGGATCGAAGGCGAAAAGGTACTGGGGCACCTGATGGGTTGGCTCCATCTCGGGACTCTTCGGCATCTTTCCAATGATGCCCGCAAGACTTCCGTCTTCGGCGCGGTCGAGATGTTCGCTCAGTCTGGCCAGGAACTTGTCACGCAGCTTCGGTCGCCCGGGGTGCAGGAAGCCCCAATTGCCGGCTCTGCGAAGCTTCGCCAGCATGTCGGTCAGCTCGTGGTCCTCCGCCGCCCCATCTCCCAGCACGATCCGCCGCACCAACCGGGACCACGTGTGGAAAAAGTCATCATAGGAGAGCTCCGCCCCGCACTTGGCCAGCAAGATCTTTGTCTCTTCAGCCACGACTTCGCAAAAACGGTCAGCGAGCGAATGTGTGGGACAGCGGAACTCCAGCACGCTCTCATTGAAAGCGCGGCGCACAGTGCGCTCCGGCAGTTTTGAAATTAGCGAGTTTTTCGGCTCGAAATGGCTGAGCGCCGAGGCTTTTTCCTGAGTTCTTGGCGAGAACGGCTCTGGGGCGCCCGCCAGTACTTGCTCCACGTGGTCGGGCGCCAGCAACACTGCCTGTCGGCGGCCCGGCAGCGCCGTGATGAGCGGGCCCTTGCCATATTTCTTGCGCAGCGCCTGCATGCGTCTGACCGCGCGAGAGTCGAGGCCAAGCCTCTCGGCCAAGCCGACCATGCGAGGCCGCCGGATTATAACGCCCTTCCCCAGCGTTGGGATGATCACATCCGTCAGCAGAGTGATCGTGTCCCACGCGCTGGCCCTCGGGAGCTCCGCCATACAACCTCCTTCTTGAACGTTGGACTCAACATAGTTCGAGATCACACGTTCCACAGAAAGCGCGCATGAGTGAAAGCGAAGCACCCGAATGCGAGATCATCTTACTGTTGTTTAGTGCGACGTGACGCAAAAGGGCGGCTAATAATGGTTGACGGTCGGCCCGACGGGGCGCGCACCGCTTAAGTCCTTGGGGCGTAAACTGCCGGCCGAAAGCATGATGGTGCGATAGATGCTTCTAACTGTCTCACAATTCCCGATCCAATCGACGAACGCATGCCGGTCCTCGGCCTAGTCCGATGTTGTTTGTCGATACCGTCGAGCTTCTGGATCGGCAACTAACGGGCGCGCGCGGCACGTCGAAGGTTGCACGGCAAACAGGTCCCGCCAGAGGGCCACGGGGATGCGTGAACAAGCCGACGCATCTGATCGCTTCATGGTGATTGGCGGAATGGATGCGTCGTTACCGCAGGTTATCCTGATTGATGGCGACTGAGTTTAATCGCCAATGCATCACGATGATTGCCATCTCGGGCGGACGGGATCGTTAGCCTATCATCCCGTGCGCGATCTCGGACGATCAGCTGTTCGCTCGCGGTTTAACGGCTCGCACCGTCACGATAAGCGGGAACCGTGGATCGTTGGTTTCGAGTTCGGCCTTTGAAAATTCCTGGCTTGCCATGCCGGTCAGGTAACCGATCGAAACCAGTATGTTGCCGAAGGATTGAGCAGAAACGTTCTCAGGTCCGAAAACGGCGCCGAATAATTCCGTGCAGGACGCCGTCGTGAAGCGCCAATACTCCTGTGACGCTTCCGGATCGAGCCGACTAAGGCAAGGCACAGTACATAGTACAACGCCACCAGGCCGAAGCATACGATAGGCATGTCGCAGGACTGCGGGCGTATCAAAGATATAAGTTAATGTTTGCGTCAGAATGAAGCAGTCAAAGCTATCATCTGGAACGACGTCCGCGGCGCTCAGATCGGCAATGATCGTAGCATCGGGATTGTCCGCATCAATGTCGATCACCTCCTGATGCGTCACATTACGGCCGAAGCGCTGGATATATAAGTCATTTCTCACTTCCAGGACACGCCCCGTGATGTCCCGGCTGTGATCCTGCAGGAAGCGCTCAATGTAATAACGGTCGACAGGATCTCCCCGGTCAAAACCATAAATATCGCTGAGTGGAGTAGTCCGCCGGAGCGTCCCGAGGAGTGCGGGGCGGGTTACGCGCTTCCGCATTTGGTGCCAGCGCAAAGGAACTTTGCTCCGCAGCGGATCGAGATAACGCTTAAGCATTGCTAACCTATTTGGCTTGTGGCAGCTTGCGTGGGCACACTGCCAGCGGCAAGGGAGAAACCAATTAAGAGTTTCAATGGGGAACCTAGTAAAGAATAATGTCAAGCGTATTTTCAGAGAATTAATGGCAGGTGTAATAATTTCAGTTCAGCGCACCGCTGATCCTACCATTCTCATAGCTCGCGTTCGATCGGGACTAATCTTTATCTCCCATAAGCGTCATGGTGGGCGGCTTCCAATGGTTAACAGGGCGAACGCACGAAGGAGCAAGAGTGATGTCAAGCGCCGAACCACTCGTCAGTGTCGTGATTGCAGCATTTAACAGTGAACTCTACATTGAAGCCGCAGTTAGTTCGGTGGTCCATCAAACCCTAAGCGATATCGAGATTATTATTGTTGACGATGGTTCTCCGGACGAGACGCTGGCCTGCGTCCGACGATTGGCTCTACGGGACGATCGCATCCGCATCCTGGCCCTTCCGACGAACGGCGGTGTCTCCCGCGCCCGAAACGCGGGCATCGAGATGGCGCGAGGCCAGTGGGTTTCTATTGTCGACAGCGACGACCTTATTTGTAGAACAAGGCTTGAGCGGCTAGTTGAAGCGGGTGAGCGTGATCAGGCTGATATAGTGTGTGATAATATGTTGTTTTTCTATGATGAAGAACAAAACAGGGAGGAAGTGATCGCGGGAGGGGCGCTCCTCAAGGAGCCAAAATGGATAGACCTGGAGACTTATATACTAGGGAATTGCCTGGAGCGCGGAAGCCCGTCTCTGGGCCACCTTCAGCCAACAATCCGACTGAAGACACTTCGGCAAACTGGCGCACTCTACGATGAGAAATTGACGATCGCGGAGGACTATCACTTCGTCCAGTTGTTGTTAGCCGCAGGCGCTAAGATGCGCGTATACCCATGGTTGACCTACTTTTACCGTAAGCGCAGCAGTTCTGCCTCACACCGGTTGACGCTCCCGGCGCTTGCCGCAATGCTCGATGCGGATGTTCGGTTCCGAACGTCTTTGGTAGCCCAACTCCCCCACATTCGGACTGCACTGGATCGCCGCACGCGCGGGATGCTGCGCATGTTCGCCGCCATTGAGCTGGTCTCCGCGATCAAAAAGCGCCGTTTGAATGATATGTTCAAGATCGCCTGCCGGCAGCCCCACGCCCCCCTGCAGCTGTTCGATTGGCTCGCCGCGCGCGTCAGTCGAGGCATTCGCGCCAAATGGGTGGCGCCCATTGGTGCGACCGCATCTCCCAAAAATGATAATTGATAATTCAAGCGACCTCGAAGTAAAGCTCCCACGGCACATCGAAATTTGCCAAGAAAATACGTTCCAACTTAAAACCGCTTGGATCATCTTTAATAAGACCGCCTAATTGCGACCGATGGCACGCAATAGCTTTTCGCTTTTTATTCAAGGCCAACGAGATGTCGAGTTTCAACGTCCTGACCTCGCCCGGATATGGCGCATCTTTAGCCTCCGTCCACACCCAGACAGGATATTCCAGCACGCGAGGGCGAATGCTAGCTCTCGAAATAGCTTCTGTCACTATGTGCCAAACGGCGCGGTGATCGCGGGAGCTATCGCGTCGCCAGGGAATGATCACGACGTCGGGTGGTTCACTCGCCAAAAGGCCCGACATTCTTTCAACCACATCCGAAAAGCCTTCGTCCTCCGGGAACGGGGCCGCATTGTCAGGTACGCCGAGATAATGGGAAGCGGAATCTACGATGCCGAGTGTACGCAGAGCGGAACCTAATTCAATTCTTCGAATACCAATAAGCTTCGCAGGTGGGTATTCGCGAGAGTGAGGATGGGAGCCACTGCCGTCGCATACAACAACGAATTGTACCTTGCTACGAGCCTGCGCCAACAGCGCAATCAGGCCTCCACAGGCCAACGTCTCGTCGTCCGGGTGCGGCGAGACGACGAGGACGGATTGAAAGCTTGCTGTTTCCGTGGGTCCCAGCACCTGGTAGGGCAGCTTCTTCAACGGGGAGTGTGATGGCCACATGAGATTGATGGCCCACACCGGCATCTTATTTTTGACGCGATGAGGCACCTTGAACAGATCGCGGATGTATCTCATGTCGATCTCCCATGTTGCTAGTGGACTATTCCAATACTGGGCGCCCCCGCGTCGTTGCCGCGATGATATTATTTGGATTAACCTTCCAGACGAAGGGTTTTGACTGCTGGTTATGGTCGGCGACGAAACGATTGATTGCAATCTAAAGATCGACACCGCCGCTGCATTCGCCCCGCTTTCGGCGGCGCCTTGTTATTTTGACGAAGAGGCCTTCGATAGCTTTGATCCGGCTTGCCGATATCGATTTGAAGTGGTGGTCTGGCGCGGATGCCGCGGCAGCCGCGCGGTGACCTTCGGGTTGCTTGTGGGTTGCGTAATCATCGAGGGTGCGTTTTTTATCGCGCAACAAACCATCAGAAAACGCTCATGCCATCGCCAGACGGCGGTCTTGTTGCGTGTTAACATTCCAATCCCCCTCTGTTCGCGTGTCGAGAGAAATAATGAAGCGGTCAATATCCCCTACAGAAAAAACGTCACGAGGAAGGCCCCGGACAGATCGGGTTGTGCAGCACCTCACAATGACCCATGAGCTCTCTGCAGCAATCGACGCCTGGATCGCGCAGCAGCCTGAGCCGCGACCATCACGGCCGGAGGCCATCAGGCGCTTGCTGGACACCGCGTTCGCCGCCCAGCGGACGCCGGAGAGCCTCGATCAGAAGATCGCGCGGACAAAGCGCACGATCGCAAACAACCCACTGGTAGGCGAGCCTTCTGCCGCGCAGGGCATGGCGACGCTTCGGCGAGGACTGGCGGAAACAAAGCTTCGTTCTTTGAAGGCCCGCAAGCCTGCGAAGGGGGATGCCGCTGACGGCGATTAGTTATGAAGGACCCGGTCCAATCCAGCGGCGGCGGCGTCGAAAATCAAAAGGCCGAAAGAAGACCCGGAGAAGCCGGGAATTCCTCAAAACAATAAAGATACTTCAAGCTGTTGGGTGGTAGCGGAGGAGGGACTCGAACCCCCGACACGAGGATTATGATTCCTCTGCTCTAGCCAGCTGAGCTACTCCGCCCCGTTCGCGCTTTTGGCGCGGGACGAGCGGCATATAGGGGGGCCGCTCGCGGCGTGTCAAGGAAAGGAAGGGATGGTTGTTCGCGCGGGCGCCGGTTATCCAAAGTTCCGAGCGCTTATGCGGTGGGGTCGCCCTGGACCTTGCGGATACGTGCGATCGTGAACAGGCCAAAAGGGTTGAGCCGGCGCCGTTCCACAAGTTCGAGGCCGGGGCGCGATTTTATCCAGTCGCCGATGATTTCCCACGGAAACTGCGGCCGCCAGCCGAGTTTTTCGGCGCGTTTTTCCATGAGGCGCTCGATCATCGCGATCGGTCCGCTGTCTGCGCCGATGTGATTGACGATGATGATCTCGCCGCCGGGGCGTACAACGCGCGCCATCTCGTCCATGGTGCGCACGGGGTCCGGCACGGTGGTGATGACGAATGGGGCCACCGCGCCGTCGAAGCTGTCGTCGGCGTACTCAAGGTTCATGGCGTCCATGACGCGCAGATCCTCGACATTGGTGAGCTTCAGGTCCGCCACACGCTTGCGCGCGATCTGCAACATTGGGTTGGACAGGTCGACGCCCGTGATCTTCACGGCGGGCGAAAACATCGGCAATTCAAGACCGGTGCCCACGCCCACGTCGAGAACGCGCCCGCCGAGGCGGTTCACCGCTTGCGCGGCCGCCTGGCGTCCCGGCTTCATGACCAGCGTGAACACCTTGTCGTAGATCGGCGCCCAGCGGGCGTAGGCGGCTTCGACGTTCTCGTTGGTGATCGCCGCCAGATTCTGCCCGCTTCCCCTCTGATCGTTCACGTAAATCCCCCCAAATGTTTGAATGCGCCTTACGCGGCCCCTCTCGCCGGCTCGGTCGCACGGATGAAACCTCCGCCAAGCACCCGTGCGCGGGGGCCGGCGTTCTCATAGAAGACGCAGGCCTGTCCTGGAGACACGCCGTCTTCGCCCTTTAGCAGCTCGACGAGCGCGCCGTCTTGCGTCACGAACAGGGTCGCGGGGGCAGGGGGGCGGGTTGAACGCAGGCGCACACTCACCTCAAGGCCCGTCTGCGGAATGTCGGTCAGGTCGCCATCGCCAATCCAGTTCACGTCGCGCAGACGAACCAGACGGGTCGCAAGAGCTTCGCGCGGGCCCACAATGACCCGGCGGGCGGCGGCGTCCAGGCGCACCACAAACAGCGGCTCTCCGCCGGTGGCGGCCGAATCACTCAGTCCCAGGCCGCGCCGCTGGCCAATCGTGTAGTGCATGATGCCGGCATGGCGGCCGAGCACGCGTCCATCGACATGGACAATATCGCCCGGGTCAGCGGCGTCGGGGCGAAGTTTCGCGATAATATCCGTGTACTTGCCTTGCGGCACAAAGCAGATGTCTTGGCTGTCCGGCTTGTCGGCGATGGTGAGGCCGAACTCGCGGGCGATGTCGCGCACCTGCGCCTTCGGCAGGTCGCCGAGCGGAAAGCGCAGCAGATTGAGCTGATCCTTCGTGGTCGCGAACAGGAAGTAGCTCTGGTCCCGGTCGCTGTCGGCGGCGCGGTAAAGTCCGCGTCCGCCGCCGGGCAGGGCGGACGATGAAATGTAATGGCCCGTCGCCAATGCGTCCGCGCCAAGATCCCGGGCGGTGTCGAAGAGGTCGGCGAACTTGATGTGCTGATTGCAGGCGACGCACGGAATCGGCGTCTCGCCGGCCGCGTAGGACCGGGCGAAGGGGTCGATCACCTTTTCGCGAAAGCGGCTCTCGTAATCGAGCACGTAATGAGGGAAGCCGACGCTTTCGGCCACACGGCGTGCGTCGAGTATGTCCTGACCCGCGCAACAAGCGCCTTTGCGCTTCACCGCCGCGCCATGGTCGTAGAGCTGCAAGGTGACGCCGACCACGTCATACCCCTCGCGGGCGAGCTGCGTGGCGACAACGGAGGAATCCACACCGCCTGACATGGCGACGACCACGCGGGTGTCCGCAGGCGCTCGGGCGAAGCCGAGGCTGTTTAGCCCGGCGCCCATCGCGCGGGGCGCAGCGTCTGTATGGATTACGTCGGTCGGCAAGTTGAAAACCTTGGAGCTGGGCGCAGGAATATCCACCAGAGCAGGCGGAAGCAGGGTGAACAAAAGCACGAAGCTGCGAAATTGCAACCTCCGGCGAAGCCATGGCAAATTTGAGGCGTCGCCATCGGGTCTGATTTCGGCATGGTTAACGGCGTATGGATACCCGTGCCGAAATGATGCGACTTACCCGCGTTTGCTAACGCGATGGTAATAAACAGCTCAATTCAAACGCATTTTTCGTATTTTTTGCTGTCTCGGCTTAGGCGTTTTTTAAATTTGCGTCGGTATTGTCATCATTAGTTTGGTCGTACCGGAGTTGAGTAAATCACATGACCGAGCCCTATCGAACACGGGCAAAATACGTCATCGGACCGGATGGGAGCCCGCTTACAATCGCGGATCTGCCACCGGCCAACACAAAGCGCTGGGTCATACGCCGGAAGGCCGAGGTCGTAGCCGCTGTACGCGGGGGACTCTTATCCCTCGAAGAAGCGTGCAATCGCTATACGCTGACCGTGGATGAGTTTCTCAGTTGGCAGATATCCATCGATCAGCATGGCCTTGCCGGCCTGCGGACGACGCGTATCCAGCAATATCGTCAATAAAATCTCTGTTGCCCCCCGGAGACGGACAAGCCGGTCGAAAGACCGGCTTTTTCGTTGTGCGCGCCAGCGTGCTTGGCCTCTCCGTCATGCTTCTTTTGCGTCTAGGCTTCCGTCTCGCGTCTAATGCCCGCGCAATTCCGGCGGTAATTCGACGTTCTTTGTCGCCTGGCCGAGTTGCGAACGCTCGAACATGAGGACGATTGGCAACGAGACGATGAGCGGGACGATGAGATAGAACATGCGCCAGATGAGAAGCGCCGCAATCACCGCTGTTGGCGCAACATCTGGCAGGATCGCAAGGAACACGGCCTCCATCACGCCGACGCCGCCCGGCACCTGCGATAATAGCCCAGCCGAAAATGACAGCAGGAACGCGCCCGCAACGACCATGAACGAGACGTTCGCGTCCGCTGGCAAGGCAAAATAGATAATTCCGGCCGCCCCGATCAACTCCATCGGCGCCGCAACCAACTGGCGGGCGACGATGGGCATGCGGGGATAGACAAGTTCGAACCCCCAGATCTTGAGCGGGGGGAAATGCAGCCAGGAGCCAAGCACGTAGAGCGCGCAAAATGAAAGAAGCGCGGCCCCAAGCCCCATCGCAGCCCCGCGGCCAATCTCCCGCCAGCCAAACGCCTCGGCCATGGGGGTCAGAATTTCGGGTTCGCCGACCAGCACGATGCCAATCAGCATGATTGTGCCGAAGGCAAAGGTGAACGAGCAAAGCGCAACCAAAACCGCAACTTCTGCGGTCGAGAGCCCTTTCGCGGTGTAGGCGCGTAATCGAACCATACCGCCCGAAAGGACAGACACGCCGATATTGTGGCTCAAGGCGTAGGTTACGAACGAGCATGTCGCGACATAAAGCCAGGAAATGCCGCGCTCCCGGTTGAGGTGAATGAGCGCGATGCGGTCGTACCAGGCAAGCGCCCAGTAAGCGACCAGCGTCGAAAGGCCCGCCAGGAGATAGCCGCTCGGCGGTATCCCGACCAACCTGTCCGCAATGACGGACGCAATGATCTTTAGATCGGACCACACCCCGCCAGCGTCGAGGAGTTGCTTCACGGCAGGATCGCTCGCGACCTCCGCCTGAAGCTTGAAATAAAGCATACGCACCGCCCAAACAACGGCGGCCAGGCCAACGAGTGGCCAAAACAGAGACTTAAGACGCTTCACGTTCCCCTCGCATGCCACCGCCGCGCCCCTCCGCGCAGCGTGCCGAATTAACGGCGTGAATAGTCGCAATACTGTCCAGCCCCCGCTGGCGGCCATTCTGGCGGGACTATCCGTGCACGACGAGGATCAACGATTCAAGTGGGCATTGGGACGAGCGCGCAAAAATAACGCTCGTCCGCCCACATTTAGCCAGCGGCGCTGCGCGCGGCTTCGCGGGAGCTTTCCAACGCCATGCCCTTTTCGCGGCCTTCAAGGCTTTGAGCGCGAGCGACTTCTTCCAGCGCCTCTTCATGGGCGGCCTTGGCGTCATCGAGTTGCTGACGCAACTCACCCGCCGACTGCTGCAAATTGTCCCGGCGCGCGCGCGCAGACCGCGCATAGGTCGGGTAGGCGAAGTGCTGAGGATCGGAAATGCCGGAGCGTTGCTCCTCCCCGGCTATTTCCCGGTCGAGTTCTCCAGACATGCGCGAGAATTCGGCCACCATCGCTTCGATTTGAACGACCCGACGGCGCTTTTCCTCGGCTTGAAACCTTTTCAGGCGGACAAGACTATCCCGCGATTTCATGACGCGTACTCCAACACGATACAAATTTCAGCGTTGCCGCTGCCGATACTCGCGAGACCTCCAGATCATGCCGGGCTAAAGTTGCTCTTTGGTTACCGGCGAAGCTCGTAGCTTCTTTTCCTGACAACCTTATCCCTTGATTGATTTCCTGGGCGGTCGCTAACCACTCGTTAACCTGAAGGATTAACAATGCGTTTGTCGGTCAGGCGCGGCCCGTCCCCCCAATGGTGGTCGGTCAGTCTTGCCGGCGCGGAACTGAAGATCGCGCGAGTCTCTGAGTTGGATGCCCTAGGGCTGAAACGGGTGCTGGCGAAATCGGAAAGATCGCTCCTCCAAATTTGGCGCTTGCCAGCGGGAATCACTGTTTGTTAACCAAGATGCGTTAACTTTCATAATGACGACGACGCTGATTCTCCTGCGATTCGTTGGACTTTATGTGATTGGGCGCAAGCATGGCTGACGGTTTTTATCACGGGGCAAGGGTGGGGACCTGACATGCGCGTATTACTGATCGAGGACGACAGCGCCACCGCGCAAAGCATCGAACTGATGCTGAAGTCCGAAAATTTCAATGTTTATACGACCGATCTGGGCGAAGAGGGCATCGACCTCGGCAAGCTCTACGATTACGATATTATTCTTCTGGATTTGAATCTCCCGGACATGTCCGGTTACGAAGTTCTGCGCACGCTGCGTGTCGCGAAGGTGAAAACGCCGATCCTGATCCTCTCCGGTCTTGCCGGGATCGAGGACAAGGTGAAGGGTCTGGGCTTCGGCGCTGACGATTATCTCACCAAGCCGTTCCACAAGGACGAACTCGTCGCACGCATCCATGCGATCGTTCGCCGCTCGAAGGGCCACGCCCAGTCGGTCATCATGACCGGCGATCTGGTCGTCAACCTCGACCAGAAGACGGTCGAAGTCGCCAGTAATCGCGTGCATCTCACGGGCAAAGAATACCAGATGCTCGAGCTGCTCTCGTTGCGAAAGGGCACGACGCTCACCAAGGAGATGTTCCTCAATCATCTCTACGGCGGCATGGACGAGCCCGAGCTTAAAATCATCGACGTCTTCATCTGCAAGCTGCGCAAGAAGCTCGCCAATGCGAGCCAGGGCCGCAACTACATCGAAACGGTGTGGGGTCGCGGGTACGTCTTGCGCGAGCCGACAGATTCGGAAGAACGCATCACCGCCTGACATTCTGGCGTCGCCAAAACGAAAAACCCCGCCAGCTGCGGGGTTTTTCAGTTTATGGGGCGTCCGGGGCGGCTTCGTAATCAGCTTCGTGATCAGGCGGCGAGATCAGGCGGCGAGATCTTGCAGGCGTCCGCTCAATTCCGCCTGCGTGAACGGCTTCATCATGAACATGTTGGCTCCGCTGCGCATGGCGCCTGCAATATGCACGACGTCATTTTCGGTCGAGCAATAGATGATGCGCGGGTGATGGCCGTTCTGCAACAGCCGCACCTGACGTACAAAGTCGAGCGGCCGCATATCTGTGAGCGAGCCATCAAGGATGATCGCGTCCGGCATTGCTTGCGTGCAAATGGCCAGTCCATCGCAGCAGCCTTCGGCCTCGGCGATGGATAGCTCCATTCCTTCGACAATTCTGCGAACGATCTTACGCACAACGGCGGAATCGTCGACTATCAGCACGTGCTTCATCATTCGCCTCCAAAGCTGGAAAGGCATCATGCGACACGAGCGTTAAAGTATAGTTGGCGTTAGCTGGCTTCCGGCGCGGCGACGTCGGCGTCTTCCTGGCGTGCAACGGGCGCCGCAATGACGGTGACCATCTCGGGCGTCGCCTCGGCTCTCACGTCCAACCCGGATGCGCGCGCGATAAGGCCCGTGTAGAACGCCTGAATGCCGTGCGCGTCCACGCTGCCGCTTTCAGGCTCACCTTGCAACAGCGCGGGCACGCCGCTGGCCAGCCGGAGGTTTGGACCGCTGGCCGACACCGACAGCGTCATTTGATCGCTCTCGCCGACAACTTCGACTTTAAGCAAGCCGCCGCGCGGGATCGCCGCCGCCGCGATGAGGCACATGTTGAGCATGAGCTTCACTTTGTTCTTCGGCATGAGGGCGCGCGGCGCAGTCCATTCGAGCTTGGTGCGATCATCCGATAGCAGATTGCGCGCAACGCTCTCGCCGTCGCCCGAGTCGATGAACGCTCCAGCTGATCCGGCTGATCCAAAGGCAAGGCGGCAAAATTGCAGTTTGGCGGAGGCTGTGCGGGCGCTCTTCTGGATGAGTTCGGTGGCGATGGCGCGCATTTCAGCGTCCTTCTCCTCCTCCAGCACTTCGAGTCCGTTCACGATGGCGCCGACAGGACTGATCACGTCATGGCAAACGCGTGAGCAGAGAAGGGCGGCGAGGTCGAGGGGGTCGAGGCTGATAGCCGGCATGGTTCCGTCCGAAGGTGGCGCAACTGGCGCTAGCGTCAGTGATAGGGCCTGGGCCTTTACGCGGCCCACCCGGCGCGAAGCGAACGAAACGAATCGTTTTCCGCACGAATTAGTTTTGGTCATAGCCCCCCCGGGCGCCGTTGGCCAGACGCCCGATGATGCTTTAGAAGACATGTATCGAGTCAAGATGCGGCCATCCGGTGACAGCGGGCATGTACCTACGGACAGATGAGGCCGCCGCAGCGGTTGCGCAGCTTGCGGGCGCGGGTGTCGTACAGGCGATGGCGGATCTGGCGGTCGCCGCAGGTTCGGAGATCGCGCGTCTGATGAAGCTTGGTTTCGAGACGCGCACGAAATCAGATTTCTCCCCGGTCACGATCTGCGACGAGAACGCCGAGAAAGTGATTCTCGCCGGCCTGGAAGCGCTTTTCCCGGAAATCCCCGTTGTTGCAGAAGAGGCCGCCGCCGCCGGATTTGTGCCCGCTTGCGGCGATCTTTTCTTTCTCGTGGACCCGCTCGACGGCACGAAAGAGTTTATTGGCGGCAAGCCCGATTTCACCGTCAACATTGCGCTGGTCTGCAAGGGGGCGCCTCTTGCGGGGGCCGTTTATGCGCCCGCCTTGCGCGAGCTTTGGGTTGGCTCGCGCATGGGCGGTGTTCCGCGCGCGGCGAAAGCTGAAACGGACCCCGGCGCGCCCGCGCCTTTGTTCGAGTCGATGCGAGACATACATGCGCGGCCCCGTCCGGCGGACGGTCTGGTGGCGCTGGTCAGTCGTTTGCATACAGGCCCACAGGTGGAGGCCTTTCTCTCCGGCCTTAGCATTGCAGAGCGCCGCGACATGGGATCATCGCTGAAGTTTTGCCTTCTGGCGGAGGGCGTAGCGGATGTTTACCCACGATTGAGCCCCACCATGGAATGGGACACAGCGGCAGGCGATGCCGTGCTGCGCGCCGCGGGCGGCGCCACGTTTGATGAGGCCGGCGGCGATCTGCGCTATGGCAAGTCGGACGATAATTTCCGCAACCCCAATTTCGTCTCATGGGGCGCGTCGCAGGCGGGAAGCTGACGCAAAACTGCCCGGCGCTGGCGACTCATTGACCGCAAAGGGCGTTCGGGCGGGCAATCAGGCGAATCGCAAGACTCTGTTAACCCTGTCGCTGCATGTTTGACTCGATGATGGCGCATAGGCGCTGTCGCCACGCCGCAGCCACGTTTCGTCCGCTGTTTCGCCAGATGTCGGGTCGAAACAGGTCCACGGGGCACATGGGAGTGAAGGATATGCGCTCACATTCGCGCAGGGATATCATGACAATGCTCGCCGCTGCGGCCGCCGCCGCCGGCGCGCCGGGCGTCGCGCTTGCACAGGCCGCTCGCCCGCAACGTTTTTCAAGCAATGAACTTATGGATAGCGGCCATCAATTCTTTGGCTCCGTTTCGCGTGGGCTCGCATCCGTGGTCGAGGAAGCGACAAAGCGCTGGGGTCAGCCCAACGCCTACATCCTCGGCCAGGAGGCCGGAGGCGCCTTCGTCGCTGGCGCGCGTTATGGCGAGGGCATGATGTACACCCGCAACGCGGGCGATCTTCGCGTTTACTGGCAGGGGCCGTCGCTCGGCTTCGACGCGGGCGCCGATGGCGCGCGCACCATGATTCTCGTTTACAATCTCCCCGCCACCAACGCGATCTACCGGCGCTTTGGCGGGGTTAATGGCTCCGCCTACCTTATTGGCGGGTTTGGATTCACCGCGCTCACGGCCGATGATGTGGTGCTCGTGCCCATTCGCGCGGGGATCGGTGCGCGACTCGGCGTGAACCTTGGCTATCTGAAGTTCACCCCCGAATCGACCTGGAATCCCTTCTGACGAACCCGCGCCAAGCGCGTTGTGGCAGGCGGTAACGCCCGCCTGTTCTTAGTTTCCATGCAGGCGGTAACGCCCGCCTGTTCTTAGTTTCCATGCAGGCGATATGCGCCCGCCTCTTTTTGATTTCCATGCGGGCGCATGGCATGGTCCTGCGACAATGAAGGCGTCCCTTGAACTGGGGGCGACCGGTTTTGTGTAACAGCGTTTTTCTGATGCGAGCGCTGGCGCGCGCCTCTGGAAGCGCACCGAACCATTGCTGCGCGCGTGATCGAACAGCTTATGATTTTTGCGTTGGGGTTCCTGTTTGCAGGGCTCCTGATGCTGATGTTCCTCCCGGCGATATGGCGTCGCGCGCTGCGCTTGACGCAGCGCCGCGTTGAACAGCTTTTGCCCATTTCGATGACTGAGGTGGCTGCGGAGCGCGACCAGTTGCGCGCCCAATTCGCCATTGAACGCCGCCGCCTCGAACAGGTCAGCGAGGCGCTCGTCGAGACGCGCGCGAAAGATCTCGCAGAACTTAGCCGTCGCGGTGCGCGCCTCACCACCTTGCAGGCGCAGGTCGAGACGTTGGGCGCACGCGCGCAAGCGCTGGAATCTTCGCTCGTTGAGGCCGAGCGCCGCGCCGCGCATGCGGAAGGCGTGTGGAGCGCGCTCGAAAAGGAAGTGATGGACTCGTCCGCACTTGCGCACCGGCGCATGGAAGACAGCATTGCTCTGCAGCGCGGCATCCTCGCCGCATCCGACCTTGCAGACACGCGCCGGGTGCAGATTGCTGGACTTGAGACGCAGCTGGAGGCGCTGCGCGCGGAGCTTGACGCCACGCAACGCGATCTGGCGCACACGCGCTTGCAATTGTCCGAGAAGACCTCGGCCGCGGACCTGTACGCCAAGGAACGTGATTTCACGCGTTCCGATCTTGTCGCTTCCAACACGCGGCGAGAGGCGTTGCAAAAAGAGTTCGACGCCCTCGCCGCAACGCTTGCGGAGCGTGAGGACGCATTGCGCGAGACCCAGCGAACACGCACGCGGTTGTCGAACGAAATGGCCGATCAGGCGCGCGCTCTTGAGGCCGCGCAGGCCCGGGAAGCCGAGCTACGCGCGCAATCACACGCCACTTTGGACGCGCACCACGACGAAGCGCGGAAGAGCGCAGAACGGGCGCAGGAATTGCGCGGCGAACGTGATGCTCTTCAGGGTGCGCTGGAGGCGGTCCGCCGCGATGCCGCAATTCTGCGAGACGAAGCTGCAACCCGACCCGCGATCCTCCCAGCAGGCGACCGGGTAGATGAGATTCTGCGGCAGACCATCTCCGACATAGGCGCAGAGGTTCTCCGTCTTACGGACGCGCTGGAACAACAGAGCCGGCAGGATGTGGACGCCAGCCCGGCAGAACGTATCCAGCGCCTGCAAAACACCGCGGGCAGGGCAAGTTCCCGCGTTTGACGTCGATCACGCGGCCCGCACAACGCCATCGCGCACATAATGCAGAAGCCGCCACACCAATCAGGATGGTACCGCTTGCGCGCGCCGGTCCGACAAGGCTATAGAGGCGTCCTCGCCGTTCAACGGCGACCCGCTCCCTTCGTCTAGCGGTCCAGGACGTCGCCCTCTCACGGCGAAAACAGGGGTTCGATTCCCCTAGGGAGCGCCAAAGAATTCAAATACTTACGGGTCCAGTTTGCTGCCTCGTCAAATACTCGTCCAATATCGTTTCCGGCCGTGGGTCATTCGTCGTCTTCGAACAATTCGCGAGCGGGGGGGCTAGCAGGGATTATTGAGTAAACCCTAACAATCTCGGTCTTCTGTTCAGTCAGAGTTCCATCCTTGGCGTATCGGTAGTCAAACTTCACGGTCGTTCGCAGCCCATCGCCCGGCTTAATCGTGTGTATTCCGCTCTGAAACTCACTCAGCCAGGTTTCGTCCGTAATTCGGGCATAGATGTCTGATCTCCCATGCCTGAATTGCCATTGCGACTTTCCGAGGAAGTCCGGCTTTCTGATGATCAGCACCATGTCAACGGTGTTCGATAACTGCTGCTCTGTGTCGTCGGGAACGTAATCGAGGGGCGACCATGTTTGCCTAAGATCAACCTGAAACTCGGTGGCGTCTAACGTGATGGTAAGCCTCTCTCCCTCCTTGAACTTTGCCTTGGCGCGTTGGATTTTGTCCAGCGGCTGCGCCAACCGTGCGGCATTTACAGGAGGGTAGTCCGGCAGATGACGAGCCTCTGTTTTCGCGGCCAAATCCCGCAATTCAGCCGTTAGGTCCCGAACGTTCAGTTTTTGGTGGGTCGGGTCACTGTCCAGCCAGCGTATTGCGGCATACTTGGCCTCGACCAAGTACTTCCCTACAGCTGGCTTCCAATCAAGTTCTTTGATGGCCTGATCGTCGACCGCGCGCAGCAGGTTCCGGAGGAACACTTTGAGGCTAGACTTCTCGACATCATCCAGGATGAGGGACGTGCGGATGCTTGAGTCGACGCTGGCGATGACGACATCGTCGAACTCCTCGAAGGCCCTAATAAGATCAGCCGCGATTTCAAAGATGCGTGCCACTGAGCCATCGTCGACGTAATGCAAAGTCAAGACCACATCGGCTGCTTCGGACGGCATGTCTCCCCCTATACCTAAAGTGATTTGGATGGGCAGCATTCCGCAAGTCTAACCGAATTTAGTCTCTTAGTCCTGCAGGCAGGGTTTTCGAGTCTTGGCTGGGTAAAAATCACGCTTCCAAATATAGACCATGCCTTGCGTCATAGGTCGTTCAAACTCACTCTGAACCCGCTGTAAGCCGTGGGACCGCAGGTCTGATGATGCCGATCCGTTGCCCCCGTGGTCAACGTCGAGGCCAAGCGACAGCACTTGTGGTGGTCAGCACATGGTGGTCAGAATTTAGACCATGCCTGCGGCACAGGGTTTTCTTGAATTTTTTGCTTTCGCTGCCGCGGCATCTGGACTACTGTGCCCCGTGGAGTACACATGCGAAAGATAGCGTACACGGTGGATGAAGCGGTCGCGGCTGGACCGATAGGCCGATCCAAAATCTACGAGGCGATGCGAAGAGGTGACCTTCCTGCACATAAATGCGGGCGGCGCACATTCGTGTTAGTTGAAGATTTTGAGAGATATCTAAAGGCGCAGCCACCTCAGCGATTAACGCCGATTCCGCGCGCCAATTGAACCAGTCTAACTTACAAAAGCGCATCAATTATTAAGCCGGAGGTCACATGAGTGTGTTTCCTTTTCCAGCCAATAGACGCGTGAGGATGCTTCGAAAGTTGGCTGCCCAACTCGCCTCTGCGGACGCTGCCGCGGCTCAGAATATTCTGTCGTATCGCCTCGCTAATCATGCCCGTTTATTGGCGCGCAAAGGCATTGAGCCTGCTGACATCGCCAGGGATGTCCGTGGTTTCGAAGCCGCGGCGAGGCGCTGGATAATTCCAACGAACTCTAAGGGGCGTGGAACATGACCGGGTTCAGAGCGGATCGAACAGGGAGGTCGACTCGCGATCTTAATGGTAGCAAGGCCCAGAGGGATCTGAACCCGAGAGGGTTATTCATCCCGTTGGAGCGTGAACTAATTGAGAGCCCCGCCTATCGTAGGATGAGCATCAACGCGAGGCGCATGCTGGACCGGATCTTCTCGGAACATTTGGCGCACAACAGATATCAAAACGGTCGCCTTCCTGTAACATATGCCGATTTCGAAAACGTCGGCGTGCAGCGGAAATATATTCGATCCTCCATCGACGAATTAGTTGCACTCGGTTTGGTTGAGGAGACGTTTACCGGCAGAAAACGGTTTGGTGACCTGCCGGGAAGGCCTTCACTGTATCGGATAACATGGATTGGTACGATCTCTCAGAAGGGGGGGACTTCCCCACCGACGGACGAATGGCGCTCTATTCAGACCTCTGAGCAGGCAGAAGAGCGCGTGAAGTCTGCAAAAGAGATGCGGTCGCAGAAAAATTCTACCGCACTGGTCAAACGTCGCAACGTTGGTTGCCAAAGGTCTACTACAGATAGGTTGTCAAATGACAACCACTGAAGCGAGTTCCCAAAAGAACACTACTCTAGATATTTTGCCTTTAGTCGCGTTCAGCGAACTTATCTCAGCGCTGAGAGCGACGAGGAGTCTCTCACGTGAATAAACGAAATCTACTGACAGTAACCATTCGCAGCGAAAGAGAGTTCCCCGACGTCGCTGCGTTCCTCCGGCGGGCGGTGGCCGACGGCGAACAACCACGAGAGGTGCGCAAGCATCTGCTCAGAAGGTTGTGGAAGTTGCACTACGCTTGGCTACCTCGCTGTTCAGCGGCGAAGGAGATCGCTGGAGATTGGCGGGCGTTTGTCCCCACGGAAGCGACTCCCGCGCCCGGGACCAAGCAGGAATGGTTCGTGAGGTTGCGTGCTGTCTGTCCAACGCCCTTGTCAGAACGTCAAATCAGCACAGACCTGGACGCAACGTTTCGGTGATACAACGCTGGCCCCGGGGCCGAGCCTTGCCCGGTGAGGCTCTCGTGCGTTGGAGGCGTCATACTGAGCCCTGCGCCTGTTGGCCTTCACGCGCCGTCGGAACCTCTGCGCTGATGGCTTCAGCCCGCTAGCCGCCCGCCGGGCGCCATACGTTGTGTCCGTGTATTTCGACTTCGACGAGCCGCCGGCGCCGTCTGGTCACAGCAGCTGTGACTTTCGACCTCTTTGATGATGCGCCGCCGTCGGCATAGCGTCCGCCGCACCGCAAGTCTCGGCGCCAAGACACTGCGATGCCGCCTGCGTTGCAAATTGCCGCTCGGGGCCGCCTTACAGCGAGCCGCCTGCATTTCCGTTCAATTTTGATGCCGAAACGTTCGGGAAATGTATCATTGACGTGCAGTTGGAGAGCGTGTGATGGCCACTGACCGTGAGGAAGACGTAAGCGAGGAAGTCCGCCGGGTCCGAGCGCTGTGCTGCGCGATAATCGCCCGCTGTGATGCGGCGGGCGTACCATCATTGGCAGGGCGCTTGATCATGCGCGCGGAAACGCTCGAAGAGGTGGACGAGTACATTCGCGCCGAACTTGGACACACGAGGATCCATTGACCTTCCAACAGCCCAAACTTTCGGTCGACGCCAGCAGAGTCGCCCACATCGAGTCGGTAAGGCAGTCGGCCCTTGGCGCCACTCGAGCAGCGCAGGAGCGAATGAATCATGCTCATTCGTCCGTCCGGTCTGCTCAGGAGCAGCTGAAACGTGCAAAGGACTTCCGGGCGCGCGAGAAGGACCTGGAGGCTTTGAGGCGCGCCGTGTCGGACGCTGAGCGCGAGTATCAGCAGGCCTGTGCCGAGCAGACGGTCGCGGCAGAAAATTGGCATGCAGCTGGTCAGATCGCTAAGCGTGTTGCTGAGTATGCGAGGGGGCAATCGTGACGACTGATCATCTGAGCGTTCGGGCGGCAGTGGAAGCCGTCACATCGCACATCCAAGGCATTCGGGATCAGATCAGTGATCGCCAGGCCGCCCGACGTGAGGTGGATGAATCACCAAGGTCCCTGCTTGAGGTTCAGCAAATCATCGACCGCGAGATCGAACAGGCGCAGTCTGGTGGGTTTTTTCAGTTCATCGGCCTGCAGGCCCGGACGAGTACATTCAACAGTTTGCTATTCAACGACAGATTCGAGAACAGACCATTTGAACTGCTGGCTGCAATCGCCCCAGACAAACTACGGGCAGCCTTACTTGATGGTGTCCCGAACGACGGGCTGCCCCCCGCCGAAAGGGAAACTTTGCTCTCGGAGATGGACACCGAGAACTTCAGGTTAGAAGTGGCGGAAGAGACGGCCGTTAGAGAATTGGAGGTCGGCACGGGGCGTCCATTGGCCCGGCGCGCGGACGTCAATCCTGCCATTCTGGTCGCTCCAACCCATGAACTTGAGGCTTTGTCAGCACATTGAGATCGCTGCCCCTTGCTCCTTGTGAGGCAGCGCGAGGTGGGCGGCGAGGCTTGGGAGGTCTCGTCGCCCACCGACTTCCTGCAGAGAAGTACTCACTGAGGTGCAAGTGAGGCGCATCGGAACTTGAATTACGCTGCCGCGGCACTCGTCTGTCCTCCACCGCCTGCGCCACGCCGCGCGGTCGCCTTCCTTCAATGGGCGCTTCTTCTCAAGCGCCAGATCGCTGGCATTCATCACTGGGTAAGCCCGAAGCACTTTGCAGCGGTACGTTGACGAAATGACGTGGCGCTTCATGCGCCGCTTCACTCGCCTGACCAACGCGTTCTCCAAGAAGGTCGAGAACCGCGCTTACGCGGTCGCCCTCCACATGATGTATTATAACTTCGTCCGCATTCACGCGAAGGTGCGCATGTCTCCGGCAATGGCTGCTGGCGTGACGGATCGGCTTTCGGAAGTCACGGACCTTGTGGCGCTAGTAGAGTCTCAGGAGGCGGCAAGTCTGCCTAAGGTTCGCGGTCGTTACAAAAAACGGGCAGCGGCCTGAGTCAATCCGCCGCACTGTTAACTGCTTGTTAACCATATGATTCTGTTATGCTTCGGCTAATTCTAGCTGGAGCGCGAACATGGACGCCACCTATCAATTGAACGGCGGGTTCAAGCCTACGTTGAAGCGCTTTGCTGATCTCGACGGACCGGATTACTTCCCAACTCCGAAGTGGGCGACGCATGCGCTTATCGACAACGAAAAGTTTGAGGGCGATATATGGGAATGCGCCTGCGGCAATGGCGCGATGTCTGAAGTTCTAGAGCGGACGGGGCAAACGGTTACAAGTTCTGACTTGTATGATCGCGGGTTTGGAGAACCCGGGGTTGATTTCCTTTCCAGCAGCCGCCGGTCGGCAAACATCATTACGAACCCGCCCTACAACAGCGCAGAGGGGTTCGTAGCCAAGGGACTCAAGTCAGCCGATAGAAAATTCGCACTCCTGCTGCGTCTAGCTTTTCTCGAAGGCGGCAACAGACAGCGCACGATCTTCGCGACAAACCCGCCAAGCAGAATTTGGGTCTTCAGCGAACGCATCACCTTCTACCCAGCAGGAGCTGTGGCTAAGGGGTCCGGCACAACAGCCTACGCATGGTTCGTGTGGGATAAGGCGGCGCCAAGCGCATCGGAGCTTAAGTGGTTGCCCCTCGGGTACAAGGCCCGGCACGCCTAACCTACGGTTGAATATGGTGGCGTCCGGCGTCGGTTATTCGAAGGCCGCCTTCCACGCGCTCAACATAGCCGTCGTTGATAATGTTGCCCTCAGTCTGCCAATGCGACGTAATGTTTCGCACTTGCTGCTCCCAAAGCTCTTCATTCGGGCGCGTGGTTGACTGTACGCAATCGGCTTCGGATAGGGTCACATAGCTGGGGATCAGTTCTTTGAGCCGGCCCATGGTCGCCTCACCTCCGGGCTCATCTGCCAAAATCATCATAACCGCGCGTGAGATTTCGATTTCGCTGATCCGGCTCGAACTCGGCATAAACACCTCCCATTTCTTGGAAGCATATCCTTAGCCGCAACAGCGAGTCCACATTATAAATTCAAACTGACCCACTATCGGCTGTGCCAAGCCAATTGCTTTCGCTGCGTGTTTGATTTCCTCTAAAGTTTGCGCAACTCTCTCAAAGGCAGCGCCTCGTTTGCCAGCACTTCCGCGAAGCCAGCGGCACGGGTTCGCTTGCTTACCGCTTCTTTCTCCCACGTCGCGCGTCTCATTTCCCCCTGTAGACCGGACGATGCAACGGGGGAGCCCCCCGTGGCGCCAGACGATGCGCCTCAGTGTCCGGTCCGGCCGGTTAATCCACGGTTATCATCTTGCGCAGGGTCCTTCCCGCTGCAGCGGAATGCTGTGCGGGGCGCAGGCGCGAAGCATCTCCCCAGCCAGAATTTTTTTTGCACTTCCCTTCCTAGGGGCGAAGTGTTGTTTTGTGATACCTCTGCTTCCGCAGCAGGAAAAAGAATGCAGGCCGACCCGCATCCTCGCGCAGAAGGGAAGCGCCGCCGAGACGAGCGTAGTGCAGCCGCCCTCAACAGATCACGCAGTGGAATCATCTTATTGCGAATCGCGGATGACGCTCAGCCTATCTACGCCAGAGCCGGCGTCACTCAAGGATGATCGCCCTTGGCTTCTGAGAAGGACTAGGCCGGAGTTCGTCTAGACGTACAAAGCCGTCAGGGTCACTGAGCACCACTCGCATGCCCTTAACCATCGCGGCGGAGCTATTAAGGATCACACGGAGCAGCGGCGCCCTAAGGCCGACATCACCAGTGTTGGGGCCAAGATCGAAAAGCCTCAGCCGCGCCTCCTTGGGAACCCTGCTTAAGTCAGGAGACCAAATCCACAGGGTCCAGGGAAAATAACCAGGCTGCTCCACATCAGCACCATCAGACCACTTCGCCGTTGATTTCACCTGCATACGCGCGAAATCTACGACCCTGGGAGGAATCACAACATCCGGCTGCCCGTAGGCGCGACGCAACTGGGCGTCTACCTCAGCAATTGGGACAGGAGAATCAAAATACTGATCCAAAACGATGCTGACGGTCCGGTTGCGCCCCTCCCTATCACGGAATAAAATCGCTCGGTAGCCCGTACACGGTGACCCTGCGGCTTGACCCCATCCGCAACTTCCACTTCCCGCCTCAACATTGACTATCATTGGCGAACTGGAAACTTGTTCCACCTTTGCTCCAATCCGGAGCTGCCCCTGGAGGGACTGAAGCACTTGTGTTTGATCCATGTTGAGTCGCGTGCCTGCGACGGACAATGATGACGATCGGATCGCGGGCGTCCCTTGCCCCGAAGCCGGCGCTACCCAAAGCGACGCTAGACCCGCGACGACGCGCCACCATGGGGCAACTGATTGAACTGCGCTCATAAACTCGAGTTCCAGAGGTTTATATCCGACGTAAATCCTCGCTCAACAACCCGAGGTGCGTGCGCCACACGGTGGGGTTTCGTTTCTGCTCGCGGCGCCATTCGCGCCGGCGGAATCCGGCCAGCGCCCATGCTCTTCGGAACTGGAAGGCAACACTCTTAAAAAACCACATCGAATACTCTCGGCGCTCGTTTTCAGGGACGAGCGTATGCAGCGCCTTAAAAAAAAGCCACAGGTTCTTAGCTTGGGCGGCTGCGCATGCGGAAGTGCGTTTTCGTGGCTTGCCACGCGGCAGCGCTGGGCGTCGTGCTGGCGGTCGTGGTGAGGTAGGCGAACTTGCACAGTTAAAGTCGCCAATTGCGACTTGATCGGGACGCCGACCTTAGTCGTCCTCGTCCCCGGGCGGGTCTTCGCCTTCGGTGAACGCCTTGGACTTGCTCATATCGCCCAGGCCAATACGAACGTCGAGCTTCCCCAACCCCAGCTTTACTTCAACGTCGGCGAGCGAATCCTCGACCATAGAGATCGCCGCGGCTGGATCTTCGGCATCGACGAAGACGGTCGCTGTGAGATTGATGATCACGACTTGGGTCGGCATGGTCAGGGCTCCTGAGCCAATGACTCCGGGGCCGGTCCATCGTTCCCTAGTGAGATTTTCCCGCCGGCGGGAGAATCTCACTGCCAGGCTGCATCTTTCCGGCAACTTGTTGGGCGTCCCGCTCGCGCGATACTCCAGCCAGTGTGGCCGAGTTCACAACCGCGTCGGGCAAATCGATCACTGGGGCAAGAACGCGAATCGCGTCGCTAGGGTCTATGCCACACAGCCGGTCGAGCGCGGCATTGAGAACCGCTACCTCTTCTGGCGAACCGTCCAGTTCATCAAACATGGCGCCCCCTAAGGCGTCACTGTTGCACACTTCTGCCAGGCTTGCGGATAAATCGAAACGCAGCAACAGCTTTAGAGGGGGCGCGGCTTCAGCAGCCGAACGCACTCGACCGGTGCCCGCTTGTCTGTCCCGAAAGCGGACTCGCCGCAGTGGCGGCACTTCCATCGCCAGTGCCCACTTTCTGTTTGCGGAAGCAATCCATCGGGACGCCAGTCGCAAAACCGAGTCGTCGATCGCCGTCGCCGAAACGGCATCGCGATGGCCGCCACGAACAGAATAACCGACCCGACCGCAAGCCCGACGATCAACAGCGACGACTGATCACCGCGCCAAGCCTCGGTGAGAATGCGCTCGGCGTTTCGCAGCCACTGCGCGAATAGAATCTGCAAATCCTGCGTGAACATAGATCCATCACCTGGGAGCGCCGACGCAAGAACTACGCTGCGGCGTCCTCTTTGAGCAAGGCGCGGGCCTTCCGGGCCAAATCGTCAACAGAGGTCACGCCATTCACAGCGGCCAATAACAGCGCATCCCGCGCCTAACCGGCTCCAACGACCAGCCCGCCTCGTAACCATTCGGAAGGTCTCTGGGGCGAATAGCTGCTAAGCACTGGTCAAATTGGCCACGGTCCCGGCTAGAATTCGGCGATTCGGTGCAGGGGGTTCGGAGCCAATATGAGTCAACTCGCGATCACGAAATATCTGAACGACCTCGACGTTCTGAGAAGCGTGTCGGGCACGGGTCGCGAGGGGGTCGTCAGCGAGGCCTTCAAGGATCTGCTGAAGTCATACGCCAAGACCAGGGATCTGATTTTCATCAATCAATATGAGTTGCCAAAACAGGACGGCAAGAGTCGTTGGATCGATGGTGCGCTTGTTTACGATCTTCGCCTTCCATTCGGCTATTGGGAGGCCAAGGACGAGGAGGACAATCTCGACAAGGAGATCGCCGCGAAGTTTCGGCGGGGCTACCCCCGCGACAACATCATTTTTGAGGACAGCGCCACCGCAGTCCTAATCCAGAATGGCAATGAGGTCACACGATGCCCAGTTCAGGACGTGGCGAGGCTGGAGCATCTGCTCAACTTGTTCTTCAGCTACGAGCGGCAGGAGATTCGGGACTTCCGGCGCGCAGTTGTCCAGTTCCAGACGGACTTGCCGGAAGTCCTCAAGGCGCTGCGCGAAATGATCGACAAGGCGAGCGCGGACAATGCCGCCTTCCGCCGAGCGACCGTCAAATTTCTAAAGCACGCCAGGGAGACGATCAATCCCACCGTCACCGCCGATGATGTGCGCGAAATGCTGATCCAGCACATTTTGACGGAGGAAATCTTCGCCAAGGTGTTCGACAACGACGATTTCCACCGGCAGAACAACGTGGCGAAGGAACTCTACACGCTGGAGGAACTGTTCTTCACCGGCGCCCTGAAAAAGAACACGCTGAAAGGTCTTGAGCCCTATTACAACGCCATCCGCGCCACTGCGCACCAGATCAAGAGCCACAGCGAGAAGCAGACCTTTCTCAAGGTCATCTACGAGGGCTTCTACAAGGTCTACAACAAGAAGGCGGCTGATCGGCTGGGCGTCGTCTACACGCCGCAGGAGATCGTGCGCTTCATGATCGAAAGCGCCGACTGGCTGTGCCAGAAACATTTCGGCAAGGCGCTCATCGACCGCGACGTGGAAATTCTCGACCCCGCCACGGGCACCGGCACGTTCATCTGCGAATTGCTGGAGCATTTTCGCGGGCAAAAGCAAAAGCTCGCCCATAAGTACAAGGAAGAACTGCACGCAAACGAAGTGGCGATCTTGCCCTATTATGTCGCCAATTTGAATATCGAGGCGACCTATGCCGCGATCATGGGGCAATATGCGGATTATCCGAACCTGTGTTTTGTGGACACGCTGGATAACGTGCATGGCCTTGGGATTAGATCGGGGCACCAGCACGATTTATTTGGCGCCGTCTCGGAAGAAAACATCGAACGCATCAAGCGGCAGAACAGGCGCAAGATTTCCGTCGTCATTGGTAATCCACCGTACAACGCGTGGCAGGAAAATTTCAATCAGCGGAATGCAAATCGCGCTTACCAACGAATTGACGAGCGAATAGCGGCGACATACATCCGCAAGGGAACTGCTCAGAACAAGAATAGTGTTTATGATATGTACACTCGGTTCTTCCGCTGGGCGTCAGATCGTTTGCACGACGACGGCATACTCGCGTTTATTACGAATCGTAATTTCATCGAGAAGGCAGCTTTTGATGGCTTTCGTCGGGATATCGCAGAAGAGTTTAACGAAATTTTTATCGTAGATCTCGGTGGCGACATCCGCGCGAACCCTAAGCTTTCCGGGACGAAACATAATGTGTTTGGGATTCAGACCGGCGTGAGCATCGCTTTCCTCGTGAAGCGCAAATTGCAAAAAGAGGTAGCCATTCATTATACGCGACGGCCAGAAGACGAGGTAGCAAGTGACAAACTCTCATGGCTTTCAAGTTCGGAATCAATAACCCATCTCGATTTCGAGTTAGTCCGCCCTGACGCCAAACATAATTGGGTGAATAAGACTGAAAATGATTGGGATAGCTTGCTACCAATTGTTACTAAGGCAACGAAAGCTGGACGTTCAGGAACACGAAATCAAGCTATTTTTCAAACTTTTTCACGTGGTCTCGGAACTTACCGAGACGAATGGGTATATAGTCTTGATCGTGTAACATTAGAAAACAAGGCTGCACTTTTAGTCGAGACATATGAACTAACGAGGAATAAAAGGTCCTACATTGGTCGTAACTCAATCAAGTGGGATCGAGAGTTAGAAAAGTACCTTGGAAAAGGAATACAAAAAGCTTTCAACCCCAACAGCGTGACTTCTGCGGCGTTCCGTCCATTTGTGAAACAGTGGGTTTATTTCGACAAGCACTTCAATGGAATGGTCTACCAACTGCCTTCATTCTTCCGTGAGAATTGCCCTAACAAGGTAATTGGCTTTTTGGGTATTGCTTCGAGCCATGAAATAGCCGTTCATGCGGTAGATCGTATTTATGACCTTGGATTATTGAAACAGGGAAACGGCGGGACCCAAGGAGTTCCGCTATATCGATTCAATCGCGAAGGCGACCGCATCGAAAACATTACCGACTGGGCGATCAATAAATTCGTAGCGCACTACGGAAAGTACGGCGCGCTTCCTTCTCCTGCCGTGCAGGGGAAGCGTAAAGCGGAAAAGCGCGAGATCAGCAAGGATGGGATCTTCCACTACGTCTACGCCGTCCTGCACGATCCGCTTTATCGCGAAAAATACGCGCAGAACCTCAAGCGCGAGTTTCCGCGCATTCCATTCTATCCCGATTTCTGGCGGTGGGCAGACTGGGGCGAAAAGCTGATGACGCTGCATATCGGCTATGAGAGCGTCGAGCCGTGGCCTCTGACGCGCACCGATGGTGTGGACGAGAAATCGCGCAAGGCGGCGCTGACGCCCAAGAACATTTTGCGCTCCGACCACGAGAGCGGGATCATCACGCTCGACAGTGAGACGCAACTATCAGGCGTGCCCGCGTCCGCATGGACCTATCGCCTGGGCAACCGCACAGCGCTTGACTGGATTCTCGACCAGCACAAGGAAAAGACGCCGAAAGACCCGACCATCCGCGAGAAGTTCAACACCTACCGCTTCGCCGACCACAAGGAGAAGGTCGTGGACTTACTCATGCGGGTTACGCGCGTGAGCGTCGAGACTATGGAAATAGTCGAGGAGATGCGCGCTGCGAGTAAATAGGATTTGCTGGCTCGGTTAGTGGCAAAACTGCCCGGGCAGCGACCTCTTCCATGGCATCCACCACGAACGCAGCATAGTGCGCCTCAATCATGCCGACCGACGTATCATGAAGTGCCGCCACTAGCCGCGTGGGTAAGCCCGCCCGGAGGCCCCGTACTACGCTTGAGTGCCGTAGGGCATAGGGGAGCGTGTCGGACCCAACGTTCGCTATCGCGATTATTCTCGCCCACGCTCTGCGCAAATCGCTAGCCGATGCCCACGCGCCGCGGCGCTCTCGCTCCCATTTGGCGGGCGCTATCTGCCGATGGCGCCATCTCTCAAGGAGTGGCGAAGATCCGGTTCTTCCTTCCCAAGCGGGACGAAGGGCCTCGATAACATCGGTCCCAACCGGAATGGCAGTTCGCTCAGTAGTCTTGTTGCCGCGGCCTTTTCTGCTTGTCGGCACCATGAGCCTGGAAACGTCATGATGAACGTCAGAGACCAACATTCGGGCGACCTGCCCAAAGCGAGCGCCGGTTACCGCGAGAATCATCACCATTCGTGCGGTGTCTCCATCTGCGCCGCAGTCCAGGTCGATCTGGTGAGCGGCCGCCACGATTCGGCGAACATCGTCATCATTCAGGATCTGACGTCGGGGTTGTGCCGAGCGAGCGTCCTCCGCTCTGAGCCCTTCGCGGACCGCTGTCTGAACCTCAGGTGGCAGCCGCTTTCTATGGGTTCGCAGGGCGAGGTTGAGCGCTGCTTTCAGGTCATTGACCAGCCTACGTATTGTGCCCGCTGCGAGTTGAGGCAGCAGCTCGGCACGCCAGTCTCGAAGTAGATCGTCGCCCAAGATCCGCACGGGTACCTCCGCGAGGGCGGACCGCAGGACGTGCTTTGTCAGCCTCGAGCGGGCATCCCGTTTGAGCCGCTCCGCGCCGTTGTGCGCGCGCTCCCGCGCTTCGCGTACCTCCAGGTATTCAGCCACAGCATCTTTGACCAGAAGGTCCCGTCCGGCGACTTGAGCCTGTTCAGTTGCGCGCCTCCCGCTCACATAACCTATCGCGCACCGGACGGCTTGATTGAAGTCTAGGATGTCGCAGCCATTCGCGGGAAAGGTATCGTCGGCAGTCGCCAGCGTGGCCTGCGTGTAGTCGCCTGCGCCACGGTACGATCTAACGAGCCAGCGCCCTCCACGCGGCGCCTTGCGGTAGCCCAGGTGGGTATCTGGGTCGATGTTGCGCCAGTGAACTCCTGGGAGGAGTTTCGTCCGGGCGCTACGTGTCGTGAGGGCTGCTTCCCTGAGCGTTTTGGGCATGCCCTGAACCTATCAAATATCTGTCAAATATCCAAGCGCGTACAGCGGAAAACGTTGGCGGACGATATTTTGTTATCCTTCTGATCTAATTGGACATTGGTGGACGATGGCGCACGCCGAGATACTTATTCTCTCGCCCTCTCACGGCGAAAACAGGGGTTCGATTCCCCTAGGGAGCACCAAGTATTTCAAGATCTTAGAGCCAGAAAGTTGCGATTTAGCGCTCCTCGACTAAAGATGGACGCAAGATCGGTAGTTTGGATTTAACCAGCCTTCTCAGCCTTGCCGCTCGCCTGGGCGGGAGGCCCGAGGTTTAAGTTGCTCCTGTCCACGGGCTCCAAGCCGAGCAGCAATTCTGCTCGCTTTCGCGCCGTCGGTGAAGCTGAGTCGTTTCTTCGTCGTCCCCACAAGCGCCGCTTCAATGATGACCAGAATGCACTGCTTCTCGTCCTCGAGCCGGGCTTGCCGATGGGATCCCGTCCGCACAGACATAGACGTAGCGTCGACGTAGCGTCGGGCCAATAGATCGCGCTTCTGCCAGCGGGCGTGCTCCTCGATCCGTACCTCTTTGAGCAGGGCGACGGTCGAAGGTGACAAGTCTGGGGCATCCTCCGCTGCGGCCGCTGGGCCGCGCACGCGGCTGGCGCACCGCCATCGGACGGATGCTACTCCCCGTTAAGCACCATCTCGGTGAGCGGACCCTCGAAGGATCCTGGCTGAATCAGTTTTGGTCACGTTATCGTTCGGCACGGCATATCGCCCCTTCAATGGAGAAGCGAGTTCGTCCGGCAACCCAAGATATGCCGCCTTCACCGATTCGCGCCGTCACCAACTTCCGCGCATAGCTCTCGTATCGTCCGGCATTGTCCATTGCTGGTCATAGGCGAAATAACTCGTCGCCTACTGGCGGAAGCTCGACTCAGCGTTGAGCCTCGATGCGGCGCCGCAGATCATCTGCGATGCGTCGTAGAGATGCATCGTCAGGCGTGATCACGCTCAACTGCTCCGCGTGACGCAGGGCTGCGGGGAGATCGCCCACTTCCTGCTCGAAGATCACTAAAGCCGCTAGCGCATCACGGTCGCCAGGATGCCGCGCGACCACTGCGCGCAGCTCTGCGACGGCGTCTGATAATTTGCCGGTGGAGTGCAATGCGACGCCATAGACGTAACCATAGCGCGGGCTTTCGGGCGCGAGCCGCGCGGCCTGTTCCAATGCTTGAATCGCCTTGGAAGGTTCGTTTTTCGCGCGCACGAGCGCAAGCCCTAGGGCATGCAACACAGCAGCGTTGCCCGGCGATGTCTTGACGCCCTCGCGCAGGATCGAGATGGCATCGGCCTCCCGGTTAGCGTGTCGATAAAGGTCCGCGAGATTGACGAAGGCAGGAGCAAATTGTGAGCTCAGCCGGAGCGCGGCCTTGTACTCCGCTTCCGCCTCAGCAATTCGGCCCTGCCGTCGGTAGAACGTGCCTAGCCCGGTGCGGGACTCCGGCCTGTCGGCATTGAGTTTCTGCGCGGCGATAAACTCCTCGGCGGCTTTCTCGAATGCGCGCCGACCGCTGGCCGACTGCATTGCTGGCGAGACGGAGGCAAGAAGCAGCGCTGCGCGTATGCGCACACCGCGCACTGGATCAGACAAAAGGGGGCTCGCAATGGACCAAATTTGTTGCTGCGGGGCAGCCTCGAGCACCTCAAGCGCAGCTATCCTCACCATCGGATCAGTATTTGTGATGGCCCTGCGAGCCGCTGCTATCGCTTCCGGCGACGCATGCGCAGCAAGTTCGGAGAGCGCAGTCGCCCGCGCGATGGACGGGGCGGATCTGTCATTGATCGTGGCGATGAGAAGCCGCGCCGCTTCAGGCAGGTTTGCGCGCGAAGCGGCGAGGGCGGCAGTATAATTCTGAAAGCCTTTGCGCTGGGGCCCGTGCCAAACTTCGATAGCGTCGGCAGCCCATTTGGCGGCTTTGTCTTTATGACAATCGTTGCACGCATTAGGAGCGCCCGACGTTATGCTTTGATCCGGCCGGGGCACCCTGAAACTGTGGTCATGCCGATCATCGACAACCATGTATGTTCGCACCGGCATGTGGCAATTGACGCAACTTACTTGCGGAGATGCGGCCTCATGCCTGTGGTGGGTAGCGGCTGAGAACTTATCGGCCGCGTGACACTGCAAACATGCGCCATCGCCGGCGATACGCAGCTTTCCGGAATGGGGGTCGTGGCAGTCCGAGCATGTTACGCCCTGTTCAAACATTTTACTTTGTTTGAACGACCCGTAATTGAATACTTCATCATCCATCTGGCCGGATGAATCATAGAGGCCTGGCGACAGGGGAGATATGGCATGGGTGTGCGATAACCAGCGCCCTGGAACCCAGTCTTCGGACAATTGCCCGCGGCGCGCGTGGCACATGCCGCAACTTTCGACTTCCGTGCGCCACGCTGCCGGTTGCGCGCTCCGCCTCGCGCTGCCGCTTGTCTCATCTATAGGCCAGGTGACGTTCAGTCGTTCCACATATCGGACGAGCAAACCAAATGTGTGATCGTGGGACTTGGCGAATGGGAGAAGCGTCTTTTGTGATTGCGCCCAGGCTGTATGTCGGGAGCCTTGCCCATGGCAGCCCTCGCAACCGACTGTAATTTCCGAAAACGTCGTTTTGAAACTGTCCCGAGCCGCATCATAGTTTTTGCGGACGCCTGTGGAGTGACACTCGGCGCACATGAAGTTCCAGTTCTGGTTCAACTTTGTCCAATGAAGAACGTCAGTGTGATCGACCTTTTCGTTTGGATAAAGATGAAACCACCTCTGTCCGCCGCTCTCTTTTGGCCTTGAGTCCCATGACACGGAAAGGGCTTGAACTCGGCCGTCTGGAAACTCGACCAGATATTGCTGAAGCGGTTCAACGCCAAACGTGTACTTGATCACAAATG
>JAUXWZ010000004.1 GCA_030684835.1 Beijerinckiaceae bacterium
TACGCCGCCGGCCAAAATGAGATCGGCAGCCTTGGCGCAACAATGTGCCGATATGGCAGAACGTTTTGCGATAATCCACTTTACGTTTTGGCAGGCGCGGCTCTGGCGACCGCTTGGGGGGCGTTCGTCAGCGTCCGATGACGGTTGAAAACCGGCCCACCCCGAAACCCGTACACCGAAGCTCGCTTTGCTTATGCTAATGCGCGTGGACATTCAAAAAATTGCATACCCGCAGTTTCTCACCCTAAGAATTTGATACCCAGGGTCTTCCCTTCACGCCAAACAACTTCGCACCGTCGTTTGGGTGCGTGCGGCACGAAAGCAACGCTAAAGTGACTTCCAACTTCCGCGACTACCTCGACGGTTATCTTCGCGCCGTCTTGTGAGATATCTTCGACCCAGCATTTGTGATCAACCGTCTCGCCATCAAGCTTAATCCAGGCGGATTGATGCCGACGCCTGCGAACCTGCTGGCGCTTTTGCTTAAGACGTGGTCTTGCTTTGAGCATACGAGGTGCCTGTTACCGGTGAACGGTTAAGCTTCGCTTACTGGAATGCATAGCTTTGTGTAGGAATGCCCGGTGGATCATGGCCTGCTGAGCGGCCCTCGATCGGGCTCGAGCGCGTTCTTGATCGCGCGCTGTGCTGCCGCCATCGCCGCGGCCTTGCTATCGGATGTGCCCGACTTTTTGCCCGTCGCGATCTCGACTGACCATTTCCAAAAACCCCGTTTGATGCCCTGGACCACCCGATATTCTACGCCGAGATATTCCATGGCGTCTCAGGCCGCCGTTGCTAGGTGATATTTGCGGATTTCAGCCGAGAGCGCCCAGCAATACTCACGGTACATTAGGCTAATAAGCGTCCACATGATCAATCCTCTGGTTTGGCCGATCATTTATGTCGGGTGACGGTTTCGGGACGACGTCGCGTCCCGAAGGGAACGGCTTCGTCCGCACCGCAGCATTGTTTCTTCGGCTAGCGGGCAATGAACCTGTTCACTGCTTCGAGATGGCAAGCCAATATACATGCCCGAATGAGGAGCGGCGAGCTTCAGGGGATGACATAGACGTTTGAGCCGATTTGTGTCTTCGCGTAGAGCTCGATGATATGAGGGTTATGCATACGAAAACATCCGCGCGAGACGGCTCCGCCGATTGACCCGGGTCTGTTGGTCCCATGGATGCGATACAGAGTGTTGCCCAAGTAAAGCGCGCGAGGCCCGAGCGGGTTCTGAGGCCCGGGAGGGACCATATGTGGCACCCCCGTCTCCCACTGGACATCTTCCGAAGGAAACCACCGCGGATTTTCGCGTTTGGCCGTTATTGTTTCTACTCCCTCCCATTGATCGCCGGACGTGCCGATGGCTACGGGATAGCGGGTGGCGCGTCCCGGTTCTTCCACGAAATACAAGTTTCGTTCGTGATTAATGATCACGATGGAGCCCTTGGCATACTTCTCATCGATAGGTGTGGATTCTGGTGATGGTACTGAAACCTTGATCTCACGCCGTTTAGATCGGGTGGGAGGCGCGACATGCTGCGGAGGGGGCCGAAAGTATTGGTAAGATGCCGGCGGACCAAGTCCGCCAAAGAGACCCTGGGCTTCGGCCGGTTTGGTGCCTGTTGGGAGCAAGGCGGCGACGTGCGCAAAGGCCATTCCTAACGCCACTCTCATCGCGATTAGCTTCAAAATTTGCATTTGCCTGACCCCGATCGGGACATATAAAAACGGACCGGGAACGAAGGCAATAGTCCCGCAGCGCACACGGGCATATTGGGGTCAGGGTGCATTGGACTGCTGCACCGAGCAACGCGGCTTACTCAGGGGCTGTTGGGAGGATATTCGCCCTCCGGAAATGCGATGATCGCAATCGCCTGCGGGTGCATCCGCACGAGTAAAACTGTCAAGCGATGCGATCGATCCTCTCGATCGTTCGAAGCACTACCAGCCGCATCATGCTGCCGCAGTTCGGGCATTTGAACGATCGCAGGTCGTAGCCGTCGGCGATCGGGGCAACCTCAATGAGATGCCTTCCAATCTCGCAAGCGAAACACCGGGACTCAGCACTCATGGCCCTGCCTCCGTTCTGACGAGCTTCGTGCGTTCAAGTTACGTGATTCGTCGCCGTACGTCTGAGGCCGGGAGAGGAACTATAGTCCCGTTTGACGATGACATGATTAACCCTTCAGGACACCGGGAACCCTCCCTGTAAGTGCGTAAAAGCTCGTCAACGCGGTATCCGATGGGGGCTCATTGTGATGCACGTTTACCACACCGGCCTGAAAGGCGATGCACCACCGATTCTGTGTCACAATTTCGACAGACTCCCGCAGAGGAGGGGGATAACGTCTCTTTTTTAGGAAAATTCCGTTGCGTCTTGGGGCGTGTGGTGAGTTTTCAGATTACAGTATTGAAGGTTTTGGCAGGGCATCCCGAGGGCCGCGCAACGCTGGCCGAGCTCAGGCATGCGGTTGCAATACTGATCTCTAGTGGCAAAGACTGGACGGACCGGACGAAACGCTTGGCCACGCGCGCTCCAGGCCTCGATATCTTCAGCCAATCCTTTGTCTTACGCGACGATTTAGGGTGGCAGATCACTTTTGCAGGCCGAACGTTTCTAGCTGCCCTGGAAAATCCGATTCAAATCAACCCCGGCGAGGGGCAGGCGCCCGACGTTCTCGCAACGCTGGTGCTTCCTTCACCATTGCCCCAGATGAAGCAGGTCAGCCTGAACAGGCGGCGTCATCGGGCCGCTCGCCGCAGAAGGCCGGTGGCCGCATAACCTGTTGAACGTACTACATCGGTGCATCCGGACGAGGAGAACCGTCCACTTCCATCTGCCGCCGTTGATGCCTTCAACCCTGATGTCGGAGCTGCGATCTGCATACCAGCTCCAATCCTCCTCAGTCTCCCGCCGCTCTGCTGCGCTGACTATCATCACAGTGATGAACGCCGCAGCCGTATCACAATCAGTCTCGCGACGAGTATCGCTGCGGCTACATAGGCGACACAAACTACAAGGAATAGGAATTGAGTGACTCCGAGTGCTCTCAGGTGCCACATAACCAGTGGATAGCCACCTGCGGCTGTCATGAGAGCAAGGACTGCCCAATGCGACATGAACCGAATTGTCCGTGAAATCGCCATAAAGAAAAAAGGCATCAAAAATAAGCCGATTGCTATTCCGGCGCCGATCGTCTGCCAAAGCGGTGGGTAGGGTGGAGGGCTGAAATACACGATATGGAAGAATATAATGATGCCTAAGGCGAGGATTGCTCCAGCTGCCGCAGTAATGAAAGCTGGCTCATCGTTACCCAGGAGAAACTTCACAACAAGTATTCCCACCGATCTCCTGCGAGGTTCTGACATGTCGCGGCAAGCCCTCTGTCTTGGAATTTACGGATCAGTCTAACCAAAAAAGTCGTTCCATAGGGTAGTGGCCCCGGCGAGTTTCAGTGTGATTCTCCTCACATTGGGCTCTCAAATTTCCGACTAGGTTGATCGGCATGACGAGCGATCACCGCCCGTCCCAGAATGACCGGGGAGGGACAATGACCAGCCAAATTCGCGAACTGAGCATCGGCGAACTTTGCACCGTGTGCGGCTGCGGAATCGATGGGATTGATCACAAGCCGAGGCCCGCTACGCCATTTGCAGACATGATTCGCGACAGACAATCGGCTTCGGATACGTCGACCGCGCCGACAACATCAACTTCGACTTCGTCGCCCATGCCCGCTGTTCTCGTGACGTTTGGGCGATGATAAGTTTCGCCATGCGCGTAAAATCTCCGCGGAAGAACAAGATCTCGCGTGAAAAATTGGCCTGCCGGCCTTGACTGGGTGCGCAAAGTATAACGTCGCCTCGGTTCGCGTTCTTTGCGAGTGAGTATCGACATCCGATTGAGCCGACACATCGGAGAACGACGTTATCAGGAGTCAGCGCGCATCCGTGGTTCTACGATTGCGCTCGTCGGGGCGTCGCTGCCTTTAGATCGTGTATGCTGCCACAGCCGATGCGCCGTATTCAACGGATCGACATTGCGGTGTTGCCACCATAAACGCTCGTCGCCGCGTTGGTGAAGCTCCCGATGGTGAGTGCGACACAGCGGAACGGTGAATTCGTCGCTGACTTTGCGACCGAGGGCGCGCTGCTGAGCAAACTTAAGATGATGTGCATCTGACGGGCTGCGACCGCAGGCCAGACAAGGTTGGGCGCGCACGAACCGCAGATGATCCAGGTCTCGCTGCCGAAGCTCCTTGTTCAACGGTGTTACAGTATGAGCGGCAGTCTCCGATCGTCCGGCATCCCCCGGTCCGTTTTCGCTCGTGGTTACTCGCCGCGCCAGGCGGCCACCGGTGAGCTGACGTGCGCGAGGACGTTTTTGGCTTGGGGCTATCGGGTCGTTGTTCGAGCCGGCGTCACCGCTTGAAGTCTTGGTTTCGTTGTTCCCGTCGCCCGAAACTGCTGCACTTGACCCGAAAGTGTCCGACGCTGCAAAACCGTCTCCGCCGAGCTCGTTGAGCTTCGCAGCAAAGGCGGTCTCGACCTCGTGGGCGTCCGGTCCGGTGAGTTGGTTTTTGAGCGCCAGTATCCGCTGCGCCCAGTTTGTCAGAGCGTCAGACTCCGAAAATACCTGGAGTTCGCAGATTAGTTTCTCGCGCAAAGCTGCGGAATTCTCCGCACTCAGGAGAACGTGCAGCGGTCTGGCCGGTTTGCGACGGCGATCGAACGTCGCGGCCTGTGGGATGGATGCGGCTCCTGTAGCATCAGGCTGCGAGCCCGATCCGTTCGTCACGACGACTTGCGGGCCTGGCCCGTCCGATCCGGCGAGGCGGGGCAGGGCGCCATTTAGGCCCGGGGCGTCGAGATCATCTTCGCCGGCAATGCCGACCAGGGTGAACAGCGCATAGCGCCTTGCATAGGTGAGAGCGGCTCCCATGCGATGTGGTGCTGCTGTTTCACTGACCGGACAGACCGGCCAGTCCGAGGACACCCATTCACCAGACGAATGCGCCAGTGTCGTTGTCAGCCGGATCAACCCGGCGCTCTCGTCGATCGAGGTGGTCTGGACAGTTGCAATCTCTTGCCGGCCGAGGCTCTTGCGCACCAGATCCAACCCGCTGGCTAGGGACGCGTAGCGGAAGCTGCGGTCGTCTTCGCGTGGGAAAGGCGAGCGGATGGTCGCGGTCAGCGACTTCTCGGGGTTGGCAAGTTCGATCTGAGCCTTGGCCAACGCACCCGCAATTGCGCCGATTGATTCACTAGAGCGCTGCATGACCGGCCTCCGCTACCTGGAGATCAAAGCTGATGGCGCCCGATTTGGATCGCTTGGCGCGGATGCCATGCCCGATCGCCTCCTTGGCGTCCTCCGGCATCAGCTTCTTCAGCTCGACTTTCGCGGCTTCATGATTGAGAAAAGCCCCGCGGGTCTGGCAAAACACCCCGGCCAAATCCGCCCAGGAATTGGAGGACGTCATATCGACGATCCGGACCGCCTCGATGCGTGGCCTTGGCGTCTCGACTCCGAACAAATGAGGAGGCTCGCCGCTCTCGACGCAGCGCCAGAATTTCTTCTCTGCCGTGAGCAGCAGATGCTGGTAGAGCGGATCGGCAGGGATCTTCATTTCGACCCACTTGCCGCCGCCGGTGATGATGGAAAGCACCGCAGAGCGCGACTGGATCACCCACATGTTGTGCTGAAGCTGAGCCATGTGCTTCTCGGCTGCGGCTTCCTCGGAGAACGACCAGGGCAGCATGAATTTGGCTTCGAAGACGGCTCCAGTGCTCTCGACAACCCCGTCCAGGGTTGCAGCCATCCATGGGATTACCTGGTGCTGGGCGCGTCTCTGGACATCCTTGATGACATTGCCGCTGTTGAGTTCATACCAGCGCCGATTGAGGTCTTCTGTCACCGTCCCAAGCTGGACGATGAGGTTACCCGACAGGTCCTCGGGGATGACCTCGCCACGCTTTTCCCGCCACAGTCGTAGGAGCGCGCTTTCATCGCTTCCCATGATGACGCGGGCATCGGAGCCACCGATGAAAGAGCGGCGGCCGACTTTCTCCCCATTATTGCCAAGCGGTCGCGGTGCGTGAGACATTGCAATTCTCCTGAATCGGCGAACGAGGATTTCCTTCGTTCGATACTAAAAGTATCAAAAAGAATGGCACCAAAGTCAATACCGAAAGTATCAATTCGACAAATAAAGGCCGCGCGAGCTCTTTTGGCTTGGTCGCAGGAGCGACTTGCAGAATCAGCCGATGTCTCGCTCCCGACGATAAAAAGGCTTGAAGCAAATGATGGCCCACTGGGTGGCCGAAGCGGAACCGGTGCGAAAATTCAATCGACATTGGAGTCGGCCGGCGTCGAGTTTATCGACGAGAACGGCGGCGGCGCCGGCGTGCGCCTTCGAAAGCCCGAAAAGTTTCGGAAAGGAAAGGATTGAAAGTTTTCGGCTTTTAGCTCGCTCTTATAGTCAGCTCCGTTGCACCTTCGACCATCGTGCTGCTCACGTTAAAGATATAGTCCCGTTTTCGATTACGCCTGGGGCCGCAGCGTTGAAGTTGGAACCGTCTGCCGGTCAATTAGCAAAATTGAGGTCGCGTGCAGGGCGGCGGTCTCAGGATCAAGCGGCTGACTTACAGCTTTTGATGAGGCAGCGTCTTATATAACTCGATGACACCATCCATGTAGTTCTTTAGTGGGTTGTCTGCGCAATAACTGCGGATGGTCCCTTTATGGGTGGCCGCTCTGCCTGCTAATTCGCGCGGCGGAAGCTTGCTCGTCAAAACGTTCATGTTGAGGGCCGACATATATCCTTGAGCCCAGATAAAAAACGAATCCTCAATTCCCGAATTAGCCCGGTACATATTACTAAATTGGGCGCACGTAGTCGCGCCGGGCCCTTCCACTGGGTTGGCCAATCCAGCGGTATGCGTCACGAGCAAACTCACTGTCATCAAAATTCGAGTGTTCCGCATCGCACGGTCCCTCGTAACGCGGCTTCACTGGTTTTTGTAGTGTTTGATATCCGCCCCCATCAATCGTAGATCATTAAGGCTGAGCCAAGTCATTTCGTTCGGCGGCGTATTTACCATGCGGCGGATGATTGACGACGGGACAGTCAATTCTTCCGCAATACGCGCCATCGCCACGGTTCCTTTGCGAGATTCGCTGCCGTCCTCGGAGGCGCCATGCACTCCAATACGGGCGTGAACATACGCGAACTTTGCTTCGCCGGCAGCGAAGACGAAAAAGCAGGCAGATGCGCAGGTAGAGTTTTGTCCGACGTTCGTGGCCAGCTTGGCAGACCTGACGACGGCTGCCAATCGGACACCTTCCAGCAGGTTGCCGCCCTCCGAGTTCAGCCGCACTGAGGTAACCAGTTTACCCGCGTCTGTCGCCGCCTTGATGCGAGCGGCCACTAAATCGGCGTCACCCGATGCGATCTTGCCGGATATGGAAATTTCGACGCTATCGTCTTTGAGATTGATGGACTTTATCTCGGCAGCGGCTGCGATTGATACGCTCAGCGCGAGCCCCGCAGTCACAAGCCCGCAATCCGCAATTCCCCGCCTTTGCCGCTTGCAGAAAACAGGGGCGCTCATTTCGTTGCCCGCAAGCCGATCTCGAATAGCTGGTGGATATGGCCCCTAAGATAAAATCCCATTGTCAAAGCCTCCCAGGGCCTTTGAAAGCCAACAGCCTATCGCAATCTACAAGAGCGGACAACTGATCCACCAGCGCGATTGGATGAGTTTACCAAAGTGGAGGTCAAAGCTCTCTCAATCCGTCACCGCAAGATTTGCGGGTGCAATACCCGATTTCACAGTGGGCGTCGTGTTCGATTGTACGAGTGGTAGGCGGAGAGGGTTGCGAGCCCCAGTATGGGAAAGAAGAACACAAGATCGACGCGAATGTTGCAGTCCGCATCGCACAGGACGCCGATCGCCACCTGGTGCTCGTAGAAGGCGTAGAGTAGCCACAGGATACCCGACACGATCACGGCCCGACGCGGGCGCTGCCATCCCGCCACCAAGTGGACCGCGGTCATCATTCCGGCGGCGATCACGAATACGTTCTCCCAATTACCGCTTCGGGACATATCGTCCATCGAGTGGAAGCAACGCTCGCCGAACGATACGCTAGGCATGGCACGCGCATTCGCTTCTGCTATAGAGAGCATCTCGCCGCCACTTCTGCGGAGTGCTGAATCTCAATCTGCTTCCACAATAATAAGCTTGGGACGATCGGAAATTGCTTTCGCGAGCCAATATCGAAGCCTCGCTATTTGGGGACGGCGATTCAATGGAGCGCTAATATCGGCCGGGAAAGATGCCGTCTTTGTCGAACGGAGTAACGCATGTGCGCCGGACTGGCGCCATCGAGTAGACCGGGCAGACAATCGCAACTCCGGTGGTATCAAGGCGGAGATGATGGTGCTTGTTGAAAGGCCTGGTTAAGCTTGTATCCGATTGATTCTATCGATGGGACGATCGGAAGGGTGCATTCGCTAAAACTCAATATTGGCCCCGCGAGTTTGGCAGCGGCGGTTCGATGAACACTAATATCGGGTGACGGGAAAAATGGCGCCCTTGTCGATCTTGAGCTCAGGCGGATGGCTGACGGCGACCCGCGTTCGGTCGTACCCGAAGATATTCTTGACGATTAGCGCTGCTTTGTTGGTTGCCTACGTTCTGACTGGAGATGGCAAGCTTGACATTCGCGGCGAGCCCTTTGGAACGGATTTTTCAAGTTTTTGGGCTGCGTCAGGTCTAGTTTTGTCCGGAAATGCGGGGGACGCATACGATCCGGTCAAGCATTACGCGGCTCAGGAAGCCTACTTCGGAAAAGGCGTACAATACTACGCTTGGTTTTATCCGCCTCCCGCGCTTTTGGTCATCGCCCCACTTGGCCTTTTGCCTTATCTTATTTCACTGTTCATCTGGCTTGCTGCAACCGGAGCGGCTTACGTTGCAATCGTATGGAGTTTTGTCCGACGATCCGACGCCGTTGTGCCAATACTGTGCTTCCCCGCAGTTCTGATAAACATCATTCACGGCCAAAACGCTTTTCTATCGACATCGATAGTTGGAACTGGCTTGCTGATGTCGGATCGATACCCGGTTGCTGCTGGCGTTGTGCTTGGCTCGTTATGCTTCAAACCACAACTTGCACCAATGCTGGTCGTTGTGGTCCTTGCACGGGCAAACTGGAAGATGGCGCTCGGCGCAGCATTTTCCGTTTGCTCCTTGGCAATTGCGGCGACGCAAATTTTCGGGCTTGAGATATGGCGTCAGTTTTGGTCAGGCGTCCCGCTATCCAGGATATGGCTAGAAGAGGGGATAGCAGGCTTTGCTAGAATGCAAAGCGCATTCTCGGCCGTTAGGCTCATCGGGGGCGGGATCACTCTAGCCTACTCAATTCAAGCGATCATTACAATTTCGGCGGCCGTATTTCTATGGATGATTTGGCGCAGCTCAGCATCGTTACGTCTACGCGCAGGGGCGACAGGTGCCGCGATCTTACTGGGCACGCCGTTTATACTTGACTACGATTTTGTCCTCTTGTCCTTGCCGGTTGCGGCTTTGGCAGCCCAAGGCTTCGAGGAGGGCTTTAGGCCATGGGAGAAGACGGCTCTCGCTTGCGCCTGGATTTTGCCGTTGATAGCTCGACCGGCTGGCTTTGCATATTTGCCGTTAAGTCCGGAAGTCGCCTTCTTCTTGCTAATATTGATTTGGAAACGCGCAACGCGGCCTCACGAAGATGGCCCACCGGTGGACATCCCCGAGCCAAGGCTTTGACCATTCGAGAAGTGATGGCCCGGCTCGCGTCGCCACCACGAACCGGCACGAGCAAGGATCAGGCCTGAAACGATCAGCGTGGCGGCGAGCCCCGTCGGCGTGCCCGTGAAGTAAGCAGCGATAAGGACGACCGCGCCGCCGAGAGCCGGAAGTTCGTAGCGGCGAAAGCCGGTCCTCACTCCGATCCGGACCAGGAAGGCGACGGGAATGGCGAGCACCACCAAGTCGTATATGGCGATATAGGGCGTGGCCAGCATCGTGCCCGCGGCAAGGACCGCGGCCTTCAGGGTATAGGGCACGCGGCTTCGCCACATCAGCGCCACCACCACCGCAACGGACGCGGTGAGGACAGCCTGGAAGGCCCAGGCCAGTTGTTCATGGCCGCCGAAATGACGCACCAGCGCGTAGAGGCCCTGCAACTTCCACCATGTCGCCCTGCCGTCGGTCAGGACCGCTTCCGAGGACTTCGGCAACCAGTGCAAGAACGCCAGCCAGCTCTCGGCGCCGAAGGCGAGCCATGAGACGACGACCATCGCGACCGCCGTGACGCTGGCGCTGACGAACACGCGCCAATGCCCGGCCGCGATCAGCGCAATCGGAAACAGCAGCCCGAATTGCGGCTTGTAGGTCAATAGCCCGAGGCAGATGCCGGCAAGCACCGGGCGGATCGGGATCAGATAGAGCGTGCCGCCGATCAGCGCCGCGGTAAGAAAGCCGGTCTGTCCGACCCACGCATTGATGAGGACGAGCGGAACGGCGAGCGCAAGCCGAACGCCGAAGTTGTGGCCGACGATCGCGCGTATGACGGCAACATAAGGGAGGAGGCTGGCAACAACCCAGCCGAGATATGCCACGCTATAGGGTAGCAGCGCCAGCACCGATGCGACAAAGAGGAACGGCGGCGGGTAATGCCAGGGAAGATCGCCGGCAAAATCCCGACCGAGCTTCGCGACCTCGATCCGCTTCAGCATCTCCCAGTCGAAGGCCTGTGCCGGCAAGCCGTCGAGCACGAGATGCCCGGCCGCATAGAAGCTGATGAAGTCCGTGGGGATGCCGAGGCCGTTCCGATCGTAGATCCATCCATTCTCAAGATATACCGTCAGGCACAGCGTCAGGTTCACCGCGTACAGCGCTACGCACACATTCCGGAGCGACGCGGGAATTTTGATCTCGGCGGGAGCGATTTCGAGAGTGGAGCGGGAGGCGGCCATGTGAGGTCCTAGCTCGAGAGCGCTTCCTGACCTAAAGCGCATGCGCCAAAAGCAATAAGTCGCGCACAAAGAAGTTTCCAGAACCTTTCGCGGTTTCGATTATGCGGCGACTTCGGTTTGGATAGGTACCTGATTGGGTGACCGATACATCGAACTCATTTGCCTTGAGCGCGATAGCTTCGATTTACGATCGGCCCGCGGTCGTCTTTCGATAGAGGATACTGCAGGTGAAGTGGAACGGTAAGGGGTTACCTGGACGGAGGCGCATGCGCTGCAGGCGCCGTATGGCGTTGCGCGCCGGCATCCCGATCGCGAAATGGCTACCGATCGAGATAACAAATGCTGTGCCGATCAAGAGAAGTGGTAATTGGCCAAGTATCCGGGGCTCGAAATCCACGGTGAGTTTCCAATCTGCCGCCCCTGCGCGTGGTCGGGATACGTATCATCACTAGCAGTACCGAGCAACCGCAGCTATCGCTTCGCCGCATTCTCGCTTCTGAAGCTTCTGGCAGCCAAGAGAAAGCTTCCGCTACCGCACGAGCCAATGAGAAGCTCTGCCCGCGTGCATCACTGAGGCTAACGTTAATGTTGGCGTGGGCATTAATCAGCTTGAGAGCTTCGCGTTGCACCCATAGGTCGAAAATGACAATGGTCAACATGCAAGGCAGAGAGCATGCCTTCAAGCTATAATTCGATTCAGGTGGATACAGAGAACAGGCTGAACGTGGCCCATCCGCGCAGTAACTACCTTCGGGCTTGGCTGCCGTTGATCTTGGCGACGACGGCCTATTTGATATTAATCGCGAAAATCAGCGATATTTTGAGGGATGCGGATACCTACTGGCACATCGTTGTCGGCCAGTGGATCATTGATCATCGCACCGTCCCGTCTATCGATTTGTTCTCTTTCACGAAGCACGGCGCGCCCTGGATAAGCAGCGCGTGGTTGTCGGAAGTGCTCTACTTTCTTGCATTCAAATTGGCGGGGTGGCCGGGCCCTGCGCTTCTGGCCGCGCTTGCGGCTTCTTCTGCATTCTTTCTTCTTGCGCGTTTTCTGCTGAAAAGACTGCCGAACGTGCCGGTCATGATCCTGGTGAGTGCCGGGATCGCCATGACGGCGCACCACATCCTGGCCCGGCCGCATGTCTTGATCTTTCCCTTGATGGTGCTGTGGGCCGACGGTCTGCTTCGGGCGATTGAAGAGCGACGAGCGCCTTCAATGGCCTACCTTCCTGTCATTACGCTGTGGGCGAACCTTCACGGGAGCTTTACATTAGGCATAGCATCGATTGCGCCATTCGCCGTTGAGGCACTTTGGAACGCGGATAAATCGTCTCGCTTGACGGTCGCTTTGCACTGGCTTCGATTTGGTATCTTGGCGCTTGTGGCCGGCTGTGTCACGCCGTACGGCGTCGAGTCGATCCTGGTGACGCTACGCATTTTGAACCTCGGGTCGGTCCTTTCGGCCATTGGCGAATGGAAGCCGATAGATTTCAGCTCGCTGCATCCCTTTACAGTTTGCCTTCTTGCTGGTGCTGCCTACGCGCTCTACAGCGGATTCAAGCTGCCTCTGCTCCGGGTTGCTGCGCTTCTGGCTCTGGTTTACGAAACTCTCGTCCACCAGCGCTATGTCGACGTTTTCGCACTGGTTGCTCCTTTCTTCATTGCTGGTCCATTGGCGGAGCACCTCTCGAGATCCGGGTTGCCAGACGGCCGGATAGTGATTGCGGCAAAAACGAAGGAAATTGTCGCAGCGATAGCGGCCCTCATTATCGTCACCGGTGTAGTCGTCGCGGCGAGGGACCATACGCCTCCGCTTGTTCCGCGTGGCGCGGTGGAAAAGCTCAGGGAATTGAAGGCAAATCGCGTCCTGAATGATTATTACTTCGGCGGATACCTGATCTTCCAGGGTGTGCCGACGTTCATCGATTCGCGTGCCGAACTATATGGGCCGGCATTTCTCAGCCGCTACATGCGGACAATCTACCTTGAGGATGTGCCGGATTTCATCAAACTACTCGATGAATACAAGATCGACTCGACGCTCCTATTCCCGTCGACCCAGGCCGTAGGTCTGCTCGATCGACTGCCCGAATGGGAGCGGGCCTTTGCTGATGACGTGGCCGTCGTTCACGTCCGGCGCACGCATCCAGGAACCTCGAATTTCTTGAAGTAGGGCGCCGCTCTACGTTTCCTGAAATGCGGTCGCCGGATTGTCAGCCCGCGCGCCGCAAGCGGGTGGCGTTGGACGCTGGCGGCGGTTGCCGAGGACAGCGGGGCGCACCTGATCACCAGGCCGAGCTGCTGGGCAATGCGTCCGACGCGGACGGCCCGTCGCTGACGGCGACCGACCTTGCGATTGCGACCGACCAGCATGAAGCTCTTCCGCAAAGTGAATTCTAGATGGGAGCAGCTCAATCTCCCGAAGCGTGTCTTGACGGTTCTGTCCCGGCGGGAGCCTCCGTGTAGTGGCTGACAGGCTTACCGTTCGCGTACCGCCGGTCTTGCAGCCGCGATACGATGGCTGCGCAGGGCGCATGTCGCCGAACGCTTCGGCGTCAAGAAGCTCCTCAGAAATTGCGTTCGCTCGTCTCGCGATGGTCGATCAAGTTCTCACCCGAACACTACGAAGCGAGGGAACGGCAACGCCAGTCTCCGATCTAAAACAGCAGCGACCGCAGCTCGGGGGAGGGGACGGTGGGGTAGGTCAGCATCGTCGAGTTGTCGCCAATCTCGAACAATTGATCGACGCGGTAGCATGGCGGAAGAAGGGCGAATTCCGGGTCTCGTCCGGCCCGAGCGGGAGTTCCTTCGGGAACTCGGTCAAAATGACTGCGGCTATGCAGCCTGACGCCGGAACAGGCATAAATCGCTCTGCAATTTGGCGCTGTTGCGGGCCGGTAACACCTCATTCTCACATTGCCGTATTTTCCTGGCAACTGCATTTCCCACTGTTAAGCTTAAAGTGTCTAAATTTAGTCGAAACATTGACTTGGTTGCCACTTTAACCCAAAATTCACCTAGTGGTGGTCGGGGGCTGCTCCGCGCCACTCAAACGGCCTTTGAAGCTTAACATCAATTTTGGAGACGTTGATATGCGTAAATTTCTGACTGACGTGAAGACCTTCGCCGAGGACGAGTCCGGCGTGGTGTCGTTCGAATATGTGATCGTTGCCGCTTGCATCGTGGGGGCAGTCGGTCTTGCGTTTGGTCTCGGCGGTACCGGTGCGATCTCAACCGCGTTGACCGACGCGATCTCGACCATCGCCGGCAAAGTTGCTACTGCCGTCGGCACCTAATACGGCCGCTCGGGAAAAGGACGGGGCCCCGTCAAATCTCGTGGTCCTGTCCTAACTTCCGACCTGTGAGTTGAACGGCGATTGGTTGGTGACCTCACAGTTCGACGATCCGTTTTATCGGCACGATGATCGAACTAGCGACTTGTCGGATCAGGTTCTGATAAGGCGACGCTAAAGGGAGAGCATGCTGAATTTCGCGTGCATTCTTTGCGAGGCGCGTGTGCCACCCCTTGAAGAGGTGTCGTATGTCAAAGCATTACATTAGGGTAACCGAAGCTCTGAAGGGCCTGCGCGCGAAAGAGGACGGAGTGGTGTCGTTCGAATACGTGATCGTTGCCGCTTGCATCGTGGGGGCCGTCGGTCTTGCGTTCGGTATCGGCGGTACTGGTCCGATCTCCAGCGCGCTGACCAACGTGATTTCGACCATCTCCGACAAGGTCATTGCCGCCGTAGGATAGCGCGACGCCTGGCTGGATATATTTTCCAAGCCCAGTCGAATAACAGGATCGGGCGCCGACTGCCTCCTGCTCAATCTCGGTGCGCGATCCATCAGATGTTACCGACGGATGCGGTGACCATGTTAGGCGCCACTGCCATTGCATATTGATATGGTTGGTGGACCGCGTTTTGGTTGGACTGTTTAAGCCGGTCCATTGGACGATTGAGGTTCGCGTTATGAGTTGGATCGTCCCTATCGTTTCAGTTCTGGAAATACTGTTGTTGCTTTATGTTGCAACGATGGATGTTGCGACGCGACTGATCCGCAACGAGATCTGCCTGGCGCTTGCGATCCTCGGCATCGCAGGTCATCTGGCCAATCCGATCGGGATGGTCGAGTCGCTGATTGCCGCGACAATTTTGTTACTGTTTCTATTTGTCATTTTCCAGCGTGGGTTGATAGGCGGCGGCGACGTCAAATTGTTGGTTGTCCTGGCGATTGGTCTACCGTTGATGGGCGTCATTCAGCTGTTGGCGATGACGGCATTCGCCGGCGGCGTTCTTGCCCTTGTGCATCTGATGATGCGGAACTTGCCTTCTCCGAGGCTTGCACCCTCCGGGTCATCGTTGTTGCGCCGCGTCTACGTAGTCGAGCGTTGGCGTCATTTGCGGCACGCGCCGTTGCCCTATGGCGTCGCCATAGCATGCGGTGGTATTTGGGCGATCTTCAGTAAAGGATTTTGATATGTCGTCGGCTTTGCGACTTTCGATCATTGCGGTTCTTCTTCTTGCAACAACTGCGCTGGGCCTCATTGCCCTGAACCTGAACACGCCCAAGGCTCCGACCGAGGAGGTTGTTCAACAGGCGCCGGCGCCAAAAGCCGTCGGGTATTATGTCGCGGCGCGGCCGTTACCGAGAGGGACCCTGGCCCGTGACGAAGACTTCGTGGTGCGCTCGGCGCAGGCTGATCGCGTTCCGGCGGAAGCAATTCTTGAAACGCTCGACTCCAAAGCCTCATTGTCCGGTTCACTTGTCCGCAAGTTCGTCGAGGCCGGCAGCCCAATCACTCTGAATGATATCGTGCGGCCTCAGGATCGAGGCTTCCTTGCAAGCGTCTTGGCGCCGGACACCCGTGCCATCAGCATCAAGGTCGACGAGGAGTCCGGCGTGTCGGGCCTTATTCGGCCGGGCGATCGTGTCGACGTGCTGCTGACGCAGATGTTCGAGAAGGCGGATCCCGGGCGTCGCGCGCTCAGCGAAACCGTTCTGCGCAACATTCGGATCATCGCCATTGACCAGGAGATCGTGCAGGGCGGCCGGGCTCTCGCTGCAGCGTCGGCCAAGCAGGCCGCGACCGTCTCGCTGGAACTTTTGCCGGATCAGGTCCAGAGGATCACGGTCGCCAAGCAACTCGGAAAGCTTTCTCTTTCGGTGCGGGCCGCTCTCATGGACAAACGAGACAATCTCGACGCTCGCGCGATGTCGAGCTGTGATGTGTCGCCCGAACTCGCCCGGCAGAACGCGGCTGCCGGTCAGACTACCGCAATCGTTGTGTATTCGGGTGGTGAAGCCAAGCAATTCTCGGTCAAGAAGCAGGTCGCAGACAGCTCAAGTAACTGCGATGCATCGGATGTTGCGCGCCTGACTGCAGCGGCAGCTGGCGCCGGCAATTTGCCGGAGAAGCGTTGATGAATATGGCCGTCATGAATCAATCTGAAGCTCCATCCGTCGTCACCCGCGACCGCGTCATCTGCTTCGTCAATGACGAGGAAAGCGCTGCGGCTCTTCGCAAGGGCCTCGACGGCAGCAACCTGGTTATCCGGCGTGGCACGATCCGCAATGCCATCCGAATGCTGGAAACCGACACCGAGCTGTTCGCATTGGTGACGGACATCAGTGGAATCGATGACCCGTTTGTCGAACTGGAAAGGTTGGCCAGCGTCTGCCCACCCGATGTTCGGGTGGCGCTCATCGGCGACAGCAGGGAGATCAATTTTTACCGCGAGCTGATCGAAACCGGCATCACCGAGTACCTTCCGCGGCCGTTGACGCGGGACATGGTATTGGAACTGCTGCGACCGAAGCTGATAGGCGGCGTGGTGCCTGCTCAACCGGATCGTGGCGGGCATGTCGTCTCGATCTGCGGTGCCCAGGGTGGCGCCGGTGCGACGAGCATCGCCATCAATCTCGCGCTGCAACTGGCTGAGACCACCAAGGCCAAGGTCGCGCTGCTCGATCTTCATCTGCAGAATGGCGAGACTGCGGTGATGCTGGGCGTACGGCCAGGGCCGGGTCTGCGCATCGCCCTGGAAAACCCGATGCGGGCGGATACGTTGTTTCTGGAACGCGCCGCAATCGAGATCAACGATCGGGTTAGCCTGATCGCCGCGGACGAGGAGCTGGATGCGCAGCTCAATATCACCGAAGCGGGTGTGCGACACGTGCTCGGTTTGCTCCGTCAACGATTCAACTATGTCGTCGTCGATGTACCGGTGCCATTCCCTCCCTCGATCTACCCGGTGATCAGCCTTTCTCGTCAGGTATTGGTCCTGCTGGAAGCTGAGGTCACGGGACTTCGCAATGCTTATGCGCTGCGCAACGCCGTCACCAACATCGCCGGCAAGGACCGGGTCTTTACCTTGCTCAATCGTGCGGATCGCGCCGGAGGCCTTCCCAGGGCGACGATTGTCAAAGCGCTCGGAGCAGAGCCGGACATGGTGATTCCTGACCTTGGGAAGGGGATGACCCAGGCGGTCAATCTCGGAATTCCAGCGCTCAAGCACGTATCCAAGTTGCGACGTCACCTGACGCCGATTGTCCGGGAGATCACCGGTGTCGGCGTCAAGCGAAAGGGACGGCTGAGGAGGCTGCTCGGGCTATGAAAAAGTTCGGAAGGCGTCCAGACGACGAGCCGGTGCTTCGTGTGGCCACCTTGGTGCCAAGTCCCTTGGTGCCAAGTCCACTTGCATCGACGGAATTCGCCGCCGCGCCGCGCGGAGGCTTCCCGCCGCCGCTTGCGCATCCGTCCATCGCAGTCTTGCCTGCGGCGAGCGCCAGCCCGCTTGCGCCCCCAAGCCTGGTGCCTCGGCGCGAGGACCCTCCAGTTCATCATCCCGTGATGCTCGCGTCGCTGCGCGAACGGGTGATGGAGCAGATCGATCCATCGGCAGCAGCAACTGTTTCGCGTGATGTGCTGCGGCGGCAGATCGAGGAAATCATCCACGGGATCGCCAACCAGGACCGGCTGGAGCTGTCCGGTCGCGAGCAGACTCAGCTGGCCGAGGATATTGCGGACGATATGACCGGCTATGGGCCGCTGCGCCCGCTGCTGGACGATGAAACGATCAACGACATCATGATCAACGGCCCCGGCAACGTCTATGTCGAACGAAGCGGCAAGCTGGAGCGGGTCGCGGTACGATTCCGCGATAATGACCATATCGCGTCGGTAGCGCAGAAGATCGCGGCGCAGGTCGGACGGCGTGTAGACGAATCTAGTCCGATGGTCGACTGTCGCTTGCCGGATGGCAGTCGGGTCAACATCATTCTGCCACCGCTCGCGATCCACAGTCCCTGCATTTCCATCCGAAAGTTTCCAGCGCGCCGTTTAAGTATGGACGGGCTGATCAAGAATGGCTCGATGACGCCTGCGATCGGTCGATTGCTGGAGATTGCCTCCCGCGCGCGGCTCAACGTTCTGGTTTCCGGCGGTACCGGATCCGGCAAGACGACGCTTCTGAACGCCATGAGCCAGTTCATCGACCACACCGAGCGCGTTGTCACCATCGAGGACGCGGCGGAATTGCAGCTTCAACAGCCGCACGTCATCAGCCTGGAAACCCGGCCCCCCAGCCTCGAAGGCACAGGGCAGGTCACCCAGCGAGACCTGCTGTGGAACGCACTTCGTATGCGTCCCGACCGGATCGTTGTCGGCGAAGTCCGCGGCGCCGAAGCATTCGATATGCTGCAGGCGATGAATACCGGCCATGACGGGTCGATCTCGACGGTGCACGCCAACAGCACGCGGGACGCCCTGACCCGGGTCGAGAACATGGTGCAGATGGGGCAGGTCAATCTGCCCACGCGAGCGATTCGATCGCAGATCGTCGCGGCACTGGATGTCATCGTTCAGGTCGAACGCATGCGGGACGGGCAGCGCCGGATCATTCAGGTCAGCGAAGTCATCGGTATGGAAGGCGAGGTGATCACCACCAACGATATTGCGGCGTTCGAGTACCAGGACGAGGACGATCACGGGCGGATAGTAGGCACTTACAAGTCAACCCAGGCGCTCCCGAAATTCAAGAGCCGACTTGCCTATTACGGGCTTCATCAAGCCTGGGTTGAAGCGATGAGCCAGATATGATTCCGAACTACGTAATTCTCACCGTTTTGGGTCTGCTCCTGTGTGCAGCAGCGGTAACGCTTTGGCTCGATAAGCGAGAAAGGCGCATGAATCGTCAGCTTGAGGTCGCTTTGGAAAAAGCGCCCACGGCCGGCTTGACGTCGATCCGCCGGACCGAGACCGGAGCGCGCTCGATGTTCCTGCACCGCTTGGCGAACTACAACCCGCACATCGTTTACTCCGTGCACCCGATCCTTGTGCTGCTGGCCGCAGCGATGGCGGCGTCGGTGATATTCTATGCCAACAGCCTGTTCGGATTTTCCAGCCTCCAGGTATCCATTGCGGCCGGGATTGTGGCGCTATTGGTGGTGCGGGGCATGTTCGGGTGGCAGAGACGTCGTTTCGCCAATCAACTGTTCCGGCAGCTGCCGGATACGATTCAACTGGTGACAAGTACCGTCCGCGCGGGCCTGCCCGTCAACGAAGCGCTTCGCACGATCGCTCGCGAGATGCCGCAGCCGACGTCGGGGCAATTTGCCATCGTCTGCAGTGAAATTAACCTGGGCAAGGCTCCGGAAGACGCCGTAGAATCCGTCTATCGGCGTACGGGAGTCGCGGAGTACGCGATGTTCTCGGTGACCCTTGCCGTCCAGTTGAAGTCCGGCGGCAGCCTGGCTGAAACACTGCAAATTCTCGGAGACACCGTGAGCCAGCGCGTCGCGCTGGCCGCCCGTGCCAAGGCTCTCGCAGGGGAGGTGATCTTTTCCTCGCGTGCGCTTTCGGTCTCGCCCCTTATCATTGGTGGAGTGCTGTACCTGATGAATCCGAAGTCGATCGATCTGCTGTTTTATGATCCGACCGGAAACATGCTCCTGGCCTATGCCGTTGGCTCGGTCATTCTCGGGCACTTTGTGATCCGCTGGATGATTCAAAGGGAGACGTCGCTATGAATGGCAGCCTGGCTGTGGCAGCCCTCGTCGTCATTGCCGCGACCGCGACATTCCTGATGGTCATCCGCGAGATGCACATTCGCGCGCTGGACGCGCGGGTGTCGAATGCAGTGCTCGGTATTTCCGACCGCTCCACGCGGAAGGATGTGACCGGTTTTTTTGCGTCGATCGGCATGCGATACCGGCGTTTCTACGCCGAAGAAAATCTCGACGAGTTGCGGTTAGTTCTTCAATCGGCTGGATTTAATCACCATCGGGTCTTGCCGATCTGGCTCGGCGTGAAGACCGTCAGCACGTTCGTGTTTCCGATCGCTGCCTTCCTGTTTGCGCAGCTTTCGGGGTGGACACTGGTCAGTGTGCTTACCTTCACGCTTCTCGGCGTGGTGATCGGGATCATGGGGCCGCGGCTGGTCTTGCTTGTCATGAAACGGCGTTTTGACAAAGCTATCCGGTCAGGCACGCCGGATACGATCGATTTGCTCGTCGTGTGCGCTGAAGCGGGAATGGGCCTGGAAAGCGCCTTGCAGCGTGTCGCCGAGGAGATGAACCAGACCAATCCGTCGATCTCGCGCGTTTTGTACAACCTTCTCGACGACCTCAGGATTTTGCCGACCCGCGCCGAGGCGTTCGAAAAGCTGGCAGCCACGTCGGAAGGGTTCCGCCGCTTTGGCATCATGGTCAGCCAGAGCCTGCAATACGGAACGCCCTTGGGCCAGGCCCTGCGCTCGATCGCGTCCGACCTCCGGCGCGAGCGGATCACCGGTCTTGAGGAGCGGGCGCACAAGCTCGGTGCCAAGCTTATTGTACCGATGGTATTGTTCCTGCTGCCGGCGATGTTTGTCATCCTTGGCGGCAGTTCATTCTTGCATCTCATCCGTTCCTTCAAGGGACTTTAGTCACGAACGCGAGTCATGAGCAGAATTCGGACAAACAGGATCAGAAGCGGGATACGCTCGTTGATCGGCGATCGGCGCGGCGCTGCCGCGTTCGAGATGGCCATTATCTACGGCTTCCTGATGTTCAGCATGTTCTTGCCGTTGGCCGACGTGGCTATGGCCGGTTTCAAATTCATATCGGCGCATCAGGCGCTGCGTGACATGGCACAGCGGATTCAGTATTCACCACCGTCCGACATTACAACGGCGGCCGGCATCAGCACCTGGCAGGATTCCCTGCCAGCATCCGTAAGCGGCTATACGATTACTCCGACAGTTTACTGTGGGAGCCCGGGAACACTCGCTCCCTGCACTGCTGCAGATGCACTTCCGACCGTGCCGAAGCGCTATAAGCTCACGACTAATTTCACAGCACCGGCAATGACGCCTGGACTTGTGTTCTGCAGTACTGGCTGCACGGTCAGCTACTCGATACCATTTCAATAGGAGCAGTCATGCGAAACCTGTACCAATGCCGACGCGGCTCCGTCGCCTTCGCAACGGTCGTCGCCCTGATTCCACTCATCGGTTTCCTCGCACTCGGTGCCGAGGCAGGGTCATGGTTCGTAACCAGAAACCAGGCGCAGAACACGGCTGATAGCGCCGCGTTGGCTGGCGCACTGGCTGTTGCGAACACCAACGTACAGCCTGATTTCGGTACACTGAATGGATTCGCATCGGGTGTAGTCGTTACTTCAGGCATCTATACCGCTGGAACAGGATTTGCGGCTGGTGCAGTCCCCGCCAATGCTGTTCGAGCTGTCGTAACTGAATGTCGACCACAGTCGTTGTCGCTGGTGGTTTACACAGGAAGTTGCAATGGAACTGACAGCAACATCAAGATTGAAGCGACAGCGATTGCGAGCGTTCAGACGCCGGCGAAGCTTCCCTGTGCGATGTCGCTTACCGGTCCTATCACCTTCAAAGATGCTGCAGTCGAAATCAACGCGCCAAACTGCTCGCTCGCTTCAAATGGCACGCCGCTCGGTATTGAGTTCCAGGTAGCTCCCAAGACATATAACGTTGGGTCCGTAACCACAGCCGGCGGTTGCAGCGGGTCACTCTGTGGATCTGTTTCGACCTACGCTCCGCCAACCATCAACCCATACGAGCTTCTCACTAACTCAATTAACGGCTTAACTTTGTCCCCGTGTAGCGGATCGACCTTGCGGCCTTACGAAGGCTTCAACTGCGCGAATAACAATGTGACGATCAATAGCGCGACCACATTAGACACTAGTGGCGTCTATTTCTTCTCCGGCGGACTTACCCTTGGGGGCAACGGAGCACTATCAACTGGAGTGGGTGTAACGGCAACGATCATTATTATTCCCGACGGCACCAAGACAAGCCTCAAGATGGCTGGCGGAAGTACCTTCAAAATCAGTTCGCCTGCGACAGCGCCGTCAGCATCGGCAGTCCCTGGCGCGTTGTCTTCTGTTCGTTACCTTCTCGCCAATATGGCAATATTTGATCCCGAACTATCACCGCAAATCGTTGGCGGTGCCACGATGACAGGTAGTGGTGTGTTTTATCTTCCCAATGCTGCGTTGAATTTTAAGGGAGATTCCACCTCTACCTCGACCCCCAGTACATGCACGCAGGTGATCGCCGCCTCCATCCAATTTACGGGAACGCCGACACTGGATAACACGGGATGCCCGGAGAGCATAAAGATCAAGAGCCAAGTAGTTGCGTTGGTGCAGTGATGAGAAGGCTCGACCAACGCGGCGCCGTTGCATTTGAATTCTGTCTCGTTGCTGTCGTGCTTTTCACGTTCTTTTTCGCGATCTTCGATCTCGGCCGCTATGCGATTGCCATGCAATCGTTGCGCGCACTCGCCAGCAACGGGGCCCGGGCAACGATGATCAAATGCTATACGCCTGCTGTAACGGGTATAGTGGCGAATACGTCACCCTCCAGTTGCATTCATATTAATGCCTATCTGGCTTCGGACTTAATCCTCGGACAAACGCCGACACTGAGCGCGAGCTCAGGAGGCTCCGTCCTCACTATCACGGCGGCTCTACCCGATTTCGCTATGTTGATGCCGATCTGGGGCACATCGTTGAATGCGCCGAGCGCAAGCATGCAGATCCCCTATTAGCGCTCAGAATTTGATCAAAGTTTCGGAGCTGGCGCTTCCGCTCGGCAGCCCAGTTTTTGCCAAGCCCATTGACAGGGCAGGCCTCAACTAAATTAAATTCGCCGAGCGCATCCACGAAGGCACGTCAGACCGGCAAGACCGGACCGCAAGGCGCTATCGGTCAATTGCCTCGCGCATGGATCTGGCCTTGGCAATAACCCTGCCGTAACCGCCAGATCCGCATACCAAAGTCGCCGGGTTATCTCAGATCAAATGGATGGACGCTATCCGCCAAGGTTTCCTTTTGGCGGTCACAGGTCGCCCTGCGACGACGTAGCGGCGGGCGGAAAGCTAATACCACCAACCAGGATGGCTGCGCCGCCAGATAACGCCGGGTGCCACGACTCGTCGGCGATGAAAGCGCGAATTGACCAGGTCGACCGCGGTCACGGTTACGTCGGGGCTCGTGGCAACGGGGTGCTGGTTGGCGAAGACGTTGCTGTATAGGGGGCAGCGGATGCATGCCCGACTCCGAGACCAGCAGCAAGGTGTAGACGGCTCTTCTCATTCGCTTCTCCTCTTGAAAGTTGCGGGCGGCAACTGCGCAGGCCTAGCCGTTGGAGGCTTCCGGGCCAGCCAGACCTGCTGCGCCGCAGAGCGCAGGCGGGAGCGTGAGCATCTGCCAAAGCGTTGTAGCCGAAGCTTCGTCGGGAAGCTCGGGTTGAAGCCGAGCCGGTGCAGGGCGAGGTCGCCCCAATTTGGCGATTGGAACCAATTTAACGAAAAAAACATGAAATTACTCCCCAAATGGGTTGCCGGAAGGGGTGCCGGCAACCGTCGGGCCGTCAAAATGGGTGGCCCCGGAAGTGGTGCTTCTTGGCAACATCGGGCGAATTTCTCTCGAATCTGCCGGGGATAGTGGGGTCTGTCCTTGCAACCGCAGCGCCTGACGGACGATGATCTTGAGGGGAGTCGGCTCGGGGCCGAGGAATATAAACTTACTAGCGATTTTCTTGTTTGGCTGATTGTAATCTCCGCGATGTCGTGCGCGCCGGAGAGTTGTGCACCGCCGAGGGCGCATATTGCCGGGTGTACGCGGTGAAGGGGACTAACATGAGCGGCGGCCGGATTTCGACTGTGGGGAGGGCGAGGCTTGTCGCCCTGGGCGCGCTGGCCCTTGGCGCTGTTCTTGTTCCCACGTTCGCTGACTCTGCCGGGGCTCAGGGACGGCGCAGTCCTGGCGGCGGGGGCATCTTCATCAGCGAAGCCGGCGACGTCCAGCGCGTCAAGGTGATCGTGAACAAGTCACGCACCTTTAGGGTCGAAGCCCCTTTCACCACCATCGTGGCGGGCTCGCCAGACATCGTTGACGTGAAATCGCTGAGCGATCAGCTGATTTACATTCAGGGCAAAATGCCCGGCACCACCAACGTCATCCTGTTCGATTCCTCGATGAAGCAGATCGGCATCCTCGATGTCGAGGTCACGGTCGACACCGGCAACCTGCAGCAGAATATTCGGGCCGGAACCGGCACCCGCGGCATCCGTGTTTCGGCCAGCGAAGGTCAGCTTGTGCTCACCGGAACCGCCCCCGATGCGGTCGCCGCCGAGCGCGCGATGGCGATTGCAACCAGCACCGCTCCGAAGGGCACGTCCGTCGTCAACGCCATGAGCGTGGCGGGCGCGCAGCAGGTGATGCTGGAGGTGCGGTTCCTCGAGGTGAATCGAACTGCTGGGCGCGACCTAGGCGTGAATCTCTATGCCGCCAATGCAAACGGCACGAATGTCGGACAAACGGGGCTTGGAGACGTCACGGCCGCCGGGCGCACTCCCATTGGTAATGGTGCCCCTCCCAGCACTCTCCCCCTGCTAGGTACGGCCGCCACGCTGGCAAGTGGAGCGGCCCCGTACGGCGCGTTGCTCACGAGCATTCTCAGGCTGAATAACGGCATGACGATCGACAGCCTGGTGACGGCGCTGGAAACCAAGGGCGTGCTGCGCCGCCTCGCGGAACCGAACCTGGTGACTCTGTCCGGCGAAGCGGCGCGCTTCCTCGCCGGTGGCGAATTCCCTGTGCCGGTTGCTTCCACCGCGGGCACCGCCGGCCTGGTGCCGACCGTGACCATCGAGTTCAAGAAGTTCGGCGTCGAATTGGGCTTCGTCCCGACCGTGCTGTCGCGCGGGGTCATCAATCTGCGGGTCGAGCCTTCGGTGAGCGAACTCGATTTCACCAACGCAGTGCAGATCGCCGGCACGGTCATTCCCGCGTTGACTGCCCGCAACGCTCGCACCACCGTTGAATTGCGTGACGGCCAGAGCTTTGCCATTGCGGGCTTGCTGCAGACGCGTAATCGGCAGGACGTCTCGCAAGTGCCATGGATCGGCTCGGTGCCGGTGCTCGGCTCGCTGTTCCGCAGCTCGTCCTACCAGCAGCAGGAAACCGATCTCGTCATCATCGTGACGCCGCGGCTGGTGGCTCCGGTGGCGCCCGGACAGCAACTCGCGTCGCCGCTCGATTCGCGCCTGCCAGCCAACGATGTAGACTTCTTCCTCAACGGTCAGATGGAAGTGAAGAAGCGCTACAACGACTACGTGAATGGTGGCGGCAACGTCAAAGGTCCCTACGGACACATCATCGCGCCCGACGCTCGCCTTTCCGCGCCGCCGGCGGTCGTCATCGACCAGCCGGTGGTCAAGTCACTCAACTAAGGAACGACCGATATGACATGCACGGTGTTACTCGCGGTCTTTACGCTGGGGTCTTGCAACGGCTTGGCCGGTAACGACGAAATGGATCGTTATTTTCAGCGCTCCGACAGCATCACCTTGAGTGCCGGCAATGCCAAGGAGGTCAACATCGCTGCGCAAACCATCCATCCCTGGCCCAAAGGCGTCAACGATCGCCGGATCGTTGTCCAGGCGGCGAAGACCAACGGCGCTATCACGCGTTATCGTGCCGGGAATCAACCGCGCGATCCGTTGCCGGCGTTCGGAATTAGCGGGGTCGGCCAAGGACATCGTCCAATGGGAACTGCCGGCGCCACGGCTGCCGCAGTGGACGCAGGCGGTGCCGTCTTCCAGGGCACCGGCGCGGCTGCCTTGGGCGCGGGCGCCCGACCTTGATGAGTTTGATCGTTTGATTTGATGCCGCTGTTGGCAAGGTTAGACGCGGCGTTTTGTTGTTCACGTTGGTAGGTGAGGCTGGATAACGGTAATGTGGCGCCCTTTTGGATGGCTGGCTTTTGCCTTGATGGCGACGGCCCTGGCGGGTTGCGAAACGGTGCAAGAAGCGACCGTGCGCGATGCCGCCATGGTTGCGCCGGTTGCGCCTGCCGGTCCTGACCCCGTGCAGGAGCCGACCGAGGCGAAGTACTATGCCTCCGACGAACCTGTGCGGATGGGGCTCGAACACTTCAACCGCGGCAATTTCGGAATTTCCCAGCGCTATTTCAAGGACGCCGTCGAGAAGGCGCCCAAGGACCTGACCGCCTGGGTCGGGCTGGCAGCGAGCTATGACCGGTTGCGCCGCTTCGATCTCGCCGATCAGGCCTATCGGCAGGCGATCCGGCTCGGCGGCGAAACCGTTCAAATCATGAACAATCAGGGTTACTCCTACATGTTGCGCGGTAATCTGAACGCGGCGCGGCGGATGTTCCAACAGGCCTATGCGCTCGATCCGAACCCGGTCATCGCCAACAACCTCGAACTGCTCAACGGCAGCCGGGCGTTCATTGAACGGCCGCCGAATATTCAGCCGTGAACGCAAATTGCGCCAAATTGACGTTTTCATTCACCTAACCGGCCAAGGCCGGCGGCTCCTTACCCGGGAACCTTAAGACAAGCTCAACGTTTTTTACGTATGGCTTGTCACATGAACCGTCTTTTCAAGCTGCAATTCCTGGGACCATTTGCGCTTTTTGCCGCCACACTCGGTGCCGAATTGGCAGCGCGCGCCCTTCAATATGCCCCCAGCTCTGAACTTCTCTGGTTCTTGAATCTGAAGATGTTCGGCATTTTTCAGCGCAGTGACGCCGTTCTGAGCTATTTCGTTCCGATCGACGGGTTTCAGCTCTTCGGGCTCGCGCTTCCGATCTTCCTCGTTGCCTGTCTTGCGCTCGCAGCCAAGTCCAGGCCCGCTTTCACGGTCGCAACGCACCTGAGCGCAGCCTATGCGTTGTTTCTGGTCGTGTCCTGGCACGTTGGCGTGCCCACCGTTGCGCAGGCATCGTTCGGGGCCGTTGCGATCCCCGCGGGTGGCCACTACGTGATGGCGACCATTTTAGGGGCTTGCTTTCTCTCCTTTGCGGTCACGCACCTGCTCTATTTCCTCGCTGTGGGTAAGGAAATTGGAGCCGTGGTGAGAGTAACGTCGAGATTCCTTCGGACCCTGCTTCAAGCATCGGCTTCTCCGTCAGCTTCAAGCTAGTCGTTGCTACCGATTGCACATCGCTGTTTTTCTAACGCTTCAACGCGGTCGTTCAGCGATATAGACATCAGCGATCTTGGACCGCGCAACGCGTTCGAGACCCGGTACTGCGATCGCGCCCTCGCAAGTACCGTGGATACTGATGACGACGCCGAAACGGTCGCGCCAATGCGAGATAACATTGGACCAAGCCGCGGGAGCATCCGCTTTCAATTTCGACTGTCCCGAACCTTCCGAAAGCCACTCGGAGTTCACGATCGCCTGTGGTGCGGCCGCGATCGCCGGGTCTCGCGCATGCACCGGTTGCATGCCCTGACCAGCAAACAACGTATTCACCTGTGAACGTCGGTCGATGACCGCAAAGGTCGAGAGGTTTTCTTCAAAATTGAGGTTCGGATTGCGACAATTCGGTGGTGCTACGGCGAGCACACTTGAACCGGGCGGAATGACGGAGAAAGCGGTCCGCATTTCGACGATATCCTGATTGTATGCGCTCCACGCGGGAATCAGCAATGCGGTTCGCGCAAAAGCGAAAGCGAAGGCAGAGACCGAGACGACGCCGGCCAAATGCTTAGAATTGGGGACACGCACGACGGTCGCGGCTAAAGCAAAATATGCCCAAAGCACCACGAGGCGCGCATCTATTAGATTCGCCGTGCCCATTGAGGAAGGCATGCCGACGGCGATCACGAAAAATCCGAACACGGCGAACCTTGCAGGTTCTGCGATGACGACCAATCGCACGAGGAAAAGCGCCAGGATAAGCGCCGCCAACCCGACGCCCCATTGGAGGTCTAGCGGGAGGCCGCTAAAGAAGGGCGCAACGAATATCCAAAATTTGTCACCCGTTAATTCGTAGCCGCTCGGCATCTGCCGCATCGACCAGACCAGCGCCAACGCAACGGCGACGTAAAGAGGAGACTGAAGGGCGCGCAGGAATGCCGGCTTGAGCGACTCTCCGCGGCGCGGTGTCGCCTCTAAGAGCCCGAAAATGACGCAGAAAGCGGCAAGCGCCAACAGGTGGCAGAAGAACAACGCGACCGCAATGACGTTGACGATTGACAGATCGTACGAGATCCGACGGCGCTCGTGTGCGGCCCACCATGCGAGTGCGATCAGTGCGATGCCGATGCCGAGCCCGTAATTGACCAGCCCCACAGTCGTAACCAGGTTGTAGCTGAGAACCGGTGCGATGAGGATCGTCGGCGACGGCGTTTGCGCCCATACCCGATGCAAAGCCCAAACACCGAGCGCCGGCAGCCAGAACGACAGGATGAAGGCGAGCCGCGCGACCGTCTCGGCACTCAGCAAGGGAGCCAACGCAATATAGATGAGATCGATCCCGAGGTTGGGAAGCGCGCCCCATTCGACACGATAATAGGTGTTAAGTGGATCGGACGCCGGCATGGCGAGAATCGTCAGCCGAGCCCAGTGATTGACTAGGTCCGCCGAGCGTGGGATCAGGAACAGTGCCGGCAGCGTCATCAGCACGAGCAGGGCAAAATAGGCCGCGCGCAGGTCGAACACTCCAGTCCATTTCGACCACCGTTTTGCTTCCATCTCTTTGACCTATCGAGCCGTGCAAGTTCGCTGAACGCTAGCCACAGACCAAAACAAAGCTTCTTCGATTCTTGCGTGTCGGCCGGCAGATCCTTCCATACTTGCATGGCTAATTGATGCAATGCATAATATTGACGACTGGCGCCGCAAACAGGACGACTTGCCGGGTTGGCCTAAGGCTATGCGCCGCTTGGTCAAGTTGGGACTGAAAGTTTAAAAATGAGTACGGATAAACTCCAGGCGCTGCACAATACTGTTGCGGAAATACTAAGCGAGCCTCCTGCGCCCCCAACTTTCTTTGACGCGGAGCCCTACGACGCAGAGGCAACGTCTCGCGAACTTGGGATTTCACCAAAGGCGATACACGAAGCGCACGTCGTCCGCGGCGCCAGGAACGAAATCCCCAGTGTGGCTCGTGAAGCACTCGCTAAACAAACCGCTGCTGCCCGTTCAGCGAATGCGGGAAATCAACCGCGTTCCAGGCTGTCGCACGAAGCCCCACGCCCCCGGTCGGATCAGGAGACCACGAGCGACACGTTTCGCCCGGCTGACTCGGGCAACCGGATTTCCCCCGGCAGGTGGGCATTCCGTGGCATCGCAGGCATCCTGCTGGCCGCCAGTATCGGTGCAGCCCTTATCACATGGTTGGGGACGTCCGGCGATGCCGCGAAGACGGCTCTGACAGCTCCTCCACAACCCGTGCCGCCGGCCCAGACCGCGCCGCCCGCCGCCGTCCTGACGCCCGAGTTGACGCCGTTGCTCCAGTCGATGGCGCGCGATCTTGCAAGCGTGGGAAAAGAGATCGCAGCTCAAGGCCGGTCGCGATCAGATGGCCCGCGACAATGCGAACCTCAGCGAGCAGCTCAAGGCCAGCCAGGAGCAATTTGCCCGCGCTGTTGGCCAGCTATCCGAACAACTCAAGATAAGCCAGGAGCAACTGGTACGCGACAACGCCAACGTGGCCGGACAAATCAAGGGAATCCAGGAACAGTTGACCAGCGTTATTTCCAGGGCTACCGAGCAGAATGCGCCGCCCAGAATAACCGCGACTGCACCACGGCCGGCGCCGCCTCCTTTGCAGCGAACAGCAGCTCCCGCGGTGCGCGGGCCGGTGACGATACTCCCGCCGCCACGGGCCACAGCCCTGCCGAGAGGCGAAAAGCCAAGAATTACGACCTCACTGCCAGCGTCGCCCACTCGCTGGGGCACTTTCTTCGCGAGCGGTTGGTCCGGTAAAGCAGCGGACAGCTTAGCTGCGTTGGCCTTCATCAAAGCAGTATAGCTACGACCGAAGTTCGGTAGGCTAACGAAACTGTTTTCACAAACTTGTCAGGAATCAAGCTTTGGCAAAAAGACCTTTTCGCCCCCCCAGCGCCTACAAGCATGGCGGCTTTTCCAAGACTGTCCTGTTTCCCTGGGAAGATGCTGACGAATTCGACGCGTTGCACCGCAGCCTCAGGGACGAGTGGGATCCGATGGGCGCACTTGAGGAAGACGCCGTCTATACTATCCTGACATGCATTTGGCGGAAGCGTCGGATCCGCGATAAACGCAACCTCGACACTTTGGCAGCTTTGCAAGACAAAGAATTACAAGTGCTGTCCGAAATGCCTCGGCCGTTTTTCGATACCCATGAAGAGGGCACCATACATGCTTTGAAGAATAGGCCGAAATCTGATGGTCGCCCGCGCTACGATGACAAAGTTCAGCAACTAGTTGGCTTTAGTTCTTCGTTGTATGGAGAGTTAGACGGACAATTAGTAAACCTGTCGATAGGCATGCTTGGCAAAGAGTTCTCGACGCATTTAAGGCGTGAGGTACCAGAGGAGAAATATTCGTCAATTCCAGAATGGGTGCAGGCAGTAAAGCGCGAAGTTGACGAGGTATTGCTGCCAAAAGCCCGTGCTGAGATGGATAGTCCGGATTATCTCGCCGCCAAGGCTGCAGAGTTTATGACGACGGATCGAATAATCGAGGACATCGCTCTGGAAGAGCGGCTGGACGCGATGGTCGATCGCGCGATGCGCAGGCTCGCCCAAATGAAGTTCATGAAGCAAATCGCGGGATCCAGTGAGAAGCAGTTGAAGGACGCTCCTACGTTACGGATCGAAGCTCCCAAAAAGCCAAAGCGGCAAATCAACAAGAAGTAGCGGAGATAGTTATATGCGCGTATAAAGTGCATATCGGCCGAATTGGTATCTCTAACTTATTGGAATTTCACGGTATTTTTTACGAGAGGGCCCGATTGTCAGCCCGATCCGGTTTAGGTGGAACGCGTAAGCTCTGGCGCAGGACGAAGGTATCAGCGACTACGTGCAGGGAGTTTTTTCGGATTTTTGCTGGTGAGGCAATCTCGTCCTCTGGACCTAAATTGGGCTGACACCGTCTACATCGCGGTTGATGCATTGCACAATATTGACAACTGACGCCGCAAACAGGACGATCTGCTCGGTCGGCCCGACTATGCGCGGCTGGGCCGAGTTGGGGCTGAAGGTTGAACACCGAACAGGTGAGGAGTCACGCTGGTTTCGACACAGCGCCAGAACTTCTTCTCAGCGGTGAGTAGGAGGTGCTGGTAAAGCGGATCGGCTAGAATGGTCATCTCCACCCAATTGCCGCCACCCCGTAATGATGGAAAGGACGGCCATCCGGCAGGCCGTGACCCTGTGCTATAATTGGGCCATGTGCTTCTCGGCGGCCCCTTCCTCGGCGAACGACCACGGTGACATGAACTTCGCCTCGAACATGGCTCCGGTCGCCTCGAGTCCTGGCCCGCGCGGTTCGTATGGTTCTGGATCTCACCCCTCACGCTAAGTGGGAAGCGTAATTAGCTTAAAACTCGAATCTCGAAAGATACAGGTCAGCCACGTCCGGATTGTTCGGCTGATCGATATCGGTGGGGAATCGAACTGAACCTGCCCTGGTCGAGTAGCTTGAGCGGCGAGCAAAGGTAACTTCGACAACCTGCGGCACTGGAATGCCCTCCACGACGTCAAATAATGAAAAATTGTTGCCATGGACGTGAACCGGGACATGCGACTGGGACAATTTCAACAATACCCGCTCTGCCCGCGCGCACCAAGTTTTACTGCGCATTTCGGACATGCCGTGAAGTTCAACGATGATCTGCACGAACTGCTTTAGCAGCGGCAGCGAAACCTGATCCAGTATATCCCATTCAGCCCCTTCGATATCCATCTTTAAGATCATTTGGTCTTCTGTTGCGTGACCATTTTCCGCAATCAAATCCTGGATGGTTTTGATGTTGCCGTGACTTACTGGACCTACTCCAATTGAATAGAAGCGAAAAGAGGGATGCTGCTGGGGTGGCTTTGCCAAGTTGTGGTCGTATTGATAGACGATCGCACCACGTATGGCCATTTCGTAGTCCCAGCTCGCATCAAGTCCGATTCCAAAAGAGTAGCAGACTCGGGTTCGGCGCTCCTCGTCAATCAAAACGTAGCCGCCGTCATTTTGACGCCCGATCCTAATCTTGTTTGAGCCGATGACTTCTTGCGGCGTTAGCAAGGACAACACTCGCCTTATCCGAGCTTGCTGTTCTGCAGGTTCGCCTCCGCCTTGCTCTACTCGCGCCGTATTCACACCCTCGATATCGGGTATATGCGCGACTTGTTTGAGATTGCGGCCTTCGTTCGAAGCTTCTTGCAGCTCCGATAGCAACATTGGTAGGGCTTGTTCGTGCCGTGTGCCGATCATGCCTTTCGCATCCGGCGCATCGATTGCATTTAAATAGTTTGCGTAGCGATCAAAATGAACCGTAAAGTCCCCGAAACCCCTACATAACGTATAAGCCTTACCACCGTGCGTGGTGTGAACCGGAAGACGATACTCCAAAAGGAATATCGGCACGCCTACGGAATGGCAAAGGTGAGACATGCCAGAGTCCACGCCGACGAAAAAGGCACTGTTTGCAGCAATCTCAACGCATTTCTTTACGCTCAGCGGTTTGCCTAATCGGACCAAGGTAAAGCCAGGGCACATGCGCTCAATGAAAGTCTGTATCATCTGCGCTTCTTCGGGGCTGGCATTCTTGAGCTCTTTGGCGGATTCACCATCGAACTGAACGGCGACATACTTGTGACGCCGATATGCATGCCATCGAGTTCTTGTAGGAAAATAGGACGATTGCCACACGTTGTAAGTATTCAATCGGATTGAAGGCTCTGAGCGGACGAGCTCGATCTGTCCCGGGCTCTCCAGCTCGTTCAAGATGTCGCGGTGCAAGTCGTGCAAGTCGACATTGTTGATAATCGAGGCTAGGCGTATCCGCTCTTGCGTAACGACCGACATATTCAGGTAGAAGTTGATGGATGCCCACTGGTCGCCGAAAGAGTAGTGGTGCGGGCTGTACACACCAGCAGAGTACGGCCACGATTCAGATTGTCCCGCATCATCCGATGCACCAGGGAGGAGGGGAGACGATGCTAAGGTATTTTTTGCGCGCTCCTCGTCGATAATGCGCCTGACGCTTTCAGCACCTATCAATTCGGCAAAATGGTTCTCCATGTCTGATGTACTGAGGCCAAGTTCCGTGAAGCCGACATAATAGTTTCTAACGCGGTCCTCCCACCTGTTAGCGTAAGGGGTGCCTAGTGGCCGCGAGAATCGATGAACCCAGCGTAGGAAGGGAAGACACAGTGTGCGCCCGCCGCGCTGGCGAATTTTCTCGTGAATGTAGCCCTCTTCGCCGCCAAAGCCGCGAAACGAAGGATTGAAATGCGGCCAAGCTTCGCGTCGACAGGCAAACAAACCGAGACCTTGCATCGGAATTGAGAAGGGCGGTGATCCAGGATCATTGCCACGCTCGTCGAACGCCCAGGTTCCATACATGCCAGCGCGCCAGTTCGGTTCGAAATGCGTTGCTATCGAACGAAGGTCGTCATAGAGCAGCGGCCCCTGCAACAAGTCTCGGCTTCCCGGAGTTGCGTTGCAATAGTCAAGCAAACGAGCCAGGGCGCCTGGTGCGATAAGGATATGTGCATCGACGCACATTACAATTTCACAACTCGCCTCTTCGAAGATCGCGTTGCGTATTGCGGTGCCATGCCAGTCACCTCGAGCGACGTAGCGATAACCATCAATCCAGTCCTCGAGCTTTTGTAGCGCCTCCGAGCACGGTCCTCCGGGATTATTGTCGATTACGATAAATTCGATTGCATTGGCGACTTCGGGATGATGAAAACGAATTGATTGAATGGTAAAATAGACGCCGTCATATTCGTCGAAGCTCGCCATTCCGATAGTCAGTCGGCGTGACGCCTGAGTCGTGGGCATCGGTTTGGTGGATGGCATGCTCGGACACTGGGAAGATAATGCGGAGATGAGACTGTGTTTAGACGCCGAGCGTGCCGTAAACTCGTTACAGAGTTCGACTAAATCGCTAGTGTTCGGCGTCATGGCCAAGAGTTGATGAGTTATCACGTCGAGCGTGCCTGAGAGCTGTTCCGTAGCGCCGTAACGCAGAGAAAGCGCTGGAAGCTGTCGAGCCGTCGCCGCAGCCAGCATCAATCCTCCGCTGGGAAGGTTACGCACATTGACGCAATGTTGTAGAAGCCGAACGCAGGCTTGGGCTGGCGTCAACGCCTCAAGTTGCAGCGGGGAGCCCGCCTGAAACTGGGGAAATACAATGCAGCCGGCTTCAATTGCCTGGGGCGGCCGCATCTCGTTTGCCGTCAGCAAAATTTCTGCGCCGGCCGCGCCGTGTTTGATCCGCAGCTCGTCTGTCGGAACCAGAGCAGATGGAGACGTCGGCTTTAGGAAGAGTGGTCGTGCCAGGGCAGCTACGATCAACGTTCGGGCCGGTGTCGCCGAGACAGACACGAGTTCATCGGTATCGAGGACAAAACCTTGCGCGCGGTACCATAATGCTAGTTGTGTTTTGCCCAAACCGCTGGACCCAGGCAGCAGCACAAAGCGATCGCCGACGCGCACGGCAGCTGCGTGCAGGGCAAGTGCATCGTTAAGCTGATCAATCAGTAGAAATGTCACACGCTCGAAAAATGCCGCGAGGGCGCCCGACAATTCGAGGCCGATGTCGTCGTGCCCATCACTGGAAATGACCCGAAAATGCTCCGACGATGATCGTTCTTGATAGATTTTGACCCAAGGGCTAGCAAATTCACGATTCGTCTTTTCGATGACGCAATAGCGAAACCAGTCGGCAAGCTTTCTCGGGTACAACACAAGCACTTGGCTTGAGCCCAGCGCGATGACGCCGCGACTAAGTTCACTTGTAAACAAGAAGCCCATACTCCTCAAGCTGCGCAACCACTGTGATCACTTCATCCTCGAGGGTTGGAGGAGCTTCGGGGTATCCGTCCCGAATCATCTGACAAATTTCACGGGTTGAACGAACGCCATCGCATAACCCTAACACCAACGCGGCGGTCACATTTAGGTAAAACGCCCGCGTTTGCCTTGGTTGAAACGCAACACATTCTCCCTCAAGTACCTCAAGCGCGAGGCCAGGAGCAGTCATAAGCACACGATCGACTGTGGGTTTCAAAGCGTGACCCTCCTACCACTCCGAAGATGGCGCCACTGACTCGCGGGATCAAACTCCAAACCACAATCCGCCTAGCGCATGAAGGTGATAGCTCTGCTCCGTCCCCGGCGTGCTGACGCCGAATTCTTCAGTCGTGACGCCGCCTCGCGAAGTGAATAGCGCCAGCATTGTCGAAAACCTCTTAAACCCAGAGGGCCAGCACTTCCGGACGAGTCCTGCTTGCCTCGCTTGCCAAGGAAGTGCGCGCCGCCGACTATGGGGGAACCGTCGTCGTCGTCGGAGGCAATGTAGTCGGAGCCAGAGTCGTGGTAGGGGGCAGCGTCGTCGGGGCCAGAGTCGTGGTGGGGGGCAGCGTCGTCGGGGCCAAAGTCGTGGTGGGGGCCAGCGTTGTTGGGGCCAAGGTCGTTGTGGGAGCCAAAGTCGTGGTGGCGGGACCAGCGGTCGTGGTCGGCGCAATGGTAGTTGGAGACGATCGTGGCGAGGTCGCGGCATGGGCTGGTACAATGACCATATCAACTACCGGTTTCAGCCATCGCTCCGGCAGGAGCGCGATCCCCGCGAGCAGTCCGCCTGCGAGCGCCCCCTTGAGCACACGACGGCGTTCAACCGTCAATCGATCAAGATGTTGTCGATTTTCGTCCATGGCCGGCACCCATGCAATTTCCCCGAAAAGTACCCGACGCCGTCAAGGAACGCAATCGGCTCCGGCGGTTCCGGCGTAGCCAAGGACCGGTTTGTCATGCATTCGATCAAATCGAGGGTCGGATTGACATTGCCAAAGCCCGTCCTCGGTGTGACATTCATCGGGCGAGGGCATCGCAAGCCGACCGACCGTCAGACCATAACACGCCGTCGCCTGACCGGGCCTCGTCACCAAATTTGGCGATAGCTGCTTCCGGACACGTCGATGTCATTGGTTGACAAGTGGATCGTCTACTGTGCCGACCCTGTCGGCTCGCATACCGTGCCACCTCACGATCTTCCGCCACAACTCGCAGGCCGCTTGGTTGACCAGGCCGAGTCGCACAGGGTGCTTGGTGCCGTCTTGCAAAATTTTCCAGGTTTCAGGCAGGATGGTCCATTTGCTGCCCACTGGAAGTCTGCCCGTGACCGGAATCGAGCAAACGTAGCGTTCTCCCTAATGCTTACCCACGAAGCCGATACTTTGGTCGAAAAGCTTGATGGCTTGCGGGCCACGGTAGTGAAGGGTCCGACCTTTGCAAAGAAACTTTATCCATCACCCACATTGCGCACCTTTTCAGACATCGACGTTTTAATCGATGTCGACGACCAGGTCGAAGTTGAAAGGATCCTTAAAGGCCTCGGATATCATTTGGCTGAAGCGAGCCAGCATGAGTTTAAATGGCTGAGTGGTGCAAATGAACAAGTGATGGTCGAAGTGCAAACTGACCTCGTGCACGCAGAAAGTCTACGCCGAGGCATGTCGTTGTCTTACGGGTCGATCGCTCAATCGCCAGACAGCTCTGCGTCGCTATTAATAATTGCTGTTGTGCACGGCGCCGGTCATCAATATGAGTACCTTCAGCATCTGGTCGATATCTGTCAGGCAGCAAGGTTTCTGAAGCCAACAGATGAAGCCGAACTTGACCGTTTACTGGCTGCCACGAACGCGCGATTTGCCACCCTTGTCAGCCTGCTTTTTGCCGGCCGCATATTTGGCGAAGATCGCTGCAACGTCCTGGCGAGAGAGATTGGTTCAACGCCTCTTCATAAGCTTGCGGCAAGCCTGTTGGATCAGACGGTCATAATGTCCACGACCGACCAACGGCGGGCGTCTTACAACTGGCGGCGCCAGGCTTTCAGGTTGCTGCTACGCAATTCATAATATCCCGGGTCCTTATTTGGCGATAAGGAATACGTCGCTTGGTGGACGGTCTGAAACGGGAGCAACAATGAATGTTCTTATTACAGGCGGTGCCGGCTATATTGGGTCGCATACTTGCGTCGAACTCATCCGCGCCGGTCACTCGGCCATCATCCTTGATAATTTCAGCAGTTCCAAAGATAGCGTTCCAGATCAAATAGCACGAATAACCGGCAAGCATCCAATTGTCGTGAAGGGCGATGTCCGAGACGAAGTCTTGATCCTGTGGGCGCTAACGTCATATCGCGTCGAGGCTGTTATTCATCTGGCGGGACTTAAGTCCGTTCCAGACTCCATGTTGGACCCCGACAGCTATAAGGATATCAATGTTGGTGGCAGCGACGCTTTGCTACGAGCGATGGTGACACGGCAGGTTTATAGGCTGGTTTACGCATCTTCCGCCGCTGTTTATGGGCCACCGCTTTCGTTGCCGATTAAGGAAGATCATCCTCTCGCACCTCGTAATCCCTATGGACAGAGCAAGCTGTCCGTCGAACGGAAGTTGGAAGAACTATCCGGGCAAGGGTTGTTCAGAATTGCAATCCTGCGTTTTTTCAATCCGGTTGGAGCCCATCAGAGTGGGTTGATTGGTGACGACCCTTGCGGGATTCCGGGCAACCTGATGCCTCAGGTGTCGCGGGTCGCGATCGGTCATCTGCCTATTCTGCAAGTATTCGGCAACGATTACGAAACGCTCGATGGAAGCGCTGTCCGGGACTACCTGCATGTGATGGATTTGGCGATCGCTCAAATTCAAGCGCTCGACGCCCTTGATCGGCAGCGGTGGATCCGGGTCAATTTGGGCACCGGTCGCGGCGTCAGCGTACTACAGCTATTGAGAGCGTTCTCCGAGGTATCAGGCAAAAGCATTCCATACGTTTTTGCGCCCCGGCGATTGGGGGATACTGCACAATGCTATGCAAGCGCGGAGCTCGCGCTAAAGGACCTGCAGTGGCGCGCCGAACGAAGTCTGGAGGAAATGTGCAAGGATACTTGGCACTGGCAGTGCAAGACCTTGAACCAGTACCAAGATCCCGGGTTGCCTTCGAAAATCCCGGTGTTGAGTTCATCGACGAGAATGGTGGAGGACCAGGGGTCCGCCTCAAAAAATCCAAACGAGAGGCACGGAAACGGTAAAAAGGTGCCGTGAGGGGATCGTGTGGCGCCGCTTACCGGCATGGGGCCGGTGCCAATCGTGCCGGTGTAAGCCAGATAGGAAGCCTCGGCACGGCGATCGGATGTTAGATGAGCTTGAGCATAGGCCCATTCCCTGAGTGCGGTCTGGATGAAGCGCTCGGTTGCCGTTGGTTGTTGGCGTATTGGTGTGGATGTGCAATGGCGCAACGGCTGGTCCGTCGCCGCCACTTTCGAGGGCGAGTTCTCAGAAGTCACCCGCTCCTACGGCGGCAAGGGCCTCCTCCGCTATCTATGGTAACGAATTAATTTGTGGGGTTCCATGCGAACGGTTACGGTTAAAACATGAGTACAGATAAACTTCAGGCGTTACACAAGACTGTTGCAGATATACTGAGCGAGCCTGCGTCGCCCGTAAGTTTCTTTGACGACGAGCCCCACGAAGCAGCGCAGGGCAGGGACCAGGTTGCGAAGGCTTCGGACAGTATTCGGCGAGGCACCGAAACTCCAAAAGAGAATTTCGGCAAGGCAACGTTTGGCAAACCTGGGATTTCACCAACGGAGATGCGCGAGGCGCACATCGTTCGCGACGCCAGGAACGAAATTCCCGGCATAGCTCGCCAGGGTCTCGCTGAACAAACCCCTGTTGCGCCGTCAGCTGAGGCAGGAAATCAACCGCGTTCCAGACGGTGGCGCGAAGCCCCAGGCCCGCGGTCGGATCCGCAGACCACGAGCATCAACACATTTGGCCCGGCTGTCTCGGGCAACCGGATTTCGCGTGGCGGCTGGGCGTTACGTGGCATCGCAGGCATCCTGCTGGCGGCTGGTATCGGTGCCGCCCTTATCGCCTGGCTGGGGCCGTCCGGCGATGCGGCGAAGACGGCCCTGGCAGCTCCTCCACAACCCGCGCCGCCGGCGCCGACCGCCGCCGCCCTGCCGCCCGAGTTGACGCCGTTGCTCCAGTCGATGGCGCGCGATCTTGCAAACATGGGGAAAGAGATCGAGCATCTCAAGGCCGGTCGCGATCAGATGGCCCGCGACAATGCGAACCTCAGCGAGCAGCTCAAGGCCAGCCAGGAGCAATTTGCCCGCGCTGTTAGCCAGCTATCCGAACAACTCAAGGCGAGCCAGGAGCAACTGGTACGCGACAACGCCAGCGTGGCCGGGCAAATCAAGGGAATCCAGGAACAGTTGACCAGCGTCATTTCCCGGGCTGCCGAGCGGAATGCGCCGCCCAGAATAGCCGCAACCCCGCCAAGGCCGACGCCTCTTTTACTACGGCCGGCGGCTCCTGCGGTGCGTCAACCGGTGCCGGCACTCTCGTCACCACCGGCCGGAGCCCAGCCGAGGGGCGAGAAACCAAAATTGTCATCGACATCGCGGCCGCCGGCGCCCGCGCGACAGCCTTAGTTTGGAGCCAGAACAGCATCCGCCTGGCGACTATCTCTTTTGACGATGATGATTGAGCCGTTTCGGGTAGCAAATCTGGCGCCGATCAGTTTTGGCACCTTCTCCGTGAGTTGCGATGGCAGCGGGATCGTTGCACCGCCGACGAAATCGCCGATGTTGATCGCAGGCAGGGCAGGGCCGGCGGAGGGGGAAGGCTTGATGTAGTCTCTCACCAACTGAATCTCCTCTCGCGTAAGGTTCAAGGGGAGGTGATCGATGCGGATTTCGCCGCCAGCTTTTTTGTTCAGAGCTGCCGATTTGGCTTGTCCGCCGTCCTGCTGGCTTAGTTTTAGTTTTTCGGTCTGCTCGAGTCTTGCCAGACGTTCCTTTACGGGCAGGAGGTCTTTTCGGAGTGTTGCCAAGTCTGACCTCAAGGACCGAATCTGCGCGAGGGCAACTGCGGCGATCGCGCAGGCCACGAGCACCAATACAGTAAGGAAAACAAATGCGGCGCCTCCCAGCCGTCCGGCATTGGGTTCGGCTGTTTCGTTTGACTCACCTTGCCCAACATGTCGGCGCCAAAGATCGGCTACCGTTCGCCGCATATTCACGATGAAAACGACAAGACGCGCTCGCAGGAAGGACTTTGATTCCAAACTTGCGTGAGTAGATCCGAAGCCCCGACGCAGGAAAGCGGGAGCATCCTCAACGGGAGCATCCCCAAGCCTGCCGGCGGCGGCCTCCACCCCCGCCGGAAGAACATCATCCAGTAAAGTCGGGGTAGCCTCTGCGGGTTCTGGATTTTCCGGTAGTTGAGGTTGATCGATGGCGTCGATCGAGGAATCTTCCGGCGGTTCGGTCACCACGGTTTCGTCGGTACCTTCACCATTACCGCTGTCCATTCCTCTCAGCTCGAGATCGAAGATTCTTAGCCGCTCCTCGGTGCCTATCAAATCATCGATCAATCGGAAGGTCTGTGAAGTGGGGCCGGGAGGCGCTGCCACTGCAGGCGAACCGGGTTTTTCAAGGGAGCGCAGCAGCGACAGGCCCTCATCCGTAATGGTCAGTCCGGCTTCATCGCGCACCACCAATCCAGATTTGAAAATGTCGACGTCGCCAAGCGCGACGAAACGGTTGAGTTGCTCGGCGTAGTCCTCGCTCGCGGTGAACGCTTCGATGTCGCGTCTAAGGTCAATGAAGTCCGCACGCCCGTCCGGGCGTTGGGCAAGAATATTAAGTATCGCCAGTCGAAGTCTCACGCGATTCCCTCGCGAATTCGTCCCACGTCGACCTTTCACCACCGGGGAGCCGGTCCAAAACATCCCCAGATTCCAAAGCCGCGCCACGTCGACGGTACCGGCGAAAGCCCGGATTTGGCGGCTCTCGTGCCAGTTATGCCCGAAAAGGCTTGATAAAGGTCACCTGATTTGGCACTTTTTTAGAACACCTTTTCGGGATCGGAATTATTATGCAGATATCGTTGTTTACGCTCATCGCAGCGGCTGTTTCGGCTGTGTTTCTGTTTGCCAGCGGTGCTCAAGCGGGCACATACCCGTTCGGCGATGAGCCGTACCGGCTCAATTGGGGCTACGATCCCGAGATTCAGTCGGGATGCTGGAAGTGGAATTGGCAGCAATATCACTGGAATAACCATTGTGCCGTGTATGTCCACCCCAAGGCCTATATGTACCCGCGCTCGCCCCGCGTGGTCTTGCGATCAAAGGGCTGATTGCGCCTGGCTTGACGGTTCGAAGCCGACGCAGAATCCAGCGCACCGGCTGTCATACAAATTTGTAGTCAGGAGCGCTGAACGGCGACCTGGCGGGTTTTGAGGACTGACATCGTATTTGCTGAAATGCTGCGGGTGGAGGGGTGAGTGATGACATGGGTAAATGAGCGGGACCTTCTGATTGCGCAGACAATGGCGTTTGTTCAGTCCGTCACTGGGACAAAGCCAGAGCCCGAGACTCGGATTGAATTTACGGCGGTGGAGGAGATCCACAGCGCCGAGAGACCTGTTGCGGTTGTCCCGACGAGCCATGCTTTGCGACTTCCCCAGGATGAAGTTCGCGATGAAATTCAAGGCAGAGTGGCGGCGTTCCGCGCTCACCAGCAACTTTTTCAGCGGGAACGCGACGACTATTTCAGTTCTGTGCTTGCCAAAGCTCGCGCCAGAACCAGCACTCAACCCAAAGTGCCAGGAACTAAATAATCGGCTAGAAACCAGGTGCCAGGCGACTCTCTCGGCGCCTCGCGGGAAACATCGCGCGTTAGTTGGCGCTCCGGTGGTGATTTCTAAAGGTGTGTCGATGTCGTGGTTCAGGAAGGCGCAACGCACCGAAATCCGGGACGAACACATCCAGTGGCCGATAGAGGACATTGAAGCGGCCCACTGGATACGCGACATTTGCAATCGCGCTGCCGACAGAGCTGAGAAAATGGGTTCCACTGCTGACCGCGCAGGTAAGACGAACAACACATATGAAACGGAACGGTACGAACGGCTGCCAAAACCGCCATGCAAATCGCCATCAAGTTGTCTGATGATCTTATGCGGGATTTCGCTGTGCGGCAGATCGTGGGCTTGTGCGTGAAGGCTACCAATCTGAATACAGCACGGATACTCCTTCGCGGTATCCAGGCCGTTTCCATCAGAGAAAATGTGCTGAACGACCATCCAATTCTGCGAAACTGAATTTGTCTGCGAGAGCCCGCTTTTTTGCAGAGCGCAGTTTCTTCGAATAGTTGATAGGGGATCTGGCGGAGGTCCGCCACGCTGGCCGTAAGGCAATCCGGTCGCGACGCACTCAAGCTCTGATTGCATTCAGGTACTGCAGCCGGGGTATAGCTAACCCGCCAAAATTGGGCGCGTTATTGGCGAGATCACGATGCTTGTCGGAAAATTGAGGCACAATCCTGCAAGCGGACGCGTAGTGAAGGTTATCTATGTATAGATGTTCAATTTTTCACACAAGGTTGCTTGATAGCGCTACGATATACGAAAAAGACTTAAATTATACCACAGTATTCTAGAATGCGTGGCCTTTTTATTTTACAGGATAAAACGGCAGAATTTATTACCACTTTTTCCCAAGCCGCTTGGCACAAGCATTAGATGGTATCCCGCCGCCAAGATCTGTGATATGGAACCCGACATATTTAAGTATTAACTCCATTTTAACCTTGTGTGCGATCATGAGCTTTTCCGGCAAATTTGACGCCGAGTTGCCAATCGACGGCTTGGGCGCGCATTTGGGCGGGCCGGTAAATCTCCAGGCTGTCGCTTCGCACGTCCCTTCCGGCGCGATTATCGTGCCGGATGCGCATCTGCTTTTCACCGGAGATTTCAAGCGAACCGGGGTCGACCTGATCATCTCGAAAGATGACCGCGAGTTGCTCGTGGCGGACTATTTCAAGAGCGAAAAGCGAGCCGCGCTTTCATCCCCTGATGGAGCTCATCTTTCCGGCGATATAGTGAATGCGCTGACAGGCCACGTTCAGCTCGCACAGGCTGACGGCGGCGCGAGCGTCTCCAAGGTTATCGGTCACGTAACCAAAGTCACTGGGAGCGCGACTGCGATTCGCAACGGCGTCTCGATCGTCCTGAACGTGGGCGACCTTGTCGAAAAAGGCGACGTGGTCCTGGCCGGGTCAAATTCGACCCTGGGTATTACCTTCATCGACGGTACCGTTTTTGGCCTTTCATCGAATGCGCGGATGGTCCTTAACGAAATGATCTATGACCCTGCCGGGTCGAATAATTCGGCGCTGCTCAGTCTGGTGCAGGGGACCATATCGTTTGTTGCGGGCGAAGCGGCAAAACATGGCAACATGAAAGTCGATACGCCAGTCGCTACCATGGGTATTCGCGGAACCGCGGTGCTGGTCGAAATCGATTTCGAGGTCCGGGCGGGCGGCAATGCGCCACCTGTCAAATTCCAGGTCCTCATCGAACCCAATGGAACGACGGGATCCTACATTCTGTACGACAAGGCTACCCTTAACCCGATAGCAACGGTCTCGCAGGCCGGGACGCAAACGATCATCAGTGGGGGCGGCGACGTCAGTTTCCTGGCATCGGCGCCGCTGTCGCCGGAAGCGCAGAACATCATCACCGAAGTATTTTCGCAGAAATTCACAAGTACGGATGCGATCCCTAAATCCCAATTTGCATCCGGGTCAAGCGTGAACAATCTTGCGGATATTGGACCATCGATAAGGGCAGCCAACAGCGACGCTTTCAATTTGACGCTCCTCGCACTGAACACGGGCAAAAATTCGACGGCTTCGATAGAAGACCACGCGGCGGAAATGCTATTCTTCCTGCGCGAGACCCGCGCCGCGCCTTCGTTGGTCGAAGATTCGGTGCCTTCGAATGTCAATCTGTCGACCGAGGGAGCAGTTGCATTCTCCGATGTCGGTCTGATTCAGAGCGCAACCATTGCGCTGAAATCGTCGACCTCGAATCCGCATTTGCCAGGCCTTATCGATAACAGCGGGCTCGGGACCGTTGCGATCGGCGAAATCCTGTTCGGCCTTAACAATTCCTGGGCGGTGGGCTGGAGCTTTACGATTCCGAATAACGACCCGGTGCTGCAGTCGCTCGCCATGGGTCAAACTTTGACCCAGACTTATACGATCACGATCAACAACGGACAGACGCAGGACGTCGTCGTGACGCTGATCGGCACCAACGACGCTCCGACGATCGTTTCCTCCAGCACCAATGCGGTATTGGTGACGGAGGATTCGGTCGGAGCCGAAATCAATCCCGCGACGGTCGGCACCATCACCTTTCAGGATGTCGATCTGATCGACTCCCATCAAGCCGCGGTTGCGCTGAAGTCGTCCACCTCGAGCGCACATCTGCCGGGGTTTATCGATAATGTCAGTCAGATCGGTACCTTTTCGCTGACGTCCGGCGTCAGCGAGATCACGACCGACACCATTAGCACCGGGCAGGTGAGCTGGAGCTTTTCGATTGCGGATAACAACCCAATCCTGCAGTCACTGGCTAAGGGGCAGACGTTAACCCAAGTCTATACGATCATCATTACGGACAACAACGGCGCAGTGGCAACGCAGGATGTCACGGTCAGCTTGATTGGTACGAATGATCCGATCGTCATTACTTATGAAGATCTTCTCGGCGCGGTCACCGAGCCGGCCACTCCGGCCGGCAATCTCACCAACAGCGGCGTCATCGGGTTTACCGATGTCGATCTCGTCGACGTCCACCTCGCCTCGGCGACCGGCACGCCGATCGGGTCCGTGCTGGGCACACTTACCGTGGTCAAAGACAGCGACAGCACGGGCACCGGCACCGGTGGCCAGCTCACCTGGACCTACGCGGTTGCGGATTCAGCGGTCGCATATCTCGCCGCCGGCCAGACCAAGGTCGAAAGCTTCACCTTCACGCTCACCGACCAGAACGGCAGCGTGATCACCAGGCAGATCGATGTTACCATCACCGGCACGAACGATGGGGCCTCGATCACCGGCACGGCCACTGGCGCGGTGGCGGAAGACGGAACGCTGACGGCGGGTGGTACGCTGACGGTTGCCGATCCCGACAGCGGCGAGAACCATTTCCAGACCCCCGCGTCGCTGGCCGGGATCTACGGCGCGTTCACCTTCGATCCCAATACCGGCGTGTGGGGCTACACGCTCAACAATGAGGCGGTCCAGGCGCTCGGCGCCGGGCAGGTCGTGCACGACAGGCTGACGGTGACGTCGGCGGATGGCTCAGCGTCGGAGCAGATCGATGTCACCGTCACCGGCACGAACGATGGGGCCTCGATCACCGGCACGGCCACCGGAGCGGTGGCAGAAGACGGAACGCTGACGGCGGGTGGTACGCTGACGGTTGCCGATCCCGACAGCGGCCAGAACCACTTCCAGACCCCGGCGTCGCTGGCCGGGAGCTACGGCGTGTTCAGCTTCGATCCCAACACCGGCGTATGGGGCTACACGCTCAACAATGAGGCGGTCCAGGCGCTCAGTGCCGGGCAGGTCGTGCACGACACGCTGACGGTGACGTCGGCGGATGGCTCGGCGTCGGAGCAGATCGATGTCACCATCACCGGCACGAACGATGGGGCCTCGATCACCGGCACGGCCACCGGAGCGGTGGCGGAAGACGGCACGCTGACGGCGGGTGGTACGCTGACGGTTGCCGATCCCGACAGCGGCGAGAACCACTTCCAGACCCCGGCGTCGCTGGCCGGGAGCTATGGCGTGTTCAGCTTCGATCCCAACACCGGCGTATGGGGCTACACGCTCAACAATGCGGCGGCCCAGGCGCTCGGCGCCGGGCAGGTCGTGCACGACACGCTGACGGTGACGTCGGCGGATGGCTCGGCGTCGCAGCAGATCGACGTCACCATCACCGGCAGCAACGACGCGCCGGTCGTGCAAGGCGGGACACACCGTGTATCAAATATCACTCAAAATTCGGGTCAACTTGTCTTCGATGGCCAACATTTCTTCGGCGATGACGAATTGACTGTAACCGATCTGGACGGGCCTCTGGTCGGCATAGCGGTTATTGGCTTCGATAATGCCAACGGCAGCTGGCAATACCAACTTTCTGGGACCAACGATTGGACGGACATAACGTTATCGAGCGGTCAAGCCTTGCTTCTGTCGGCTGGTGACAGAGTCCGCTATAATGGAGACGCGAGCCAAACGGCTGAGGCTCTGACCTTCAAGGCTTGGGATGGATCCGATGGATCCACTTCCGGCGACATAATTCTAATATCTGACGTCGGGGGCTCGAGCGCGTTCAGCGCCGGCACCTATACTGTCGTCACGAAAAACTCGAATGACGCACCCGCGGGTGCAGGTGAGCCGACAAGCTTCAGCCTGACCGAACCATCCACGGACCTTGGTACCATGGCAATGGTAACCTTTGAGGATGCGCCAACAAACTCGACGTTGGATAGCGGTGTCCGTGATGCCGATGGCTCCTGGAAAATGCAGACGACCGACGTCACGTCTTTGAGCACGACGTCGCCGGGAGAACTCACTCTCAGCGACGCCGGCGCAAGTGGCGACGGCTCCGCGATCATCGACGGTTCGGCCACTTTGGTTCTTCAATCTTCGGCAATAGCGAACGTCGTTTTTGGCTCGGGGACCGGAGGAACGCTGAAGCTGGAAGATTCATTCCATTTCAACGGCACCATTTCCGGGTTCGACGGATCAGACATCATTGATCTTGTAGATGTGGATTTTGGCACCGCCTCGATCAGCTACCAGGCGAATGATACCGCGACCGGGGGCACTTTATCGATTTCGGATGGAGCACAGGTTGTCAGCCTCTCATTGCTGGGGCATTACTCGGCCGACAATTTCACCATCGTTTCCGATCAGCTAAAGGGCACATCCGTCGCATATGTGTCTTACGACCTCGTCATGTAACCGGGCCGGTCCCCGACCTGGTCGCTCGGCATCCCTTCGAGTTTTATTCGACCGGTTCTCTCGTCCAGGTCATCGCCGCGCAGTGGCAGGCCATCGATTTTTTCCCAGTGTTGCATTTTTGCCGCTGCCGATTTCACGATCCCCGAGCAACCAAAAGCAGCGGGCAGATCTGACTTCCGCGCGTCACGAACCTCCATTCTACCGACGTTTTCGGTACGGCCGGGACGGGTACGCCGACTTTTGTCCAGTCCAAAGTTGATCTTTTCGCTCCTGCCGTGCGAAGCAGAAGGTGTCGTCCCCGCGCTGCAATTCGACCTTATTCAGCCTGACAATGATGTTAACGGTGAGTCGGTCCTGACAGGGGAGTTGGGCCGTTTTTGTTGGGTTGAACAGTTCGTTAACTTCGGCTTAACGCCGAGCGTTCGTAATGGTTGGCGGGTCTTGGGCGGCGGCTGTTGCGGTCAATGCCAAGGCGGGTTTTTTCACTATTCGGGACAATCGGGGCAAAGCCAAAAATGACCGCCAATGATCACGTGGCCACTTCAAAGAGCGTCATCCGTTGCTTTTGTGCCGGTCTCGCGTTGTTGGCCGTCGGAGCACTCTCATCTCAAGCTCACGCGGAGACATTTGAGGGACCAAGCTTTCGAAAGGGAATGTGGCATTTCGTAAGAACACTCGATCTGGTCCCCAATCGCAAGAACAAGCAGCGGCTGCTGGCCCGGGAGGCGACCCGTTGTGTCGATCCAACGCTTGCGATGAAAGCCACGTTCTCATCTCCCTCGGTCGGAAGCTGTGTTTCTTCGAAGGCGGAAAAGTCGAACAACAAATACATCTTCGCCAACCGCTGTGACTATATGGGCCCGGTCAGTACGGTAATAACGGTTCACAACGATGAGTCTTATACCGAATTGAACGAAACGACCGCGGGCCAAGTCGTGCCAAAAATGGAGTTGGTCGTCGCGCGGCGCGTGGGTGATTGCGAAGGCGAGAGCGCGGGTCCAGCTAGATCTGCAGGTTTAATCCACTGAGCGAGCCATGAGCGAGCACCGTCGACGCTGAAAGCCCTTGCGCGCTATCGCGCGCCGCGAAATGATTTCATTTCGCAGGGAGGCTGGTCGATGATGAAGCTCGTAATCGCCGCGGTTTCAATGGCCGGCTTGATCGAAACGGGTCTCTGCCAGGCTCCAACGCCACCGGTTCAGAGCAATATCAGCGATCACATCCGCATCGAATCATTTCAGTCGCGCAAGCGAGACGACGGCAATGGCATCGCCAGTTTCGCGATCGCCAACGAAAGCGAAAAGCAGATAAGTTCGCTCGAATTGACGTGTTGGATCGACAACGACCGCGAGCGCGGAACGAAGGTATTGGTGTGGCCAAAAGAACCAATCCCGGCCCGGAAAACTCAGCAATTTTCTAACGTAAACATTGGCGTAGTTGGAGTATCTAAAGTAGAATGTGAAGTTTCGGCCGCTGAATAGATGCGCGAATGCCCGGAATTCAGACATTCGATTTCGGCAGGACCAATCCGACAATGGTTCGAACTCGTTGGAACCGGGTCAGATTTTTTGCTGGGAACCCACCCCGACCACTTTCACGGTGATTTTCTGTAATTCCGTGCGTCCGCCCGGGTATTTGACTTCGATGGTCAGAACGTCATCGCCAAGAAAATCCGGCGGTGACTTGTAGAACGCCACGTAGCCCGGCACTTCGAGCGCCAGACACGCCTTGTAGTTGGTGGCTTTCACCTTCGCAGACTTGACGACCACCTTCCCGGAGGCGGGCGGGATGGCCAACCGGATGGTCGGCAGGGGGCCAGACGTGCAGTCGGGCTGTACGTTGAGGTAAACCCCTATTCGGATGTCCTTGTTTGGGACAGCGTTGACCGAGCGCTCCACCGTTCGGGTTTGGGCGGTTGCCACCCCCATCCAGCCGGTCAGGGCTGCCACGCCAAACGCCAATGATACTCGCCTCATTACCCGGCTCTCCCTCAGCAAAATGGCCTCCGCGCAGGGCGGAAACGCCAGCCAAACCAAGCCCTAAGAACCGGGCACTTGGTTAGGGCCTTTTTTGCTCAAACTGCCACTTCTTCCTCCTCTACCACATTTGCATTGAAAGTATCGAGCGCTCCACCGTTTGGGTTTGGGCGGTTGCCACCCCCATCCCGCCGGTCAGGGCTGCCACGCCAAACGTCAATGATACTCGCCTCATTACCCGGCTCTCCCTCGGCAAAATGGCCTCCGGGCAGGGCGGAAATGCCAGCCAAACCAAGGTCTAAGAGCCACGGGCACTTGGTTAGGACCTTTTGCTCCAACTGCCACTTTTTCCCTCTTTACCACATTCGCATTGAAAGTATTGATTAACCAAACACTTTTCTTGACCGTCCTCGGGGTTAACAATACTTTAACGTGAAATTTAACGGCAAATTTGATGTGCTGTTGATTCAACAGATTTAGGTCGGCGGAGACGGATTATGAACGCGCAATTTCAGGTTGCTCAGGCTACCAGCACGGCAGTTTCCACCGACACAGCGAAGCCGCGAATATTCAAGCTGACGAAGCCGCTGACCGATCAGGCGGTCGTCGTCAATCTCGGATACGACCAGAAAGTACAAATCGATTTCTCGTCGATCGCCAATGAGAAGATCACGCTCGTCCACGTCGGTGA
>JAUXWZ010000007.1 GCA_030684835.1 Beijerinckiaceae bacterium
TGCTCTCCTGAGGCTGTTCAAACGAACCACGCCATCAGGACCCGCCATGCTTCGTCAACACACTCCGTCCCATGAACTTTGTCCCGAACGGACCCTTGCCGCCCTCTCGCTGGCGGACGCCCGCGCCCGCCGTCTCGCACGCAGCTGGAGCCTGCAGCCCGCCGACCGCGAGGACGCCCGCCAGGCCATTCTCCTTGACGTCGTCGAACGCTCGCATCGTTTCGATCCGCAGCGTGGATCCTGGGCCGCGTTTGTCCACGTCGTCTCGCGCCACGCCGCGCTCGACCTCACGCGTAAGATGCGCAAGCAGCGCGCGGACGATGTCTCCGCCGCTGATCAGTGCGGCGGCTGCGATCCTGCCGAGGGCTTGCATCTGAGGCTCGATCTCCACAAGGCGCTCAAGCGGCTGCCTAAAGAAGCGCAGCGCATCGTCGGGGTTATCGCCAACGCCAGCAGCGTCACCGACGCCCAGCAATGCAGCGCGCTGCCGCCGGCCTCGTTCTATCGCGCGCTTCGCGATTTGCGTCTCCGCCTGATCGCCGCGGGCGTTCGTCCATCCATTCACAAACGGCTCGCAGCGTGAAGGAGGTCGTCATGTCCACACTCGCTCTTCCCTCCGCCAGCAAGCCTGGTGCTGTTTTTCCTGCACGCGACATCATCACTGACATCGATCTGTGCGTGTGGGTCAGCGACGCCGAACCTGGCGATAGCCTCGTCTACTACCGCGGGCATCTCAGTCACGACCGCGTGCCAACGACGCGCGTCTACCTGGACGAGCCGCGCAGGCGCCTCGACTGGCTCGCTCAACGGGCGCTGTTCCTCAACGCCCATGGGTGGATCGATCTCGTGCAGCGCCGCTGCGGCCCCGCCGTCTGGGACTACGTCGCCATCAAACGACGCGCGGCTCCGCCCGCGAGCGCCATGCGCGCAGTTGTCGCCGCGCTCATCAAGCGGGCCGCGTGATCTCCCCTTCCCCAAAGCAACAGAAAGCCATCGCCATGAATCCAACGGTTATCGATGAGATCGGCAGTCTAACGATGCAACGACTCGCCGATCTATCCCCAAGCGAACTTGCATGCCTGAGCCGTGATCTTGCGGAGCAGAAGGCGAAACTCGCAAGCCTTGATGAAAGGCTCACCTCGGCCTTCGACTTGCGTTACGGCGCACGCGCCGCACAACGCCGCGCCGAGATGGGCAAAGACACTGGCGCCGTGCGCCTTGATGACAACGAATTTGTCGTCATCGCTGACCTGCCAAAGCGCGTGAAATGGGATCAGGAAAAACTCCGCCACGCCGTGGAGATCATCCGCTCGAGCTGGAACGACGATCCCGCGGACTATGTGAAAACAAAACTCGAAGTGTCCGAGAGCGCCTACGCCAATTGGCCGCGCGCCGTGCGTGAGCTTTTCCTGCCGGCGCGCACAGTCGAGACCGGCAAGCCTTCTTACAAAATCCAATCCAGAGGAGACCAGTGATGGGCAGGCTCACCGATTCACTTATGAGTTCGACGACGCTTTCGGCGCCGCGACTCCTGGTCCACGGCGTCGCCGGCGTCGGCAAAACCTTCTTCGCTGCAGCAAGCAAAGCTCCGGCGTTCATATTATGCGAAGACGGTCTCGGCGTGCTGAAGGCGCCGCACTTTCCGCTTGCCCGCTCGTATGCTGACGTCATCGACGCGCTGGCGGCGCTGCATGCTGAAGATCACGAGTTCAAGACCGTGGTCGTCGACAGCGTTGATTGGCTCGAGCCGCTTGTCTGGGCGGAGACTTGCAAGATCCACAATTGGAGCTCCATCGAAGAGCCTGGTTTTGGGAAGGGCTATGCGGCCGCTCTCGATCTGTGGCGCCAGTATTTGGACTGGCTCAACGCGCTGCGCGACGACCGCGGCATGACCGTGATTCAAATTGCCCACACGGACATCAAGCGCTTCGATAGCCCGGAACACGAGCCCTACGATCGTTACGTGATCAAGTTGCAGGCCCGCGCCGCTGCGCTCCTACAGGAGCATTCGGACGCCGTGCTATTTGCAAACTACCGCATCAGCACGGTGAAGTCCGACGTCGGCTTCAACAAGAAGGTCACGCGCGCTTTGGGGAGCGGCGAGCGAGTCCTCTACACCGCCGAGCGTCCAGCCTTCCTCGCCAAGAACCGCTACGGCCTGCCTGACGTCCTGCCGCTTGATTGGCAGGCGTTCGCGGCCGCCATGCCGAAGTTCGAATAACTATCAAATCATACAGGAGAGATGAACATGGCGCGCTTTGATGCCACCTTCGACGCCGCTGGCGTTGAGCCGATGAAGGCTTTTGAAGTCCTTCCGGCAGGAAAATACACCGTGCAAATCGTCGAGAGCGACATGCGGCTGACCAAGGACGGCGCCGGCCAGTATCTTTGGCTGATGCTTGACATCCTCGAGGGGCCGCTGCAGGGCCGCAAGCTTTTTGATCAGCTGAATTTGGTCAACGCCAACATCACCACGGTCGAAATCGCGCAGCGTTCACTGTCTGCAATCTGTCATGCGACTGGTCAGATGCAGGTTACCGATTCAGAGCAGCTGCATCTGATCCCGATGACCATCCAGGTGAGCGTCGAGCCACCCAAGAACGGCTACGGCGAGCGCAATAGGATTCGCTACATGATGCCGGAAGCAGCGGCTTCAAAGGCTCCCGCAGCCCCAGCAACTTCCGCGAGGCCAACCGCGGGTCCAACTGCGGGGCCAAGTCCAACACCGCGGCCGCAGCGCCCAACAGCTCCTTCAGCGCCCCCTCGTCAGTCGGCGCCATGGAACCGGCCCTCCTGAGACAATTCATTCAGCGCCGCCGTCGCCCATTCAGCGGCGGCGCCTCTCCCGGATTTTTGGAGATAATTATGGAAGACGCCTTCGCCGCGCCCGCCACAGGCGCGAACACGAGTCGCGCCACGCAGCGGACATCTGTCGACGCGCGCGTCGCGCTCATTGAGATCGACGACGGCATCGCCGCCATCAAGGCGCAAATCGCGGCGGCCGACCTCAGCCGACAAGCGAGCAAGCGCAAGATTGACCCGGTCTGGTTTCATCGCGCCAAGACTGCGCTGCGTCACCTTCAGCGCGAACGGGCGCAGCTACTGATTTCGGGCTCGGCTCCCCGCGCGGACAAGCAGACGTTCAAGGACGTCATCATCGCCGTGCTGCGCGAGCGCCATGATCCGCACGTCTGGGCGACGGTCATTGAGGAGGCGCGTGCGCGTCTGGCCGAGGAGGCGCGCTCATGAGCGCCCTTCCGTCTCCTTCCACGCCAACGCTCGCGGCGATCTACGCCGCCTACGAAGCTGACCAGGGCGATGGCTTCAGGGAGCATCTTGGCGCCTCGCTCGTCGGCAAGCCGTGCGAGCGCGCACTTTGGTATGACTTTCGCTGGATTACGCCCTCGCGCTTTGAAGGGCGAATCCTGCGCCTCTTCGAGACCGGACATCGTGAAGAGACGCGGCTCGTGCGCGATCTGCGCGCGACCGGAGCCACTGTCCTGGAGGTCGATCCTCAAACCGGGCGCCAGTTTCAGGTCGAGGCGCAGGGCGGCCATTTCGGCGGCTCGCTCGACGCTGTCGCTCTTGGCGTGCTCGAGGCGCCAAAGACCTGGCACGTGGTTGAGTTCAAGACGCACGCCACCAAGAGTTTTCGCGAGCTGATCGCCAAGGGCGTGCGCGCCGCCAAGCCCCAACACTGGGCGCAGATGCAGGTCTACATGCATCTGACGGGGATCACGCGCGGCCTCTATATGGCCGTCTGCAAGGAAACCGACGCGCTCCACATCGAGCGGATCGAAGCCGATCCTGCCGAAGGCGAACGCCTCCTCGCCAGGGCGGCGCGGGTGATCGACGCGCATCGCCCGCCATGGCGGATCTCGGAAGATCCGGCGTGGTTCGAATGTCGTTTCTGCAGCCACCATCCTGTTTGTCATCTTGGAGCTGCCCCCGCGCTCACCTGTCGGTCATGTCTGCACGCTCATCCCGTCGATTCCGGATGGCGCTGCGATAGGCACGGCCAAATGCTCGACGCCCACGCGCAGCGCGCCGGGTGCGCCAGGCATTTGTTTATTCCAGAGCTCATCGCCGGCGACATTCTGGAGGCGGGCGAAGATTACGTCGCTTACCGGCTGAAGGACGGCTCCTGCTGGATCAATGACGCGCGCCAAGCGGAGGCCCCCAAATGCTAACGTTGCGCCCCTATCAGCACGACGCCATCGCGGCCATTTACGCCTACTTCGATCGCCAGTCGGGCCATCCCCTGATCGTCATTCCGACGGCGGGAGGCAAGTCGCTGGTGATGGCCGCGTTCATCGCAGGCGTACTAAAAACTTGGCCTGACCAGCGAATTCTCATCGTCACGCACGTGCGCGAGCTCATCGCGCAGAACCACGCCGAACTCGTTGGCCTGTGGCCGCAGGCGCCCGCCGGCGTTTATTCCGCGGGCCTGGGCCGGCGCGACGCCGCCGCCAGCGTTCTGTTTGCCGGCATCCAGTCAATCCACCGGCGCGCCGGCGAACTGGGCCATCGTGATCTCGTGCTCGTTGACGAGGCTCACCTTATCCCGGGCGCATCCAGCGCGACCTATCGCAGGTTTCTGAAGGAGCTCCTGGCGATCAATCCGAAGCTGAAGATCATCGGCTTCACGGCGACGCCCTTCCGGCTCGATAGCGGCATGCTACACGAGGGCGAGCACGCGCTGTTCACCGACATCGCCTTTGATGTCTCCGTCAGCGTTCTGATCGAGGACGGCTATCTTTGCCCGCTCGTCAGCAAGGCGCCAAATACGAAACTGAACGTTGATGGCGTCGGCACGCGTGGCGGCGAGTTTATCGCTGCGGACTTGCAGAAAGCGGTGGACCGGGATTCGATCACGCAAGCGGCCATCGACGAATTGGTGCGCCATGGCGAGAGCCGTGGCTCCTGG
>JAUXWZ010000008.1 GCA_030684835.1 Beijerinckiaceae bacterium
CACGTCGTGCTTGCGCGGCAGATTGGCGATTGGCTTGTCGAGCACAAGATAGCGCAAATTAAGACGTCGGCTGAGACCGCAATTGTAGCTGGGAAATGTAATGGGAAATACTCGCCCATTCACATTGTAGGGGCTTTCGCCGGGCCCGATTAATTCGTCGTAGGAGCCTATGCGCAGGGGGTTATAGCCGTTAAGCGCCTCTAATCCAAGGATCATCGAGGCGTTCTGCCATTGGCCGTCCAGCCCAACCACCTCAATGCGCGGACGGAATGGACCGCCGGTTGTCTTCGCCATGTCGGTCTCAATAGCCTCAACGATGCGAGCGTCTTCGCCAGATGGCGATTGAAGCAAGGCGTAATCGGCTGCAGGGCGCGCGTTCAAGACGTTGCCAGCATTTCGAAGCACAAGTTCGGCGGATGTCGCAAGCGCAAGAACGCTCATCAAAATTCTGCGGGAGCGTTGCGTCCTGGCGGCGTGGAGCGCCCATGCCAGCAGCGAAAGAACAATCAGCGCGCCGATGATCTGAACTCCGGCCTCAAAGGCGCGTTGCGAGACGTCGGAGAATTGCACAGACAAAACAGCGAGCGCCACAATCCCGCCAGCCACAATCCCGCCAGCCACGATCAAGCCGCCGCCAATGTGCGTCTTGGGCGCGCCGTCGCGAATGTAATCGGCGGCGAGGCGACCGGTGAGATAAGCAACGCAGAGAACGACGAGGAACGTCGCATCGTTAGGCCTGCGAAACAGAGAAACGCCAGGCGCATAAGAAAACAGCCATTCGTATACGGGCGTATATCGGCCAAGCGCATAGGCGAGGCTGACCACCAACGCGACAGCGATCAGCCGTCCACCCTTCAACATTATGCGCCCGCCCGCGACGCCGTGCCAAAGCAACAGAAGCGCCGTCAGCGTGCCGCAAAACATGTAGTTGAACGAGCGATCCGTCGCATCAAGGCCCTTGAGCGTTTCGCCGTTGGGGCCCCAACCTTCGGAGCCTGCCCGAAGCGATCCAAACACGTCTGCGGAGAAGAACGTGGCGATGTTCAGCGGATGCCACGAGGACAGAAGCGCCGTTTCGACCGGCGTTACCGGCCTGTTTGAAAGGCCGATGAACTGCAGCGTCAGGAGAAGCGGCGGCGCCAGCAACACAACGGAGCCGATGAGCATGGTTGCGATGACGAGCGCGCGGGTGCGAAGCGTTTGCCAAATGCGCTCGCTGGCGCAGATCTGGGCGATAAACGCGGCGACCAGCAGTGCGCAGAGCAGCAACGGAACCTGGGTGCGCCCCAGCGCGATCTGCGACGCCGCGACGGCAAAGCCAAGCGCCGCCCATTTGGAATTCTTCTCGATTGCCACACGCATCAGCAAGAGCGCCACGGGGAAGAGGCCGTAAGCGCAGATGATCCCGACATGGTTCATGCGGCCGGAAACCGCGCCGCCCAGCATGAAAACGCTCGCAGCGATGATGCTCGCCGCCGCAGGCCACCCCTCGCGCTTGCCGTGAAACACGATTGCCCACCCGCCAGCAAGAAGATGCGCGAGGACGAAGGCGTCGAAGGCGATAAGGGAAGGTTCCGGATTGATGAAAGCCCACGCCAGAAAGGGCAGGGCGAAGATCAGCGATTGCGGATCGGCGGAGCTGGGGTGCCCGGCGTAATGATAGGGATTCCAGAAGGGCGTTGATCCTGACTCTATCGCCGACGCCATGAAACGGTAGAAGGCGTAAAACTGGTTCTTTGAATCCCACGGCACGACAAGGTCGTACATCGCCCACTGCATCAACGCCGCTAACCAAACGAAGGTCACGACTGCGAGCGCTACGCTTACTTCAGACCCACTCGGTCCCTCGTCACGCTTCCACATTGCCGCTTGCCCCCCGGCAGCGCCTGTCGCATTACTCCGGACAAGCTTGAGCGACTTTCTATCGGCAAAGCGGTTTACGCAAGAAAAACTATTTCCGGCGCGTCATCAGGGCCTTGATGGTAAGTCGCGCTATTGCCAAGTCTCAGTTGAGCGCCCCTGCAATTGCGCCGAGCAGGCACGTGGTCAAAGTGCCTGCAACCAAAGATTTCCCGCCAAGTGAGATGACGTCGGCGCGCCGCGCGGGCGCCATCGCGCTAAGTCCCGTCAGCATGATGCCCAGACTGGCGAAATTGGCGAAGCCGCACAATGCGTAGGTCATGATGATGCGCGTGCGCTCGGACATCGCGTCACGCGGCGTCGCGGCAAGTTCGAGATACGCCAACATCTCGTTGAGCACCGTCTTGATGCCCATCAACTGCCCGGCTGCGACCGCCTCGCCCCACGGCACGCCCATAAGCCAGGCGACTGGCGCCATGATCCATCCAAGAATGCGCTGTAACGACAACGCCCCGCCCAGGAGGTCCGGGAACAAACCGAGGGTGGCGTTACAAAGCCACACCAGCGCGACGAGCACGATGATCGACGCCAGAATTGAGAGATACAATTCCAGCCCCGACTGCGTGCCGCGCACGATCGCATCCATTGAACTGTCGGCGACGCGAGGAACCTGCGCGTCTAGGGCTTTGCTTTCTTCAGTCTCTGGAACCATGAGGCGCGCGATGAGCAACGCAGCCGGGGCCCCCAGCACCGAGGCGACAAGTAAATGCGCGCTGGCGTCAGGAATGATGGGCCGCAGCAGCGACGCGTAGAGCACGAACACGGTGCCCGCGATTCCCGCCATGCCGCCGGTCATCACCATAAACAGCTCGGATCGCGTCAACAGATTCAGATAGGGCCTGATGAAGAGCGGCGCTTCCACCATGCCAAGAAATATGTTGGCCGCAGTGGAAAGCCCCACAGGACCGCTTACTCCCATCGTTCGGTTGAGCAGCAGCGAGAAGCCCGCAATCAGCGGCTGCAATATGCCCCAGTAGAACAGAAGCGTCGTTAGCGCGCTCACCACAAGCACCACCGGCAGCGCCTGAAAGGCGAAGATGAACTGCGCCGCCGGATTTGCGATTTCGTAAGGGGCCGCTCCTCCGCCAAGGAAGCCGAAAACGAAAGAAGTCCCCGCGCGCGTTGCGGACGCAACCGAGTCGACGCCTGCATTGAGCGAGGCGACAGCCTTCGCCATCCAGGGCGACAGTATGAAGGCTACGGCGAGGGCCAGCGTCACGGCCAGCCCTTTGGCCGCCGCGCCGAAGTCCACCGCGCCGCGGTTTTCGCTCAGGAGCCAGGCGAGTGCGAGCAGCGCAAAGATTCCGAATGCCGACTGCAATTGCAACATGAACGCCCCCGCGATGGTGGGCACTGTAGGGCTCGCGCTGACTGACCTCAATCCGCGCACGCGGTTGCAGGGCAAGTTAATGTGGTGTTTGCTTGCCAAAGGCCCGGAAAAACGGGCGGTCGGGGAGGATTGAGTTATGCTGCAGCCTGCAAGCCTGTTCGCCGTCATGGCGTCTACCGTCGCGGCGCTGCTCTCCAGCTGCGCGGGTGGCGCCGCTCAGAGCCCTGACGCTTTTTACAAGGGCCGGCAGCTCAGCATGATCGTCGGTAATGCTGCTGGCGGCGGGTATGATGTTTATGCGCGACATGTCGCGCGCCACATCGTGCGGTTCCTGCCGGGCGAGCCTAATTTCATTGTCCAGAACATGCCCGGCGCAGGCGGCTTTCAGGCGACCAATTATCTCTACAACGTCGCGGCCAAGGATGGCTCCGTCGCGGGCCTTCTTCAACGCGGCGTCCCGCTGGCGCCGTTGCTGGAAACGCGCAAGGTGAACATGAGTTTTGATGCGCGCAAGTTCAACTGGATTGGCAGCGTCAACGCGGACACGGGACTTATCATTGTCTGGCATACCGCAAAACATCACACGATGGAGGATCTGTTCACGCATGAGCTTGTCATCGGATCGTCCTCGCCCACTCTCGAATTGATACCGCTTTTCCTGAACAATTTGCTCGGCGCAAAACTGCGCATCATTCAGGGGTACAAGAGCGGCAACGAAGTGCTGCACGCCATGGAGCGCGGTGAGGTCGAGGGACGCGTCACAGGCGGATGGACCGGCGCACGCATGATCGTCGACGGCTGGCGCAAGGACAACAAGGTTCGCTTCCTCGCTGTCCTCTCGCCCAAAGCGAACGCCGAGTTTCCCGATACGCCCCTTCTGCGCACGTTCGCGAAAAATGACACGCAGCGACAGATCATAGATTTGCTGCTCGCCGCGCAATTGTGGGGGCGTCCCTTCGCCATGCCTCCGGGCGTGCCTGAGGATCGCGTCGCCGTGATGCGCAAGGCGTTCGACGCCATGTCCGTTGACGAGTCATTCCTGAAGGAGGCGGCGAAATCAGACCTCGACATAGACGTGCTCAACGGCGTTGAAATGCACCGCATGCTGGATGAACTTTACGGGCTTCCGGCCGATGTGGTCGAACTTGCGCGAAAGTCAATTACGCCTTGAGAAAATCCCGGCGAAGCGAAGTGTCGCCGCCGCCGCCTTGCAGGTCGTTGAGCGGCCCCGTATCATCAAAGCCGAAACGAACACAAGATCGTGGAGGAAACGATGACTCATGGCCGGGCGCGGGCCGCCGCATCTTTTGCCGCACTTTTGGTAGCCGCCACCATACTGGTTGGCGTCGGGCCCTCGCTAGCGCAAAGTCCCGAGCAGTTTTACCGCGGCAAGTCGGTTGAGCTTCTCGTCGGTTATGCGCCCGGTGGGCTCAACGACACGCTCTCGCGCGTTGTCGCACGGCATATAGGTCGCAAAATTCCCGGCGAGCCGAGCATCGTCGTGCGCAACATGTCTTCGGCAGGGCCAATAGGCATCGCCAACCACATGTACACTGCGGCGGAAAAGGACGGATCGGTCATCGCCTCGCTCGACCGCACGGGCGCCCAACTCTCCATTCGAGGCGAACTCGCGGCGCGTTTTGATCCTTTGAAATTCAACTGGCTGGGCAGCATCGCCTCTTTCGAGCGCGACGCCTATCTGCTGCTCGTCAACACGGGGCATGCCGCCAGGTCCGCCAAGGATCTTCAGGGCGGCGTCGTAAAGGCGATCATCGGCTCGGTTGGCGCTGGCTCCACAAATCAGGTCTTTGCAATGCTCGCAAAGGAGGCCTTGAAGCTCAATCTCGATACCGTGAAAGGTTATCGCGGGACCGGGCCTATCTTCCTCGCCATGCAAAGCGGAGAAGTCGATGGCGTCGTCACAGGCATCAGCACGTTGACGACGACGCAAGCCGACTTGTGGAACAACAAGAAAGTCCGCGCTCTCGTCCAGTTTGGCCGCGCCACGCGCCATCCGCTGCTGCCGGACGTGCCGACGGGCCGTGAGTTGGCGCCGGACGCGCAGACGCAGGCGCTGATCAAATTCGCCGAACTGCCGTTTCAGATGTCCCGCCCATTCATCGCGCCTCCCGACCTTCCTGCCGATAGAGCGAAGGCCCTGAAGGAGGCTTTCATGGCAACCATGAAAGATCCCGATTTCATCGCCGAACTCGACAAGATAAAGTTCGACGATCTCAGTCCAATCGACGGCGAAGCGATTCTTGCACTCGTGCGCGAGGCGCTTCAAACGCCCAAGGCGACCATCGAAAAATACAATCAGATCGAAAAGTCGGGCGGCTGAAATCCCTCAAAGTTCATCCAGAAAAAGGACGGTCATATGACCCTCATCATCAACAACGACGACGTCGCGAAAGTCCTCACTATGGAGGACACGATTGCGGCGCTGGAAGAATCCTATCGCAATCTTTTCCTTGGCGAAGCAGTTTGCCGTCCGAGAATCGACATTCGCATTCCCACCAGCAATCCGGAGCGTAATTACCAGTTCGGCTCGATGGAGGGCGGCTCCACGGGCGGCTATTTCGCCGTGCGCATGAAGTCAGACATCATCTACGAAGAGCGCAACGGCGATGTGGTGACACAGGAGAAATACTGCACGAAGCCCGGCTTGTTCTGCGGTTTGATCTTTCTCACGTCCATTGAGAACGGCGAGCCGCTTGCTTTCATCAATGACGGGTTCCTGCAGCACATGCGCGTTGCCGGCGATGGCGGCATCGGCGTGAAATACATGGCGCGCAAGGACGCAAAGGTTGTCGGCATGCTTGGCTCGGGGGGCATGGCGCGCGATCACATGGCCTCATTCATGGCCGTTCGCAATATCGAGAAATTGCAGGTGTTCAGTCCGACCAAGGCGAACCGTGAGGCGTTCGCGAGTGAAATGGCGGCCAAGTACAACATCGAGGTGCAGGTCTGTGACCGGCCGGAAGAGATTTACAAGGGCGCGGACATTGTCGCCGCGCTCACGGACTCAGCGGTGCCTGTGCTCAACGGTGCGCTCATCGAACAGGGCGCCCACGTGGTCAACATCGGCGGCAGTGGCGTCCCGGACGCGGAAACGATCCGCCGCGCCGACGTCTATCTTCGTTTCGGCGATACGCCCGCGCCCGTTGGGCGGCCCGAGCTTGCGCTTGATGATGAATACATCGCCTGGGAGGCGCGCCCTGCGTCGCGTAAGTTTGGCGATGGGCGTTGGGGCAAAAAGGCCCATGGCGTTTTGGCGCCGGAAAAGCGCATCACGCTCGCCGACATCTGGAGCGGCAAGACGCCGGGCCGCACTTCGCCCGAGCAGATCACGTGGTCCGAGCGGGGCAATCTGCAAGGCGCCCAATTCTATGCTGTGGCGGGCCGCGTTTATGAGCTCGTGAAAGCCAAGGGGCTCGGTTACGAAATCCCCACCGAAATGTTCCTGCAGACCATCAGGAACTAGGGCGCAGGCCAGAATATATCGGGAAGATCAAGCGGCGCGCCGGTAGCGCGTCGCTCTGTCTGAGGCAACACATCAAGGCTTGGCCAAAGTCCGCTCGACAGTGCATCGGCGTAGCCCATGGGAAGGCCCGCAGCGCGCATCTTCGATGCGGCCGTAGCGTGATCGTAGTCCAGCGCATGATGGCTCACACGAATCCCGCCGCCTTCGGGCGTTACCATGCTGAACCACACGCGGGGCGCGCCCTCATTGGCGGGCATGCCGATGGCGCCTGCGTTATGCCAAAGCCGTCCGTCAATGATCTGCGTGAACGGCAAGCCGCAATGTCCGCCGATGACGCCGTCGGCGCCGGTGAGCGCAATCTGCCGGCTTTTTTCTGCCGCGTTTGTTGACGCGAAAACATAGCCCGCAATCTGCTCCACTCCGCCGTGAATAACGGCAAGGCGGCTCCCACCAATTTCGATGTCGAGGCGACGGGGCAGGGCGCCCATCCATGCCCGCTGATCGTCGCGCACCTGTTTCGCCGCGTAGGCGTACCATGTCGCACTGAGAAGATCGCAGGCCGTGCCGGCCTCAAAACCACAACCGCAATCATCCGCGCTGACAGCCAGAGACTCCTCGCAATTGCCCATCACGACGCGAACGCCCGATTGCATCACAAGGTCGAGCGTCGCCTGCGCGTCCGCGCAATAGGCCACGACGTCTCCCGTGCAAATGATGTTCGCTGGCGCAACGCCGCGCCGCGCCGCTTCCGCCAGCATCGCCTGCGTGGCTTCCAGATTGCTGTATGCCCCTCCGAAGATGAGCAGCGGATCATCGGCATGAATGAGGGAAGTCTTGGGCATCGATTTCCAGAGCGGGAGGGGACGGCCATGCGATAACACGCAGACGAGTAAAACGCTCGCAAGGGCGCTCATCAAGGCGGCATGTCGGACGCCACACGCCAGCCTGCTTGCAACCTGGTCGTCCCGTGCGAATATCCCTCACAAGCAAAAGTGGAGGAGGCGGTCGATGGGACTTCGCGGGGCGCTTCGTGCGTCTGTTCTCGCCGTGGTGATGGCCGTCACAACACCCGCGTACGCCGACGAAGGTGTCGCAGCCTTTTACAAGGGCCGCTCCGTCGATCTCATCGTGGGATACGGCACGGGCGGCGGCTACGATACTTACGCCCGGGCGCTCGCGCCGCATCTGGCGAAACATCTGCCCGGCGCGCCGCAGATCGTCATCCGCAACATGCCCGGCGCCAGCAGCCTCAATGCCTTGCGCCACATTGCGACCACGGCGCCGCGCGATGGCGGCGCGATTGGCGCGTTCAACCCCGTTCTCATCACAATGGCGGCGCTGGAGCCGGCAAAGGTGAAACTGGACTTTGGCGCCCTCACGTGGATCGGCAATATGTCGTCCGACACCAAGACCTGCATGCTGCGGGCAGGCGCGGGCCTCACCCGTCTGGAGGATTTCAAAACCCGAAAGGCTTCCATAGGCGCGACGTCGCAGGGCAGCGGTCAGATTTACGGCGTCATTCTGCGCCACATCTTCGGCGACAACGTCCAGATCGTCACGGGTTACCCGTCCACCAACGACATTGCCCTCGCGATGGAGCGCGGTGAGGTGGATGGTATGTGCACCGGCTGGGGCGTCATTGAGGTCACCAAGCCTGATTGGATCAAGCGCGATTTCATGCGCGTGCTGACCCAGTTTGCCGCCCAGCGGGACAAGCGCATCGCCTCCGTGCCCTTGATCCACGAAGCGGCGCTGCCAAGCGGCATGTCGGCGGCGATCACTTTCCTCACACTCTCGGATGTGGTGACCCGGCCCATCGTCGCCCCGCCGCTTGTGCCTGCGGCCAGAGCGGAGGCGCTGCGGCGCGCCTTCGATGCGGCCATGGCGGATGCGGACTTTCTCGCCTTCGCCAAGAAGACCGGCCTCGACATTGATCCAACCACCGGGGAGGATCTCGCAAGAATTGTTCAGAGCATTTTCGCAACGCCGCCCCACGCCCTCGAATTTGCCCGCAAACTCTACAATTAGTCCGTCTGCTCTTGAGCAATCCGTCGCAAGGCGTTAGTCCGGAGTAGGCAAAAAATCGCAAACAGGGAGGTCTTCTATGCCCCACGATGACGCAGGCGGACATTGGCACGAGCCGAAGTCCGGCGAGAACGCCGGGTTTGGCAAATTCAGCCGCGCAGCCATGCCTTATGATCGCTTCATGCAGGACGAGGGTGTTCCGTGTTTCCGCGGCATTGGCGTCAAGCGCGTGCAGGATCTGCCGATGACGCCCTGGAAGCGCCTCGGCGGCAAGGGCACGTACATCCAGCTCTATGGCACCGAAGGCCTCTGGGGCATGTACGTCATTGAGGTTCCCGCCGGCGGCGCGCTCAACATCGAGCGTCATGTCTATGAGAAGCAGGTCTTTGTGATCGAAGGCCGCGGCTCGACTGAAGTGTGGAACGAGGGGCAGGCGAAAAAGCAGACCTTCGAATGGCAGAAGGGCGCGCTGTTCTCCATTCCGCTGAACGCCTACCACCGCTTCGTGAACGCGACCAACGCGCCGGCGCTCATCCTGTGCGGCACCTCCGCCCCCAATATCATCAACCTCGTCGACAATTTGCGGTTCGTGTTTGACTGCCCGTTCAACTTCACCGAACGCTATTCGGGCGACAACGATTACTTCATCCAGAAGGATGACATTGAGCCGGATCCGATCCGCGGCCTCGCCATGAAGCGCACGAATTACATGGCCGACATCATCAACACGGAGCTGCCGCTCGACAACCGCCGGTCGCCCGGCTACCGGCGCGTCCAGCCCGAAATGGGCAACCAGCGCTTCCACTTGTGGATCGGCCAGCACGAAAACGGCCGCTATTCCAAGGCCCACAAGCATACCTCGTCCGCCGTGCTCATCTGCGTGAAGGGCAAGGGCTACACCTACACGTGGCCGGAGCATCTGGGCGCCACGCCATGGAAGGACGGCAAGGGCGACAAGGTCATTCGGCAGGATTACGAGCCGATTGGCCTCGTCTCAGCCGCCCCCATGAGCGGAGACTGGTATCACCAGCACTTCGGCATCTCAAAAGACCCACTGCGCCTGACCGCATGGTTCGGCCCCAACAACCATGACGCCATGCGTCCGGGTGTTCCGGGCGAGGCGATGGCGGACATCTGGGCAATGGACATCGACAAGGGCGGAAAGGCGATTCCCTATCACCTTGAAGACCCCTACATCCGCAAGGAATACATCGAGACGATGGCCAAGGAAGGCGTTCCCCTGCGTATGGAAGACAAGCTTTACCAGCCGAGGTAGGGTTTTCAACGGCATGAAGCGAAGGGCGGGGCGGTCCCGCCCTTTTCGATGATCGGCACTGCTGATGCGGTGTATTCTTTGCCGTTGCGGCCGAGCGCAAGGCGCTGGAAGAAATCTCCCGGCCGCTTTCAGCTGCGGACTGAAGCGACGGGGGTGGCGTTTCAAAAACAGGTTGATCCCTCGTTGCTTTAGTCTTCAACTCGGAGCCTGGAAAAGCGCCGGGGGTGAGGACCATGAACGAGGATGAGGCCGTGCTGGCCGTGAACGCCGCCTATTATCGCGCATTCGCCGCGGCGGACGTGGAGGCCTTGGAGCGGCTTTGGGCCTTTGACGGTGTCACCTGCGTTCACCCCGGATGGCGCCCGCTCGTTGGGCGACAGGACGTTGTGCGCTCCTATCGGGACATACTTTCCGCAGCGGCGACCGTGCCAATTGTTTGCCGGGAGCCCAGAGTCGTCATGACGGGCGATTTTGCTCGCGTCGTCTGCCTGGAGCTGGTCGGCTCAGTGGTTTTGGCCGCCACCAATTGTTTTGTGCGCACAGGGCAGGGTTGGTTGATGGCCCACCATCAGGCGAGCCAGATCGCTGAAATGGACAGGGCGCGCTCGGGCGGCCGAGAGAAGGCGCCGCGAACATTGAATTGAACGTCCAAGATAGCGCCCAAGGATCGCTCAAGGATCGACGTCGCCGAACTTTCGTGCCTCAGTTCGATTGAACCGAGCCGCAGTTTTGCTATTGTCCCCCCAAATAGGGAGGGAACACTAAAATGAGAATCAATCTTGGACATATCCGCGCCATGGGCGCCGCCCTTGCGACGCTGGCCGCATCAACGGCCTTCGCCCAGTCTCCGGACGAAAGCTTTTACAAGGGCAAGACGATCAATCTCGTGATCGGCGGTACTGTAGGTGACGGTTACGACATCTATGCCCGTTTGCTGGGCTCTTATCTTACCAAGCATGTCCCAGGTAATCCCCGCGTTATTCCGCAGAACTTGCCCGGCGCCGGCACGCTGGTCGCGGCAAATTACATGTACGAAGTTGCGCCCAAAGACGGCACGGCCCTTGGCACGGTCGGGGGCGGCACCGCCACAGGCCAGCTTTTCAAGACACCGAATTTTCGCATTGATCCGCGTCGTTACAACTGGATCGGCAGCCTGAACAGTGAAGTCGGGCTCGTGCTGGCCTGGCATGACCAGCCGTTCAAGAAGTACCAGGATATTCTGGAGCGCGAGTTTGTCGTTGGCGGCGGTGGCCCAACCTCAGGCACGGTGATTTTCCCGCTCGTGCTGAACCGCGTGGTCGGCGCGAAATTCAAGATCATCCCCGGCTACAAGGGCACGAGCGACATTGCGCTGGCGATGGAACGCGGCGAAGTGATGGGCACTGGCAGCTATCACTATTCAAGTATGATCCAGTCGAAGCCAAACTGGATCAGCGAGAAACAGGTGGTTCCGCTTGTGCAGCTTTCGCTGATCAAGCATCCGCTTTTCCCGGACGTGCCGAATATTCCCGAACTCGCCAAGACGCCCGAACAGGCTGAAATTTTGCAGCTTGTGTTTGCCCGCCAGGCCATGGGCAGGCCATTCTTGCTGCCGCCTGGCGCTTCACCGGAGGCAACACGCATCCTGCGAACCGCATTCAATGCCATCCTCAAGGATCCAGAGTTCTTGCAGGAGACGCAAAAGCGCAAAATCGACCTGACGCTTCCGATGACGGGGGAGGAAATTCACGCACTGCTCGACAAGCTTTACGCAACGAGCCCCGATGTCATCGAAAAAGCCATTGCCGCTAGCGACACAGGAGATCTCGGCAAGCGCTGAATTATAAGACAGGCTTCAGTGGCGGTCACGCTTGACGGTTGCTTGAAGCCTGTCTCTTATACTTTTTAGTTTCTTCGTCAGATACTGGGCTGGCGACGTGACAACTTTAGCGCCGGTTTGTGCGTTGGAAGCCCGTTCCTATGAGTAACCAAGTAAGCGAAGCAGCGTCGTTGGCTCCACCGTCCGATGGCACACGGGAGGAGCATGTCCGCTTTTACCGTCTGCTCCTTGCCACGCCGCACACGCACCAGAATTTCGCTGACCTGCGTCGGCAAGGTCGCGATGGTCTCACGATGCTGGGCGCCACGCCTGCCACGACCGCGCTTTGCCGCCGGAAGCTCTGGCTGGTGTCGAGCCATTTCCGGGCGAAGCCGCCAAAAGGGCGCCCGACGAGATAGCAACCACGCGCCTATGGCTGCAGTCACTCTCTGCCTTTCTTCTGCGCGATTGCCTCATTAGTGTAGGTCGCGTCGACTGCGGCCCGCCGCCAAATTCGGCGAGCCCCTGTCTCCCTGTCGTGGTCGCATGTGGCAGGTCCCATGTGGCAGGTCGCATGTGGCAGGTCTTCAGGAGAACGCATGATCGAGCTGGAGGACGTCGAGGCCGCCGCCCAAAGGCTGCAGGGCGTCGTGACGAAGACCCCCTTTCTGCCGTCCCGCGTGCTGTCGAAGCTTACGGGAGCAGAAGTTTTCATCAAATTTGAAAACCTGCAATTCACGGGCTCGTTCAAGGACCGCGGCGCCCTTAACAAGCTCGCGTCTCTGGACGCCGCCGCGCTGAAGGCGGGCGTCTGCGCCATGTCGGCGGGCAACCACGCGCAGGGCGTGGCGTGGGTGGCGAGCCGCATGGATGTGGCGGCGGTTATCGTCATGCCCAAAGCGACGCCCATAACGAAGATAGAGAGCACCCGCGCGCACGGCGCGGAGGTCGTGCTCTGTGGCGACACCCTGGAGGAAGCCGCCGCGCAGGCGCACCAGATTGCGCGTGAACGCGGGCTGACGTTCATTCATCCCTACGACGATCCGCTCGTTGCGGCCGGCCAAGGCACTGTTGGGCTTGAGATTGCGCGCAGCGGCGTTCCGCTTGACGCCATCATCTGCCCCGTGGGCGGCGGTGGGCTCATCTCCGGCGTGTCAACAGCCATCAAGGCGCTTTGTCCGCGCGTGCATGTTTATGGCGTCCAGAGCGCTTGCTTTCCAACGCTGGTTCGCGGCCCCAAACCTGAAGCAAGAGGCGCAACCATTGCTGACGGCATCGCGGTAAAAAGCCCCGGCAGGATGACCTCCCGCGTAATCGCGGCGCGCGTCGACGATATCTTCGCCGTCGAGGAGCGGTGGATTGAAGAAGCGGTGGCGCTGCTGATCAATATCGAGAAAACGGTGGCGGAAGGCGCCGGGGCCGTGCCGCTCGCCCTACTGTTGCGAGACAAGGACCGCTTCGCAGGCAAGCGCGTGGCGCTGATCCTTTCGGGCGGCAACATTGATGCGCGTCTGCTGTCGTCGCTACTCGTGCGCGAACTGGTTCGCGAGATGCGCATCGTGACGCTGCGCATCGCCGTCGCCGACCAGCCGGGTTTTCTCGCCAGCGCCGCCACTCTGATTGCCGACGCTGGAGCCAATGTTATTGAGGTTCATCATTTTCGCTCGCTGCTCTCGTTGCCCGCACGCGAGGCGGTGATGGAGTTGACGCTTGAGGCGCGTGGTCCCGAGCATGCGGCCGAAATCCTTCGTCGGCTCAACGAGGCCGGATACCAGGCTGCTTTCGCCGGCTAGCCACATGACTTGCGCTAAAGGCCCGATTCGGCGCTAAGTCATGGCCGGAACGCTCGGGGGAAACCATGCGGGTTATCGTCTGCGGAGCAGGGCAGGTGGGGTCGACCATCGCCAAGCATCTGGCGAGCGAAAAGGTTGACGTCACGGTTATCGACTCCGATCCTGCGCAAGCGCAGAGGGTCGATGAAAGTTACGACGTCCAGGGCATCGTCGGCCACGCCTCGCATCCAGAAGTGCTGGAACGGGCTGGCGCGGCGAACGCGGACATGCTGATCGCCGTTACGCGTTTCGACGAAGTAAACATGGTCGCCTGCGAAGTCGCTTTTTCGCTGTTCAAAGTGAAGCGCCGCATAGCGCGCGTGCGCCACGAAGGTTATCTAAACCCCGGCATAGCAACGCTTTTTGGCAACGACCGCCTGGCTATCGACGTAGTCATTTCGCCTGAATACGAAGTTGCGCATGGCATTGCCCGACGTCTGGCGGCGCCCGGCGCGTTCGACAGCACTATGCTTGCTCACAGCGCCGTCCAGTTGCTGGGTGTGCATTGCAACGTTGCGAACTCACCGGCCATCGGCCGGCGGGTTGCAGATCTGTCCTCTCTTGCGCCGGGCGCGATGCTGACGCCGCTTGCGATCATTCGCAGCGGCGCCGGATTTATCCCGAATGCGGAAGATCGAATTGAGCTTGGTGACGGTCTCTATGCGCTCGTGGACCCGCGCCGCGCGAGGGATCTGATCGCAATGCTCGGTCACAACGAAAGAGTCGCACGCCGCGTGCTAATTGTAGGAGCCGGCAATGTCGGCCTCAATCTGGCGCGACACCTTGCCCTGACCTCTCCGTCGGTCTCGATGCGGATCGTCGAAGCATCGCGACCGCGCGCGGAGTACGTGTCACGCTTGCTCGGCGAAGCGGCGATCGTGCTGCATGGAGATGCGCTCGACCGCGACATGCTGATCGAGGCCAATGCAGGCGCCGCCGATGCGGTGGTCACTGTCACGAACGATGATGAGACAAACATCTTTTCTGCTGTGCTCGCCAAGCGCGAGGGGAGCAAGCGGGCCATCGCGCTGGTCACCAAGACGACATATGAGCCTTTGCTTGAGCCGCTCAATATCGACGTCGTGGTCAATCCCAATGCTATCACCATCTCGACCCTGCTGCGTCAGTTGAGACCTCGCTCAGTCGCCGGCGTTTACGCCCTGCGTGAAGATTTGGGCGAAATCATTGATGCTGTGGCGCAGCCGGGCTCGCCACTCGTGGCCGCTCCGCTCCGCGATGTGCAAAAGCCCGAAGGCATGTTGATCGGCGCGGTGGTGCGTGACCGCCAAATGATCGCCCTGACGGACGACCTGCAGATTGAACCCGGCGATCGCGTGGTTGCAATCGTCAATAGCGCTGCGCATGCGGCGTCCGAGGTGTTGCTCGCTGGCGACAAAAGCAACGAGATCCGGGATTTTGAAGCATGAGCGCAGTGGCAGGAAAGCAACGGAGCGTTGCGCCGCGACCCGATTCACTTGCCATTCGTCCAGTGCTCTTTCTCACGGGCGGCATGCTCATTGCGCTCGCTGGAACAATGCTGGCGCCAATGGCGCTCGACTTTTTCCTTGGCGACGAGCACTGGAAGGTTTTCGCTGCGTCAAGTTTGGTCACCTTTATCTGCGGCCTTGCCGCGTTGCAGATGTTTCATTCTCCGTTGGACGTTGGGCTGACGTTGCGCCAGGCGTTTCTGTTGACGCCGTTTGCCTGGACCACGGTGGTCTTGTTCGCCGCGCTGCCGCTTTACTTTTCGGGCTATCAAGAACTGAGCGGCAGCTTTACAAACTCGCTCTTTGAATCGATGGCCGGATTGACGACCACCGGCGCGACAATCCTGACGGGCCTCGACTCGGCGCCGTACGGTCTTCTCCTTTGGCGTGCGCTGCTGCAATGGCTCGGAGGCATCGGCATCATTGCGACCGCAATCGCCATTCTTCCCACGCTGGGCGTGGGCGGTATGCAATTGTTCCGCACGGAATCGTCCGACCGCTCGGACAAGGTGCTGCCGCGCGCGAAGGAAATCGCCAACGCCATGCTCGGCGTTTATGTCGCCATGACGGTCGCCTGCGCATTGACGTTCTGGTTGATTGCAATGTCGCCGTTTGACGCGATCGCGCACGCGTTGACGACGGTGTCCACCGCCGGATTCTCGACGTCCGACAGCTCCTTCGGTAGATGGAACAACCCTGCGCTGGAATGGGCAGCAGTCGTTTTCATGTTGTCGGGCGCCGTGCCCTACGTCCTCTACGTTCAGTTTCTTCAGGGTCGCAGCGATCCACTGCGGAACAGTCAAGTCCGCGTGCTCTTCGGTTTCCTCCTCGTGATGATCGCGCTGGTGACGGCGGGGCTTTGGTTCGCAGGCAGGTACAATTTTGCAGATTCATTGCGCTATAGCGCATTCAGCGTCGTGTCGATCGTCACGACGTCAGGATTCGCGGCGACGGACTACACACTATGGGGCAACGTCGCGACGGGGCTTTTCTTTGGACTGACGTTTATCGGCGGATGCACGGGCTCGACCACCGGCGGGATGAAGATCTTTCGCTTTGAAGTCATGGCCCGCATGTTTCGCGGACACTTTCTTCATCTGCTTTATCCGCGCGGCGTGTTCGTGCGCTCGTATGCGGGCCGCGTTCTGCCGGACGATGTGATCGGGTCAGTGGTCGTTTATTTTTCGATTTTTTTCGCCTGTTACAGTCTGCTCACCATCTCCCTCATGGCGCTCGATCTGGATTTTCTAACGAGCGCCAGCGCCGCCGTCGCGTCTCTCGCTAATGTCGGGCCGGGCCTGGGGCCAATCATCGGCCCCACCGGCAGTTACGGCTCGCTGCCGGACGCTGCAAAATGGCTACTGTCCTTCGCCATGCTGCTTGGGCGGCTCGAGCTGTTTACCGTGCTGATCCTTTTCATGCCGCAGTTCTGGCGCGGCTGACGTCAGGGCGATTTTTCGAGGTTATCGGCGACAAAAGCGCCCCGCTGACCCAAGGGTTTTTCATCTCCAGCAGTCGTGTCGCGTACCGTCTGCAGCTCAGCCTCCGCGTCGATCTTGGCGCCAAGCAGAGCCATGACGCTCGATAACCACAACCACACCATGAAGGCGATGATGGCGCCAAGCGAACCATACATGCGGTTATAGCCGTCGAAACTCGCAACATATCGGGAGAAGGCCATCGATACCAAGATCCACAGCACGCCGGCGATGAGGCTGCCCCAGCTTACCCAGCGCCATTGCGCTGGCATGCGGCTTGGGCCGTAGCGGTAGAACACCATCAGAACCAACACGAGAATCGCATACATGAATGGCCAGCGCGCCAGCGCGACAATTTGCTTTTCCGAGCTTGCCCAGCCGAAGAAGTTCAGCGCCACCGGAAAGACGACAACAGCGCCGAGAGCCACAGCGAGAAAGATGATTGCGAGCAATGTGAACAGCAGGCTTGTCGCGTAGAAACGCCACAGCGGCCGCTTCTCCTGCTCCCGATACATCACATTAAGCGCGTCAAAAAATGCGGCCACGCCTGCGTTAGCGCTCCAGACGGAGATGATAAAGCTGCCTGCGAGCGTCCAGCCAAGCACCGGGCGTGATTGGGTAAGTGGCACCATTTGCTCGGCAAGCATTTCCGTTGCGCCGGGCGGCAGTACGCCTGCGAGCAACTCCAGATGGGTCGCCACGGAGGTCGGGTCAGCAAACAGGCCGTAAATCGACAGGGTTACGGCCATGGCTGGAAAGATCGCGAGCACGGCGTAGAATGCAACGCCTGCAGCAAGTGCAAAGATGCGATCCTCAAATACCCCGCCAAACGCGCGGATCAAGACATCGCGCCAACCTCGCAAGGTCATGCCGCCCGGGCCGCCAGCGAGCCGACCGCGATTCGCCTCGGCCAGTACATCCACATTGTCCACGAACCGTGGCGTCTCATTGGTCCCGCTTGCAGCGGTGCGCTCAGGTAACTTCATGCGGCGTAAGTTTGTCCCTGTCAGTCGTTGGCTCGGCGCATAGTTATGTAGTGCATGCAGCGGCCGGTATCGAATCCAGCAGGGCAAGTGTAAATCGGGGGTGAGATAGAGTGGAGAACGTAGGCATGAATGACGGCAAGCCCATGCTGCAGGCGGCGCTTACGCGCCTCGCGGATGCGGGAAAACTCCTGGATGTCTCGCCCGAAGTACTCGACGTATTAGGACAGCCGCGCGAAACCACACAGGCCCGCTTGACGATCCGCATGGACGATGGCGCGCGCCGCTCATTCACAGCCTGGCGATCCCGCTATGATGATTCACGCGGCCCCACGAAGGGCGGCGTCCGCTACGATCTTGGGGCCTGCGCGGACGAAGTTGAAACCCTGGCGTTCTGGATGACGCTCAAGTGCGCCGTCGTGAATCTTCCCTATGGCGGCGGCAAGGGCGCGATACGCGTGGATCCCAAAGGGTTGTCGGCTAACGAATTGGAGCGGTTGACGCGCGCCTATACCCGCGCTTTTGCACGCGTGATCGGCCCCGACCGCGATATCCCGGGGCCGGACCTTGGTACAAATGCGACAATCATGGGCTGGATGGCCGACGAATATTCGGATCTCGTCGGGCATCGCGCGCCAGGCGTCGCCACTGGAAAACCGGTTCCGCTTGGCGGATCACTCGGGCGGGAAGACGCAACGGCGCGCGGGGGCTTCTATCTGCTCCAGCATCTCGCCAGCGAGCTTTCTGTCGCACGTGACGCACGTGTCGCCATTCATGGCATTGGCAACGTTGGCATGCACATGGCGCGTTTTTTGAGCGAAGCCGGCTATCGCATTGTCGCGGTGTCCGACTCGCGGCAGGGTCTTTTTCATCCCGACGGCCTCGATCTTGCCGCTGTGCAGCGCGCGAAAGCCAAGGATGGTCTTGCCAGTCTGATTGGCGTGGCGGGAATATCGGGCTGCAAAGCTTCCGAGGTCGTTCTTGCCGATTGCGATATTCTCGTGCCCGCCGCGGTCGAGAACGTCATTCGCGCCGACAATGTGGACGGCGTGCGCGCCAAGCTCATCCTTGAACTCGCCAATGGCCCCGTCGCTCCCGAAGCCGATGAGCGCCTTGCGCAGCGCGGCGTCACCGTGCTGCCGGATATTCTGGCCAATTCGGGCGGCGTCACCGTTTCCTATTTTGAATGGGTGCAGAATCGGCAAGGCGTAGCGTGGACGCTCTCGGAGATTCATACGCGTCTGCGCAAGATGATGGAGGAGGAGGGGGCGGCTGTTTTCGCTCTGGCCCGTGAGATGCGCATCACGCCGCGACGCGCAGCTTATGTGCACGCCCTCAAACGTTTGGCCGCCGCAATTGAGGCGACAGGCGCGCGAAGGCACAATCGCTAGGCGGCCTGCTGATAGTCCGCCATGTATCAGCTGCCGTGCGCTTGGCGCATGGCAGGGTTCTGGTATTGATCTTGCGTCCTTGTGATACGCATGGCTTAGTGCGAGCAGTTCGCGTCACCAGACGGTTAAGCTGCGCCATACTTGGCAGAATTAGAGAATGCGATGAACGCTGGAGCCAAAGTCGATCAGGCGTCAGCCGCATCTGTTCCAGCGCCCTTGCTGGCCGGTGCGCCTGTACATGCCGACACGCAGCCGGTGCGCATCATTCTTTGGGCGATCTGTCTCGCGCATTTTCTAAACGACTTGCTCCAGTCCTTGCTCGTGGCGATTTTTCCGCTTCTGAAGGAAACCTACAATCTCGACTTCGCGCAAATTGGCTACATCGTTCTCGCCTTTCAGTTGACGGCCTCGCTGCTACAGCCGGGCGTGGGCTATTTTACGGACAAGCGGCCGATGCCGTTTGGACTCGCGATCGGGATGTGCGCGACGCTCGTCGGTCTCATCATGCTCGCCTATGCGTCGAACTATGCCGTGATCTTGATTGCGGCCGCATTGGTAGGCACAGGCTCATCGATTTTCCATCCCGAAGGCTCGCGTGTGACGCGCATGGCGTCTGGCGGCCGACATGGCACGGCGCAGTCCATCTTTCAGGTGGGCGGCAACTTCGGTCAGGCGGCGGGGCCGCTGCTCGCTGCGTTCATTATTGTGCCGCTGGGCCAGCGCGGACTCGTCTGGTTCGCCATTGTCGCCGTCTTCGCCATCATTGTGCTTGCGCGCATCGGCGTCTGGTACAAGGCCAACATTCATGAAGCAGCCGCGCGGACCAAGCGTGAAGTGAAGGCTGCGGCGGAAGCCGGCATGACCCCGCGCCGCGTCGCGCTGGCCATCGGCATCCTTCTGGCGCTGATGTTTTCGAAGGCGTTTTATGGCTCTGCCCTCAGCACTTTCTACACGTTCTACCTGATCGAGACATTCGGCGTGAGCCTGCGCAATGCGCAACTCTTCCTCTTTCTCTACATGGCGGCGGTCGCCGTTGGCGTTTACTTCGGCGGTCCGCTCGGCGACCGTGTCGGACGCAAGAATGTCATCTGGTTTTCCATTCTCGGAGCGCTGCCGTTCACCATCGCCTTGCCCTACGTCAACCTTGCGGGCGTAGCGATTCTCTCTGTGCTGATTGGCCTGATCATGGCGGCTTCGATGTCGCAAATCCTAGTGTATGGCCTTGAACTCGCGCCCCGGAAAGTCGGCACGATGGCCGGGCTTTTCTTTGGATTCAGCTTTGGGATGGGCGGTCTCGGCGCTGCGGTGCTTGGCCACCTCGCCGATGTCACGAGCCTTTCATTCGTGTTCAAATTGTCCGGCTTTCTGCCGTTGCTTGGACTCTTGTGCTGGTTCCTGCCAAACATGGACAAGCGCCGCGCCTCTGCTTGATGCAGGGGGAGACGGCCCCACATAGGCGTCATGACCCCATCAACTCGTCCCCAATCCGCTAACCCTCTCGCGCGCTCCGCTCTCATGGCCGCGATTGCCATCGGCGTGGTGTTTGTCGCAAGCGCAATTGGCGGCTCCGCGACCGGGCCGAACATTCCAACGTGGTACGCATCGATCCAGAAGCCATGGTTCAACCCGCCCAATTATGTTTTCGGGCCGGTGTGGACAGTGCTTTACATCATGCTGGCGTTTTCCTTTTGGCGCATCCTGCGGCTTCCGTCCGACACGCCCGGGCGGGCCCGCGCCATCGGCTGGTTTGTCGTTCAGATTTCGCTGAACGCGTTATGGTCGGTGGCGTTTTTCGGTTTTCAGTCCCCGGAATTTGGGCTGGGCGTTATCGCAGCGCTGCTAGTCGTCATCGTCGGCAATATGATAGTATTCTTGCGACTTGATCGCATCGCGGGCTGGATGTTTGCGCCCTATCTCGCATGGGTCGCCTTCGCCAGTGTGCTCAACTTGGCCATTGTCCAGTTGAACTGAAGCCAGCGCGTGCTGTCGCGCGTCAGCGAATCGCGTTAGGACGCGGGGAGATTGGGCGCGGCCTGCAGCGTTCATATGACAATCCCGGGATGACGATGGCCAGATATTGATCGGCCAGATATTGATCGGCCAGGTGCAGTCTGGCCAACAGGAGCAAGATATGGCGACGCCCTGGAAGCGCATAGTACTCAAGCTTTCGGGCGAGGCGCTGATGGGGTCGCAAACCCACGGCCTTGACCAGGGTACGCTCGAGCGGATCGCTGGCGATATCGCGGGCGCGGCTGATTCAGGTTACGAGATCGCCATCGTGGTCGGCGGCGGCAATTTTTTCCGCGGCATCCAGGGCGCCGACAAAGGGATCGACCGCGCGCGCGCCGACTCCATTGGCATGCTCGCGACGGTCATGAATGCGCTGGCGCTCGAACACGCGGTCGAGAAGAAGGGCCATCCGGCCCGGGCGCTTTCGGCGGTGCCCATGCCTTATGTCTGCCAGCCATATTCGAGGCAGGCCGCCCTCAATCACCTAGCCAAGGGCAGGGTGGTCGTGCTGGCGGGCGGGACGGGCAATCCGTTCTTCACGACCGACACGGGCGCGGTCCTGCGAGCAGCCGAACTGTCCGCTGACGCGGTGCTGAAGGCGACGCAAGTTGACGGCGTCTACAGCGCCGATCCGAAGAAAGACCCGACGGCAACCCGCTACGACCGTCTGACCCAGCGCGAGGCGATAGAGAAGAACCTTGGCGTCATGGACACTGCGGCTTTCGCTTTAGCCCGTGAAAATGCTATCCCAATAATTGTCTTTTCGATCGCCGAGACTGCGGCTATCTCAAACGCGCTCGCTGGCCGGGGCCGCTCGACAATCATCGAGCCCTGACGGACTCCTTTAGGTGCACACCTTCAGGTTCGGTCCGTTGGTCCTCCCGGGCCGGCATCGCGCACGCGTAAAAACGGGAATGTGCAATGAGTGGACAGTTCGATCTTGCTGATTTGCAGCGGCGCATGCAGGGAGCCATCCAGTCCCTGAAGCATGAATTCGGTGGCCTGCGGACTGGACGCGCCTCGGCTACGATCCTCGACCCTGTGCAGGTAGAGGCCTATGGCCAGTCCATGCCGATGAATCAGGTCGCCACCGTAAGTGTCCCCGAGCCCCGGATGATCTCCGTTCAGGTGTGGGATAAGGGCATGGTGAACGCCGTCGACAAGGCGATTCGCTCGGCAAACCTCGGCCTGAGCCCCAACGTGGAGGGTCAGGTGCTGCGCATCCGCATTCCGGAACTGAACGAGCAGCGCCGCAAGGAGCTGGTCAAGGTTGCGAACAAATACGCTGAGGACGCCCGCATTGCTGTGCGCCACGTGCGTCGCGACGGTATCGACATGCTCAAGAAGGCGCTGAAGGACAAGACCATCAGCGAAGATGACGAAAAGCGTCACGAAACCGACGTTCAGAAGATGACCGACAAATTCGTCGCCGAGATAGATCAGGCGTTCGCGGCGAAGGAAAAAGAGATCATGCAGGTGTAAGTCCTGACAGGTGCAAAAGCGGTAGGAAGTCACCGGCGGAGCGGACGATGCGAAATGATTTGGGCCTTTCCGCTGGCGTGACCGCGCAGGACGACGGCGTTCCGTGTCATGTTGGCATTATCATGGACGGTAACGGCCGCTGGGCCGCCGCGCGTGGGTTTCCGCGGCTGGAAGGGCATCGACGCGGCGTCGAGGCGTTGCGCCGCACCGTTCGCGCTGCGGGTGAACTGGGCGTCAAATACCTGACGGTTTACTCGTTCTCATCCGAGAATTGGCGCCGGCCGCCCCGCGAAGTCGCCGATTTGATGATGCTGCTGAAGCGCTTCATCCGCAACGACCTTGCCGAACTTCACGGAAACGGCGTGCGCGTGCGCATTATCGGCTCTCGCGACGAGCTGATGCCCGATATTCGCAATCTCCTCATCGAAGCCGAGGAGCTGACGCGCGACAACACCAATCTCACATTGATCGTCGCGTTCAATTATGGTTCGCGGCAGGAAATAGCGCTGGCGGCTCGCCGGTTGGCGGAGGACGCCGCCGCTGGCCTGCTCGATCCCAAGCTCATCGACGAGAACCTCGTCGCATCTCGCCTCTATACCGCAGGCGCCCCCGACCCGGATCTGATCATCCGCACATCGGGCGAACAGCGCCTTTCCAACTTTCTGCTTTGGCAGTCCGCGTACGCGGAGTTCGTCTTCTTGCCGCTGCACTGGCCGGACTTCGACCGTGCGGCTCTTGAGCAGGCGATTTCGATTTACCGGGGCCGGCAGCGGCGTTTCGGCGACGTCGTCGCTCACAGCGCGCCGCCGAGCGCGATGACCGGATCATGACCTCAAACACCGAAACAACGCCGAAGCCGAACGGCGGCGGGGCGCGGGGCGGCAATCTCGCCGACCTTGGCGTGCGGGTCGCGTCGGCCCTCGTCATGGCCTCGCTTGCGTTGGGCGCCGTGTGGATCGGCGGTTGGGTGTTCGCTGCGTTCTGGACTGTCGTCGGCATCGCAATGCTTTGGGAATGGCAGCACCTGGTGGGCGGCGAGTCGGTCTCGACGCGGCTTTATGTTGGCGGGTCGGCGGTCGCGCTGGTCGCTGGTCTTGCGTCACTGGGGCACGCCGAGGCGGCGTTGGCCGTTGTCGCGCTTTCCGCGCTGGCCAGCGCATGGCTTGCTGGCAGTTCGCGTGCGTTGTGGTCGGGCGCCGGTGTTGTTTACGTCGGCGCGATGGTCTTGGCGGTCTGCGTCTTGCGGGCGTCGCTGTTTTACGGACTGCTCGCTACCCTTTGGCTTTTCGCCGTGGTGTGGACCACTGACGTCATGGCCTATTTTGGCGGGCGGCTCATCGGGGGCCCGAAACTGTGGCCACGCGTCTCACCCGGCAAGACATGGTCGGGGTTCCTTGTTGGCATCACTTGCGGAGCTGCCGCAAGCTGCGCCCTGGCGCTCTGGCTGACGACGCCGGGGGAGGCCAGCGTACTTCCGCTGATCATGCTTGGTCTTGTGACGGCTGCGGTATCGCAAGGGGGCGATCTCTTCGAATCCTCGGTGAAGCGGCGTTTCGGCGCAAAAGACTCTGGGAGTATCATTCCCGGGCACGGTGGCGCATTGGACCGGCTTGACGCATTCGTCTTCGCGTCCGTCTTCGCTGCTGTTATCGGAACTCTCCACAAAGGCTCCGTGGCGGCAGCCCACGGCCTGCTTGTGTGGTAGATCGGTAACCATGCTTCCGACACTTGATGCACCCATTTTTCAGTCCGACCGGCGGCGAGAGCCCCGTCGCATCGTAATTCTGGGCGCCACCGGCTCCATTGGCCAGTCCACTGCGGATGTGATTTCGGGCGCACCGGGCTGGTTCGACGTTGTTGCGGTGGTCGGAGGGCGGGATGTCGCGGCGCTCGGCCGAATTGCCCGTCAGCTCAACGCAAAGCTCGCCGTTATCGCCGACCCCTCAGCCTATGCCGCCCTGCGCGACGAATTGTCGGGCAGCGGCATCGAAGCTGGGGCAGGGCCGCAGGCCGCAATCGACGCAGCCCTCCGGCCCGCCGATCTCGTTGTGGGCGCCATTGCGGGTGCTGCCGGGGTTGAGCCAACACACGCCGCCGTCGCAGCGGGCCGGACGGTCGCCCTCGCCAACAAGGAATGTCTGGTTTGCGCGGGGCCTGCGTTCATGCGCACCGCTGCGGCCGCTGGCGCAACGCTGCTGCCGATGGACAGCGAGCACAACGCCATTTTTCAGGCGCTCGGCGGCGCCGATCCCAAATCAGTCGAGCGGATGATTCTGACCGCGTCCGGCGGACCGTTCAGAACGTGGACTCGCGAGGCGATCGACACCGCGACTCCCGAGCAGGCGCTTGCGCACCCCAATTGGTCGATGGGCCCCAAGATCACCATCGACTCGGCAAGTTTGATGAACAAAGGCCTCGAAGTTATTGAGGCACATTACATTTTCGGCGTTCCCGCGGATCGCCTCGACGTTCTCGTCCATCCTCAATCTATCGTCCATGGGCTTGTGACGTTCTCCGATGGGTCCGTGACCGCTGGCATGGCTCAGCCTGATATGCGGGTGCCGATCGCTCATTGCCTCGGTTACCCCGACCGCGTCAAAACGAACGCCCGTCGGCTGGATCTTGCAGAAATTGGGACCCTCACGTTTGACCGGCCGGATTTTGACCGTTTTCCGGCGCTACGTGTCGCGCTTGAGGCTCTGGCCCACGGGAACGGATTGCCCACTGTGCTGAACGCGGCCAACGAAATCGCCGTCGCTGCGTTTTTGGACCGTGAATGTGGATTCAGGGATATCGCGCGCTGCGCTGAGCAGGTCTGCACGGAATTTGCCCGTAATGGCGATGCGCACGAACCGGAAAGCATCGCGGATGCCCTCGCGTTGGACAGGGCGGCGCGAGATTGCGCGCGCAAAGCTTTATCGTGACGGCTCTGCGTGAGAGAGCTTAAACAAGTTGGGAAACGGTTTCTTGGCTTGGCGGCGCGAGTGTGCAAATTATCAATTGAAACGGCGGCCGGGGCATAGCGCGTGCAGGCCGGGAGATTCCAATGCAATTTCTTGAGTATGTCTGGGGTCTGCTCGGCTATCTGGCCCCCTTCGTCTTTGTTCTGACCATCGTGGTGTTCTTCCACGAACTCGGCCATTTCCTTATCGGCCGCTGGTGCGGTGTGAAGGTGGACGCCTTCTCGATTGGATTTGGGCCTGAAATTGCAGCCTACACCGACCGCAGCGGCACCCGCTGGCGACTCGCCTGGATACCGCTGGGCGGGTACGTCAAATTTCACGGCGACCCGAACGGCGCGAGCGCCGGCGTTATAGAGGGCGCCGAAAACATGCCTGCCGAAGAGCGCAAGGTCAGCTTCTTCGCCCAGCCGGTCTGGAAGCGGGCGGCCATCGTCTTCGCCGGCCCTGCCGCAAGCTTCCTGCTCGGCATCGCAATCTTTGCGGTGTCCTTCTACGCGGGCGGCCGCACGTCGCTCGCGCCCGTCATCGAGAAGGTGCGCCCGGGCGATCCTGCTGACATCGCCGGGATGAGGTCAGGCGATATTATCGTTTCCATTAATGGTCAAAACATCAAGACCTGGAACGAGATGCAGCGGACTGTTCAAGCGTCGTCTGATCAGCGGCTGACGATTGTCGTCCAGCGCGCAAAGCGAGACGAAACGATTGAGGTTACCCCGAAGCGTCGCGACCTTAACACGCCGTTTGGCGTTCATCGGGTCGGGCTCATTGGCGTCGAGCCGCAGATCGGCCCCGAAGCCTGGGTGCGGGAGACGTTCAGTCTGCCGCAGTCGGTCGCGATGGGCTTTTCCGAAACCGGTTTCATCATCGAGCGCACGGCGTCCTACATTGTCGGCTTGATCGCCGGACGCGAATCGACGGATCAGATTTCAGGCCCCATTCGCATTGCGGAGATTTCCGGCGAGTTTGCGAAGGTTGGGTTCTCGGCCCTGTTTCATCTCGCGGCGGTGCTGTCGGTGTCGATTGGGCTTCTCAACTTGCTGCCGATTCCCATGCTCGATGGCGGACATCTCCTTTTCTACGCCATCGAGGCGATCAAGGGCCGTCCATTAAGTGAAAGAAATCAAGAGCTTGGATTTAGGGTAGGGCTTGGCCTAGTGATGGCGTTGATGCTGTTCGCCACGTTCAATGACATTTTGCACGTCGGGCCAAAGCTCATGCGGCTCTTTGGTTAACCTAGCGGCAACCATGAATCGTGTCGCTCCCGCAACGCGGTTCCGAAAAACAGGATTACCGGTTAAAACAGCATTTGCAGCATTCGGTAAACCGAGTAGAAGCGAAGACTGATAATGGGCTCGGGTGAAGTGGTCACCCAGCCCGCGTGAAGTTAACTCTGCGGCTTTCAGCGCGGGGTCGGCGGGTCACCCCGCTGGCATTGGAATACGGGGAACGGTTGCCTATGCTTTTCAAAGGTCGTTTACGCAACCGGCTCGCTGCTGCGGTCGTCCTTGGGGCAGCCGGCGCAACCATTGCCGGCCCAGTCGCCGCACAGACGATTGTTGTGCAAGGCAGCCAACGCGTCGATGCTGAGACAATTCGCTCCTACTTCGCGGGGACGGATCAGGCTCGTATCAATCAGGCAGTCCGGGATCTTTATTCTACGGGGCTTTTCTCAGACGTGCGTGTTCGCCGGGACGGCGGCCGTCTGATCGTTCAGGTGACCGAGAACAATCTTATCAATCGCGTTGCCTTCGAGGGCAACAGCAAGGTGAAGAGCGACGTTCTGCTCGCCGAGGTGCAGACGAAGTCGCGCGGCGCGTTCAATCCTTCGACGGTTCAGGCTGACATCGAGCGCGTTCGCGACGTTTATCGTCGCGCGGGCCGTGGCGCCGCGAACGTCACGTCGCGCACGGTCAGCTTGCCGAACGGCCGCATCGACGTTGTGTTCACTGTTAACGAAGGCGGCAAGACGGGCGTTCGCGCCATCGAGTTTGCTGGCAACAGCGCTTACTCGGCCTATCGCTTGCGCGGCATCATTCAGACGACGGAAATGAATTTCCTGTCGTGGCTGAAGAATTCTGACGTTTACGATCCGGACCGCATTTCGGCGGACCTTGAACTCATACGCCGTTTCTATCTGAAAAACGGCTATGCCGACTTCCGTGTCATTGGGTCTGACGCCCAGTACGACGAGTCGCGCCAGGGCTGGGTCGTGACGATCACCATGGAAGAGGGCGCGCCCTACCGGGTGGCCGCAGTCAGTGTCGATTCGCGTATCGCTGATATCGACGTCGCGACGATTCAGTCCACCGTCCGCCTCCGCGCGGGCGACGTCTATAACGGCGATCTTGTCGAGAAGTCGGTCGAGGCCATCCAGCGCGAGGTCGCCCGCAAGGGTTACGCCTTCGCAGCGGTTCGTCCACGCGGCGATCGCGATCCTGCGACCCAATCAATCAACTTGTCCTTCGTTGTTGAGGAAGGCCCGCGCGTTTACGTCGAGCGCATTGTGGTGCGTGGCAACACCCGCACCCGCGATTACGTCATTCGCCGCGAATTTGAGCTTGGCGAAGGCGATGCATACAATCGTGTTCTGGTTGATCGCGCCGAGCGCCGTCTCAACAGTCTTGGCTTCTTCAAGCGCGTCCGCATCATCAACGAGCCCGGCTCGTCGCCCGATCGTGTCGTTGTCATTGTCGATGTTGAAGATCAGCCCACAGGCTCCTTCGGCGTTTCGGGCGGTTACTCCACGCAGGACGGCTTCATCGGCGAAGTGTCGATTTCAGAGTCGAACTTCCTCGGCCGTGGCCAGTTCGTTCGCGCCTCCGCATCGCTCGGCCAGCGCGTTCGTGGCGTCGATCTGTCGTTCACCGAGCCCTATTTCCTCGGCTACCGCATGGCGGCCGGTGTGGACTTGTTCTGGCGCGAGAACACCAATTCAACTTACGCGCTGTATGATACCTCAAACGTCGGCGCGACCCTTCGCCTCGGCATCCCGCTCACCGACCAGTTCTCGTTCGGCGTGCGCTACTCGATCTATCAGACCGAGATCACGATCCCGAACGACAAGCGCCGTCCGTACAACGATTGCACGACGTTCATCCCGGGCGTGACGCCTACACCAGCCTTGCCAACAGACTTGAACTGCTTGACCAACGGCGAGGCCTCTCTCGCGGTGAAGGAAGCCGCCGGGACATGGTTGACCTCGTCCGTCGGCAGCACGTTGTCGTACAGCACGCTGGACAATGGTCGTAACCCGACGTCCGGCCTGTTTGCCGAAGTTCGCGGCGACGTCGCAGGCCTTGGCGGTGACGCCAAGTGGGTGCGCGGCACGGCTGATCTGCGTTATTATTATCCTGTCTGGGATAACGTAACCCTCATGGCCCGCGCGCAAGGCGGTCATATATCTGCGTTTGGCGGCAACGATCTGCGAATTGTCGACAACTTCAACCTCGGACCCGGGCTTGTCCGCGGCTTTGCATCGGGCGGCATCGGCCCGCGTGATATCTCGACCGGCCAGACCAACAATCGCACTTCGTCTCTGGGTGGCACCACCTACTTCGGCGGTTCTCTCGAGTTGCAGTTCCCGATCTTCGGCCTGCCGCGTGAAATTGGTCTGCGCGGCGCGATCTTCGCCGATGCAGGCACGCTGTTCGGCTACAAGGGCCGTACAAATTTTGCCGGCTTCGTGAACGACTGTTCGGCTGGACCCAACCCTTGCATCGGTGGCGTCGGGGGCACCAACCCGCAGTCGAACACCCTCGTCGTTCGTGACGACAAGGGGATCCGCTCGTCTGTCGGCGCCAGCCTTCTCTGGGCTTCGCCTCTCGGTCCGATCCGCTTCGACTACGCCTTCGCTCTTACGAAGGACGAGGGCGAACTTGTTGCTGGCAAGCGGGTTGGCGGCGACGTGACTCAGGCCTTCCGCTTCTCGGGCGGCACAAGCTTCTGATCCGGGCGGGTTAGCGCCCGCCCTCCGTATCCAGCGCCATTTTCGGCCTGAGATCACGTTTGACAGACTTGCAGCTGACAGACTTGCAGCGCGCCTCGCTTCATGCGAAGGCGCGTTTTGCTTGATACCGGGTGCGCGGGACGCCTTCGGAAGACTTCGCAGGAGACGCGTATGACGGAACCGGTTTTCTTTCGGCGGGAGATGGCGCCAACGCTGGGCGACATCGTCGAGTGGACCGGGGCGAAGGCGCCCGACGGCGCCGACCTGTCGCAGCCAATTATTGAGCTTGCGCCGCTTGATCAGGGCCGCCCAGGCGCGCTCGTCTTCCTGGACAACCCCAAATATTCCGATCAGGTCGCCACAACCCGGGCCACGGCCTGCCTGATGTCAGCGCGCTATGTCGCAAAAGCTGCGCCCGGCCTTGTCACGCTGGTGACACCCGAGCCCTACCGCGCCTTCGCGCTTGTGTCAGGGCGCATGTTTCCGACGGCCATGCGGCCACAGTCTGTGTTTGGCGCCACGGGTGTTTCGCCTGGCTCATTCGTTCATCCCGAGGCGCGTCTGGAAGCTGGTGTCATCGTTGATCCGGGTGCTGTCATCGGCCCGCGCGCCCAGATCGGGGCCGGAACGCTAATTGGCGCGAACGCTGTTGTCGGCGCGGACGTATGCATCGGGCGTGAGTGTACAGTAGGGCCAAACGCTACCATCCTGCATGCGCTCGTTGGTGATCGCGTTTGCCTGCATCCGGGTGTGCGGATTGGGCAGGATGGTTTTGGCTTCGCCATGGGGCCGGGCGGGCATCTCAAAGTGCCGCAATTGGGGCGCGTGATCATCCAGAACGATGTGGAGATTGGCGCCAACACGACCGTTGATCGAGGCGCCAATCGGGATACGCTGATCGGCGAAGGCACAAAAATCGACAATCTCGTGCAGATCGCCCACAACGTCAGCGTCGGCCGCCATTGCGTCATCGTCTCGCACGTTGGCGTCGCGGGTTCGACCGAGATCGGTGATTTCGTCGCCATTGGCGGCCAGGCCGGACTCACCGGGCATTTGAGGATCGGGGCGGGGGCGCAGATCGCTGCTCAAGCCGGTGTGATGAATGATATCCCGGCAGGCGAGCGATGGGGTGGTTCGCCGGCTAAGCCGTTGCGCGAATTCATGCGCGACGTGGCGACCCTCACGCGCCTTTCGAAGGCGAAGCAATAACATTGAACGTGACTGAGGCTGAATGGCCGGTGCTAAGGAAACAGCATGAAAGAGAACGCCGCACCGACGCTTGACACCGTCGACATCCAGAAGCTCCTGGAATATCTGCCGCATCGCTATCCGTTTCTGCTCGTGGACCGCATCATTGAGTGCAACGGCGATGCGAGCTGCATCGGCATCAAGAACGTCACCGCCAATGAGCCGCAATTTCAGGGGCACTTCCCCGGTCAGCCGATCATGCCCGGCGTTTTGCTTATCGAGGGCATGGCGCAGACGGCCGGCGCGCTTGCAGTCCATGCTTCCGGCTCGAACCGTCCCGATGTGGTTTACTTCATGACCATCGACAAGGTGAAGTTTCGCAAGCCGGTGGTGCCTGGCGACCGTGTCGAGTTTCACATGACCCGCCTGAACCGCCGCCGCAACATGTGGTGGTATCGCGGCGAGGCCAAGGTGGATGGCGTCATGGTTTGCGAGGCCGAACTCAGCGCAATGCTGGTCGGTGCGAAGACGGATAAAAACGCGTGAGATCATCCATGATTCACCCATCATCAGTCATTGAAGACGGCGCAAAACTGGGCGATGGCGTACGCATCGGCCCCTTCTGTCATGTCGGCCCTGATGCGACGCTCGGCGAGGGCGTGGAATTGGTGTCCCATGTAGCCTTGCATGGCCGCACAACCATCGGCGCGCGCACGCGCATCTTTCCCTTCGCGTCCATCGGTCATCAGCCGCAGGATCTCAAGTTCAAGGGCGAGCCCTCGACGCTTGTCATCGGCGCCGACTGTCTTATTCGCGAGGGCGTCACGATGAATCCGGGGACTGAGGGTGGGCGTATGACGACCACCGTCGGCGATAAGTGCACGTTCCTCGCCAACTCGCATATCGGGCACGATTGCAACGTGGGTAGCCATGTCATACTGTCGAACAATGTGATGCTGGCGGGGCATGTGACCGTCGGCGATTTCGTGATCTTTGGCGGCGGGGCGGCAGTCATCCAGTTTGCGCGCGTTGGGCCGCACGCCTTCGTGGGCGGCATGAGCGGGCTTGAGAACGATCTCATTCCGTATGGCCTGGCGATGGGTAATCGCGCCCATTTGGCCGGCCTTAACCTGGTCGGCTTGCGCCGCCGCAGTTTCTCGCGTGAGTCGATCCACGACCTTCGGCGCGCCTATCGTTTGCTGTTCGCCGCAGAAGGCACGCTGAAGGAGCGAGTCGAGGATGTCGCGGCGGAGTTCAGCGATCATCCGCAAGTGCATGAAGTCCTCGACTTCATCCGCGACGGCGGCGAGCGCGCCATCTGCACGCCTCTGCTGACGGACGGCCGCGCGTGAACGAGGCGCCGCCCCGCGCTCTCGATGTATTTCTGGTCGCCGGCGAGGAGTCTGGCGATCAACTCGGCTTCAAACTGATGCGCGCGTTGCGCGAGACGACCGGCGGAGTTGTCGCGTTTCGCGGAATTGGCGGACACGCCATGGAAGCGGAGGGATTGCACAGTCTCTTCCCGATGTCCGATGTCGCCGTGATGGGTTTTGTGCCCGTCATCAAACGCCTGCCGCAGCTCATCGCCCGCATCCGGCAGGCGGCCAACGCCATTATTGCCGCGCCGCCGGACGTTTTGGTCATCATCGACTCACCCGATTTCACGCATCGCGTGGCAAAGCGCGTGAGGGCAAGCCTGCCGAACCTGCCCATCGTAGATTACGTCAGCCCGACCGTGTGGGCATGGCGCTCCGGCCGGGCGCTCAAAATGCGTGCCTACGTTGATCATCTTCTGGCATTGCTGCCCTTCGAGCCGGAAGCGCATCAGCGGCTTGGCGGACCGCCATGCACCTATGTGGGGCATCCCCTGATTGAACGGGCCGCCGAGATGCGCCCCCCCGCGGACGATCCACGCTTGCGGAACGCCTTGCCGCCGACGCTACTCGTCCTGCCCGGATCGCGCCGCAGCGAGATCGAGCGTCTGTCGGAAGATTTCGGCGGCGCCGTCGCGCGGGTGATCGAGACATGCGGTCCCTTGGATGTTGTTCTGCCGGCTGTTGCGCATCTGGAAGCGTTGATCCGCGAGAAAACATCCCGGTGGAAGCATCCACCCCGAATCGTCATGGGCGAGGCGGGAAAGTTCGACGCGTTCCGTCGCGCACGCGCCGCTCTTGCTGCGTCGGGGACCGTGACGCTGGAGCTCGCGCTGGCGCAAGTTCCGATGGTTGTCGCCTACAAGGTTTCACCCATCGAGACGCTTCTGCGCTTCATCATCACGGCGCCTTCGATTGTGCTGCCCACGCTCATCCTGGGCGAAAAGATTATCCCCGAAATCCTGCAGAAGGATTGCAACCCCGATGCGTTGGCGCAGGCGCTCGTTCCGCTCATAAAGGGCGGCGAAGCGCGCGAGCGGCAACTTTCGGCGCTGGCGCGCGTCGGAGAGATCATGGCGCTGCCGGACGGCGAGCGTCCAAGCCAGCGCGCCGCACGTATCGTCGTCGAAACGGCACGTCGCACAGACCGCTGACGCTGAGCCTGAAACAGAGAAGGCCGCCCGGAGGCGGCCTTCGTGTCGATGCGCTGAAGCGACGCTCAGGCGCGCTTGCTGACAGGGATATAATCGCGGGGCGGCGAGCCAATATAGAGCTGACGCGGCCGACCGATCTTCTGCGCCGGGTCCTGGATCATTTCCTTCCATTGCGAAATCCAGCCGACCGTGCGCGCAACAGCGAACAGCACGGTGAACATGGAAACCGGGAAGCCCATCGCCTTGAGCGTGATGCCCGAGTAGAAATCGACGTTCGGGTAAAGCTTGCGCTCGATGAAATATTCGTCGGACAGGGCGATCCGCTCGAGCTCCATCGCGACGTCGAGCAGCGGGTCATCCTTGACGCCGAGTTCGCGCAAGACCTGATGGCAGGTCTGCTGCATCAGTTTCGCGCGCGGATCGTAGTTCTTGTACACGCGATGGCCAAAGCCCATGAGGCGCGTGTGGTCCTTCTTGTCCTTCACGCGGCTGATGAAGTCCGGGATGTTTCTCACGTCGCCAATCTCGGCGAGCATGGCGAGCGCCGCTTCATTTGCGCCGCCGTGCGCGGGGCCCCACAGGCAAGCGATGCCAGCTGCGATGCACGCGAACGGGTTTGCGCCCGAAGAGCCGGCAAGACGAACGGTCGAGGTCGATGCGTTCTGCTCGTGATCTGCGTGGAGAATGAAGATGCGGTCCAGCGCACGGGAGATAATCGGATTAACCTGATATTCCTCGCAGGGCACGGCGTAGCACATGCGCAGGAAGTTCGACGTGTAGTCGAGGTCATTCTTGGGATACACGAAGGGCTGGCCGACGGTGTACTTGTAGGCCATCGCGGCAAGGGTTGGCATCTTGGCGATCATGCGCATCGAGGCCACCATGCGCTGATACGGATCGTTGATGTCGGTGGAGTCGTGATAGAACGCCGCCATCGCGCCGACGCAGCCCACCATCACAGCCATCGGATGCGCGTCGCGACGGAACCCCTGATGGAAGCGCGCCATCTGCTCGTGCACCATTGTGTGGCGCGTGACGCGGTAATCAAAGTCCGCCTTCTGTGCTGCGTTTGGCAAATCGCCTTCAAGCAGGAGATAGCAGGTCTCGAGGAAATCGCCGTGTTCGGCCAGCTGCTCGATGGGATAGCCGCGGTACAGGAGCACGCCCTGATCGCCATCAATGTAGGTGATGGCGGATTCGCAGGACGCGGTCGACATGAAGCCCGGATCGTACGTGAAGGCGCCGGTCTGCGCATAAAGCTTGCCGATATCGACCACGTCGGGGCCAATAACGCCGCTCTTGACCGGAAGGTCGACCGTTTTACCGTCGATCGTAATGTTCGCTGTCTTCGTCATGACATTCTTGCCTTCGTTTTCCGGCGGGCTTGCTAGGCGCAGGCTTCGCGGCGAGGCTTCGCCTCAATTCATCGGACTTCTGGACACTGCGTTTGCTAACCGATCATCGGTCCGCGTTCAAGCCTGCCGCATATACGCCGTAATGCGACGTGCGGCGCATGATTACGCAGTATGAAGGGCTTTTCTCGCGGCATTGAAACTTCAGTGCGCAAGCGTCTCGAAAAGCGTGGTTCGCAGCGAGATTTCCGCCAAAAACCGCTCCGCTGAATGCAAATCGAGCAGTCTCAAACCTTAGTCTGATCCGCCAGGCGCGCCATGCTTTCCTCGCGCCCAAGCGTTTCCAGAACGTCGAAAATGCCCGGAGACGTCGCTCGTCCAGTGAGCGCCGCACGCAGCGGTTGGGCCACCGCCCCCAGCTTCGCGCCAGTTGCTTCGCAGTAGGAGCGCACGGCTGCTTCGCTCGCTGCGGCGGTCCATTCTGTCAGCTCGGTGAAGAGTGGCAGCAGCGCCGATAGATGGGCGCGGCCGTGCTCGAGGATCTCCGCGGCTTTCGGCTCCAACGGGAGCGGCCGGGAAGCGTAGAGGAAGCGGGCGCCATCGAGCAGTTCGACAAGCGTCTTGGCGCGTTCTTTCAGGCCGGGCATTGCGGCCAGAAGCTTGCGTTTCATTTCGGCGTCAAGCTTGCTGGCGAGTTCCTCGCTGCCGGGCAGATAAGGCAGCGTTGTTAGCAACGCGTCGAGCAAGTCAGCATCCGGCGTCGCGCGCATGTAGTGGCCGTTGAGATTTTCGAGCTTTGCGAAATCAAAGCGCGCGGCGGAACGTCCAATCTGCGACAGATCGAAAGCTTCGATCATCTCCTGCGTCGTGAAAAATTCTTTGTCGCCGCTGCTCCAGCCCAGGCGCACCAGGTAATTGCGCAGGGCGGCGGGCAAATAACCCAGCGCGCGGTAAGCGTCGACACCCAGAGCGCCATGGCGCTTGGAGAGTTTTGCGCCGTCCGAACCGTGGATGAGCGGGATATGCGCCATCACCGGCGCGCTCCAGCCCATAGCCTGGTAGATGTGCGTCTGGCGCGCAGCGTTCGTCAGGTGGTCGTCGCCGCGCACGACATGCGTGATGCCCATGTCATGGTCGTCGACCACGACAGCCAGCATGTAGGTCGGCGTGCCGTCCGAGCGCAGGAGCACGATGTCGTCGAGATCCTTGTTGGGGAACACCACGCGGCCTTGCACCTGATCCGTGACGATGGTCTCGCCGTCTTGCGGAGCCTTCAGGCGAACAACAAACTTGAGCCCCGAGGCGGCTGCCTCCGCGATGTCGGCGTCGCTGCGGTCACGCCAGCGTCCATCATAGCGAGGTGGGCGCTTTTCCGCTCGCGCCTGCTCGCGCATCTGCTCGAGTTCCTGCTGGGTGGCGAAGCACTTGTAGGCCTTGCCTTCGGTGAGCATCTGGTGCGCCACTTCCGCGTGCCGGCTGGCGCGCGCAAACTGGTAGATCGGCTCGCCGTCGCACTTCAGTCCGAGCCAGTCCAGCCCGTCGATGATAGCTGTAATAGCCGGCTCGGTTGACCGCTCCCGGTCCGTGTCCTCGATGCGGAGCAGCATCTTCCCGCCAAAGCGGCGGGCGTAAAGCCAGTTGAACAGCGCGGTGCGCGCGCCCCCGATATGCAGGAAACCAGTGGGGGACGGGGCAAACCGTGTAACGACGGCTTCGGACATCAATGAACTCTCGGAAGATAGAGGGGGATTTTTTTCATGTATTGGGCGACCGCGCCGCGGCTAAGCCCCAGGTTAGAGGTTTCGCGGAGGCGCGCGTCGTGTAGCATTGGCGGGCCGGGTTGGGTAGGCGTCACAGCCTTCCTCCCGGGTATTTGGATGTGTCATCGTTTTTCCAGGTGCGTTGATGAGCCGGGGCAGTGCGGCCACGACATGGAACTCGCCAGAGGCGCTGGCCGCGCAATCCCGCTATGAGGGGCGAGCTGCGGACGCGCCCTGCCGTTCGCTTGCAGAATGGGCGCGCGGATCCTTGCAGCGGGAATGGGCCGTTGAGGTGCAAACGCGGCGGCCCTTCCTGTGGTTGCCGGTTTTCTTCGGCGTCGGCGCGATCCTCTATTTTGCCGCCGAGAACGAGCCCTCTCTCTGGCCGGCCCTTGGCGCCAGCCTGATCTTTCTCGTTGGGGCGTGGCGCGCGCGCCGGCTTGAGCGAATGGCGACAATGCGCGCCAGTCTGGCGCTTGCATTCCTCTTCGCTGGTTTCGCGGCGGGCGCAGCGCGCACGTCTGCTGTGAGCGCGCCGGTGGTCGATCGGCAGATCGTCGCCCGCGTGACCGGCTATGTGCAATCCGTCGATCTGCGCACCGACGGAGCCCGCCTGCTCGTGCGGGTGGGAACGATCGCCGGGCTCACCCCCGAAAAGACGCCCGAATTTGTTCGGATCAACATGCGCGGCAGGCCGACCTTCGAATCGGGGGCGACCATCGCGGCGACCATGCGCCTTTTGCCGCCCCCGTCCGCGTCCGTCCCCAATGGATATGATTTTGCGCGAGAAGCCTGGTTTCGGCGCATCGGCGCCGTGGGCAATCTCGTCTCGCGTCCTGAACTGGCGCCGGCGCTCGCGCCCGATCGCTCCGTGCGCGCCATGGCCGCAATCGATCGAGCCCGCAATACGCTGACGCATCGGATAGCCGACACGATCGGCGGCTCAAAAGGCGCTGTCGCCGCCGCGCTTGTGACTGGGAAGCGCGCTTTGATCCCGGAGTCGACCAACGACGATTTGCGCGCGGCGGGCATCTATCACGTGGTCTCGATCTCGGGCCTTCACATGATGTTGGCCGCCGGTCTTTTTCTGTGGAGTCTGCGCGCCTTTCTCGCGTTGTTTCCAAACATCGCGCTGCGCAGACCCATCAAGAAATGGGCAGCTGCGTTCGCGATATGCGGCGCTGTCGCCTACAATCTTTTTTCCGGCTCCGAGGTGGCGACGGAGCGCGCAATGATCATGATCGTCGTCATGCTCGGCGCCACGCTGGTCGACCGTCCGGCCATCTCGATGCGTAACCTCGCCATCGCCGCCTTGATCGTGCTCGTGCGCGAGCCCTCCGCCGTGCTTGGCCCGTCCTTCCAGATGTCGTTTGCGGCGGTCGCTGCAATGATTGCGGTCTATGAGCGCAAGCCCGGCGCCATTCAAAAAGCCGATCTGCGCGAGCGCCCGCCCGGCGTTGTCGACAAGTCGCTCGCAATGATGGGCGCGATGCTGGTGACGACGCTGGTCGCGTCGGCGGCGACCGATCCTTACGGCGCGTTCCACTTCAACCGGATGTCGATGTACGGACTGATCGGGAACGCGCTCGTCCTGCCGCTTGTGGAATTTGTCGTCATGCCGGCTGCGGTGTTTGGCGTCTTTGCGAGCTTCTTCGGACTGGATGCGCCGATTTGGTTTTTGATGGGGCAGGGCGTCGGCTTCATGCTCGATGTCGCCGAATGGGTCGCCAAGCTGCCCGGCGCCGTTCGCATGATCCCATCGTTCGGCGTTGGCGCATTGGTCGCCATGAGTCTTGGGCTGATATGGCTCTCGCTCTGGCAGTCGCGCCTGCGATGGGCGGGCGTCGTCATCGCGCTTGTCGGCGTTGCGCTGGCCTTCTCCGCGCGCCAGCCCGATCTTGTGATCGACGCGCGAGGGCAGGCGCTCGCCTATCGCGGCGCGGATGGCGCGCTGCACGCGCTCAATCCACGCGGCGATTATTTCGCATTGGCGCAATGGCTCGCGGGCGATGCCGACATGCGTGAGCCGCGTGCGCTGAAGCGGCCAGACGACGCCAGATGCGACCGCAACGGTTGCACGGGCCGCCTGCGCGACGGACGCAGCATCGCCCTCGTTCTTGAGCGCCCGGCGCTACCGGAAGATTGCGCGCGAGCCGACATCGTGGTGACCCGTATTTATACTCGGGGCGCGTGCGCAAAACCCGCGCTTGTTCTGGACGGCGCGCATTTTGATGCATCGGGCGCAACGCGCGTGTTTCTGGATGGCGAGGGGCGCGCGCGACTGGTGACGGCCCGCAATGCGCGGCAAGATCGTCCATGGTCACGCGCGCGGCAGTTCGTTGTGACGGCGCCTTCGCAGGCGACCGGCGAAGAGACATTATCGGAAACCGGCGCCGCCGATCGGCTGGACTGACGCGCAATTGCGTTTTGCGCGTCCAATCCATGTGCAGCGCGGATAAGACCCGGTTATGCGCCGGGTCCTATCCAACGTGCGCTCAGGGCGCCAGCGAGGGAGCCTTCCGCTTCATCGTGGCCTGCTCGTACGCATAGGCGAGCGAGATCATTTTCGCATCGTCGTAGGGACGGCCAAGGAAGGTGATGCCGGTGGGGAGGTTATCGCGCGTGAACCCCGACGGCACCACGATAGAGGGGACATAGACGAGGAAGGTGTTGATCGCAGGGGCGCCGAAATGATCGCGGTAGGGAGGGTTGATCCCATCGCGAATGAGGCTCGGCTGATGCTCAACCGCCTTGTGAACAATAGCGTCCAAATTATTGTCCGCCATCACTTTCATCAGGCGCGTCATCAGCACTTCCCGCGCCCGCAGATACCCATAGTGCGCCTCTGTGGAGCCGGTGGCGAGCCAGCGTTGCATGGCCCCTCGGCTAATTCCCTCGAAGTTGGACGCCTTCATCGCGTCCGCCTTGTCCGTGAAAGGGGCCCCTCGGCTAGTCGTGACATAGGTGCGGAAGGATTCCGTATCGTCTTCATCAGAGCGCGCCCGCTTGGCGAGCAGCGCCTTGAGGTCGGGGATTTCAATCGGGTCGATCACCGTTGCGCCTGCTGCGGCCAGATCGACGACGGCCTTGTCGAAGACCTCCTGAACCTTCGCGAAATCCTCCGTTTCAGGTTCCGATCCGTGGCCGATGCTGGTGCGCAGGATGCCGATGCGCGCGCCCTTCAGCGCGGCCGGATCGAGACCGTCGCTGTAGCTTGGCGCCGCCTTGCCATGGCCCATGGCTGTGACGGGGTCGGCTGGATCGTAGCCCACCATGCAATCGAGAACCTTGGCGAGATCGGACACTGTACGTGACATGGGGCCAAGCGATCCAAACACGGACGGCCAGCCGCCGTAGACGCCGCCGCGGCTGACAAGCCCCGCGGTGGGGCGCATGCCGACCACGCCGTTCCACGTCGAGGGACGGCGGATGGAGGCATAGCCCTCCTGGCCGATGGCGACGGCGCAAAGATTGGCGGAGACCGCCACGCCCGAGCCGCCCGAAGAGCCCCCAGCGGTGCGCTCAGGATCGTAAACGTTGCGCGTCGAGCCAAAGAGCGAACCGTGAGTGTCGCCCGCGCCCAGTTCGCCCAGGGTGGTCTTTGCGATGAAGATGGCTCCGGCCGCGCGCAGTTTCGCGGCGACGAAGCAATCCTCGCCGGGGTTGTGATCCTTGAAGAGGACGGAGCCCATTGTGGTGGGCATGCCCTTCACGTCCGCCTGATCCTTCATGACCAACGGAATGCCGTGCAGCGGACCAGTCAGACCGCGCTCCCGAAACGCGGCGTCGAGCGCGTCGGCTTCTTCAAGCGCAGTTGGGTTAGTCGAGATGACGGAATTGAAATTAGGTCCGCTACGGTCGTACGTCTCGATGCGGGCGAGATAGCTTTCAACAAGCTGCCGGCATGTGAGGCGCCCTGATTCGTAGGCCGAGTGGATGTCGGCTATCGTGGTTTCGGCAAGTTGAAAAGGCGTCTTTGCGTCCATGTCTCTCTCCATCGGCGCTTATGGGCAGAATTGCGCAGTGCAGAGATCGCAGGATACATGCCAGCGTCGCTAAAAACTCGCTGGTCGCTCGCGAGGGCAAGCTAGCTGGCAAGTTCGCAAGCACGCGTCAATATCGGCGGAGAAGGCTCACGAGCTTGCCCTGGATGCGCACCCGGTCCGGCCCGAAGATGCGCGTCTCGTAGGCCGGGTTGGCGGCTTCCAGCGCAATCGACGCGCCGCGCTTGCGCAGCCGCTTGAGCGTTGCTTCCTCGTCGTCGATCAGCGCGACCACGATGTCGCCCGTCTCCGCCGTGTCCTGTCTGCGAATGATGACGGTGTCGTCCTCGAAAATCCCGGCCTCGATCATCGAGTCGCCGCGGATCTCAAGGGCGAAATGATCCCCGGTCGACAGCATGTCTGGCGGCATGCTGATCGTATGGCTGCGCGATTGAATCGCCGAGATAGGCGTGCCCGCCGCAATGCGTCCCATGACAGGGATGGAGATGGCGGCGCCGCTCTCCTCAACGGGAACGTTGGCGCGTACGCGCCCCAGATTGCCCTCGATAACGGGGAAGCGTCCGCCACGCGGCGCTGACGATGGCGTCGAGGATTCGGGTAGGCGCAGCACTTCAAGCGCCCGGGCGCGGTTGGGCAGGCGGCGGATGAAGCCGCGCTCCTCCAGCGCCATGATGAGCCGGTGAATCCCCGACTTCGAGCGCAGGTCGAGCGCGTCCTTCATCTCGTCAAAGGAGGGCGGAACGCCGGTTTCCTTGAGGCGCTCGTTGATGAATCTAAGCAACTCGCTTTGCTTTTTCGTCAACATGGACGACATCCCTCCAAAGTTCGCCGCCTCCGCCGCGCGGTCACACGACATGAAAAGAACCCAACGCTTCAATTCTGCGTCGAATCGAATAAACAAACCATGAACGAACTGTATATGTTCTTGCTGCGTTCCGTCAACGGCGGGCGTATGTCGCTGATCTGGGGGTACGCCGAATACAAGGATTGTGGTCGCGCTTGTCCGCAAATCCGTCTGGAGGTATGGGCGCTGCACAAACGGCCCTTGCGATGCAGTGGCGCTTTGCTAGAACAGTGATGCAAAAAAAGCCCCCGAGGGGAATGGAGAGGAACGCATGGACCGCAGGCAGGTACTTGGAGGACTGGGCGCAGGCGCGCTGACGGTTTCGCTTACCGGAGTTCCCGCTTTCGCACAGGCTGACTGGCCAGCGCGGGCGATGCATATTTTTATTGGATTTCCCGCCGGTAGCGGCGCCGACATTCTGGGGCGTTATTTTACAAACAAGATTGCGGAAATCTCCGGCAAGCCGGTGATCGTCGAAAACCGCCCGGGCGCCAACAGCAACATCGCCGCCAACCTCGTGAAGAATTCGAAGCCGGACGGCTACAACCTTCTTTTCATCGCCTCCTCGAACACGGCGGCGAACCCCTATCTGTTCAAACAGCCTTCGTTTGACGCCACGAAGGATTTCGTCGCCGCCGGCACGTTCGCGCAGATCGTGTTCATTCTTGTCGTAAAGCCCGACTCCCCATTCAACACGATCGAGGATCTGGTCAAACACCTCAAGACGAAGCAGCAGATCCGCTACGGCACGACGAACCAGACCGCCATCATGTCCACCGAGTTGTTCAAGACAATGACCGGCACGAAGGGTGTAAACGTCGGCTATCGCACGGCGCCCGACGCCTTGCCGGACGTTACAAATGGCACGCTCGACTACATGATCATGGACGGCACCTTCGCCGCAGGACAGGTCCGTGCTGGCCGTTTGAAGCCGCTTGCTGTGACGACGGCGCAGCGAAGCGCTTCGTTTCCCGGCGTTCCGACCATGGCTGAGTCGGGCCTGAAGGGTTACGACTTCGCGCCGTGGTGGGGCGTATATTTCCCCAAGGGCACGCCGGACGTGATTGTCAAGAAAATGGAAGGCTGGCTGCAGCAGATTACGAAGACCGAAGAGACCTCGAAGTTCCTCGAAAGCGTTGGCGCAATCGTCAATCGCGATACAGCCGCCGAGGCGGACAAGCGGCTGCTGATGGAGATCGAGCGCATGGGGCCGATCATCAAGGCCGCCGGCATCGAGCCGCAGTAACCGAGACCTTCGTTAGACAAGAAACGGCGGCCAGGAGGCCGCCGTTTTTATTCGGATGATGGTGAGCGAACTATCGTGATTGGCGCCGCAGCTTGGTGTCGGCGGCGCCCAGCTCTTACTCTGCAGCCATCACCGCGCTCGCGCGCATGCCCGGCAGATCCTTGATCTGCGGGTACACCTCCTTGGCGAACAGGCGAATGTTACTCACTGTGCGCTTGTGGTCGAGGAAGCCCGCCTGCATCATCATGAGCAGGTGGTCGAAGCCGCCAACGCGCTCGTACTCGGTCTTGATTTGCTCGACGACCTGATCGGGCGTGCCATACATGACGACGCCAAGTTCGCGTTGCTCTTCAAGGGTGACCTGACGAAGCGCATCGTTGGTGCGCGAGCGAACGTCTGTGCCGCGCAACCCAATGACGTTGGCGGCAACTGGCACGTAGCCGGGCGGATTGCGAAACTGCGGCTCGACCTTCGCCTTCAAATACCAGGTGAGTTCGCGCGCGCCCGCTTCGGCCTCTGCTTCCGTGTCGGCAACGTAGAGCAGGGGCATGAAGGCGAGGCCACCGCCGCCGGGCTGGCCATTGTCCTTGTAGGCGCTGCGATAGGCATCGAACAGCATGCGGACCTTGTCGTAGGTCTGCAGGAAGGTGGCGAAGACGTAGCCCTTCGACGCCGCCTTCTTCACAGAGTCGACATCGCTCGATCCAGTTACCCACACCGGGGGATGCGGTGTCTGGTAGGGGCGGGGCCAGAGATTGATGGCGCGCTTGTGCGTGAAGCGACCTTCGAAGTTGAAGGGCCCTTCGGTGCTGGTCCACGCCTTCACGCACAGATCGACGCCTTCCCACAGACGATCAAGCGTCTCGGTTGGGTTGGCGTTGGAGGCGAACGTCTCGTAAGGCACGCCACGCACGAAACCCGCGTTCAGGCGACCGCGCGAAATGCAATCGATCATCGCCATTTCCTCGGCGATCCGGATTGGGTCCTGCCTATTGGCAATGGGGTTGCCGAGAATGCACAGCTGCGCGTTCTTGGTCTGGCGCGCGAGGATGGCGAGCGAGAGCGGCGCGCAAGTGTCGATGCAGGTCGCCGTCTGATGATGCTCGTTGACCATCAGGTCGAGCCCGGCGTCATCGGCTATCATGTGCTCGTCGAGATAGCGATTATAGAGATCTGCGCCGACCTTGGGATCGAAGTGCTTGCTGGGCAAATTCACCCGCATGCTGGAAATCGTATCCAGCGGCGGCAGGTTGGGGTAGGGCATTTCCGTAAAATACCAGGCGCGCATGGACTTCGAACCTCCCTCGGCTCTTTGCTTGTTAGACTTGTATCGTGACGCCGCTGCGAGACAAGATCAAGCCTTGCCGTTTGCGACGCTTCGCCCTATGGGCCGTGCAGGCGGTCGCAAAACACCGGTTTTGATTGCGTGTAAGCTCTGGTAGCGTTGCAACACTTGGGGGTGTGACGATGAAAACGCTACTTGGACTTGTGCTTTTGTCCGGATTCGCCACGTTTGCGCAGGCGCAAGATCAGTGTGACAGCCTCTGGTTTGAGCGAAACCAGATCTACAAGGAAGCCGGATATTGCTTCCGCACGGCGGCCGCCATCCGCCAATTCGGCAATGCGGGATGCGTTTACGTCGACCAGAATGACGTTCCGCTCTCGAACAGAAACCGCGCCCGCATTAACGAAATCGTCCGGGTGGAGCGCGCGTTTCGCTGTCCGCGCTGATAAGGCTGCCACGGCGCGTAGTTTCAAAAGTTTCCGCGATGATTTGATCTAGACGCGCGCGCGTCTAGATCAGCAACATGACCCGGCAGGCGTCTCCTTTTTTCGCAGGCGCAGCATCAGGCGCGCGCACAATCAGGCCTTGCGCTTCCGCCAGCACCCCAAGCATGGACGAGTCTTGTTTGGAGAAGGGCGTCGCCGTGGCGACACCTTCGTTGAGCCCGCTGATTCGCGCGCGCAGATAATCCTGACGCTGGTCGTTTTCTGGCAAATCTGCGCCAAGGATGGCGGGGCGCGTGGCGTCTGCGCCTGCGTCTTTGTCGCCCGATAGCGCGCGCACGAGAGGCACGAGGAACAGCACGGCGCAAACGATCGCGGAAACCGGATTTCCCGGCAGGCCGAGGATGCGCATATCGCCGATACGCCCGTGCATGAAGGGTTTGCCGGGCCGCATAGCGATGCGCCAGAAGCCCAGTTCCATGCCTTCGCGCGTTAGCGCGGTTTGCACGAGATCGTGGTCGCCGACCGAGGCGCCGCCCAGCGTCACAAGCACGTCGGCCTTGAGATCGCGCGCGCGGCTGATGGCGGCCTCAAGCGCGGGAAAGTCATCGCCCGCAATGCCAAGGTCAATTACTTCCGCGCCCGCCTGTCGCGCATAAGCGCCGACCGCGAAATTGTTGGAGGCGACGATCTGGTCCGGGCCGGGGTTCGCGCCGGGCGGCACCAGTTCATCGCCCGTGGCGAGAATGGCGACGCGCGGCCGGCGCACGAGAGAGAGTGTGGCGTGGTTCATGGCCGCGGCCAGCGCCAGTTCCGCGGGGCCCATGCGACGGCCCGCGCTCAGAAGCACGTCGCCGGCGGCAAAATCGAGGCCGGCGCGGCGCACGTATCGGCCGAGGGGTTCACTTGCCAGCGCCGTCACGTAGCCGTCCTCGGCGTTTGCGTCCTCCTGAATGAGGATTGTGTCTGCCCCTTCAGGCACGGGCGCGCCGGTGAAGATGCGCGCCGCCTCGCCGGGCCCCACGGAGCCCGCGAAGCCATGACCTGCGGCGCTGACGCCCAGCACTCGCAGCTGCGCGGGAATGGTTGCGATGTCCGCCGCGCGCACCGCGTAACCGTCCATGGCCGAGACGGGGCAGGGCGGTTGCGTGCGCCTTGCCGCAAGATCGCACGCGAGGCGCCGCCCCAGCGCGTCGGCAAGCGCAACATCCTCGGGCTCAAGCGGACGCTCGGCCGTGGCGAGGATGCGCGCCAAAGCGTCGGCGACGGGCAGGAGGGGGGTGCGCGCCATGTCAGTTTCCGTCAGGTTCGTGTGGACGCTTCCAGTCACCCGATTTGCCGCCAGCCTTTTCGACCATGCCAATGCCCTCAATCGTCATGAAACGATCAACCGCTTTCACCATGTCGTAAATAGTCAGGCAGGCGACGCTGACGGCTGTCAGCGCCTCCATTTCAACGCCGGTCTTGCCCGTGACCTTGGCGCTCGCGCGCACGCGCACACCGGGCAGCGCGGGGTCCGGCGTCAGGTCAACAATGACTTGCGACAACGCCAGCGGATGACAGAGCGGAATCAGTTCATGCGTGCGTTTGGCGGCCATGATGCCGGCAATGCGCGCTGTGCCCAGGACGTCGCCCTTCTTTGCGTCGCCAGCGATGATGAGATCGAGCGTTTCACGCTTCATCACCACGCGCCCTTCCGCTAGCGCAATGCGATGGGTGGCCTCCTTGGCCGACACGTCGACCATGTGCGCTTCGCCGCTGTCGCCAATATGGGTGAGCTTGCTCATCGCTTCGCCTTCACCGGGGCGCCGTGCAGCAGATCGTGCGTGGCCTGCGTCACATCGGTCTGGCGCATGAGGCTTTCGCCCACCAGAAACGCGCGGACCCCGGCCCGCGCGAGGCGCAGACAATCGTCATGTGTGCTGATGCCGCTTTCGCCTACGACGATGTGGCCAGCGGGCACTTTTGGCGCTAGGCTTTCGCTGACCTCCAGCGTCGTCTTGAACGTGTGCAGATCGCGATTGTTGATTCCGATGAGTCTGGTTTCAAGCAATAGCGCGCGCTTGAGCTCTTCCTCATTATGGACTTCAGCGAGCACGTCCATGCGCAGGTCGTGCGCCGCCTTGTTGAGTTCTTTCGCCGTCTCGTCGTCAACAGCGGCCATGATGATGAGAATGCAATCGGCGCCCCACGCGCGCGCCTCGTAGACCTGATACGCGTCGTAGAGAAAATCCTTGCGAAGCGCGGGCACGCGCGTTGCGTTGCGCGCGGCGGTTAGATAATCCGGCGCGCCCTGAAACGACGGCGCATCCGTCAGCACTGACAGGCAGGCGGCGCCGCCTTTTTCATAAGCTTTGGCGAGGCTTGGCGGATCGAAGTCGGCGCGGATGAGGCCCTTGGAGGGACTCGCTTTCTTGATCTCGGCGATTAGCGCGAAGGCGCCTTCCTCAATCTTTGTTTCGATGGCGCGCGCAAAGCCGCGCACCGGCGGCTGCTTCTCAATGGCGCGCTCCAGCGCATGAAGCGGCATGCGGACTTTGGCTTCAGCGATCTCGCGTCGCTTGTAGACTTCAATCTTGTGCAGGATGTCGGCCATTCTTGAAATGCTCCCTTACGTCCTGCCGGAAACGTCGATCAGTTTGCCCAGCGTGGCTTTCGCCTTGCCGGATGCGATGGCCTGCGCCGCCATGTCAGCGCCTTCGCGCAGGGTCGTGACGCGCCCGGCCACGATGAGCGCGGCGGCCGCGTTGAGCAGCGAGATGTCACGGTATGCGCCCGGCTTGCCGTCGAGCACGGCGCGCAGTTCGTTCGCGTTGTAATCTGGTTCGCCGCCGCGCAGGTCTTCGGGCTTTGCGCGTGGGAGTCCCGCGTCTTCGGGCGTTACTTCAAATTCGCTGATCTCGCCCTTTGCGAGCGCCACGACTCTGGTCGCGCCCGTGGTGGTGATTTCGTCGAGTCCGTCGGCGCCGTAAACGACCCATACGGCTTCGGACCCAAGGTTGCGCAGCGTTTCCGCCATGGGGCGTTGCAGATGAGCCGAGAAAACGCCCACAACCTGACGCTTGACCGAAGCCGGGTTCGACAGCGGCCCGAGAATGTTGAAGATCGTGCGCGTGCCAAGCTCCACACGCACGGGCGCGACGTGGCGCGTCGCAGCATGGTGGGTCGGCGCCATCATGAATCCGATGCCGGCCTCGCGAATGCAGGTTTCCACTTGCCGCGGCTGGAGGCCGATCGTCACGCCCAGCGCCGTGAGAATGTCGCTGGCGCCGGACTTGGACGACGCGGCCCGGTTGCCGTGCTTGGCGACGGGAACCCCGCAGGCCGCCACGAGCAGACAGGCCAGCGTCGAGACATTCCACGAGCCCGCGTTGTCGCCGCCCGTGCCAACAATGTCGATGGCGTCGACGGGGGCGTTGACGCGCAGCATCTTGGCGCGCATGGCCGACACGGCGCCGGTGATCTCGTCAACCGTTTCCCCGCGCACCCGCAGCGCCAGAAGGAAGCCGCCCATTTGCGCCGGCGTCACATCGCCCGACAGCAGCGCATTGAATGCGGCTTCCGCCTCTGCACGGCCAAGGGCGCCGCCGCTGGCCACCTTCGCGATAATGGGTTTGAACGAGTCCATAAACGTCCTCAGCTCTGGGTCGCGAGCGCGGGGGCGCGGTGCGCTGTGTTCCACTCGCGCGCGATGTCGAGAAAATTCGCGATGATGCGATGGCCGTGCTGCGAGAGAATGCTCTCGGGATGAAACTGCACGCCATGTATAGGGTAGGTGCGGTGCGCGAGCCCCATGATGAGTCCGTCAGTTTCCGCGGTCACTTCAAGGTCGGCGGGAAGCGTGTCGCGACGCACCACAAGCGAGTGGTAGCGAGTGGCCTCGAACGGGCCGTTGATGCCGCGAAACACGCTGGCGCCGGAATGATGGATCGTCGCGAGCTTGCCGTGCACGGGGACAGGCGCGCGGATGACGTCGCCGCCAAAGGATTCGCCCATGGCCTGATGGCCGAGGCAAACGCCAAACATCGGCACGCGCGACGCCGCTGCGGCAATCAGATCAAGGCAAATTCCCGCCTCGTGCGGCGTGCAGGGGCCAGGCGACAGGACAATCGCATCCGGGCGTGCGTCCATAATCGCGCCGACGGTTGCTTCGTCGTTGCGGCGCACTGTGACATTCGCGCCCTGAGCCCCCAAATAATGCACAAGGTTCCAGGTGAACGAGTCGTAATTGTCGATCAGCGTGACCGCGGTCATGCGGGCTCTCCTTGGCCGTTCTTTTCGGCTCCGGAACCCGGCGCGTCAAGCCGCAGGCGCAGGGTTAGCCAAAGCGCCGCATTGCGCAGGCTGGCGCCCGAGCGCAAGGATGGGGCAAGGAGGGGTTATTATGGATGGTCTGAACGAGCCGCTGATCCGGCTGGCGAGCTTTTTGAGCGTGCTGGCGATCATGGCGACTTACGAGATTGCCGCGCCGCGTCGCAAACTCTCCGCGCCCCAGCGGCTGCGCTGGCTTTCCAACCTTGGAATCGTGGGCGTAAACACCCTTGTTCTGCGGCTTCTGTTTCCACTGGCGGGCGTCGGCTTTGCGCTTTACGCGAGCGAGCGCAGCTGGGGCCTTGGGCCACTGCTGGGCGCGCCGCACTGGCTGTGGGCGATTGTCTGCGTCATCGCGCTCGACGCCGCGATATGGGCGCAGCACGTCATGTTCCATCACGTGCCCGCCCTATGGCGCCTGCACCGCATGCACCACGCTGATCTTGATATAGACGTGACGACAGGCCTGCGCTTTCACCCTGTCGAAATCATCCTGTCGATGCTTATCAAGTTCGTGGTGATCGCGCTGCTTGGAGCGCCTGCAATCGCGGTTTTGATTTTTGAGATTTTGCTGAACGCGACTGCGATGTTCAATCACTCGAACGTCAAAATGCCCGAACGTGCGGACGCATTGATCCGCACGCTGATCGTCACGCCGGACATGCATCGCGTGCATCACTCGGTGGACCCCAGCGAGACGCACACCAATTTCGGGTTTAACCTGTCGATCTGGGACAAGCTGGCGGGCCTGTACAAGGCGCAGCCCAACCTCGGGCACGACGGCATGTCGATAGGCTTGCCGGAATTTCGCGACCCGCGCGAATTACGCCTCGACAAGATGTTGATGCAGCCGCTGCGCAGCGACGGGGCTGGAGCGATCAAGGAGGCTATGTAGTCGCCTCGCCATCTGCGCCGTTAGACGGCAGATAGTTTGGGCGCTATCGGCACAAGCCTTGGCGGCGAAGTGAAATCCTCATGCCGGTATCGCGCATCGTGGCGCATGTTTCCGCCGGGAATTTGCTGGCGAGATAATGCGCGGCAAGTGGGCTGACCTGATTGCTTCTTGCCGGCGCCGACCTTCTGCGCCGAGCCGCCAGACGATTGCGCAAACGCGGGCCCGATGGCTAAAGCACCGACGACGATGGAGGCAGCGATGATCGGGAAAAACTTCATTTCCGGTCCCCACTTGCAAGCATAGCGTGAGGGACAGTTTATACTAATGCCACCGACCGTGTTGCTCCCCCAGTCTGAAGACGAGCCTTAAGGATTACTGCCCCCGACGCGCGTTCGTGGCGAAGCGCACGGCTTCTTCCGCCGCCTTGAAGAGCGCGGCGGCCTTGTTCACGCACTCGCGCTGTTCGCTCTCCGGCACGGAATCGTAAACGATGCCCGCGCCCGCCTGCGCGTGCATCTGGCCGTCCTTTATGACGGCGGTGCGCAGGACGATGCAGGTGTCCATTTCGCCCGAGGCGCCGAAATAGCCGATGCACCCGGCGTAGATGCCGCGCTTGTCGACTTCCAGTTCGTCGATCACTTCCATCGCGCGCACCTTTGGCGCGCCAGACACTGTGCCAGCGGGAAAACCCGCGCAGAGCGCATCAATGACGTCATGGGCGGGATCGAGCTTGCCTTCCACGTTCGACACGATGTGCATCACATGGCTGTAACGCTCGATGAAGAACTGGCCCGTCACTTCCACTGTGCCGATCTGCGAAACGCGCCCTACATCGTTACGGCCCAGATCGAGCAGCATGAGATGCTCCGCGCGCTCCTTGGGATCGGCCAGCAATTCGTCCGCCAGCGCCTGATCTTCCGCGGGCGTCTTGCCGCGCCAGCGGGTGCCCGCGATCGGGCGGATCGTGACTTTGCCCTCGCGCACGCGCACCAGAATTTCGGGGCTCGAACACACAATCTGGAAGCCGCCGAAATCGAGATAGCAAAGGAACGGCGCAGGGTTTACGCGGCGCAGCGCGCGGAACAGCGAGAACGCGGGCAATTGAAA
>JAUXWZ010000010.1 GCA_030684835.1 Beijerinckiaceae bacterium
GTCCCGGACCATGTCTACGCTGCGCGATTTCGGCAATTCTTCTGCGGCGACAATCCCCCTCACGCTGTCGCACGCCGGACTAAGCCGCAACATCGCTACCGGCGACCTCTGCCTGATGACCGCCGTCGGCGCTGGTCTGACAGGCGGCGCCGTCTTGTTTCGCTGGTGAAATTATCATGGCAAAAGTATCCATGTCTAAATTTGATCTCTCGGTATTTCGCTCGTGGGTCTCTAAATCTCCCGTGGCCCGGGAAAACGCCCGAAGGGATCGAAAAACCCGAGCACTTTTCCGGGCCCGCCCTTTACCTCGTGCAACCAGACGGCACGCTATACTCGGCTCAGTTCAGACTTGGCCATTTTGCGCGCTCTGCGTTTGCCGGCGGCGATGTAATGGAATTGATGTAGCGCGACCATCGTTGGTTGATTTCGTCAGTTCTGACGTGCCCACCGATTTTGCAGACCTCTCGCCGCACCATCCAGCATGTAGCCAAGCGCGCCGATCACGATGATGGTCGCCATCAGCTCGGGGTAGGCGAGGCGATCGCGGGCGTCGAGAATGAAATAACCCAGTCCGGCGGTGACGCCGAGCATCTCGCACGGGACGAGAATGATCCAAGAGACGCCGATGGAAAGGCGCACGCCCGTGAGCACGTGCGCTACGATGCCGGGCGCCACCACGCGCCGCACGGTTTCCCAGCGAGTAGCGGCGAGGCTGCTCGCGAGCTGGAGATAACGCCGGTCGAGCCCGCGCACGCCAGCAGCCGTATTCAGCACGATGGGCCACACGGCTGCGAAGGCGAGCAGAAAGTACACCGGCCTGTCGCCGACGCCGAACGCCATCACCGCAATAGGCATCCATGATAATGGCGAGATCATTCGCAACAGTTGGAAGGCGGGGGTGGTTGCCGCCTCGAGCGTCTTGCTCAAGCCCACCGCGACGCCGAGCGGCGCGCCGACAAGCGTCGCAAGGCCGAGCCCGACCGCAACGCGCTGCAGGCTCACGCCCACATGGTTCCAAAAGGAGGAATCGGCGAGGAGGCCAGCCAGCGCGCTCATCGTCCGCGCAAGCGAAAAGCGCGCGAGGAAGGATCCCTGCGCTGCGGAGTAGTCTGTAACGAGCCACCAGCCGACGAACAGGAGCCCGACGCCAAGACTGCCCAGCGCTGCGCGCTTAAGGCCAGCGTCCAGGGACCGTGACGTTGCAGAACCGAGGGCAGACGACACGACTTGCGTCGCGGCGGTCATGGACTCACCATCTCGCTGCGCGTGAACTCGGGCGGCAAGCCGAAGGCCGCCAGCCCGCCGTTGGCGGCGAGCGCCTGCTTCACGAACCTGTCGTCCACCAACTCGCGCGCCGCGACCGAGGGGTCAAGATCGGCAAGGAAGCGCGAGTCGCCCTCGATGAGGGTCGACTTCAAACGACGCACCAGTTCTTCAGTGTAGCTTGGAAAAGGATAGGGCTGAAAGTCGATGCGCGGCGAGTTCCACTCCGCATTGCGGACGGCCCCGGACGTGGCGTAGAAGGCGGCGTCGCCTGCCGGCGGAGCAAGCACCTTGCCGAGCACTGCCGAAGTGTGCGGTGTGTAGCGCTGCGTGCCTTCGCGCGATAGCAATCGCGCGGTCTCCGCTCGGTTGTCGCGAATCCACGCTTGCGCCTTTACGATTGCGTTGACCACGCTCTGCGACCACTCGGGCCGCTCGTCGAGGTCCTTCTGCTGCATGAAGACGACGCAGCAGGCGTGGTTTCTCCACACGTCTCCGGTGAAGCGCAGGATTTTGCCGACGCTCTGCGTCTCCGCCAGCGCGTTAAACGGCTCGGCGACGATGTAGCCGGCGATCTGCCCCGACGCGAGCGCGGGCGGCATGTCGGAGGGCGCGAGCACGATCAGGTTTACTTCGTCCGGACGGAGCGCGCCGGTCTTCTTCACGACCGGCGTCAGGCCGTTGCGCTTGAGAAGATCCTGCAGGACCACGTTGTGAATCGAATACCAGAAGGGGATCGCCACCTGCTTGCCGCCGAGGTCCGAGACCTTGCCAACGTCCGGCGAGACTGTAAGCGCTGACCCATCCACGTGATTCCACGCGACGACTTTGGCGCGAACGTTAGCTCCGAAGCGCGCCCAAACCGTCATCGGCGACAGAAGGTGCACAACGTTCACCTGGCCAGACATGAAGGCTTCGACTAGCTGCGCCCAGCTGCGCAGCAGCACAGGTTTTTCAGCGACGACGCCTTCCTCGGCGAAAAAATTGCGCGCGTGAGCCACCAGCAGCGGCGCGGCATCGGTGATCGGCAGATAACCGACCCGCACCGGATCGCCCGCCGCGATCGCAGCGCGTGGGAGGAGCGCCGCAGCTGCCCCTCCAGCCGCCATGAGCGAGGAAAGTTTCAGCAGGCTACGGCGAGAGAAGCAGTCAATGCACATGTCTGAATATCCTTCCTGGGTCGCCTAACCGCGCCGCGCAACGCCTGCAGTATCTCGATCCGCATCTGGCCCAATTCCTCAATGGCGTCGGCGCGGGGCTGCGCCACCCGAACGTCCCACTGACCTATGGCGGAGGCGGGCGCGCCGCCGAGGAGGACGATCCTGTCCGCAACGGCAAGCGCCTCGTCGATGTCGTGGGTGATGAGCAGAGCCGCGGTGTCATAGTCGGCAACTATCTGCAGCAGGAGCGCCTGCATCTCGCGCCGCGTCACTTCATCGAGCGCCCCGAAAGGTTCGTCGAGCAGCAGGACTTCGGGCCTACGCGCAAGGCATCGAGCGAGCGCCGCCCGCTGCGACATCCCGCCGGAAAGTTCCGATGGGTAAGCGCGGCGGAAGTCTGAGAGTCCGACCTCACGAAGGGCTTCATCGACGAGCGCTGCGCGCTCTGCCTTGTCCCGGCGCGGCTGTCGCTTGAAGTCCAGGCCGAAAGCGACATTCTTCTCAAGAGTAAGCCATGGCAGCAGGCTTGGGTCCTGAAAGGCGATGGCGACACGCGGGTGGGGCGCGAGCAAAGGCTCACCATCCAGCGTCACCTCGCCGCGCGCCGGCGCCTGAAGCCCGCCCAACACGCGCAGCAGGCTGGACTTGCCCACGCCACTGGGGCCGAGCACCGCGATGATTTCGCCGCGCTGCACGTGGATGTCGAGGTCGCTGAACAGCGGACTCTGCGCCCCCTGATACTGGAACGTGAGGCCGCGTCCTGCGAGCACTTGGGGGGCCGTCAAGCGGCGCGTCCGAGCGCCGCGTGTGCGGCGAGCGCAGCTTTCAGCTGCACGAGGCTCGGCGTCACAACGGGAATGAACGCCGCCTCCCGCCAGCGCCGAGCGAAATGCTCTCCCGGCTGCGACAGATAGCAGGCGCCGCCGCCCGCCTGCAGTTCGAGTTCGACCGCTTCCGACACGATATCCGCCAGTGCGATGCGGATACGAAACAACGCGGCGGGATCCGCCTGGAATTTCGATTGGCTCACACCGGAATGCAGCCGCTTTGTTTCGGTGGCCAGCCTCTGTGATAGCGCGTCGATCTCCGGCGACAGCACGCTCCGACCCGCGCCGACAGCCGCGAGCGCTTCATTAAGCGCGCGCCGCGCCAGCCCGATCGACATGCCGCACTGAAGCCCGAGGAAGGCAGGTCGTACTGCGGGAAGCCAGGCCTGCGCATCGGGCGCGATGATGTCTTCGTCGGTTATCTCAACGCCGGCGAGCCTTACTGCCGCAGTGTTGGTGGCGCGCATCGAAATCAGATCCAGGTCCGGGCTGCGCACAAGGCCCGGCACGTCGTGGCGCAGCGATGCTATGAAGCTGGATCCGTCTTGACGGGCAACCGCAGCTGCAACGTGAAAGCCTTCCTTTCGCAGGTTCGTCACCCACGGCATCTTGCCGTCGAGCAGGATACGTCCTTGCTTTTCACGCGCCTCGATCTGAAGTCCCTCGAGGCCGGCCAAAAACTTCATGGCGTTCGACAGCGCCGTGGCCCCGGCGACCTCGCCGCGAACGATAGCTGGCGCGAGCCGATCACGCAGGGCCGAGCTGGGGCTCTGAAGCAGATACTCGAGGTAGGTCCTGTGGCCCCAGAAGACGAAGCCGGCGGCGAGCGAAAGCTCGGAAACGGCGGCAATCGCTTCGATGGCTTCTGTCGTCTGTTCGCCGTCCCCGCCGAAGCGCTTCGGGGCTCCGATCGTAAAGAGGCCGGCGCGGCCAAGTTGCGGCAATAAGGAGGAGGCGACGGCCTCGTCGCGATCTAGCGCACTGGCCTGGGCGGCGAGCCACGTCGCGATGTCGTCCGGCAGGGAGATGCGGGCCATGATCTACTCCGCCGCATGCGCCGCAGGGCCGTCCCACCTAAAGGGGGCGAGCTGCGGGTTGAGGTCGGGCTGGCCGAGATTGTTGGCGAAGTTGCAGAGAGTAGCGAGGCTGACGCCCAGCACAACCTCCAGAGCGGCGGCGTCGTCGAAGCCGGCGCTTCTGAACGCCGCGAGTTCATCGTCTGAAACGCCTCCTCGCGTGTCGATCACGGTGCGGGTGAAGGCCTGCACCGCATCAAAGCGGGGAACGCCTGTTGGCCGCAGGCTGCGTAGAGCTTCGACGACAGCCGACTCGAGTCCCGCTTTTTTGTAGGCAATCGCCGTGTGGCCGGCGACGCAGAACCCGCACCCGTGTGTTGCCGCCGCGGTGATCTGCACAACCTCTCGCTCGGCCAGCGGGAGGGAAGCGCGCCCATTGATCCCTCCAACCGTCAGATAGGTTTCAAGTGCGACAGGTGCGTTCGCCAGCAATCCAAGCAGATTTGGAAGGAAACCGTTGTTCTTTTGCGCGGCCAGGAGGGCGGGACGCGCGGCCTCGGGAGCATCTTCGGGCGTACGCAGGGGGAGGCGAGACATGACTACTCCGACAAATTTCCAGGACACTCTGTTGAATGACGTAATATCCCTATAAAAAATGTCAATAAAAAAATTGTACTAGAAATTTATGTAAAATTTGTACCCCTCTCGTCGTCAGCCATCACGAGGTTTACTGTCCAGATCTCCCCCGCTCCTAGTGGAGCGTGCGCACACGCGGCTGGCGCACAGCAACTGAGCCAATGCCGGTCATCACCTCGCGTTCGGGCAGATGGCCATGGCGCACGACGCGGGCGCGCTCGTCTTCCGTCTTCAAGTCGGCGTGCTTGGCACGAAACTCCGCGACCTCGGCCTCGACGGCCTGAGCCAGCAGCTTGCGCGCCCCATGACGCAGGATCTCGGTGAGCGGACCCTCGAAGGATCCTGGCTGAATCAACTTTGGTCACGTTATCGTTCGGCACGGCATATCGCTTC
>JAUXWZ010000014.1 GCA_030684835.1 Beijerinckiaceae bacterium
ACATTTCGTGACGATATCCAAAGCCTTGGACACGAATGCGTACTGATCGCGCCGGAATATCCGCATCCAGCGGAGGGGGCCGACGACGCAACAATCGTGCGTATTCCCTCGTGGCGCGTACCATTCGATCCCGAAGACCGGCTACTCGTCTGGCCGCGCCTGATGACGTGGGCTGGACAACTGAAGCCTGGGGCATTTGACGTCATACATGTGCAGACGCCGTTCACAGCGCACTACGCGGGCGTAAGGCTCGCGCACCGTATCGGCGCGCCGTTGGTGGAAACCTATCACACTTATTTCGAGCATTATCTCCACCATTATGTGCCAGCGCTTCCCGCAGCTCTCACAAAGACCTTCGCAAGACGCCTCACTGTCTCTCAGTGCAACGCCACAGCTCATGTCATCTCGCCTTCCCAACAGATGGCCGATGCGCTTCGCGCCTATGGCGTTGCGCGCCCAATCACTGTTCTACCGACGGGCTTACCTGCGAGCGCTTTCGTCAAGGGAGACCGCCTGCGCTTTCGAGCGCTTCACAACATCTCCTACGAACGGCCGGTTGCCTTGTTCGTCGGGCGGATAGCGCACGAAAAGAATATCGACTTCCTCCTGCGCATGCTTGTTGAGCTTCGCAAAATCGTTCCGGACGTTTTGATGCTCATAGCTGGCGAGGGGCCCGCCGAAAGGCACGTCAAGGGACGCGTTCAATCGCTCGGTCTCGGCGCGAATGTGCAGTTGCTTGGGAATATGGACCGCGGACAGACGCTTCGCGAGTGTTATCGCGCGGCGGATGTCTTCGTTTTCGCGTCCCGCACCGAGACGCAGGGTCTGGTGTTGCTGGAAGCGATGGCGCAGGGCACGCCCGTCGTATCCACTGCCGTCATGGGCACCGCTGACGTGCTTTCAGATATGAAAGGCGCGACCATTTCGCCGGAAGATGAAGCAGTATTCGCTCGCCTGACGGCCGATCTGTTAAGCGCCCCCGATAAGCGGGCTGTACGCTCCTGTCTGGCGGAAGGCGACGCCAGCGCGTGGTCATCACGCCGCTTCGCGAAACGGCTAATCAGTCTCTACGAGAGCCTTCGCGATACCCCCCAGACACACTCGGAGGCTGCATGACGGCTCAAACATTCTTCGCTATCGCCGACATGCTTGAGCAGCGACTTTGCCGCTTCGCCAATCGCGGCTGTCAGCGCTCAATGATCCGGGGTTTCTTCCGCGCCGTGAGCAGACTTGGTGACGGACTATTCTGGTATACTTTGATCGCGCTTATGCCGTTCATCATTGGACTGAACCGCTTCCAGGACGGACTTGTCGCGTCCGCGCACATGCTATGTACGGGTGCAGTCGGCTTTGCGGTATACAAGCTTCTCAAGAAAAAGCTCGTACGCGAGCGTCCATTCATCTCCTGCGATGCTATCAAATGCGCGATGCCGCCTCTCGACCGATACAGCTTTCCCTCTGGACACACGCTCCACGCGGTCCTCTTCACGAGCCTGGCGATCGCATATGTGCCGGAGCTAACAATTTTTCTTATCATATTCGCTACATTGGTGGCTGCTTCGCGCGTAGTACTCGGCCTCCACTATCCCTCTGACGTACTTGTCGGCGCCATTCTGGGCTGGCTCGTGGCGCGCATGAGCTGGGTGGTCATTGAGCTCTGACGCCATCCGTCGAGCCGCTTGAGACAGCATTGCCACATAGCTTCAACCGCTGCCAAAACACCGTACCTTTGCTCCGGCGATTGCGGCCAAAGTTCTAAAGTTCACAGTCGACTCCCAGTGACTGATAGGCGAGCCTTCACTCGCACATGAACTCTCATACAAAAAATACATCGTGTCGGCCACCAATGCACGATAATGCCCGCGACGGCCCGAATTATAGTTGATAATCAGCCGACGTATCTTCGTCATCAATCGCTACTGCGATTCAAACGATCGCGTGGCCTACCTTATCGATTCCACTTTGACCTGGTTACTCCTACTAATGCCAATCGTTCTATCGGCTCCGATAATTGATGCGGAGACACTGGTGCTGTCGCGCCGAAAGCAAAAAGCCGCCCGCGATGACTTTGCGGACGGCCAAACTTATTCGATATGGATCAGGCGCCAATGACGCCGTGGTCATCGCGGGTGATCACCACTGTGGCTGAGCGTGGCGCGCTGCCGCTCCCGTCAGGCCAATTGCTCGAAAACGTACCAGCGGCGAAATCCTCGGCGCTGGTGGTCGCGCCTGGATGCTGAACATTGATGAACATCGTCCGCCTGTCCGGCGTCGTCACCACGCCGGTGATCTCCTGCCCGACCGGCCCGACCAGGAAGCGGCGGATTTCACCTGTGACAGGATCGGCCGCAAGCATCTGATTGCTGCCGAAGGCGTGCAGTTTGCCATGGTACATCGCGCTTTCGCCGATGTCGGTCTGTATCCACATTCGGCCGTCGGCATCAAACCAGAGGCCATCAGGGCACGCGAGAGTGGCGCCGGCGCCCAGGGGATTGCCACGCGAATCGCGACTGTCGTCCTGATCACCCGCGAGGAGGAACATGTTCCAGTTGAACCGCGCCGCGGCGTGATCGCCGCCCTCCTCCGTCCAGCGAATGATTTGACCAAATTCATTCGCAACTCGTGGATTGGCAGCGTCGCGGTCCTTTTCCGAGCGTCGCGCGTTGTTCGTCAGTGTAAAATAAACCTCACCCGTGCGGGGATCGATAGCGCCCCACTCCGGCCGATCCATCTTAGTCGCTCCAGCGCGGTCGGCGGCGAGCCGCGTGTTCACCAGAACATCGGCCTGGCTCGTAAAGCCGTTCGCCGCAGTCAGCGCTCCCTGCCCATAAACGAGCGGCAGCCACTCGCCGGTCCCATCATCATTAAAACGCGCCACATACAGCGCGCCCTCATCAAGTATGGCTCCGCTCGCGCTCGCCGCATGATAGGGCGCCCCGGAGACGAACTTGTAAATGTACTCGAACTGCGCGTCGTCGCCCGAATAGCAGACGACCGGACGCCCCTCCACCACCGGCGCAAAGACCACGCCCTCATGAGCGAAGCGGCCCAACGCCGTGCGCTTGACCGGCGTCGCCGCAGGATCGAAGGGATCGATTTCGACCATCCAGCCGAAAGCATTCGGTTCATTGCGATAGTCCCGTGTTGGGTCTGCGCCAGAGGGCGTCGCGTCAAAGCGCACGTATTCGTCGGCGCCGCCGGGAGCAAGTTCCCAGCCATAGCGCGAGCGGCCCGTGCGAATCCCATAGCGGGCATGTTCGCGCGGTAACGCAGGCTTGCCATCTACCTGATTGACGTTGCGGAAATACCCTGCCCAGTTTTCTTCCGCCGTCATGTACGTGTTCCATGGGGTCACACCATGCGCGCAATTGTTGAGCGTGCCCCTGACCCGAACGCCGTCTGGACTGTACTTGGTTTTAACAAGATCCGAGCCGCGAACCGGGCCGGAAATCTCCATTGGCGTAAGGCCGGTAATCCGGCGGTTACGGGGATCCTGCCTGACGCTCCACTGGCCTGCTTCATCGCGCGATAGGCGGAAAACAGACACGCCGTGCGCGTTGATCTCCTTAAGTACGTGGTCTGCGTTCCGCACCCCGTCCTCGATCACGACGTCGCTGTTGCTAAGGGGTTGGCCAGCATAGGAGGCATGCAGGAAGCGCGGCTCGATGTATTCGTGATTGACGACGAGAAGGCCGTCGGCTGAACTGCCATCGAGCGGAAAGAAGTGCATGCCATCATGGTGCATACCGATCTGCATGCCTTGATCGGCGCCCGATGCGTTCGTCGAAAAGGCTGGCATGGAGCCCGTGATCGGCTCGCCCCAGGCGGCGATGACCTGCGTGCGGTAGCCTTTTGGCACTGTTACGCTGTCCTGAACGCTCGGGGCGATCGCGTCGAAGCCGAGGAGCTTTGATGAGGGCCGGGATTCCGCTGCGGCCGCAGCGTTCGCGCGGGCGGCGCTCGTCCCGAATGTCGCTGCCAGCGTGGCGGCGACGCTGCCCAGCATCAGGCCGCGCCGCGAAAGATAGGCCTGCGAAACATCATTAAACTTGCGGTTTGATGAAGAATTGCACAAAGGCTCGTCCCCTGCGTCCAGGTCGAAATGCGATTCATGATCCTGCATCACCATGCTCCTTGCAATCAATTAGATTGCTGGGTGGGTAGGACTTGAATGCAAAACCTTGATGACACTCGCGGACAACGCCACCGCAAATTTACGTATTACAGCGGCCGGGGGCTGTCTGGCGTTGAGGCCGGACCGTCCGGCGCAAACGAAAATGCTGGAGCGATAAGGTGAAGCGGCGGATCCTGCCAACATTCGCATTTGCCCTGCCGGGCGCTTGCGTCGTGGCCATTATCGTCCTTGTGTTTCAAGCGCTGGTTGAATTTCGGTATCGGCCGAATTTCTCTGGCTGGCGCCGCCGAGACCTCTCCAACCGCCGCGTTAGCGCCTTCAGTTTAATGATCGGCTCCCCCGGTTGCAGGCGTCAGCAGTGCGGCAGCGTATTTGTAGCCATCAGCCTCGCGATGATGTGGATCGTGAGCACCGGCAAGAGGATTGTGAAGATCGCGTAAAGAACAACGTCCTGAACCATCTACGCTAGTCCTTGACTGTAGAGTTCTGTGGAACCATTCTTGGCAAGAACGCATTCCGAGCTGATGAGTTCGAACGAGACAAACGATGGATGACGGCTCTAGTCAGCGCTTCTTCGGAAGCGTTTTCATAAATAGTCAAGCAGCTGCTTGCCGGGAGGCCGAAGAGACTGACGGCTAATGCTGCATGTCCCTCCGGCCGGCGCGAGCCACGCCGGGCCGGAGAGGGACCATGAGCGACACCCAGAACAATTGCGATATCGAATTCTCCCCGGAGTCGCTCTCCAATGCATCATTGATGGCCGCGACCACGGCCGCCATCGCTGCTTGTTTGCAGAACGGAGATCTGCGCGCTCTCCGAAACTTCTTCGCATCGCATGAGACGGCAGACGTCGCTGCTCTGTTCAGCAAATTGCCAAGTCAGGTGGCGATCGGAGCCATGGCGGCTCTCGAGACGCATGATCAGGCGCGCCTGTTTGGATATCTTGCCCCGCCATGTCAGACGGAAATTTCAAAGCTGATAAGCCGTCGTGACCTGGCGACCATCATGGCGGCCATGTCTCCGGACGAGCGGGCGGATCTCTACAAGAGACTGGATCCCCTCGCGCAGGAAGCTGTTTTGCCGGGCTTGGCCCTGGCGGAGCGGGACGACCTGCGTCGCCTCGCCTCCTACCCGGAAGGAACCGTGGGCGCTATTATGACGTCGAATTATGCGACGCTAGCTCCACACCTCACCGCCCCCCAGGCGATCGACGCACTGCGCCGGCTCGCTCTCGATACCGAAACAATCTATCAATCCTATGTCACCGATCCGGACCAACGCCTATTGGGTGTGGTCGATCTGCGCGATCTTCTCGTTGCCCGTTCCGATCAGCGCGTGCAGGACATTATGGACGGCGAGCCGGCGCATGTTCGCGCCGAAGCGCCACGCGAAGATGCAGCAAGCATGATCTCGCGATACGACCTCTTGGCGATGCCTGTCATCGATGCGGATGACAAGCTTGTCGGCATCGTCACACAGGACGACGCCATGGACGTGCAGGAGGAGGAAGCCACCTCTGACTTTCATAAAGCCGGCACTGTGCAGCGGCTCGCTAGCAGCGTCCGGGATGCGACCCTGCTTGCGCTTTACCGCGCGCGTATTTCGTGGCTGGTGCTTCTCGTATTCTTCAACATTTTTTCCGGAGCAGGAATTGCATTCTTCGAGGAGACGATCCAGGCGAACGTCGTTCTCCTTTTCTTTCTGCCGCTGCTGATCGCTTCGGGCGGCAACGCTGGTTCACAATCCTCTACGCTCATGGTTCGTGCGCTTGCTACCGGTGACGTTGGCGTTTCGGACTGGACCTCGATGCTGGGCCGCGAAATCGCTGTAGCCCTCTTGCTGGGGCTCAGCATGGCCGTGCCCGTGTCGCTTCTCGGCGTCCTGCGTGCTGGCCCCGAGATCGCTGTTGTCGTGTCAATAACGATGGTGGTGATCGTACTCGTCGGCAGCCTGATCGGAATGACGCTTCCTTTCTTGCTGAACCGATTCCGCCTCGATCCTGCAACAGCCAGCGGCCCGCTCATCACGTCTGTGGCCGACGTCCTCGGCGTCCTCATCTATTTCGGCATCGCAACCCGCATACTCACGCTCGCCTGATTAGTTCGCTGGCGTCAGCGCTTCACCATCGCTCATGATTTTGGTCACTTTAACCTCGGCCCGGGTTTAGTATCCACGGCGCCGCGCAGACTTCATCCGCAGCTTGCAACTCCCACTGGCACACCAGCGAAAAAAGCGCATATTGATCCAGCCGACACGGTTGAAGTTTCGGGCCATGCATTCTCTGGAGGGAGATTCGTGATGGCGATAGAGCCTTCTTGGATTAGTTTGATCGCGACTGGAGTCATCGCTGGCGTCACGAGTGGAGGCGTATTCTCCGCAATCATGGGCTTAATACTCCAACGAAAATCTGCAGAAATACAAAACAGCGTTAAGAGCGAATTTGAGCGCCAGAACACAATTTACTTATCAAAGCGCCGTTGGAAGGAATCTGCTCTCCACGAACTATTTGGCCCAATTTACATGCAGCTGGATCGCACACGGCGAGCCTTCGAACGGTACAATGCGCGCAATACCTATCTGGAAGCTAAGGTGCTGAAAGAAGGCAATGAGGTCGTTCGCAATCTTCTTCTATCGAAGGGGCACCTCATCCCACCACATCTCCTCGAAGACGCTGGCCGTTTGGTTGAGCATTATGACCGCTGGCTGGAGGAATTCGATAGGCAGCGAAGGGCGGATCAGCCCGAACTTGGAAGCACGTTCGTTTTTGCTGGGCCAGCCGGTTATCCGTTTCCAAAAGACGCTGACGACCGCTTTCGAGCGGAGTGTCGACGCCTTATTGATGCGCTTGTCGGAGGCGCACTGGATGGTCAGGCGCCGACCTGATTAGCAATCTGTGATTTTTACTGGGATGGGGCGGGCGCCCCTCCAGACGGCATCGCACTGCGCCAAGTTGATCTTGGTGAACGACACAGCAAGGAGAGAGCATCCCTTTCAGGCTAACGATGTTAGCCTGATCCACCATCCCAAAATCACAAACGACCCTTATGATTCAATCTCATGACGACGCTGGCCCGAGAAGCGAGTCCACGTCTTCGGAGACAAGCTCAGTACCAAGAGTGAAGTTGATTAGGTCGCTGAACGAAAATTGCCCGTTTGCGCCTAAGGTTGGCGTCCAGTCCGGCATCTGGACGATATAGGACGCCTTGTCGGCCTCCAGGATAGCGGCGAACGTGTGCGCAACAATCCGCGCACCGGCCCCAGCGAGCAGCAGCCCGTTCGCGAGGGTCTCTGCTTCGCGCAAACAATAGAACCAGAGTGGAGCCGGGCCCTCGCCTCCCGGCACGTCCTTCCATATCTGCTCCTCTGTTAGTCGTCGCGAGACACGTAGATGTGCTGCGACCGACTGGCCGCTCGGCAGCCGCGCGTCGATCCCGCGCTGCAGATTACGGATCACGAGCGAGCGACGTTCCTCCGGCATGCCCGGCCCTACCACTGAATCCGGCAGCCGTAGCAGCGGCGTCGCGAGCCGTATGTCGACGAGTTTGCCCGGCTGCGCACTTGTCCCGAAGAACGCGGCCCATTCGATGCGCAGATCGTTGTGTATTGGACGACCGCCGCGCAAGTCGCCGACGTTCTCGGGCGGATTCGGAGCCTCAGGGTTATTTGGGAATAGAGCCGCAACACGGGCGGCAGGATCGCCGAACGGAGCTTCGCTCAGACGATACCCCGGCCGCACCTGGCTGTGGCCAAACCGGTAGGCAGCGACGCTGAACTCAACCGGCATAAACGGGTACGAGTAGTCAGGATAGCGGAACGGCAGCTGCGCGATTGCGCGCTCGGTTAGTTTGCGACCCACGGTGCGCGTCAGAAATTCGTTGACGACGAGCCACTGGTAGTGCCAGCGCGCGAGACTCTGCGCCTTCTCGTAGCGACTCTCCCACCCCATCGATGGATCGGTGGCCACGTCGAAGATCTTGTTATGAAACTTGAGGAAAAGAAGGTGAAGCTGCGCGATGATTACGTTTTCATCGTTACGCGGATCGCCAATTAGCGCCACGCCCTGCGAATTGCGCGGCAGGTCATGATCCGTCGCGCCGAGCAGCATCTTGCCCGGCCTCGCCTGATCGTAGAGGTAGGGCTGCACCTTGGGCCCAAGCCCGTAGACGCTGTCAAGCTCGAGCGCGGGAGTGCGGAAATTCCGTGTTGCTTGGGGATCGATCTGCTGTTCGAGCGTCGATGTCGCATCAAGCGTGAGATCATGATCGATGAACTGGCCGAGGAAAGTATAGCCAGCCTTAATCCGCGGGTTGTCCTGGCTCGGGTCGGCAGCCGCGCCGCCGTCCATCACGCCTCCGACTGCCCCAAGGGCGTTTGGTCCGGGCTTGAACTCGGTGAGTGAACGCAGATACGGCATCATTCGACCGAAGCGGCCGGTCTCCTGAAACCGCCCCCTGGGCACGTCGCCGCCCCGCTCGAATGTTCCCTTATCGTAATTTCCGCCGTGATGTTGGCTGTATTTGCAGGCCATGACGCTCCTCCTTGATCGGATGCCACCAACAGGTTGCAGTCGTTCTAGATACGGAAGACCATTAGCGCTGAAGCGAAGGTTCGATAAAATTGCAACTGATTACACATACGCCTGATCAGACGGCATCAGATTATTGCTGATATTTCCAACGCTAATTTGATATGTAATCTACCACGGACAAAGATAATCGCAAATCAAATTTCCGGTTTTCTGTTTTCAATAGAGGCGACGTCCGGTTCGCTACGCTCGCCTGTTAAAATTCGTTAGACTGCCGTCATATTAGTGCAAGAACGTATGAACTACAAAACGCCGCGCAGCTTCTGCCACTAGTTCAAACACCGGCGCAAGATGCAAACCATGTCGCAATAGGCGGCGCCCACCGCCGTGATGCTCTGGGCGCTCATTGCGTTACGCCAGATCGTCATGAGCAAGGTGGACGGCTGGCGGACAAGTGCAAAATCACACAAATCTACGATTGACCTCTCGCCCTATTTGGGTACCCTCAACCTGCTTGGAGGCTCAATACCGAAATTGCACAAAATCTGCGGCGTCACCCATTTCAAACGAGGGGAGTAAGTATGCCGCGCCGCAGTGAACGAAAGCCGGGAGATACTCCGAGGTTACTGGGGGAAGCGAACGCCGCGCCTGACCCAGACGAAAAGCTCGCCCGTTATGTGCTATCCCCCCGAATTGAGCGGATGTTCAAAGCATCGCGGTCGCGCGTCAGGACAATCATCGAAATAAATTTGGACGCGGTTGAACATGCCGATGAGGGCAAGCGCCGTGTAGAGCACTTGCTTTTGTCGGTAGGCGTTGCAAAGAAGCATATTCAGCCGCTCGACCGCAGCTACCAATACGTCTTTGCCAGTCTTACGCGGAAGGAAGCGCGTGCGCTCCTTGGCGCGGACGACGAAAAAGCCGTTGCGAAACCGAACCAGCGCACAATCCGACGGATTTGGCCGGATGAACCTCTGACGCCCTACATCAACCGCTCGATCCGCACCGTAAAGGCCGACGCCTGCCGCGTCGCTTTCGGAGCGGAGGGGGAAGGAATCGTTTGGGCGGTGATCGATAGCGGCATCCAGAAGCACCCGCACTTCCACACCCACAAAAACCTGTCGCTGCCTGCCGGTCTCGCGCACCGCAACTTCCTCGATGGGGGTGACGACGCTGACGCGCTGACCGACCTGTACGGTCATGGGACGCATGTGGCGGGCGTGCTCGCGGGCGAAACCTCTCCGGCCGAAGGGCTCAAGATTTACCGGCTGGGCAAGCACCGGGACCAGGAGAACACGGTCCACACCCGGGTCGATCCAGTTGGGGAGACGCTGCGCGGCGTGGCGCCGAAGTGCCGGATCATGAGCCTCAAGGTGATCGACGACGGGGGCCGCGGCTACGCGAGCGCGCTTATCGCCGCGCTCGAGTACGTGGCGCGCCTGAACGCCGATGGTCGTTACCTGCGGGTCCACGGCGTCAACTTGAGCCTTGGTTACCCCTTCGACGCGGAGTGGTACGCTGCGGGCCACAGCCCGCTTTGCACCGTCGTGAACCGGCTCAGCAAGGACGGCGTTGTGGTGGTCGCTGCGTCCGGCAACGACGGGTCGGCCTTCTTGCAAACTGAAGGCAGAACGAACACCAAACGCGTCGGGGTCGACCAATCCATCAACGATCCGGGGAATGCTGACGAGGCAATAACTGTGGGCGCCACCCATGCCGAGGCGCCGCACACCTACGGCGTTTCTTTTTTCTCGTCGCGCGGCCCTACGGCGGACGGGCGCGCCAAGCCCGATCTCGTGGCGCCTGGCGAACGCATACTGTCCTGCACCTCGACCCAATCGCCAGCATTTGTCGAGGCGCTAGCGGATGCGGGGCACACGTTCGATGCAGACGCGGCCTACTTCCGCGAGGAGAGCGGCACCAGCATGGCAGCCCCCCACGTGTCCGGTGCGGCAGCGGCGCTGATGTCGGTGAAGCCCGAAATCAAGGGCAACGCGACGATGGTGAAGGATATCCTTGTTCGCTCCTGCACCGACTTGAAGCGCAAAGCTGACTTCCAGGGCGCTGGGTTGCTAGATCTACTAAGGGCCATTCAATTGACGTGAAGCAAGAAACTGGAGAAGCGTCATGGATAGGATCGCAGGATTGCCTTTCGTCCGATTGAAGCTGGACAAACATGGAGAGCGAATAGACGCCGTTGGCCCGGTGCATCCCCCCGGCATCCGCAGCTTGATCGTCCTCGCGCACGGTTGGAAGAACGACGAGGCCGCTGCGGATAGTTTGTACAGGGGATTGATTGAGAATATGCACGGCCTGCCCGATGGCCAGCGAATACTTGACGACGGTCGCTTCGGTATAACCGGGATCTACTGGCCGGCGTTTGTCTTCAAGCCCGATCTAACCATGCTGGAGAGTGATGCCGCCACGCCGCAGGGTGGCGCAGCAAGCGTAGGCGGCGGTGACTTGGCCGCAACCGAGCTTGAGTCCTTTGCGGAGCACGTCGCGGTCTTCCTGGACGTTAAGGATGTCGCATCGTTCAAGGACCAGGTGAGGCGGGCGACGGGCGGTGGTGGAGCCGCCGACAAACTTGCTGAACGTCTTCGCGAGGAGACGCCCGCGGCCGACGCGGATGCCGAGATTGTCTTCGAACAGGAAGGCCGGAATACGAAAGGCAGCAGGTTAGTTGAGTTTCTCAAGTCCCCGCCAGCTCTGCCCGAAAGTTCCGATACGCAAGGCGGCGCAATGGGCGGCATCGGAAGCGCGATAAGGCGTCCGCGTTTTCTAGCCGGTCCGCGAGCAGCTGTGGCGCGGCTTCTGAACCAGTTCACCTATTTCGAAATGAAAAAGCGCGCGGGCATCGTCGGCGCGAAGCTCGCTGAGACGCTTGAGGCCGATGGACTGGCCGGTGTCCAGTTGCACCTCGTTGGACACAGCTTTGGCGCGCGGTTAGTGACCTCGACCGCCTCTCACCTCCAGACGGTTTACCCCCGGAGTATGACCCTTCTTCAGGCGGCCTATTCTCATAACGCGCTCGGCCTAGGTAAGCACAAGGTGCCGCAAGGGGCATTCCGAAACGTAGTTGCGAACAAACGGGTAAACGGGCCAATCACGATTACCCACACGCACAATGACCGCGCAGTCGGAATTGCCTACGTAATTGCCTCCCGCGCCTCGGGCGTTGTGGCCGCGAGGTTCGGGGGGCCGTCCGACCCCTTCGGAGGGATGGGCGCGAACGGCGCGCAGCTCATGGCGGATGGTGAAGCGGTGGCCGCGCACATAATCGCAGGTCAGACGCCATCGCTGAAACCGAACGTGATCAACAACCTGCAGGCCGACGCCATCATCGCGGACCACAACGACGTTGCCAACGTCGAGGTGGCGCGTTTGGTGCTGCAGTCAGTCCGGCCCCAGTAGCGGAAGGGGAAGGCCATGATCCCGGGCACATGGATCAGCATGCCTCGGTTGCCTTTCGAGCCCCGAAACAAGTTGTGAAGCATGCTCATGTGCGCAGCACTACCTGCTCAACGATTTCCGGGACCATGCGGCGCTTAAGAGAGCGGGCTTATGCCCATTTGCCCAATCCGCGGAAAAAACCAATCAGCGCGTCGTCAAATGCGACAGGATCCTCAATCGAACACGCATGCCCGGTGTTGGGGATGACGATCTGCCGCGCACCGGGAATTCCAGACGTCGTTTCGCGACCAGACTGAAGAGAGCCGTCGTGAGCGCCGTTGATGACAAGCGTCGGAGCCTTGATGGTCGCCAGGCGGGGCGTCATGTTGCATCCTGAGCGAGCGCGGAATATCTGCGCGATACTGTCACCCGACAATGTGTGGGAGTTCTCATCGAACAGGTTCATCACCCATTGCCCGTGCGAGGTTTCGGGGAAGCCCGGCGCAAACAACTCGCGCATGTGCTTCAATCGGTAACCTGGAAGATCTCCTGATGTGTAGCCATCAATGCGGGTCTGGATGCTCCCCCCACCCCTGCTGCTGCCGCCGACGAGGACAAGACCTTCTACCATTTCCGGCCGATCGAGGCCGAAAAGCAGAGCGATACCGGATCCAACGCTGCACCCCACGACGATAGCGCGCTCCACGCCTTCCTGCTCCATAACGCCCGCAACGTCGTCGGCCATGTCCTCCAGCGTGAACGGCGTCTCTGGCTTATCAGAAAAACCATAGCCGCGAATATCCACGTTGATCGTCGTAAATTGCTGCGAAAAACGTGCAACCTGATACGTCCAAAGACGGCGGTCAAACGGATTTGCATGAACAAAGACCAACGGGGGGCCCTGCCCCGCCACCTCGTAATAGATGCGTACGCCAGTCGCCTTACTGAAGGGCATCGCCTTCTCCTCATGTTGTGCATATCGCGCACGAAAACTAATCGGTTTATTTTATAATTTCGTTCGCACGCGCCGCGATGTCAGTAGGCGTCTTATAAATTTCAGCTACTATTTTCTCTGCTTGCGCGCCGGTTGCCGGATTTATTGGCGCTTTCTGCGCTTCTGCCTGGGCCAAAAAGGCCTTGTCCTTCATCGTAGCGTCAAATGCAGCCCTGAGCGTTGCAAGGCGGTCAGCTGGAACCTGATTGGATGCAATAAAAGGGCGACCGATCTGATTTGCCGCAGTCAAGAAATTCAGGACAGCAATATCCGATGCCGATTTGAGACGATCCCCCAACCAAGTGGTCCCAGGCGGAATCCCGTATCCCTCACCTGGCGCTGTCTTGAGGACCGTAATGACTTTTTTTTCTGTAATCCAGCTCTCCGGCATGCCATCCGCAGTGCCACATTCCCCATCGACCTCGCCGCGCTCCATAGCCAGATGCACTTCGGCGCGACCCGGATAGCCAAGAATGGGACGTACATTCAACTTCATGAGGTTCTTGAGAATCGCCACGTCGTTGTACCCGCCGCTGCCTACGCCCGACGCGCCAAACGTTACAACCCGAGCGCCTCCAAGATCGTCGTAGTTCTTGATCCCCGACCCATGCCAAACATTGCACATGCGGAAGGAATCCGTCGCGCTGCCAATCCAGGCGAGTTCAGTGAAGTTAATCTTTGACCTTCCCGGCCGGCTTATGGCGTCAGTAATGATGCCTGGATTGAATATGCCGATCACCGTTCCATCAGTGGGCGCGCTCGTTGCGACATAGATAACGGAGGTAAGGCTGCCTGCCCCCGGCATATTCCTCACGGTGACGCTTGGTTTACCCGGGATGTGATTGCCAATGAAGCGAGCAACGATGCGACCATAAAGGTCATATCCGCCACCAACGCTGGACCCCACCACCATTGTCATTTTGTTGCTGGAATAAAAATTCGCAGGATCCTGAGCCTGCGCGTATGAGGGAGTTGTAAATGCGAGTGCGGACGTCGAAGCAAGTACTGCAAAGCATGTCCGATAACGATTCAAAGTGATCTGCTTCGTAGCCATTTTGCGCTCCAGAGTGCATACGTTCGTTAAAAGATCAGCTACCCCGGTCACATTGGACGAGGATAGGAAAACCTTTCGCCTCCCCCAGAAGCAAAGGGCGCGCCAAGCAAAAACCCGACCTGAGGCGCCGTGCTCAAAAGCGCGGAGCACCTCAAGCGCATCCTTTGATCTGCGCGCAGGCGGGCCGACTTGCCGGGTAATCGGCAACATGCCGGAACAGCGCATCATGCGCTTCAAATCGCCCGTCAGCGGCTCCCCTATGTCCAAGTTCTGGCGTGATGCCTCCGCGACAAAATTCGGATCCACGATAGACGCATCACACCGCCCGCTTCAAGTCCGTCAGGATGTCCTGATTATCCCTAACCGCATCGGGCGTCGCAACTCGTGCGGTCCGATAAGCGCGGTTTTTTTTTTACAAACAGCCATAGGTTATTTTGCGGAACCACTGACAGCCTTGCGCGCCGCTTCAACAGCTTCGACCGGCGGGGCGAACATCTGCGTGACCAGTTCCTGCAGGCGCGCGCCGGAGACAGCTGAGTTTCAAGTCCCTGTTTGTCCGCCTCCAAAGCAAACTGCGCGTCGGCCAGCGTCGCGTTGAACGCGTCTCGCAGCGCTGCAACACGATCCGAAGGAACATTGGGCGGTGCTGCAAAAGGCAGGCCCATCGCCTGACCGCAAGAATAAGCTCAAGCGCGCGGCGTTCGAGGTCGGCCCTCGCAAGCTCAGTAACGAGCGGGACATCTTACAATTCGGGATGTTTCTCCACGGCGAACTGAAGCGCGATATAAACTTTCTTTTCGCGAACCCACTCGGAGAGCGTCGATTTTACTGCGGACCATGTCATTCCGCATCTACCTTGCGTTTCGCCTCGCTCCATCGCCATCATCAAATCACTTGCGCCCGGATAGCCGGTCACTATTTTGAAATTGGCCGAGCTCGACGGCCCGGCCTTCGCGCATCGTCCTCATCAAGACCCGCAGTGTCAGTCACACCGGGCTCGCTGCGCCTCTCACCACCCACCCAACTATCTAATGTGTCGCGGCGACGTGACCTGCCGACTGAGGCCGACGCCAGCCGCATCCGCCTAGATTTGGGCGCGATTGATGAAACTATTTTTCTGTGTTTAACTTGCTCACATATGAGTTTGAGAATATTCGCGCTCGTCGACGTCTCTTCTTTGTGAGGGGGTGGTCTTGTTGCAGTCAGCAGATCAGGTCACCAGTACTCTTGCCGCTTGGCTACGCTCCTGCTTCGCTAGCGCCCACGTCTCGTTGACGGACGCGCCGCTTGAGGAGGGTGGTGAGCCAGTCATTCAACTCACGCTCGTCGACATCCTCGTCGAGTCGGCCAGCAACCGGATTGCGCCGACAACCGTCCTGCGGCTCTGTTACTTCATCACCGTTTCCGCCTCCGACATTCTCCTCGTTCATAAATATCTGGGAGAGATCGCCTTCGCGCTAGCGATGGGCCCCGTGCTTGAAATTCCCGACGCTGACCCGACGATCCTGAGCCTTGAACGCCGCACCGAAGGTCCGCTTGGCGTCGCTGTTTCAATCCCCATTTCGCGCATTCGGACGAAGGCCTCGTCCCCGCCTGTACTATTTCCTCCTGATATTAAGATCGACCAATTGGGACTCATTGAGGGAATGGTCGAGGGCGCCAACGGAGGCGCTGTCGCCGGCGCAGTCGTAGAAATTCCGTCGCTTCAGTTACGCCAAGTGACCGGGCCGGACGGCCGGTTTCGCTTTCACGCGCAATTCGATGCTTCGGAAAAGTTACGCGTCACGGCGCGCAAGCATCGCTTCAGCAAAACTGTCACCGCGAAGGTCGGCCAGGGTCTGACGCTGCGATTGGCCTAGGAGAAAGACTATGGCGACCTACCTCAGTCCGGGCATTTATATTGAAGAGGTCGAGAGCGGCTCTCGTCCCATCGAAGCTGTCGGCACATCAGTCGCCGGCTTCGTCGGCACGGCGCCGGATGGCGCGGCGCGGCAGGGCGAGGCGGTGGCACTGAACAATTGGCAAGAATTCGTACGCATCTTCGCCAACGGCGCACAGACGGGCACGCTGCTCGCCAACGCGGTGCATGGCTTCTTTCTCAATGGAGGCCCGCGCTGCTACGTGGTCAACGTTCCGGCGGATGCGCCCATCAGCGGCGGCGGCAAGGGGCTCGACCTCTTGGCCGCAATCGATGAAATCGCCCTGATCGCAGCGCCCGGCCGGACGGACGGCACAAGCTACGAGGCGCTTCTCAACGCCGCCGAACAATTGGGTGATCGCGTCGCGCTTCTTGATGGCCCCCCGCGCGTTGACGACGTCGAGCAGCTTACTCGCGCCGCTACTCTGCCCGAAGAAGGATCGCCCAAGCCAAAGAAGCCAGGGCTGCGCAGCCGTGATTCACAACGTGGGTTTGGCGCGTTTTATTTTCCCTGGATCCGCGGCCAGGATGCAATCTCGCCATCAACGATCATAGACATTCCGCCGTCGGGACATATCGCTGGCTTGTGCGGCCGCATCGACGTGCAGCGCGGCGTACACAAGGCGCCAGCGAACACTCCGATATTTGGAGCGCTGGGGCTGACGCAATCGATCACGAAGGCGGAACAGCAGGTGCTCAATCCGGTCGGCGTCAACTGCATACGATCCTTTGGGCGCGAAGGCGTGACGGTGTGGGGCGCCCGAACCGTGGCGCCATCGGCGAGCAATTGGCGATATCTCAACGTGCGGCGGCTCACCAATATGATCGAGGAATCCATCGAACGCAGTATGCGCTGGACGGTTTTCGAACCCAACGACAGGTTCTTGTGGAAGAGCATCCGGCGCGATATCGGCGCCTTCCTCACGCTGCTTTGGCGCCAGGGCGCATTGATGGGCGCCGCTCCAGAGCAGGCGTTCTTCGTTAAATGTGACGAGGAAACCAATCCTCAGGAGGAGATCGACGCCGGCAGGGTGACCACCCTGATCGGCATCGCCCCCGTGAAGCCAGCCGAGTTCGTTATCTTCAGAATCGGACAGACCGCAGCTGGCGCCGTGTTCGAAGCAGTTTGATCATCATCCTGAGGGAAGCCCGCCATGCCTTCACCATCTGGAAACTCCACCGGCGCGGCCGTGGGCCAAAGCAACGATCCTTATCGCAATTTCAACTTCAAGCTGGATATACAGGGCGTCGTTGAAGGTCACTTCACGTCGTGCAGCGGCCTTGGAGCGCGCATCCAGCCGATCCGCTACCGGGAGGGCGGCACAAATCAAGTTGTGCGCGCTATTCCGGGCCAGATCGAATACGCCGAGGTGACCCTGAGTTACGGTCTTACAAGCTCGCGAGATCTGTGGGACTGGTTTTCGAAAGGTGTGCAAGGCTCTATTGAGCGGCGCAACGTCTCTATCATACTGATCAACCCGAATGGCGTCGATGAGGCGATGCGCTGGAATCTCTTCGATGCCTGGCCATCGGAGTGGAGCGGAGCGTCGCTCGACGCGCTCGGACGCGAGATTGCCATCGAGCAAGTGAAGCTCGTCTTCAATAGTCTCGATCGGGTCTGAGGCAATGAGGGGACCGGCCGGCCTCATCGCCTCCGCCCTCCTGCCCTTTCTCCGCTTGGTGACGGCGCGCCTGGAAGCGGTGTCGGCGCCCGCCACCGAGAAAGCGCATTCAAACGACGAGACGACGCTCTCGTCGCTTCGCAAGCGCTACCCGGATGCCCCGCAAGCATGGCTCGATCTGCTCGCCCGCCGACTTGGCGACGGTGGAGACTTGCAGGTAGCCCATTGCAAGGCGCCGGACGTTGGCAAGGCTCTGGACGTTAGCGAGCCGCCAGCAAAGCCGCTTTATGTAGTCGCTGCAAAATCGTCGCGCAGCGGGGAGCCTGAGCCCTCGCTCCGAAACGAAAGGAAGCGCGACTCCCCGGCCGCAAAGCGGTTGCCTTTGGATTTTCCACGCACGGGGTCTGCGGGGCCGCGATCCCCGTCGGGATTCCCGCAGCCGGCGTCGACTGCGCCGCCGCCGGGGCGGTCGCGCCGCGCAGGCATTACGGTGAAGGAAGCGACGACGCGTGCAGGCGCTGAAACGGTTTCGCGCGGGGCAGACACGCCGGAACGAAAGCCGGTGGCCATTGGTCGGTTCGTACGGACGAAGGAGGCCAGCGTCGAGCAGCGCGCGGCGCCCCAACCGAATCCCGTCGCGGCTCCTCGGCCTCCCAGGCCGATCCTTCGCTTGCTACCGGAGCGAGCGCCGATAACCACACCGATCGAATACAAAGACGGCAACGCACGGCGAGAAGCACTCGCGCCGGGCTCGCTACTTCCGGCCCAGCCATTCGCGGCCCCGGCGTCCGCGCCCCACCGCAGCGAGCCCGTTTGGCCGCATGCCCCCGCCGCTCCATCCCGGCGTCGCGAGAGCGCCAAGAGGCCGGCGCCTCCTCCGCTTGCCGCTCCGCGCCTGCGCTTTGACCCATCGCCGCGCGAAGCCGCGCGAGAGCAGCTTTTTGTTGTGACGCCACCTGTGGACCGGTGGCCGGACCTGCCGACAACTCCCACCCCGCCTGCCGTGCGCGAACCAGATGATGGCGAGCGCCTGCGGCAATTGATTCAAGATCAAGTCGAGCGCGCATGGAACGGATAGCTTTTCTGATCGAGAGGACCGGCGAGCAATTGTCCTGCCTGCTCAACCCGGAGAATGTCGTGGTGAGACGCTCCGCCGGGATAAGGGCGGCCAGCACCACCACCGGCGTTATCGCCGGCCTGACGATGACCGATGACCCGCTCGTCGCCACGGGTGGCGGCTTAACGGAAATCGATCTCGATCTTCTCTTCGACACCGAGATCGACCGTGAATTGCGCCCAAGACTTTCGCCAGCCGAGGATGTCGGCACCGATGCGCAGCTGCTGCCGGACGTTCGCGACATGACGCGACCGATCTGGAATCTGGCCGAGAACGGCGAACCTGCCGAGGGTTTTGGCGCGCTGCCTCTCGTCCGATTGATCTGGGGCCGGGCATGGAACATCCCCGGCGTCATGGTGTCGGTGGCCGAAAAGTTCGAACGCTTCGCCGCCGACGGACGGCCACAGCGCTCGTGGCTGCGACTGCGGCTGCGGCGTGTCGACTACGACATCGGGGCCGCTCCACCACGCTTGCCGGCCACATCACAATTCGAGCCGCCCTCGCTCGACCGCGCCGCCGGAGAAGACCGTGCGGTGCGCATCGCGCTTCTGCCAGATGAAAACGGCCTTCCTTCGCCGCGCATCGATGAGATCGTCGCCGCCTATTATGGCGACGCGTCATACACCCATGCCGTGCTGGCCTTCAACGACATCGCAGATCCCCTATCCGTGCCGGAAGGGAGCATCCTCGTTTTGCCCGACATCGCGCAATTGGCTACGCCATGAAGTCGCCGTTCAACCAGAGCAAACTATTGATGGAGCTGGATGGTCAGCCAGCGGCGCCAAAACTGGCGCAGTTGATCGCCGAGGTTCTGGTGCGACAGGAGCTAGGCGCGCCAGCAGTCGCCGAGATCACTTTCACGCTTCTTGAGCCTACAGGCGTCGACAGCCTCAAGATCGGCAAGACGCTCGCCGTGCGAATTGGCCGCGCGACGGACACCCTCTTCGAAGGCGAGATAAGTTCGATCTCTTATGAATATGGCGCGGCCGGCGTTCCGGTGTTGAAGGTGCGAGCCTACGACAAGCTACAACGTCTGCGTCGCAGCTTCCGGCCAAGGGCATTCGAAAAAATCTCCGCCGCCGATCTCGCCGCACAATTGGCGGGGGAACTTGGAATTGACTCTGCCTGCCACGGCCAGCCGCAGCCGCGCGATTACGTTCTGCAACACGAACAGAGCGACTTCGATCTTCTGGCCGATCTGGCTGAGGACGCTGGCCTTTATCCCGTGATAAACGCAGGCGCGTTGACGCTGACCGGTCTCGACGGTTTCGGCGACGCGCTGGAGATGCGTTTCGGCGCGGCGTTGCTGGCCTTTTCGGGGACGCTTTCCAACGAGCGCAACGTTCGTGGGGCGACAGCAGCGGGGTGGAGCCCGGCCAGCGCCGCCGCGTTCTCCGAAACCGTTACGGTGAGCCGGCAGGACGCATACGAAGCACGCGACGTGTCGCCGGACGAAGGCGCCAGCGGGTATCGGCCGATGCTCAATCGTATCGAAGAGCGCGCGGCTCAGGTCGCAGAGCTTGCGCAGGCTGGCTTCGATCGCGACGTTGCGCGCTCCATCCGCGCCAGTGGCGAGGCGGTCGGGAATGTCGCGCTGACGCCCGGGCGCCCGATCACGGTAACCGGCGTGGCCGACGAGGTCGCCGGACGCCACGTGGTTACGAGCGCTTTGCATCGCATTAATGCGGCCCGTGGCTACGTCACCGAGTTCGCGACGGACTCTCCCCGACGCGCCTCGCGTCGCCGGACGCCGCTGGTGACGCTCGGCGTCGTGACCGACACGCTCGATCCGGACCACAAGGGCCGTTGCCGAGTGCAGCTTCCAGCACTGGGCGATACGCTGGCTCCCTGGCTGCCGACGCTGATTGCGGGCGCAGGATCTGGAAAAGGCGCAGCGGTTTTTCCCGAGGCGGGGGACACAGTGCTCCTGCTCTGTCCAGACGGCGACCCAGCGCATGGCGTCGTGCTTGGCGGCCTCTATGGCGAGAAGGATCTGCCGCGCGGCTTCTCAAACGCAAGGCCCCGTCCCTTCGTGTTGCGAACCGCGAACGGACAGCGGCTCGAACTGTCTTCGACGAGCGCCACCGCGCGCCTGGCAACCGCTTCCGGCAGCCTGCTCGAACTCATGCCCGGTCAGGCCCGTCTCGCCGCCGCGAGCGATCTCATCATAGAGGCGCCGGGCAAAACGATTACTTTTCGCGCCAGCTTCATCAATTTTGAGCGGATTTGACCAATGTTCGCACTCACCAAATCCGGCGTCCTCAAATGCGTCCACGGAGGCGTCGTCAAGAACGAGAACAGCCAAGACTGGGTACGCATCGACGGCGATCCGCTCCTCGTGGAGGGCGACCTGTTAGGCCGCTCCATCAGCCGCTGTCCGATGACGACGATCACCACCCCTCCGTGCACCTCTACTGTGACCGTGGACGACGTTTCCTATTCGACATTCATTATGATCGACGGTCGCCGCATCTGCCTCGACCGGGCGAGCGGATGCACGAACTGGAGCCAGCTTAATGTAACCCCTTTCTCAGTAACCGACGTGGCGCAAAACTATGTGCAGAGCGGAGCCTGATGCATGGCTTTGATCGGCTGGCGATTTCACAATCTCGGCGCCGCCCAGGCGGAAGGCTCGATCATGCCCGCCGGTCCATATCTCACGCCTTCGGGGGGCGTCGCGATGGTGCGCGACGACGATGCGATCCATCAGGCAATCGTGATGCTGCTCGCGACGCGCCCCGGCGAGCGGGTGATGCGCCCCGGCTACGGCTGTCCGCTCGATCGGCTGGTCTTCGCGCCGAACGACGCCACAACGGCCGGACTAGCCATCCATTACGTTTCGCAAGCCATCGGCCGATGGGAGCCTCGCATCGAAATTCTGCGGCTCAACGCCGGCCCCACGACGAAGAGCGATGGAGACGACAGCATTCTGGAGATTCGGCTCGACTACCGCGTTCGCGAAAGCCAACGTCGCGAAAGCCTGCTCTTCGCCCTTGATCTTGGATCGGAAGACCGCTGATGCCGTTCCCGACTCCCCGACTGGATGACCGCACCTTCGACGACCTGATGCGCGAGGCGAAAGAGATCATTCGCGCGCGTTCGCCCGAATGGACGGATTTCTCGCCGAGCGATCCGGGCATGGTGCTGGTCGAGCTGTTCGCCTTTCTGACGGAGAATATGCTCTATCGCCTCAACCGCGTGCCGGAGAAAGTGCACATAGCTCTGCTCAATCTGCTGGGCGTCGCCATGCAGCCTCCGGCGGCTGCGATTGTAACCCTCACCTTCTCCCGGACCGGCCAGACGGCCGACAAAGCCATTATCGTTCCCGCAGGCGCGCGCGTTTCCGACGCAGGCGGCGTGGTCACCTTCGAAACGCTTTCCGAGGCGCGCATCCAGCCCGGCGCCGGCGCCGTCGAAGTCGCTGCGATTCATGCCGACAGCGTTGAGGCTGAATTGCTGGGCGTTGGCAGCGGCGAGCCGGGACAGAGCTTCCAGCTACGGCGCGCGCCGCTGATCCGTTCCCTGCCCGACATCGCGACATTGACGATCGGCGTCGAAGAAGACGCGTCGCGGCTCGAACCGAATATGACGGTTCGGCAGTACGACGGCAAAGCGTTCGTGATGTGGAAGGAAACGCCCTCGTTTCAGGGGCTCCACGAGAACGAGCGCGCGTACGCGCTGAATCCGGCCACGGGCGCGATCACCTTCTCGCCGCTCGCCGGCGCAGGGTCTGCAACGCTGGGCCAAGTCCCGCCCAAAGGCGCGGCGGTGCGCGCGTGGTATCGCATTGGCGGCGGCAAGGCGGGCAATGTTCTGGCTGGCGCGCTTGTCGCCATGCGCGAGCCTTTGTCCGGCGTGGCCGTTGTCAATGCGGGGCGCGCAACCGGCGGCGAGGACGGCGAGACGCTCGAGCGCGCGATGCTGCGTGGCCGCGAGGCCGTGCAGTCCATTACGAGCGCGGTCACTGCACGCGACTTCGAGCGCCTCGCCTTGTCCGCCGGCGGCGTGGCGCGCGCGAGAACCTATGCGCAACGCGATCTGTGGACCTTCGGCGAACCCGGTGTCGTCGAAGTCCGCATCGTGCCCGCTCTCGAAGCTGGCGAAGCCGCAACACTCGAGACGATGCGGGCGCGTCAGACCAGCCATCTTCATGGCCGCGTCGACGCGCTGCTGGCCGAGCGCCGGCCCATCGGCGTGCGAACAAAAGTTCTCTGGGCCCATTGCCGGGCGGTTGCGGTTTCGGCGCGGGTGGTGATCTCTTCGGTCGAAGATCCCGACGTTATTGGAGATCGAATCCGGCGGCGGCTCGACGATCTGATCTCGCCGACCGGTCGGTGGCCGTTCGGCAAAACCCTGCGCGCCTCGGACGTCTACGATGCGATTTTGACCGAGCCGGGCGTGCGCTACGCAGAGCAATTGTCCTTCGCCATTGAGGAAGGACCGAAAGCCGACGTCGTCGATCTGCATCGCGATCCGAACCAGCCGCGCGCCTTCTATGCCGTTGCGGGCGGACGGCTCTATCGCACGCTGGATAACGCGGAGAGCTGGACGACCATTCTCGCGCAGGACGGTTCGGACGCCATCGCATTACGCAGCGACGCCGAACAGCCAGGCCTATTAATGGCCCTGCTCACCGAAAAAGGGTCCGACGCCATGACGGTTCAACTCTCGCGCGACGGCGGCGAGAGTTGGAGCGCTGTCGAAACGATTCAAAGCGAGCGGCTTTACGACGTCGCGAGTCTGAAGAATGGCCCTCGCACGCAGCTTTATTACGCGGGGCGCAAGGGTTTGCGCGTGGTCAGCCTCGGCGACGCCGCAAGCTCCACCTTGCTTGACAGATTGGGCCCGGACGCCAGCGAAAACCATAACGACGGCGGCCTTTATGCCGTAGCGGTGGCGCGGCTCGCTTCCGGCGTGCCCTGCGTCGCCGTCGCCCGCCGGGAGAAGCGCGGCGTGCTCATCTCGCGTGAGGGCGGCAAGGCCGGGAGCTTTCAAACCATCACGGGAGCTGAAGGACGCGACGTGCGCCGGCTCTATTTCATGCGTGAGGGCGACCGCATGTTCCTGTGGGCGATTCTTGCGGCGGAGCGTGGCGAAGCCGGCGAAGGCGTCATGCGCGTGGAGGCGCGTGGCGATGGCGTCGATCCCGAAGGCTGGAAGATCATCGGCGAGGACTGGAGGGGCGGCAGTTGCACCGGCTTGTCCTTTTCGCCCGGCCTCGTGGCCGCGTCTTCCAACCGCGCCGGCGTCTGCCTTCTTGACGCAGGCAAGCTCAACGAGCCCTGGAGCGCCTCGGCGCTTGCCAGCGGCCTGCCGATCGAGGAGGACCGTAAGACGCTGGCGGCGTTGACCGGCGTGGGCCTCGGCCTCTCGACGACGCTCATACTGGCAAGCGGCGCATCTGGCGTTTTCGGCAGCCGGGACGAAGGGCAACGCTACGTCGCAGTCGGCGATGTGGAGTTTTCCGATCGCGCGCCCTTGCCGCCAAACTCGCTTTACTGCTCCGGCAGCCACGACATCCGCGTCGTGCGAGAGAATGCGGTGGAGGGCTGATCATGGAGATGCGCCTAATTCCGCGTCTGCTCCCTGAAGCCATGCAGATGGGAGTCACGCCGGGCAGCGTTCTGGAAACGCTGGTCGGGATCATGCAGTCGCATCTCACGCCGGATGAGATGATCCTCGGCGATCTGGATCGCTGGTTCGATCCGAGGCGCGCGCCCGAGGACTTTCTGATGATGCTGGCCGGATGGGTGGGGCTCGAGCGAACGCTTGTCAGCGAGATCGACAGTGCGACCGCGCGGCCCACTATCGACAGCGCGGCGATCCGCGAGTTGATCCTGCGCGCCGCAGAGTTCGCGCGGGAGCGCGGCACGGCGCGCACGCTGAAGCGGATTCTCAGTATCGTTACGAATTCGGATGCGATTACCGTCATCGAGAACCCACCCGGCGACGATGGAGAGCCGCAAGCGTTCCATGTGCGCGTGGAGCTGCCGAACAGCGCCTTGCGGCATGAGGCGCTGGCGCGTCGCGTGGTCGAGAATTGGAAGCCCGCCTCCGTCACCTCGGAAATTGTCTTTCGCGCCACATGAGACCGATGGAGGATCGCCTTGCCCAGCTTCGAATTCGCTGACTGCCCGACGAGACTGCCTCTCACCCTGGCCGCCGACACGCAGGAGCAGGCCGGCGCAATCCATTGCACAATCCGCAACACGACCGCGAAGCGACAGACCGCGCGTCTGCACATCGAGGCGAAGGACGACCTCAAGCCTGAGTGGTTTTCTTTTGTCGGCGCGCCACCGACGTCTCCGCGTGAAATTGAGCAGGACATCGCCGCCGAAGGAACGTTCACGGCGCAAGTGATGGCGAAAATACCGCCCAAAACGCCGCCCGGTGCGCGGACCTTCCGCTTGCGCGCGACCTCCGAGGCTTCCCCTGATGTCGACTTTACCGACGGGCCCGCGATTGCGATCGACATTGCGGCCTGGAAAGAGCCTGAGACCAAGAGGCAGGGGTTGCCGCTCTGGGCCTATGGGGTTGTGGCGCTGTTCGTGCTGGGCGTCATCGGCGTAATCGCCTATCTGGCCTGGCCGCGCGGACTCGACCCGAGTCTGGTCAGGGGCAAGCCGTTCTCCGAGGCCGCCGCCATCGCTAGCAACGCAGGCTACGCCAACATCAAAGCGGTGCGCGGACAGGCCGAGGGCCACGATCCTGCTCGTCAGATCGTCGTTGGCGTGGGCAAAGATGAGGTCGGCGCCACAGCGCTGCTCATCGATCCCGGCGTGCCGATTCCCGCAAATCTCGCGCGCAGGCGCGTGGTTGACGCTGTAAAACTGCTGCTCGACGTCGGGATCCTCCCCAACCAGAACCCGCAGTTCGACAGCCGGTCCGACATGCCCGACGGCGTCGTCACGCGCACAATCCCGCAAGCGCCGACGGCAGTCGCCCTCGGCGGCACCGTGACAATCGTTCTCAACCGGCGCCCGGACGGTTCCGGCAAGCCCTGCGTGCCGCTCATCGCCTGCCTCCCCGATCTTGTCGGCCCGCGCAAAAATCTGGATCGATTCGTCCTGCCGCCTTCCATTCAGAGGAGGCTCGATCGAAGGCCCCGCTAGCGGATGGAGCACCCCATGCCGAGTTTTGAATTCGCGGCCTGCCCGACGCGGGTCAACCTCACCGTTGCCGCTGATACGCAAGCACAATCGGGAATGTTGAATTCGACCATCCGCAAAGTCACGGCGCAGCGTCAAATCGGTCGCATCCGAATCGAGGCGCTCGGCGACGCAAAGCCGGAATAGTTTTCTCTGGTTGGCGCGCAAGCGCCTGGAGAACCGGAAAAACAGGATTGAGATCATTCTGGGAGGCAAATAGCCCGCCGGACCTTCCCCCACGCGCCAGGAGGCTCAGCCTTGTTTGCAATGCTTGCAGATTACAAACTCACCTTCGTGCTGGCGGCGCCTCTGCTGGGTCTGATCGGAGGGATAGCCGCGCTCATTGCGCGCGTCATCAAGGGATCGGACGCGGCGGAGGCGCTCCTGACGGGGCTGGAAACCTTCCTCACCACTGCGATGGGCGCGCTGATCGCCTTCCTTTTCGTGCGCGTGATGGTGTGGCTTGGCGACGACACGCACGCGGCGGCTGTTTTTGTCGGCGCGCTCTTTCTCATCTGGCCCTTGATCCTCAATGTGGTCTGGGCCGGCCTCGTGGTCATCTTGGAATTGCCTTACGGCGCTTTACTGTTCAACCCGGAGCGTCTCGCTTATTTCGCCTTCGCCGTCGGCGCATTTACGGGCTTCTTCGACGGCTATCGCCGAATTCATAACTGGCGCAAGGGCATCGGATTCGTCACTTTTCTATCCGAAACGACATGGGGCCTGCCGCTGGCGCCAAACGCGGTGCTGATGCACCTCATCAATTTTCCCAAGCTCTTCAAAGTGTCCGCGCCTGTCGCCGGGCAGGTCTGGATGCAGGCGCTCCATCAGAACATTCCGCGCGCGGGCGCGCATATCTATCTCACCGGCGTGCGCCTGAAGGAGGGCTACGCCTTTACGCAAGGCAACGTGATCTCCAATCTCTGGCTCGACCGCGGTCCTCCGATCGCGCGCGGCATCGAGGAACATGAGCGCACGCACATATTGCAAAACCGCGTCTTCGGCCCATTCTTCTGGGTCAGCTACGTTACATGGCTGATCTTCTTTGGCGCGGTTGGCCTGATCTGGAGCGTCGTCGCCGGCGAGAACCGCAGGCACGCAAATGGCTCCGCGCTCGAGCCGGGCTCGCGCGCGCCGTTCTGGTGGGGCTATCTCAACAATCCTTGGGAGGTTTGGGCTTACAAACACAATCCCACCGGTCGCATGACCGACAATCCCACCGCGCCCACTGGCTACAACGACACGACATTAAGCTGGCCTGTCGCCGTCGTAGTAACACTCATGATCCTTTCGTTCACCCCGCTGGCGGCTCTACTCCTCATCCATGCGGGAACCGTTTGGTTCTCATAAATTGTTCATCGTTCTACCGAGTCGGAGGCGGATTATATTAGTCGACCGAAGCCGCCGCATAGCTTTCGGCGCCATGCATGATGGGAGCTCGCAATGCGTTGGATCGTGATCGTCCTCGCGATTGTGGGTCTGGTTTTTATCGGCAATCTGCTGTTTTGGCCGAGCGTTCCGCCCACGAACCGGGCTCCGGGCTATCGCCCCGCGGCGCCTGATTTACTGACGAGGTGGCTGCCGAACCCGCCGCCTGCGCAACTCGTCGCCGGCAGCAAGCAGCCGCCCACCGAACTGAATTCCGGCGGCTCATGGTCCGGCCGTTTCTCGGCCGCCAATGGCGAGTTGGGGGTCGTTCGCGTGCGTTTGAAAAGCGGAGCATTGAAGGTGAAAGCGCAGGAGCGCGGCGAAGAAGATCAGCTTCTTTGCATCGTCGCGAAGGATGCGCCGCGTCCAAGCGATTGTGGCCAAGACAACATGGCTAATGGCCTGAAAGGCGGCGTGGTGGTGCGTAAGAGCGTCGCCACCGTGCAGATCGAATCTCCCTCCGGCCGAGCGACCTTTGTTGTCAACGAGTAAACGCGCGACCGTTATCTTTCATCCCGGCGTCAGGCTGCGCAGCGCTTTCCAGATCGCGGGAAGCGAGCCAAGTATGAGAGCGATGGTCCATACAACCAGTACGATGGTTATGACGAGCGCGCCGAGGGCGTCAGCGATGCTGACGAGTATGCCGGGCGGCCATGTGTGCAATAATCCCAACACGAAGCTAAAGCCGAGCGAGAAGATCGCCAGCGCCATGAAGCCTTTGTTCTTGAGAAATGAGGGACTGGCGAAAAGCATCAAGCCCACGCCGATCAGTTTGAGCGTCATGGTGAGAGCCAAAATGGCCTTCGCGCCTTCGACATCGAAGTCCCCCCAAACCGCGATGTAAGCAACCGTGCCAAACGGTACGGTGAGAAGAAGGCTCACCATCATCATTAAAAACATGAATGTCAGAAAAGCCAGCGCGAGCGAGCCAAGGCATCCAAGAAACGAGCCGATCAAGGTAATCAAGCCCTGAAAGCGCGCGATGACGGCGGGCGCGACGCGAAACAAATCGAGGCTGATGAGGGCAAGGGTGTAAAGAAAGACCAGATCGAAATAAGCAACAGCCGTAATGCCGACGCCGGGGCGTTTGAAACTCGCCGAGGGGTCTTTCAACAACCATCTCGACCCGAATTCAACGCCAGACGCCAGCAATATTGCGAAGGCGCCCAGGCAGAAAAGGATGAGTTTGGTAGGCTGCATCAGCGTCCCGTCCACACAACCCTATCAGTTTGAATCGCGATATAAATAGACCATTACATAGAGGAGACAGGTCGAGATAGCTAAAATACCCGAGCGGATTAGAGGAACGACGGCCAAGATTACTTGGCCGATGGCGCCAGAAGCGCCTTCGCTCGTGCGATGATGGCGGGAGGTGCGTTGATCATCGACTCGACGACTTTTTGCACCTCATCGGGACCAGAGGGTTCAATGTCCATTTTTTGCTTTTCGGCCTCCGCCAAAAAGCCGGGATCTTTCATCAAATTCATGAAAGCAGTCTGCAAAGCTGCCAGACGTTCGCGTGGCGTGTCCGGCGTTGTTGCGAATGCGCGAGCGATTCCCATGTCCGACGACAGAAAGGTTAGAACCTGCTTGTCTTCGTCGTTCTTCGCCAATTCCAACATCAAAGGCACGTCTTTAAGATCCGGCGCTCGGACTAGGCCTATCTGGACCAGGATGTTTATTTTCTTCTCTGCGATCCAATGCGGGTGATTGCTTTTCCAGGATGCCCACGAATTTGATCCGCGACCTCCCACTTCGCCTCTTTCCATGGCGAGGTTGATCTCGTTTCCGCCCGGATACCCGCCAACAATTCGGAATTTCGTTCCGAGCACCTGGTTCATGGCCGCGGGGTAGACGTAGCCCGTCGACGAGACGCCGGACGCACCAACAACCAGCTCCTTCGTGAAAACTTCATCGATCTTGGTTATGCCCGTCGTGTGCCAGGAGTTGATGACGTTCGGGCTGCTGGTGGTGTTGCCAAGCCATCCAAATCGCCGCGCATCAAATTGAACGGCTGGCGAACCGGTAGCCTGAAGCACGGGCATATTCTGAAAAACGATCGTCATCGATGTGCCATCACGCGCGGCGGTGTTTGCAAGGTGGTTGGCTGCTTGCAGGCCGATGCCGCCCGGCATGTTCTTGACAATGACCTGCGGACCTCCGGGGATCAGGCGCCCTAAATGTCTGCTTACAATGCGAGCGCGTCGGTCGTAGTCGCCCCCGGACGAACCGGGCACGGTCATCTCTAACGTTCGTCCGCGATAGAAATCCTCGACAGGGTCGGCAGTCGCGCTTACCGAGATGAGGCATGCAACCGCTATGGTGGGTGCAAGGCTTCGGAAAACCATTCTCGCCTTCATGAAAACCTCCACTACATCAAATTTTGCGCGTTCTCGATCTTTTTTCGGATCTTATTATAAACCAAAAAACTACTGCTTCTCGCCCGCAATTGCGTTGTAGCGCGCGATAATTTCCGGGGGAGTGCTGGTTGCCTCCGCAATAATGCGCGTGAGCGCCTCAGCGCTGATTGGACTTATATCGAGGTGTAATTTTTTACCTTCGTTCACGAACTCCTGGTCGGCGACCATTTCGTTGAAAGCCTTCACGAGTACATTTCTGCGATCGTCAGGTATCTTCGGCGGAGCCGCAACCGGCATTGCCATGTAGAAGGGCAATTCAGCGAACTTTAGGAGCGCTTTGGCTTGTTGGTCACTGATGAGTTCGTATGCTGTGGGAACGTCCGGAAGCTCCGGATGGCGAGTAGTGCGACCGAATGCGAGCAGCGCACGCATTTCTTGCGCCTTCCATTCGCTCGCCTGATTTGCTTTCAAGTAACTCAAGCTGGTCACTTGGCCATCGACTTCCCTTCCCAGCTGAGCCAGCGAAATCGCTGGCGCGCCTGTATATCCGCGCACCACTTCCAGTCTGAGGCCAAACAGCGTCCTTGCGATCAATGGAAAGGTCCGGTTTGTGGCGCCGGGCCCGCTTGCGCCAAGACGCGCGGTAGGGCCGCCGCTCCCCTTCAAGTCGTTCAAACTCTGCGCGGCAAATTCACGGTTCACAATGAGAAGATATACATCGTCCTGATAGGACGAGATGGAGCCAAGCCACGTAAGTTCGAGCGGGTCAAAGCGCGCAGCGGGATCTCCGGCAATGGCGAGTTGCGCAGTACCGCGTTGCAGGATTGAGAGAACGGACCCATCCCTCGGCAATGTCGTGAACAAGCGGTTGGCGAGTGTAAGTCCTCCGGCGCCTGGAACATTTTGAACAACAAATGTCGGACTGCCTGGCGTGAATCTCGGCAAGTGGCGCGCGACCAACCGTCCAGACGCATCGTTTATGCCTCCGCTGCCGCTCGGAACATACATCGTCATGGTGCGGCCACTATAGAATTCTGCTGCTGATTGCGCCCGTGCAAGCGGCGCCGAAAGAACGGTTAGAAATGCCACACAAACGCACAGCTTCTTAGCAGATAAATACCAGTTGCAGCGCTTCCTCATCATGTGTCTCCTCATCACGCTTCTCCCTTATCGTGATAGGTAGTTTTCTAAGGCGCCGGCTCGGGTAACTATCGGATCGACTGTGTCACTTGGCGTGAAGCAACTCCTTAGCTCTCGACACGAGCGCCGGTGGTGTGGCGTATGTCCGCGCAAGAAGTGCGTCGACGTCCTCGCCGCTTACGAACTGGATATCAAGACCGGTCTTGGCAGCTTCCTGCAGAAACTCGGGATCCTTCAACGTGTCAGCAAACGCCTTCCTCAGCGCAGCGACGCGTTCAGTTGGAACCCCAGGGGGGGCGAAAAAGGGCCGTCCCATACCTTGCGGCGCGAGCAAGAATTCCAGAACCTGCCGATGGTCTGCATTTTCCGCGAGATCCTGAACACGAGGAATGTCCGGAAGATCGGGAGCCTTGTTAACGGCAATCTGGAAGAGAATGTTGATCTTCTTTTCCGTCAGCAATTCGCTTTTCCGAAGCTTCAGGAATGCCCATCCGATGCCGCAGAAACCATGGACTTCGCGACGCTCCATAGCGAGCAAGATGTCATTGCTCGTGTTGTAGCCGCTGACAATCTTGAAGCGTGCGCCAAGCAATCGGTTTGCGAGGCGCGGAAAGATCATATCAATTGCGTCCGCGCCCGAGCCGCCAATCACAAGTTCAGTTTTACGAACGTCATCGAACGTCTTGACGGGTTGATTCACGTCCGCGATGCAGACGCTATTTTCGATATTAGCGCTTCCGAGCCAGTTAAACTCTTGCGCGTTGAACTGCGCCTGCTTGTTGCCAAGCAGGGGCTCGAACGCTGCCGTCCGGCTGGTGATCGCGATTTCCGTCCCATCACGCGCTGCGCGTGACGCCATGTGGTTGGCCGCGACAAGTCCGCCAGCGCCTGGCATATATTGAGGAACAAAGTTTGGGGCTCCGGGCAGATGCTTTCCCATGTGCCTGCCAAGAACATCGCCATACAGGCCCGAGTTTCCGCCCGCGGCAAAACCAACGATGATCCGAACCTGCTTACCACGGTAAAAGTCTGCTACGGAATTCTGTGCGAAGGCAAAGTTGATGCTCAAGCCTAGGACTGCAACCGCTCCCAGCAGCGCTCGCCACGATGCGTTTCTCATCATTTGCCCCCCTGCAATCCCGGCCCGCAGCTTTCACGAACTGATGCTGAAGAGACGCCCGACCGCCAACAGGATCAGTCCATCAAAGCCGGAATGCTCGGTTCTCCTCCCTGTTCGTCCGTTATTTTGGCGGACGATTTCATTGATATTGCGCTGACGCCTGCGGCAAGGCAAGCGAGCCGTTCGGCGCGTTGCGACCGGGGCTTTGCGATGCGCACTTTGGCGGGAACGCAGCTCTAGCAAACTCTCCGCGCAAGCGTTGCTGCCTGGGCAACAAAAGCGCGAGCGCTATTTGTGGAAATGTTAAAATGCACTAACGTTACGCTTGCTGCATGCGATCAATTGTGTAAGTGCAAACTCTTCGCTAACCTAGCTGTGTTTTTGCTATATTTCCGCCCCACGATGGGCAGCTTCAAAGCCTGACCTTACGGGTGTTCATGCGTTCATTTTTGCTCCTTCAGGATTGCGTTTGCGCCATTCCCCGTTTCCGCGTGCGTGAGTCCGGCTTTCGTCGCTCAAGCGGCGCTTTTCGCGCTGCTGTTCCGCTCGCCGTGGTCATGGGCGTCGTGCAACTTTCGCCCGCCCGTGCGCAGGGCTTCTTCGATTTTCTGCCGTGGGTGCAGAGTGCGCCAGAACCCACCGCCTCCACCCTGCCTTATGAACTGACTGTCGTCGTCGCTGGCGATGAGAGGCGCGTCAGGCAGTCCATACTCGATGCTTCCACGCTTCAGCGCCTGCGCAGCGACCCGCCGCCGGACGCTGACGCCCTTGTGCGCCGGGCAGAGCTTGATCTGCCGCGCGTGGTGGATGCGCTGTGGGGCGCCGGCTATTACAACGCGAGCGTCGCCATAGAGGTTGCGGGCGTGCCCCTGCGCATAGGTATGGAGAGCACCCAGGCGGCGATTGCCGCCGCCGCGCCATATCGTGGCCGGGCGCGGGCTCCCATTCGCATTGTGGTCGATCCCGGACGGGCTTTCCGGCTGCGTAACCTGCGCATTGTCGACATGCGCACCAACGGGCCATTCGCGCCGGAGACCCTGCCTGATTACGTGGTCAAACTGGAGGCGGGCGACGTGGCCCGCTCGGCTGATGTGGTGGCCGCCCAGACGCGCATCATCGATCACTTCCGCGCTCGCTCGCAGCCCTTCGCAAGAGCGCCGCGGGTCGACCCCCTTGTCGATCACCCCAACGCGGCGGTCGACCTGACGCTGGGCATTGATCCCGGCCCCGTTGCGCCGCTAGGCGAGATCACCGTGCGGACGCCGGACTCCATCGACGCGCGCGTCGTGCGCTCCTACGTCTATCCCGAGCCGGGTGATCCCTATTCGCCAGAGACCATCGCCTCAATCCGTAGGTCAATCTCGCAAATCGAGGCCGTGTCGGCGGTTCGCATCCGCATGCCCGAGGATGTGTCGGGCCTCGACGCGTTCGGACGGCTGCCGCTGGACATTGAGACGGGCGAGCGGCCGACCCGGGCGGCAGGCGTCTCCGCCAGATATTCAACCCGTGACGGCCCCGGCGTCACGGCGTTTTTCACGCATCGCAACCTGTTCGGCGGCGCGGAGCGGTTGCGGCTTGAAGCCACCGCAGCCTATCTCACCGAGAGCGGCCCTGGAAACATCGTGAGAGACAGTTCGTTGCGCGAGTTCGGCGGACGCGTCTCGGCTTCGTTCATCAAGCCAGCCTTGGGCGGCACGCGGTTCGACTTGCTGATGGACGCAAACGCCACGCGCGAGGCGACGGAGGGCTATCTCGCCGAAAGCGCTGGCGGGTCCATCGGCATCCAGCGGCGCTTCGCGGAGCGCATTTCCGCCAGGGTGCGCGTCGATGTCGAGACCGGCAAGACGCGCGATATACTTGGCGAGATTGACTACACGATCGTCGGCCTGCCTGTTTCAGCGACCTATGATTCTACCGATAAGCAACTCGATCCCTCGCGCGGCGTGCGGGTCACCGGTGAGATCGCGCCGTATTTCAAGGCGTTCGGCTCCACGGTCGGCTTCACGCGTTTTCGGGGCTCAGCCTCCGGTTATTACGCTGTCGACGAGGAGGCGCGGGTGGTGCTCGCCGCACGCATCGGCGTTGGCTCAATCAGCGGCGCGGATCTGCTCGAATTGCCAGCCAACCTGCGCTTTTATGCGGGTGGCGGCGGCTCCGTGCGCGGCTTCGCCTACAAGAGCCTGAGCCCCATGATAGGGCGCGTGCCCATCGGCGGACGCAGCTTGCTGGAAGGCTCTGTAGAAGCGCGCATCAAGATCACGGAGACGATCGGCGTTGTCCCGTTCGTCGATGCGGGCTCCGCGTTCGCATCCAGTTATCCCGACTTCAAGGAGCCGATCCGCGTCGCGGCCGGTCTGGGCTTGCGATATTATACGGCCATCGGCCCCATCCGGCTCGATGTCGCCGCGCCGCTGGACCGCAAGAGGGGCGAGGCGCCCATCGCCTTTTACATCGGCTTCGGACAGGCCTTCTGATGCGCATCGTCTCCCGCCTCAAGGTCTCCCGCCTCAAGTCTGGCCTCTCGCTCGCCGCCGTAGGCTGCGCCGCCGCCGCGCTCGTTTTCACGCTGTCGGGCGCGCCGGGCCAAGCGCAGACCGACCAGACCCTTCTGGCGCGTCTGCTTTCGCGTGCGCTCTCCACGGAGGAGGCGAGCGTGCGCATCGGCGCCATTGACGGCGCGCTTTCGTCTAACGCCGTCATCCGCGACCTGCAGGTAAGTGATCGCAACGGCGTTTGGCTGCAAATGGACCAGGCGCGCCTTGTCTGGAGCCGCACCGCCCTGCTGCGTGGCCGCGTGGAAGTCAGCACACTGGAGATCGGCCGGATCGAAATGCTTCGTCGGCCGGCCCCCAGTTCGGCGCCGCCCCCGCCCTCGACGGGCGAGGAATCGTTGATACCGGAAACGCCGGTGAAGATTATCGTCAGCAAGTTCTCGCTTGGCGACCTCGCGCTCGGCGCACCGGTGCTCGGCACGCCTGCCCGCCTCTCGGCGCAAGGCTCGGCCAGCCTTGGCGATCCAGCGGAGGGACTGCAGCTCGACCTGCGCGCCACGCGCACGGACGCGGCCGGTCAATTCGCCATTCTCCTCAATTACCTGCCGCAGACGCAGCGCCTGCGGCTCGATCTAACCCATCAGGAGCCGGAAGGCGGACTGGTCGCGCGCATGCTCGACCTGCCGGGACTGCCGCCAGTCGACCTGCGCCTGGCTGGCGACGATCCGTTGGCGAACTTCACCGCCCGCCTAAACTTCGCGGCCGGCCCCACAATTGGAGCGGAAGGCGAGGCGCGGGTCGTGCGGCAGGACAATTCCTACCGGATCACGACAGCCCTTGATTCCCGTATCGCTGGCCTCGTACCAGCGCTCATCGCGCCGATTCTGGAAGGCGCTACGCGCCTCGAAGGCGTGCTGGAGCGGTTCGACGACGGACGCATCACGCTCGACAAATTCCGCATTGCCTCAGCGGCCGCCGAGCTGGATGTGGCCGGGTCCGTTAGCGCCGACCAATTGCTCGACGTGCGTGTGCACGGCCGAGCCCGGCAGCGCGAGGCCACCCAGACCGCCACCCGCGCCCGCGTCGGCGGCGCGCAGATCGATGCGTTCGATCTCGATCTCACCGCCAAGGGCCGGCTGTCGGCGCCGCAGATCGCAGGCACGATCAACGCCCGCGAGGTGAGAACGCCGGACTGGTCCCTCGCCCGGCTGGACCTGCAACTCGGCGCCGATCCGCTGCCCAACGCGAGCGACCGTTTCAACTTTTCCGCCAAGGGGGCGGCTGAAGGCCTGCGGCTTGAGGATGCAGCGCGAAACCGGGCTGTTGGCGGGCGTGTCGTCATCGACATGCGCGGCGTCACTGGCATGGATGGCGTAACGAAGGTGGACGTGGCGCGCATCGAGACGCCGACCGCGAGCCTCGACTTCACCGGCTCCATCGGCCCGCGTGAACTCGCCGGGCGCCTCGTCGCGCGACTGCCGGCGCTGGCGCCTTTCTCCGACGTTGTGGGGACGCCCTTGCGAGGCCGCGCGCAACTCGCTGCCGATCTGTCCGGCGATCCGGCTGCGCGCGTGGAAGCGCGGCTTGATGGCAGGTTGGAAGAGGTCGTCACGGGCCAGCGGGCCATTGACGGAGCGCTTGGGCGCATGGTCCGCATCTCCGGCCTCATCGCCCGCTCGCCCGAGCGTGTGACTCTCGACGGCGTCCGCATCGATGGCGCCAATATCGACCTCACCGCGTCAGGGACGAGCGACGACGCTGGCCTGGCGTTTGACGTAAAGGCCGCAATCGCCAATCTCGAGCCCCTGCATCCAGCCATCAAGGCCGGTCGCGCAGAGACCGTGGCGCGCGTGGAAGGCCCCATCTCGGCGCCGCGCGTGAAGGGCTCGGCGACGGTGCGCGACGCAAGCGCCATGGATCGCGCCATTCGCCAGCTGGAAGTCGGCTTTGACGCAACTCTCGGATCGGCTATTCGCGCCGCGCTCACGCTCTCTGGGGATGTCGGCGGCAAGCCCGCGATGGGCGGCCTTGAGGTCGCGCAGGTCGATGGCGGGTGGAGCCTCGCAGCGAACAAATTCACCATCGGCTCGGCGTCGATCGACGGTCGCGTTCAGCTCGACGCCAACAACCTCGCGAGCGGTAATGTTGCTGTGGCGGCGGCGGATCTCGACGACCTTACGCCCCTGCTTCTCTCGCGTCTCGAAGGCCGGCTGGATGCGCGGCTTGCGCTCGCCGTCGTCGACGGCAGGCAGAACGTAGAGATCGACGCCAAGGGCGCGCGGCTGCGCTACGACGACGTACGGCTGGAGCGCCTGCTTGCAGACGTGCGAGTACGCGATGCGCTGGGCGCGCCGTCCATCGACGGCCAGATCGAGGCCGCCAATTTGCGCGCCGGCGGCCAGAACTTCCGGCTGATTGGATTGACAGCGCGCGATGACGGCAAGGGCAGCGCCATTGAAATCAAGGCCGATGCGCAGGGTTTCGCGCTGAATGGCGCGGGGCGCGTGCCTGCGGGTCAACGCAGGTTCGACCTCGCCCGCTTCGAAGCGCGGCGCGGCAACGCCAGCATCCGTCTCGACGCCCCGACGACACTCGCCTGGCGCGACGATGGCGTGACAATCAGCAAGGCCGTGGTGCGTATCGGAACCGGACTCGTGACCGTCAATGGCCGCGTCGGCGACACGCTGGACCTTGATGTTGTGCTGCGCGCCTTGCCGCTTTCGGCTGCTGAAATTTTCTCGCCGGGTCTTGGCCTCGCAGGCGTCGTTAACGGACGCGCCACCGCGCGCGGCCCGGCCTCCGCAATCAACGGTGACTTCGATCTAGCCGTCACCAATTTCTCCAACGCGGGCGTGCGACAGGCTGGCCTGCAGCCGCTCTCCGCCAACGCCAAGGGGCGTTTCGAGAAAGGTCGCGTACTGCTGGATGGTGTGGTCAACGCGCCGGGCGTCGGACAGGTCAAGATCGGCGGCACGGCCCCGATGGCGGCGACAGGCGCGCTGGATCTCACCGTCAACGGCCGGCTCAATCTCGCAGGCGCCAACGCGTCGCTCGCCGTCTCCGGCGTGCGCGTGACAGGCAACGCCGACGTGAATCTGCGCATTGGCGGCGACGTGAGCGCGCCGCGGCCGCAAGGCGCCATCAACATCGCAGGCGCAGGCATCGAAGATCCGACGCGCGGCGTTCGCATCACGAACCTCACGGCGCGGCTGGCGGCCCGTGGCGAGACCATCGTCGTTGAGAGCGCCAGCGCGCGCACGCCCAACGGCGGCACAATCTCGGTGGCCGGGCGCATTGACGTGAACCCCGGCGCGGGCTTCCCCGCAGACCTGCGCGTAACGGGCCGTCGCGCCCAGCTCGCCTCCAACGCGACGACCAACGCCATCGCAGATCTCGACATCACCCTGCGCGGGCCTCTCACGCAGGCGCCGCAAATTGGCGGACGCGTCAACCTCATCACGCTCGACATCACCCTGCCCGACCGTCTGCCGATCGTACAGGAGCCGCTGCCCAACGCGCGGCACCTCGCCCCGCCGCCGCAATCACAGGCGCGGTTGGCTCAACGCCGCAGGGCCGAACGCACACGCGCAGCCGGCCCACCGTTCAACGCGCGGCTTGACCTTGCTATCGTCGCGACCAACCGTTTATTCGTGCGCGGACGTGGCGTGGAGGCGGAACTGGGCGGCCAGCTGCGACTCACAGGCACGAGCCAGGACCCGCAAGCCGTGGGCGCTTTCGACCTGCGGCGCGGGCGCTTCGACCTGTTGGGCCAGCGCATCGAACTCACCCGCGGTCGCCTCGACTTTACGGGCGAACTAACCCCTAACATCGACCTCGTTGCGGAGACGCGCGCGGGCGACGTGACGGCGCGGATCGCCGTGGAGGGCCCCGCCGCATCGCCGACCTTCGCAATCTCGTCGACGCCCGATCTGCCGCAGGATGAGGTGATCTCCCGCGTGCTCTTCCAGAGGGCGGCGGGCGGACTATCCTCCGGCCAGGCGCTGCAACTCGCGCAGGCGATTGCGGTGCTCTCGGGCGGCTCCAGCGGCGCCTTCGAATCCGTGCGCCGCTCACTGGGCGTCGACAGTTTCGACGTCACCACCGGCGCCGGCGGCGGACCCGCCGTGGCCGCATCGCGCTACATCTCTAATCGTGTTCGCCTTGGCGTGCGTGCAGGCGCCTCGCCTGAAGAAAGCGCCGTGTCCGTCGACGTCGACATCACACGCCGCTTCAAGGCGAAGACCGAAGTTGGCGCGGACGGGTCGACCTCTGTCGGCGCGGGCTATGAGTGGGAGTGGTAAGCGCAGCCGGGCATGGTTTCGCCACGCCCTGCCTTGTGTCGGATGTCGTTGCGGTGTTTGATTGCCTTGCGCCCGCCGGCGACATGCGCGGAGAAGAATCTGGGTGCCCGACGTCATTGAACTCGACCACGTGGGCCTGCGCTTTGGCAGCCAGGAGATCCTGCGAGAGATTTCCCTGCGCGTGGCGCACAATGAGTTTGTCAGCATCGTCGGGCCCTCTGGCTCTGGCAAGACAAGCCTTCTCAAATGCGTGAATCGACTGGTCGAGCCCACGTCAGGGTTGGTGTCGATTGACGGAAGCCCTGCCCGCGACTTCAAAGTCGAAGACCTGCGACGCTCGATTGGCTACGTCTTTCAGGGGATCGGGCTTTTTCCACACATGAGCGTTGCGGAAAACGTCTCTATTACACCGCGTCTGAACGGAGCTGATGCGTCCGCGACAGGCAGCGTTGTTGCAGACTTGCTAAAACTTGTGGAACTGCCCGCTGCGCTTGCCGCGCGCATGCCGCATGAATTGTCCGGCGGGCAGCGGCAGCGTGTCGGCATTGCACGGGCGCTTGCAGCAAAGCCGCGCATCATGTTGATGGACGAGCCATTCGGCGCGCTCGACGCTGTGACGCGCGAGAGCCTCGGACATTCCGTGCGCCGCCTGCATCAGCAACTTGCTCTCACCACCTTGATGGTGACGCACGACATGATGGAGGCTCTGCTTCTGAGCGACCGCATTGTGGTTCTGGTGGATGGCGCCATCAGGTTCGATGGCGCGCCGGCAGAAGTTCTCAATTCCGATGACGACGTGGTGGCGAGCCTTGTCGCCGTGCCCCGTCGGAGCGCTGATCGCATCTCCGACATGTTCAAGCGCGGCACCGGAGCCGGGCATGAGTGACCAGTGGTTCGCCGCGCTGGCGTTGCTGCCCGAGTATCTCGGGCAACATGTTTTGCTGAGCGCGGCGGCGTTGGTCATCGCAACCTTGGTAAGCCTGCCCACCGCGCTTCTGGTTGCGTCACGGCCGACAGGAAGAACCATCGTTCTTGGGCTAGCCCGCCTCGTGCAGACCATTCCCGGGCTGGCGCTAATAGCGCTTTTCTATCCCATCCTTCTGGCGCTCTCTGGCGTTACGCAGGACCGTTTCGGGTTTTCGCTTCCCACGCTTGGTTTCCTCCCCGCGCTTCTTGCGCTCACCGTGTTCGCAATCTTGCCAATACTGCAAAATGCGGTGCTTGGACTGACGAGCATTGCGCCCGATGTGATTGAAGCGTCAGACGCCGTTGGCATGACTCGACGCCAAAGGCTCGTGCTCGTGGACATTCCACTCGCGGCGCCCATCGCGATGGCGGGCGTTCGTACATCGGCGGTCTGGACAATCGGCGCGGCGACACTGGCGACGCCTGTCGGACAAACGAGCCTCGGCAATTACATTTTCTCCGGCCTGCAAACAGAGAACTGGGTGTTCGTTCTGTTCGGCTGTCTCGCAGCGGCGATGCTGGCCATTGTCGCAGATAGCCTTCTGGCGCTGGTCGAACGCGGCGTCGCACGGCGCCGACTTCGTCCCGTGATTGCGGGCGTTGTCGCGCTCGCCATCGGCGTTGCAGCCGCAGGCGCGACAAGCCTGCATCGAACCTCGACCTATGTGATCGCGGCGAAGAACTTCAGTGAGCAATTCATTCTGGCTGAACTCATCGGCCAGCGGATGCGCGCTGCTGGCTTGTCCTCCAGCACGAAGTCCGGTCTCGGCTCCGCCGTCATCTTCAGGGCGCTCGCGGCGGGCGATGTCGACGTCTACGTCGATTACAGCGGCACTTTGTGGACGAACGTCATGGAGCGGTCCGACATGCCGCCCCATCAGGAAATGCTTTCGGCCATCGCACAATGGATGAAACGCGAGCGGGGCGTCACCGTGCTTGGCTCGCTTGGGTTTCAAAACGCCTATGGTTTCGTGATGCGCCGCCAGCGCGCTCAGGAACTTGGAATAACAACGATTAGCGATCTGGCGCGCCACGCTGGCCAAATGTCGTTCGGCGCCGACCTTGAATTTACCGTTCGCCCCGAATGGCAAAGCGCGCGCAACGCCTACAGTCTGAATTTCAGGTCGATCCGGACATTTGATCCAACCCTGATGTACAGGGCTTTGACGAGTGGCGAGGCTGACGTCATCTCCGGCTTTACCAGCGATGGACGGATTGCAGCGTCCGATCTCATCGTGCTTGACGATCCAAAAAGCGCCATTCCACCTTACGACGCGCTGCTGCTGGTGACAGGCGCTGGCGCGGGCGACTCGCGCCTTCTGGATGCCTTGAAGCCGCTCATCGGCGCCATCGACATCGAAACGATGCGCAGCGCAAATTACGCTGTCGACCGCGACAGCGACAAGCTGACTCCGGCCGCCGCCGCGCAGATGATTACAGAGAAGCTGACTCGCAAGGATGCCCCGCCGACACCCTGATCGGCTGATGTAATCGCATCGTTTCGCCGGTCAAGACGTGAGATCGGCATAAGGGCTAATCACCGCGATTCCTCGCGCTGGGCGTCAATCACAAGCCATCGCGCTGGCGTGGCCGTGGCCGCTTCTGTTGCGGCTTTCAAATAGAATAACACTCGCCTTACCAAGCAAAAAGCGCTTGGAACCTGCCGCTGTCTCTCCCGTTCCCTCCCCAGTACACAACGGGCCGAAAGGCCCGCAAACGGAGGCGGACATGGGACTATTTTCAGCCGACATCAAAACGCTTGACGATTTGTTCGTCCATACACTGCAAGACATTTACTACGCCGAAAACCAGATCACGAAGGCGCTGCCGAAAATGATCTCCAAGACGACAGACGCTCAGCTGAAGCAGGGCTTCGAAACGCATCTTCGCGAAACTGAAGGCCAGATCCAGCGGCTTGAGCAGGTGTTCAAGATGCATGGCCATTCGCCCAAGGGTGTGGATTGCCCGGCAATCGACGGCATCATCAAGGAGGCAAACGAACTCGCAAGCGATATCGACGATAAGGAAGTCCTAGACGCCGCCTTGCTTGCGTCGGCGCAGGCTGTCGAGCATTACGAAATCACCCGGTACGGCACGCTCATCGCGTGGGCCAAGCAACTTGGACGAGCCGATTGCGCCGCCGTCCTTCAGCAGAACCTTGATGAGGAATACGCCACCGACAAGAAGCTCACCGCAATGGCCGAGAGCAAAGTCAACAAGCATGCCGCTTGATTAGCGTCCGAATGCGCTAAGCGCTTCCATCGACAGATGCAAGAAATCCAAAGGCGCAGCTTTTGCTGCGCCTTTAGTTTTATCCAATTTCGCCTGTAAAAGACGGTCCGTTAAAGTCGATTTTCAAGTACATCGGATCTCTGGATGAGTTTGCCGTTATCCACAATCTGGAAAAGGGCCGAGGTCACCCAATGCACGTCTCTTCCGTCATCGAGCCTATAGACGAGGCCGCTCTTGGTGCGCTTGATAAAGCAGCCCATCATGTGCGTGACGACCATCTGGTATTCGACGACCACGTACGCCACAGAGTCTTCGCAGGCGGCCTCGATACGGCAGCGCTCCAGGTACTCGAGCTTCATTCGCGTTCCCCGTATGTCGTTTGCCTGACACACAGTCATTGTCGGGAACTCGACCAGCAATTTCAAGGCAACCTTAACCGGAACTTCCGCAAGAAGTCCGTCTCGCCCGGGTCAGGCGCCGGAATTTGGTGGAGGTGTCGGCTCGGCTTGCAACATTTCCCGCACCCAAAGGTTACGGATCAGCGAAATCAGCGCGACGGCCAACGGCACGCCAAAAACCACGCCGGGCATGCCAAATGCGATTCCGAACACAACGATGGCGAACACGCCAACTGCGGGCGGGAGCGAGACTGCCCGTCGCTGGATGAGCGGCGTCACCACGTCGCTTTCGAACTGCTGGATGACGACGACTGCTGCCAATGTCCAAATGACCGTCTGCGTGTCGATCGAAAGTGCGAACACCAGCGCTGGAATGGCTGACAATATGGGACCAAGGAACGGGACGAAATTGGTAACCCCGGCGATCAGTCCAAGCGCAATTGGTGACGGCAAACCAATCCACCAATACGCCAGCGCTGAAACAACGCCCACGAGCACCATGGTCACGAATTGGCCAGCCAACCAGAGGCGTAGCACACGGTTGGTCGCGTCGAGCGCCTCGAAGACACGCGTATGCTGGTCTGGCGGGAACAGCATGGCGAACCCCCGGCGATATACACAGGGATTGATCGCAAAATAGACCGCAGCCACAACGACAAGCACGATGTTCGCGACAATGCCGACTAGACTGTAACTCCAGCGCGTGATGCTGGACAGAAAGCTCGAGCCTGTTTCGGACCTGATCGCATCTTCAAGACGCTGGGTGGCGTTGTCGACGCCAAATCGCTGTCCAGCACCATCGATCGCTTCGGGCAGGCGATCGACCATCTGCGCCATTTGTCCGCCAAGGTGTGCGCCGAAAAGATAAACGAAGCCCGCGACAGCCCCAGCGGTCAGGATGACAGCAAGCGGCAGCGCGAACATCTCGCCAATATAGGCGTAACTTTTCAACGCCGAAGCGACAGTGCGCAAGAGAACTGCAACAAGGATCGCTGCAAATATGAGCATCACGACGTCAGACGTGACCCAAAGAAAATAGCCGATCGCAAAGATGCCGAGCGCAATCGCCACCCGCTTCGCAAATTGGAGATCGCTCAGCCGACGTTCTGGCGCGTCCCGTTCTGGTTCATCGACGGCAAGCGGCCGTGAAGCTTTTTCCCCCGCTTGCATGCGCCGGCAGCCCTCCAATGAGCGCCAGGGCATCGGCCAGGCGCGTCCAGCAACAGAACGCTTCTGGCGGCGAACGGTTCAGTTTGTATCCCCGAACAACGCGAAGCGCGCACGCGCGACGACCTGCTTGCGCTTAAGCAGCCGACCAGCTTCAATCGAGCGGCCAAAAGGTGGAGCATGAGCGGATGACTGAAACGGTCGCGGCGCCAGCGGTCGAGACTTACGCCACCAGGAAGGATCCTCATCATCGTTAGTTACGTCGGCGTGATTTGGGCCTGCGCGAAGCGCGATGTCCCACGCCGGCTCAATCCCCCCTACCCTGCGTCTGTGAAACGGATCTCGCCATTAAACACTCGGGAAGAAGCGCAATGACCAAAACAAACGACATCAAAATCATCACGCCGCGCGAGGCGGCGCCTGCGTTACGCATCCCGTTGGCGGGCGGCGGCGTTTACGATTTGTCGCAGGACAAGCCGTCGCTCATGTCAATGATCGTGTTTTATCGCGGTCTTCATTGCCAACAATGTCAGTCCTATCTAGGCGATTTGGAGAACAAGCTGTCGGAGTTCGACAAACGTGGGATCACGTCAGTCGCGGTGTCTTGCGATTCTGCGGAGCGCGGCGAACAAACGCCCGGTGAATGGGGCCTTGCCAAATTGCGGGTCGGCTATGGCCTCTCCCCCGTTGAAGCCCGCGCGTGGGGCTTGTTCCTCACCGAAGGGCGCCCGCGCGCGAGCGGCATGTCAGAGCCGGACGTCTGTTGCGAACCTGCTGTGTTCCTCATCGCGCCCGACAAGACGCTTTGGTTTTCGTCCATCCAAAATATGGCGTTTGCTCGCCCCCGATTCGAAGACTTGATAGAGGGCTTTGAGTTTCTTTTTGCGCGCGGTTACTTCCGCGACAAGCCCTGCCCCGCGCGTGGCGAACTGCTGCGGGCGCCTGCTCAAAATGGCGCGCCGCACAAGGCGCACTAATCGAAAAGCTTTGCGAGCCCGCTTAGCAACGCCTGTGGCGCAAGCGCCGCCGTATTGACAAGCATCGCTCGCAATCTAAGGTCGCTCTCTGTCATTTCGTATTGGGAGAAAATTCATGTCGCGCCTGCCGCTTACGATGGCCTGCGGTCCATATGACCGGATGGAGGCGCTTGCACAAGGCGTTGTTCAACCCGAAGGGGTTGACCTTCGTTACCTGGCCATTCAGTCGCCGCCAGAAATTTTCGCGCGCATGATCAAGACGCGCTCGTTCGACGTCGCGGAAATGTCCCTCGCCCATTATTCGATCATGCGCTCGCGCGGCGAATTTCCGTTTGTCGCGCTTCCCATCTTTCCCTCCCGCGTGTTCCGCCACGGGTACATTTTCGTCAACAAGAACTCCGGTATTCGTGAGCCCAAGGATCTTGAGGGCAAGCGCGTTGGCGTTCAGGAATACCGGCAGACCGCAGGCGTCTGGGTGCGCGGAATACTGCAGCATGATTATGGCGTGAACCTCGACAAGATTACGTGGGTCGAAGGCGGCGTGAATGAAGGCCGGCCGGAAGATCACGAGATGGATTTACGGCCTGTGCGCCCGATCAAGCTAGAGCTGATTGGCGCCCATCGCACGCTCAACGACATGCTGGAGGCAGGTGAAATCGACGCCTATTTTGGGGCGCGCCGCCCGGCGGCTTTCGACAAGGGCAAAAACGTTGTTCGCCTGTTTCCTGACTATCGCGCCCGCGAGAAGGATTTTTATCAGCGCACGGGCTTTCATCCCATCATGCACACGCTCGTCATGCGCGAAGACCTGTACAAGGAGCAGCCCTGGGTGGCTGAGAGCCTGTTCAAGGCGTGTCAGGCTTCGAAGGCATGGGCGCTGAAGCAGATGCGCTTCTCGGGGGCGCAACGCCTCATGCTCCCGTGGCTCTTCGAAGAAATTGCCGAAATGGATCAGCTTATGGGCGACGATCCGTGGCCCTATGGCGTGGAGGCGAACCGCAAGATCCTCGACGCTTTCATGGGCTATCTTGTCGATCAGGCGTTCCTCGAAGAAAAGCCCTCGCCCGACGACCTCTTCGCGCCAATCGTGAACTGGACCGAGTGAGGCGCCGCCAAGACATACGCGAGGGGGTGAACGCCCCCTTGTTGTGGTTGAGATTGCGTTAATCTTGGCGCCCTAGCCTCTCTCGAGCGTCGCCGCGCACATTATTGACATATGTTGCAGGTAGCGCTTGATGAGATGATGGGCAGAGACTTTCGCATGAGCAAAATGCTTGTGAGCAAAACGCTTGCGCACGCCTTGCGCCTGGGCGCGGCGGCAAGTTTTCTTGCCCTCGCGTCCGGGGCTCCCGCGCTCGCGTCCACGAAGGCCAGCGCCCCGGTGCCGTCGACGACGCGCACATTGATGGCGTCGCGAGATATGGCGCCGACAGCGCCCATCCTCGTACGAGTGTTCAAGAAAGAATCCGTGCTCGAGGTCTGGAAACAGACTCGCGCGGGCAGATACGAAATCTTGAAAACCTTCCCGATTTGTCGATGGTCAGGCCAGCTTGGGCCCAAGCGGCGTGAAGGCGACCGGCAGGCGCCAGAAGGCTTTTATTCCGTCGGCCCCAAGCAGATGAACCCAAACTCCCAATTTCATCTGTCGTTCGATATTGGCTATCCAAATGCTTTTGACCGCGCCCATGGCGGCACGGGCGCATATCTCATGGTGCACGGACAGTGCACGTCATCAGGCTGCTACGCGATGACGGACGCGCAGATTGAAGAAGTCTATGCGCTTGCGCGCGAAGCTTTCGCAGGCGGCCAGCGAGCGTTCCAGTTTCAGGCTTTTCCGTTCCGCATGACGGCGGAAAATATCGCCCGCCACCGGAGCGACGCTAACATAGCCTTCTGGCGCCAACTCAAGGTTGGCTACGACCACTTCGAGGCCACACGGTCTGAGCCACGCGTCTCTGTCGCAGCAGGGCGTTACGCATTCGAAGCTGGCGATGAAAAGGCAATGGCCAATGTCCTTGCCTATCGTGAGACAGAAGAGCAGCGCATTGCAAAGCTGGTGGAGGATGGCGCCGCGAGTGTGCGCACCACCTACGCCGACGGCGGAATGAATGCGATTTTCAGGGCGCTTGCCGCCAAAAGCGAACCCAAGCTCGGCGTCGTAAGCCGACCCGAAGCTCTGGCTTTCGCCGGTAAGGAAGTTGTGCTTGTTGCGGCGCGCACGCCCATGCAAATGGCGCTCGCCAACGCGCCTGCGCCTCCCCCACGCCCGACAGATTTGCCCGGCATGAGCGAAGCGTCCGGCCTTTCCGAGCTGATTGCGGGCGCTTCGCCGATTCTGCCTGCTGAGTTCACGCCGTGGCCCCGGTTGACGTTCGCCTCACGCACTGACTGAAAGTCTGCCTCAAGCCAGGCTCGGGCTTGCGCGTTGACGGCGTCCCGGCGACTGATGTCCCCATGACCGGGAATAGCGCCATGCTCTCAACATTCTTCACATCGATGCGCAACCGCAGGCTCGACTTCTGGATCGAATGGTCCTCGACGGTTGTGCTGATTACAGGCGTTCTGTTGACCAGCCTGAACATTTATCCTGTGAACCTCGTCTTCAACTTCTTCGGCAATCTTGGCTGGTTCGTGATCGGATTTTTGTGGCGCAAATACTCGCTGATCGTTGTTCAGACGGTCATCCTGATCATTTATCTAAGCGGCATCGCTTCCAACGTGCCCCGACTTATCGGAGCAAACTAGAGGGAACACGCAACCTGATGGGCCCCCGGGGGTTGGTTTCGGTCACTAACTTCAAAGGAGAGCCGAATGGCAATCGATCCAAAGACCCCCCCCACAGGCCGCGACCGAGTGAACAATCCGAATGTGCCGCCCGGTCCCGTCAGCACGACCCGAGCAAGCTCATCTGGCTGGATGATCGGACTTGTCGTTTTGGCGATCATAATCGTCGCCGGCTTCTTCATGTGGCCTGATCGCGCGTCCAACGTCGCTGGGCAAGACCCCGCCACCACGGGCACGACCACTGAGCCCGCGACCCCGGCGCCTGCGCCGACGCCAGCGCCCGCGCCCACACCCGCGCCCGCTCCAATAGCCCCCGCGCCGACGGACACAGCTCCAGCCACTCCAGCCCCGCAGTGAGTTGAGCACAC
>JAUXWZ010000026.1 GCA_030684835.1 Beijerinckiaceae bacterium
TTTCGAGTTAAGCTGAACTATCGCTTCGGTGGGCCGGCTGTGTCTTCGACAGCGAGTTACTGATACTTCTCTGCTATTACGCGTTGGCCCGGCGTCCGCGCCGGGCCGATCCCCAGTCGCATCAGCGACAACGCGGCCACATGGCCTTACCTCCGGCCTATGCCTCGCCCCCTTCTCGCCGCTGGCCTTCGCGCGTCACATAAATCGTCTGCTGCGTCGCTGGAACGCGGGCGACAGGTCAATAAGTGCCTTCGAGTCACTGAGTGTTGCGCGTGTTTCCTCAGCAGGCTGAATTTATTGAATAATAGTTTCGGGGTCGGGACGATTGCATACTAATTACATTGTCGGCCCTCAAGAAATGCTGAGCGGTTCCGCCTCCCTACACTGGCACGCCCGGCCTGATCGACGAGGAACCGAGACCACAACACGAAACGCTCAATCATCGTTCGGCCAGGATGAGAAACGGCCCGGACCTAAGGCAAAGCTGCTGACAAGCGCCGCGTTGTTTTGATCAAGAGATGTTTGTGGAACCAGATGGAGCAGAGGATGCTTTGACGCATAGTAATTTGAGAGCTCGTTCCATGCGCATGGTCATAGCCGTTGTGCTCATTGGCGTTAGTTCCGGACATTGTGCCTCCGCCCAGGAGAATGACGCGCTAGACCGAGGACAAGCCGAGCAGCGGATGCGTGACTTTGTTCGGGTTTGGCAAGCAGATGAGCGCGTCGGCGAACAAGCAATGAGCACGTATTACGCCGACCGTGTGACTTACTACGGCAAGCGTTGGACGCGTAACCAAGTGCTAGCTGACAAGAGGCGTTTTATCCGGGCGTACCCGCAGCGGTCGTATGACATCGTGCCCGGCTCTCTCAGAACAAGATGCAATGCGGGCCGATGCGTCGCGAGCGCTATTCTCGAGTGGCGCAGGGTGCGCAACGACGGGCGCTCCGAGACTGGATCTTCGCAGCTCACGCTGGTTTTAACGGCCTCGGATGGCGGCCGCATCGTTCGTGAGTCTGCCCGCACCCTGCGCGGAGCACGATGACGTGCTGCGGCAGTTTGAAAAATGGGCGCTCGAGAGCCTGAATCTCTTTTGAGGCGTTGGTAAGGTGACCATCCCTCGCTCTGATCTGGTGGTGAGCGACTTGTCGCCGCGACAAAATAATGTGGCCGACAACACCCCGCCGCGCTGTGATTCGCGGGCTAGCAAGAACGTGTCGAATGGCTCGGCCGCCATGCTGTTTATGAGCGAAAGCTCACCGCCTGCCGATTCACACCTGCCGATTCATCGCCAGTCAGCGGCACAGGAATGTGGCGCTTGGGCTGTAGCTTTAGGCGCGAGTTTGCGCCATGCTCCCGCTGGGTCTTGGGGGAGACGGTGACGATGAGAGAGTCTAAGAAGAGAGAGCGCGCGGCCTCAGGGCTGGACGCCGAGCGACAGGACCTAGCTTTTCACCGCGAGATAGTGCTGCGGCTCAAAAAGCGGCTGCGGCCTTCGATTGCGAATAATAACCTTCTTTTCCCCGAAAAACACGATCCTCTTCAGGAACATTACGCGCGGGGAAAACTAGCCGGCTGCGGCGCCGCGCCCGAGCCGCGACGGCGCTGAGATCCTGCCCATGATGGGCAACTTGCGGGGCGCTCCGCGAGTGTCTCCGAGCCATCTTCGACGAAATGGCTATGCGGGCATTCCGCGGCGGCGGATCGATCCGTCAGCATACCGCGCAACACCGTTCGTCACGCTAATCAGTCGTGGAAGACAGGTGGGCAGGAGCGCTGTCCATTTTCAACGCCCCTGCCCAAGGCGAAGGAAGTTTTTCGTCGTGGGTTAGGAGACGTACGGGCAAGGCAAGCAGCCTCACGACAGCCGATCGTGAGCAAGCTGCTTGCGCAGTTTGCGTTTCCAGATCAAGGCTTGGCGATCAGACTGCTGAAACGAGTTCAAATGCCCGACGTCGTTGAATTGGATGAAGCTGCAAAAGTGAACAAGCGGGTCGCGCTTTTGATCGCAATTCTCGCGCTATGCCTCGCGCTCTCGGATCTTGGCGGGGGCAACGCCGATAATGACGCGGTCGAGCACAACGTCCAATCCGCCAACCTTTGGGCTTTCTATCAGGCGAAGACGATCCGAAGGACGTCGACGCTCCTCTCCGCTGAAGAAATGGAGACGCGCTTCGCCGAGGCCAGCCCCGCCTCGCGGGCATTGATGGAAAAGCGTGTCGCCGATTGGCGCAAGAACGCCGAGCGCTACGAGTCAGAGCCTGAGACGGGTGAAGGACGCCGCGAGCTAATGGCGAAAGCGTTGGACGCAACCAAGCAACGCGACATCCAAAAGGCGCGGGGCGACGCTTTTGACGTGGCTACGGCGCTTTTGCAGGTGTCAATTGTTCTGGCTTCGGCCGCCATCATCACAGGCGCCTTGATGCTGGCGTTCTTGGGGGGCGTGTTGGGCGCAATCGCAGCTGCTCTCATGGGGGCTACGTATCTTCTGCCAACGTTCATTATTCAGTTTTTCTAGAGCATTTTTCCATTTGGATGAATCGCCGTGGATCCTCAAGAGGGAGCTGAGACCATGCGTTTGATGGCCGTGGCGGTGAACGGCGTTCCCTTTTCAGAGGCGTACCCTGCTGTCGTGAGTTCAGCCGCGACATCGCGTAGGGAGCGGCGGCGGCCATTGACGGGATACCGATGCAGCTATTCCGCAAACGCCACTAGATCAGGGCTGGTCTCGCGGTAGCTCTTCCGTCCCTCGCATTTTCCCGTGGCCTCGCGCTTGCGACCCGGGCGACTTTCAGCTTGTGCACCAAGTGGGCCTTCTCTAACTCCGCGAACGCCCCGGCGATCTGGCGCATGACTTTTTTCATCGGACCATCTGCATTTGTCAGGTCGTCGCCGTTGGCTGTGAGAACTTTTACGCCGAGTGTCACCAACGAGAGGAGAGCGCTTTTGCTTTTGAGGAGCTTCGAGTCCACCCTTGGCTTGCCGAACACATTCGTTCTGGAAAATACCGTCTCGCGGGCAACTTGTCGCTGTCGCCGTGCGGTGGCGAAAGGAAGCTGCGGTCGGGGTGGAGTTTGTAGGATGAAGCCTGCCACCCTATCCGTCGGTTTGAGTTGCACGCGCGCCCTCCGTTTTACAGATGCAAGCGCCTCTATGTTCCCTGTGACCGCTCTGATGTCTCAGTGCTGGCCTCGTCTCTTTTGAGCAGATCGGTTGCTAGCGCGACAAGGGCGTCTACCGAAGGCACGGT
>JAUXWZ010000027.1 GCA_030684835.1 Beijerinckiaceae bacterium
GCCTCATGCTTCAAGCGGAGTGGACATCTCGCCATGGCGCGGTGGCGCTCATACCGGACCTGCTCTGGGAAATCGGCGATGTTCGGCTTGGCCGGCGCGCCCAGCGGGTCTCGATCTGGTTTGGGCGGCGGCTGCATGACCCCGCAGTATGGCGGCAAGTCGGCAATGTTGCGAAATCTCGTCCAGCGCCCCGCCTGCGTATTCTGCTGACCAGTACGCCGGCCCATCACCTGCTGGAGAAGTCGCTTCCTGGCCATGTGGTGATCGGCGTGCGCGATGTGATCGATTTCAACGCGGGCCTGGTGATCAATCCCGACATCCTGGCTGCGCTCCTGGATGGTACGCCACCCGCTGACGTTCATGAACGAGTCCACCTTTCGCGCAGCGGACAGAGGCTGGTCATCAACGGCAATGTGACGATCAACTTCAAGTCGGACGTACACATCGCCGCCATTCAGAAACTCGTCCAGGGGTTCAGGGACGGGAAGCGATACAGCGCCCGCGAAATTCTCGATCATGCGCGCTCCAGCGCGAAGACGCTGCGCCAAGCCTTCGGCGCCGCGCGGTGGGCAAAACTCGAGCCTTATCTGAAATCGGAGAACGGACTCTGGGGCTTCGAGCCCTGATGTTTTTCTCTCTGTTTTTCTCTTGCTGACCGGGTCGGTTTTCTCTCTGCTCACACGCCATTGTCTCCGCAGGTTTTCGACAGAAACCCCAGGAGAACTCGATGGCAATCAGGCATCTCAACCAGATCGAGCTGGCGGCTCGCTGGAACATCAGTCACCGCACGTTGGAGCGGTGGCGGTGGACGGGTGAAGGCCCGCAATTCATCAAGATCGGCGGTCGCGTTGTGTACCGTCTCGAAGACGTCGAAGCCTTCGAAGCGGATCAGATCCGCAAGAGCACCGCCGATATCCCGTCCATGCCGTTGATGGGGGTCGCGCGATGAGCATCCCCAATCATCCCAAACTCGCCGATTTGATTCACATGCCTGTCAGCGACCTGGTCGCGATGCCGGCGGAGAGCCTGGCGCTGCTGCAGGACGAAGCTGACGAGGCGCTGCGTTTCGCCAAGCTGACCAAGGACTGGATCGACGGCGCTCTCGCTGTGAAATACGGCGACGCCGCAAACGCCGCGCGTCAGGCAGCCGGCAAGGATACGGGCATTATTCGCTTCCACGACGGCGCGGTCACCGTGATCGTCGATCTGCCCAAGCGCGTCGACTGGGACCAGGACAAGCTCGCCGCCGTCGTCGAGCGCATCCGGGCCGATGGCGCCGATCCCGCCGATTACGTCGACGTCTCGTTCAGCGTGTCTGAGCGCAAGTACACCGCCTGGCACACGGATATCCGCCAGGAGGTCGAGCACGCGCGCACGGTCAGGACCGGCAAGCCGAAGTTCCGGCTGGCCCTCGGCGAGGAGGCGCTCTGATGGCCATCTCTCTCGCATCGTTGCGCACCACGACCGCCTTGCGCCCGCCGCGCATCCTCGTCCACGGAGTCGCGGGGATCGGGAAGACGACCTTCGCCGCCAGCGCCGACGAACCGGTGGTGGTCATGACCGAGGACGGGCTCGGCACGCTGCAGGTTCCCCATTTCCCGCTTGCGACCAACTTTGCCGAGGTGTCCGAGGCTCTCGATGCTCTCCTCACAGAGCAGCATTCGTACCGGACAGTGGTGGTCGACAGCGTTGACTGGCTGGAGCCACTCATCTGGGCGGAGACCGCCCGCCGCAACGGCTGGCCCTCCATCGAGTCCCCGGGCTTCGGCAAGGGCTATGCCGAGGCGCTGAACGTCTGGCGTGAATACATCGATAAGCTGAACGCGCTTCGTGACCAGAAGGGCATGGCGGTCATCCAGATCGCCCACACCGACATCAAGCGGTTCGACAGCCCCGAACACGAACCTTACGACCGCTACGTCATCAAGCTCCAGACCCGCGCCGCGGCGTTGCTGCAGGAGCATTCCGACGTCGTGCTCTTTGCGAATTACCGATTGTCCATCGCGAAGGCGGAAGTCGGCTTCAACAAGAAGGTGGCCCGCGCGCTCGGGTCGGGCGAGCGCATCATTCACACCGCCGAGCGCCCCGCCTTCCTCGCCAAGAACCGCTATGCGCTGCCGGACACCCTTCCACTCGACTGGAAGGCTTTCGTCGCGGCGATGCCCCAGCCCGAATGACCCTGACAGGATTGGAGACCAGACATGGCACGACTCAATACCGCATTCGACGCCACCGGCATCGACCCCGCCGTCGCCTATGAGACACTGCCCGCGGGCAAATACCGCGCCCAGATCGTCGAAAGCGAGATGCGCGTCACCCGCAACGGCATGGGCCAGTTCCTCTGGCTGATGCTCGACATCGTCGAGGGGCCGCACCAGGGGCGCAAGATCTTCGATCAACTGAATCTCGCGAACCCCAATCAGACCACGGTGGAGATCGCGCAACGAACGCTTTCGGCGATCTGTCACGCCACCGGAAAGCTGCAGGTCAACGACAGCGAGGAGCTGCACCTAATCCCGATGACGATCCAGGTCGCGGTGAAACCTCCGAAGGACGGCTACGGCGAGAAGAACACGATCCGTTATCTCGTGCCGGACGGGGCGGCGCAGCCTGTTGCCTCGAAGCCGCCCGTCGCTTCGACCCAGCCCACGCCGCCGCGCCCGAACGCCGCGCCCTGGAACCGCAAGAGCTGATCCCAACCGCCGCCGCGGACTCGATCCAGCGGCGGCGTCGGACCCCAACAGACCCGAGAGCCTGATCATGACCGACACCGACACCATCGACGTGGCCTGCGCGGCCGCGAACAGCCCCGCCATGCCTGACGACCGGCGGCGCATCATCGAGATCGACGACGCCATCGCAAAGATTCGTACCCAGATCGCCACGGCCGATCTGGCGCGGCAGCGGGGCGGCAAGCCGATCGATCCTGACTGGTTTCACCGCGCGCGCACGGCGCTGCGCCACCTCAACCGCGAGCGGTCCGCAATCGTCGCGCGCCGGGCAAATCGCGGCTGCAAGGAGCGCCTGAAGGACGCGATCATCGCGGTCCTGCGCGAACGCCACGACACCGACGCCTGGGCCAACGTGCTGACGCAGGCGCAAGTGCGGGTCGAAGGGGAGGCCCGCTGATGGTCGAGCTTCCCAAGCCGCCCACACCGACGCTCTCGGCGATCTACGCCGCCTTCGAGGCTCGCCAGGGCGATGGCTTCCGCGACCATCTGGGCGCCTCGCTGATCGGCAAGTCCTGCGCCCGCGCGCTCTGGTATGATTTCCGCTGGGTGACGCCCACGCGGCACACCGGCCGCATCCTGCGACTTTTCGAGACCGGACAGCTGGAAGAGGCGCGCCTCGTCCGCGACCTGCGCGCCACGGGCGCCACCGTACTCGAAGTCGATCCCGAGACCGGGCGCCAGTTCCGGGTCGAAGCGCATGGCGGGCATTTTGGCGGGTCACTCGACGGCGTTGTCGTCGGCCTCATCGAAGCGCCGAAAACCTGGCATGTCGTCGAGTTCAAGACGCATTCCGCGAAGAGTTTCGCCACTCTGGTCGCCAAGGGCGTCGTCGTCGCCAAGCCCCAGCATGCCGCGCAGATGCAGATTTACATGCAGCTGCTCGGCCTCACGCGGGCGCTCTACGTCGCGGTCTGCAAGGACACCGACGCGCTCCATATCGAACGTATCGAGGTCGACCACGAGATGGCCGCGCGCCTGCTGGAAAAGGCGGGCCGCATCATCTTCGCCGAGCATCCGCCCGAACGGATCAGTCAGGATCCCGCGTGGTTCGAGTGCCGCTTCTGCGATCATCACGCGGTCTGCCATGGCGGAGGCGCCGCCGCCGTCACCTGCCGGTCCTGCCTGCATTCCACGCCTGTGGAGGGCGGATGGCGCTGCGCCCGACATGGCCACATGCCCAATTCCAGCGATCAGAGGATCGCCTGCAGCAAGCACCTGTTCATCCCCGATCTCGTGCCCGGTGAGGTGGTCGATGCGGGCGATGACATCGTCATGTACCGCATGCGCGACGGCTCGGCCTGGACCAACGACGCCCGCGAAGAGGAGGTCGCCGCATGCTGACCTTGCGACCCTACCAGCAGGCTGCGATCACCGCGATCTACCGCTATTTCGAGACGGAGAACGGCAACCCGCTCATCGTAATCCCGACGGCGGGCGGCAAGAGCCTCGTGATGGCCGCCTTCATCGACGGCGCGCTCAAGGCCTGGCCCGACCAGCGCGTGCTCGTCGTCACCCATGTGCGCGAACTGATCGCCCAGAACCATGCCGAGATGCTCGGGCTCTGGCCGGAGGCGCCCGCAGGCATCTACTCTGCCGGACTCGGCCGGCGCGACGCACGAGCCCGCATCCTTTTCGCCGGGATCCAGTCGATCCACGACAAGGCGAGCCGGATCGGTCACGCCGATCTGGTGCTGATCGACGAGGCCCATCTGATCCCGGGCAAGGCGAACACGATGTATCGCCGCTTCCTTGAAGATCTTCAGGCGATCAACCCTGCGCTCAAGGTGATCGGGCTCACGGCCACGCCATTCCGGCTCGACAGCGGCATGCTGCATGAGGGGGGCAGCGCACTCTTCACCGACATCGCCTACGAGGTATCGGTCCGCGACCTGATTGATCAGGACTATCTCTGCCCGCTCGTGTCCAAGCAGACAGAAACGCGCCTCGACGTGACTGGGGTTGGCACGCGCGGCGGTGAGTTCATCGCCCGCGACCTTGAGGACGCGGTCGACCAGGACGCGATCACCCGCGCGGCCGTGGCCGAGGTCATCCTCCATGGCGAGAACCGGAAATCGTGGCTCGCCTTCTGTTCCGGCGTCCGTCATGCGACCCACGTCGCCGAGGAGTTCCGTCGGCGCGGGGTGAATTGCGCGACGATCTTTGGCAGCACGCCGAAGGACGAGCGCGACGCGATCATCGCTGCCTTCAAGCGCGGGGAGGTCCGGGCGCTCGCCTCCATGGGCGTGCTGACGACCGGCTTCAACGCGCCAGCCGTCGATCTCATCGCGATGTTGCGCCCCACGAAATCCGCTGGGCTCTATGTTCAGATGGCGGGTCGGGGGACACGGCTCTGCCCGGGCAAGACAAGCTGCCTCGTGCTCGACTTCGCGGGCAATGTCCGCCGTCACGGCCCCATCGACCTCGTGCGGCCGAAGCGCCCCGGTGGCGCCGGCGAGGGACCGCCGCCCACGAAGATTTGCCCGCAATGCCAGAGCATTCTGCCAATCGCAGCGCGCGAATGTCCTGATTGCGGCTACGAGTTTCCGGGGCGCGAGGTGAAGATCGAGCGCACGGCCTCGACGCTCGAGGTCCTGTCCACGGGCAAGTCGCAATGGCTGGCGGTCAGCGATGTCGCCTACCAGCGCCACGAGAAGCTCGGCGGGCGTGCGTCGCTGAAGGTTACCTATCGCTGCGGTCTGGCCTTCCACACGGAATGGGTCTGCTTGGAACACGAGGGCTATCCGCGCCGGAAGGCGGAGGCCTGGTGGCGTGAGCGTGCGCCACAGATCCCAGCGCCGAAGCGGGTGGACCAAGCGCTGATCCTGGCCAAACGGCTGACACGCCCGACCGAGATCGCGGTCAGCCTCGCAGGTCGGTTCACTGAAGTCACTGCTTACAGGTTCGCTCCATGCCTCATGCCGATCCCGGGCTCTGTGCCGTCTGCTGCCGCGAGCCCCACGGCTGGGGCTGGTTCGATGCGCGCTTCCACGTGTCCGACCCTCGCCGCGACGCGAGCCGCAAGCGACTGTGCAGCCGCGCCTGCCAGGACGTCTGTCGTCGGAGGTCGGGCATGATCGATCCGACCCCCAATGAACGCGCCGCCGTGATCGAGGGCGGCAAGACCGGTGGCGAATACCTCGAGAGCATCGCCAAGACCGATCTCGTCACGCTGACGCAAGCCGAATGGGACATCTTCGTCGAGGCGGTCGTGACTGGGTATTGCGATCATCTGCGCGCGCTCGCCGCTCTGGACCGCAAGCGCCTCGATGGGATGGTCCCGGAGGTGCCCTTCTGATGGCCCAGTCCTCATGGATGGCGCGGCTCGGGGCCCGCCTTGTCGCCAACGGCTATGCGATCCTGCCGATCGCGCCCGGCACGAAAAAGCCCGGCCGCTTCTCGCGCGGGACGTGGCGCGACTATCCCGAGTGGAATCGGCACGCTACCCGGGCCACCACGGACGTTGAAGTCGCGACCTGGTCGGCATGGCCGGGATGTGGCGTCGGCATACTGGGAGGCGCCGTCGCCGCGCTCGATATAGACATCGTGCAGGATACCGAACTCGCCGTGCGCATCGAATATCTGGCGCGCGAGCGGCTTGGCGACACGCCGGCGCTGCGCATCGGCCGCGCGCCAAAGCGCCTCCTCGTCTATCGCGCGGCCGTGCCCTTTCGCGGGATCCGGCGCGCGCCGCTGGAAATGCTCTGCCTCGGGCAGCAGTTCGTCGCTTATGCCAATCATCCCGACACCGGGAAGCCCTATGTCTGGCCCGACGAAGGACTCGACGATCTCGACATCGAAAGTCTGCCGGTCATCGACGGCGCGAGGGCGGCGGCGTTCATCGATGAGGCGCATGCGCTTGTCCCGATCGAGCTGCGCCCGCAAAGCCTGGCCGCCAGCGGCGCGGGTCGCCCGTGCATTCCAGCCCATGCGAAGGCGGGCACCGTGTCCGCGATCGGGAGCGCGCTCGCCTGGTTGCCCAACGCGGAGCTCGACTACGACAGCTGGGTGCGGATCGGCATGGCGCTGAAAGGGGCGCTCAGTGAGAATGGCTCTGAGATCTTCGCCGACTGGTCGGCGCAAGCGGCCAAGAACGATCCGGAGACGACGGCAAAGACCTGGGCGAGCTTCAAGCCTGATCGAATCGGCGCCGGCACGATCTATCACCTAGCAATCGAGCGGGGTTGGCGACCCGAGCCGGACCTCCGTCTCGACGGCAGCCAGCCTGCAGATCCAGTGCATCCTGCGGCGGGACTGCTCGCACGCCTCGACGCGCCGGCAGCGTCATCGCCGCTCGCGACGCCGTTCACGCTGACGATCCCGGATGGCCTGGTCGGCGATTTCGCCCGCTACATGATCGACACAGCCCGGCGACCGCAGCCGCTTCTCGCGGTTGGCGCGAGCCTGTGTGCGCTTGGCGCGCTGATGGGGCGGCGTTACCGGACGCAGAGCAATCTGCGCTCGAACCTCTACGTCGTCGGCATCGCAGACAGCGGCTCGGGCAAGAACCACGCGCGGGAGATCGTCAACGAGGTCTTCTTCGAGGCAGGGCTCGCGCATCATCTGGGCGGCAACAAGATCGCCTCAGGCGCGGGGCTGCTGACCGCGCTCCATCGCCAACCTGCTATCCTGTTTCAGATCGACGAATTCGGCATGTTCCTCTCGGCGGCGGCCGACCGAAAGCGCAGCCCGCGCCACATCACCGAGATTCTCGACAACATGACCGAGCTCTTCACCGCCGCAGGTGGAGTCTTCCTCGGCGCTGAATACGCGAACCGTGACGGCTCGAACGAGCGGCGCGACATCGTTCAGCCCTGCCTATGCGTCTACGGCACCACGACGCCCCTGCATTTCTGGGGGGCGCTGCAGGGCGGGCATGTGGTGGACGGCTCGTTGGCCCGCTTCCTGATCCTTCCAAGTGACGAGGACTATCCCGACGAGAACCTCGCCTCCGGGATGCGCCAGCCGCCGCGAGCGCTGATCGACGGGATGAAACTCATTGCGGCGGCGGGTGGACGCCCGGCGGGGAATCTCGCAGGCCGGACTGCGGGGCCCGAGACCGCCGTCGATCCAATGATGGCGCCGATGGCGGACGATGCGCGCGATCGATTTCGTGCGCTCAGCACCGAGATCACGGCCGAGTTGAGGGCCGCAGCGGGCACACCCTTCACCGCGATCCTCGCCCGCATCGGCGAGAACGCCGCCAAACTCGCGCTCATCCTCGCCGTGGGGCGCGGTCCAGTCGCGCCGGTCATCCGTCTCGACGACGCGGTCTGGGCGATCGATTTCGTGCGCCATTACGCGCGGCGTACCATCGAGGCGGTTGAACGACACGTCGCCGACACCGAGACCGAAGCGAATGTGAAGCGAATCAAGGAGATCATCCGCCTCGCTGGCGCAAAGGGCGTCACCAAGTCCGAGCTGACGCGCGCCTCGCAATGGCTCAGGGCCCGCGATCGCGACGACATCCTGCTCACGCTCATCGAGAGCGGCGATGTCATCGCGGTGGAGCAGGAGACCGGCGGCCGGAAGGCTGTGCGTCTCCGGGCGCTGCGGTGAGGACCATGATGACCCTTCCTGCAACGACCCGCATTCTTCAATTGAAAGAAGTTCCTGTGCAACCGATTGATACCGCGCGGAAAACGGGTGTGGAGGACTTCTTTCAATATTTCACGGGAAGCCCTGTGTGTGTGTCCCCGCGCGCGAGGGCGAAGAGAGAAGAGACATACCCCATGAAATAATAGAAATAATGAAAGAAGATATATATTGTTGTTCTTTCAATGGCTTGCGCCCCGAATTCTTTCAAAACGAAGGGTTGAAGCCAATGAAGGAAGTCCCGGGCGGCTATGTCGCCCACCGCATGACCCTGACCAGACCCCGCGATCTGGGTCCGGGCGAGACCGCAGCCCTCACAAGCCTGCCGTATCGCCCCGACCGCTCAATCGAGAGGAGGTCGTCATGGCCCCATCCATCCAGCACGTCACCGCGCCTGTGCAGGCCACAGGGGAACTGAACCACAGCATTCTCGCCCTCGACTTGGGAACGACGACCGGCTGGGCGTTGCGCGGCCACGACGGTCTGATCACCAGCGGTACAGTCTCATTCCGCCCCGGCCGCTTCGATGGCGGCGGGATGCGGTATCTTCGTTTCACGAACTGGCTGGCCGAGATCCATCGGTTGTCGGGCCCGATCGCCGCTATCTGGTTCGAGGAAGTCCGCCGCCACGCCGGGACCGACGCCGCCCATGTCTATGGCGGGCTCATGGCCACGTTGACCGGATGGGCCGAGCTGCGGGGCGTGCCCTACCAGGGCGTCCCGGTCGGCACGATCAAGCGGCATGCGACGACCAAGGGCAACGCCGACAAGGCTGCTGTCATCGCTGCGGTGCGCGCGTGTGGGTTCTCGCCAGCGGACGACAACGAGGCCGACGCCATAGCGCTCCTGCTCTGGGCGATCGAGACCAACGGGGGCGTCGCATGAGGTGGGCGCCCTATGGCTTTGGCGGCAAGCGCCGCGATCCCGAACAGGTCAAGCGCGAGGGCTGGCGGGAACAGGGGCTCCTTGCGATCTCCGCCGATGATCAGCGTCTGACCTGGCCCGAGCGCGAACTGGTTCGGCAGCTGGGTGAAAAGCTCTATGGCCCCAGGCCATCGCAAAAGGAGGCGCGTCATGGCGGAACATGAATGGACCGCTGAGCGTGTCGCCGAGCAATTTGAAGAAGCCGCGCGCACGCTTCGCAAGTTGCCGCCCGTGAAGGCGCGGGGCTATTTCAACGTGTGGCCACAGATCGCGCGCACGTCCCGCGAGATCGCCTTCATGGAGCCCGAACCGATGCGCATCTGGCCGTCGACCGCTGCGATCACCCGGCTCGAGCAGACCTCGGACTGGGTGCTCTGGATCAGCGTCGATGAACGCAAACTGGTCTGGCTGCGCGCCGCGCGCGTGCCATGGAAGCACATCAGCGGCGAATTGGGCTGCGATCGCACTACCGCGTGGCGGCGTTGGCAGCTTGCGCTGACCAAGATCGCGGCGCGATTGAACGCGCAGTGATCGAAAAAGTGTTGCAACACTTTTCTGTTCGACGTCTGCAACAAGATCGTGCTAGTTTTCGACTATGTTGGGGAGAGTGCGCCGCAGGGCCTGCTCTCCCCTTTGCTTTGGATGTTGGACCAGCCTTCACATGAAGCAGTCACGCCGCATGTCGTTGATCGAGTCGGTCGCCAATGTGGTGGTTGGATACGGCGTGGCGGTCGTCGCGCAGATCCTGATATTCCCGGCATTCGGTCTGCATGTGACGCTCGAGCAGAATCTTCAGATGGGCGCCGTGTTCACGCTGGTCAGCATCGCGCGTTCGTTCGCGCTGCGGCGCGCGTTTGAGGCGGTGCGGGTTCGGACGTAGAATGAAAGCCACCGTCCCGTGGGACAGCGGCGATGATGCAGTTGAACGTCGATATGTCAGGCTGCTGGCAACTTATACACGCGACCGCGTCCCTCGACTTTCTCCGACGTCACGACGAGCCCGAGTTTTTTCTTCAGCGCCCCTGCGATCGCGCCGCGCACCGTGTGAGCTTGCCATCCGAAAGCTGCGACGATTTCCTCAACGATCGCTCCCTCTGGACGCTCGAGCATCTCGATGAGTTGTGATTGCTTGCTGTCTCCGCGCACGCTGCGTTCTGCCTTCGCGGCAGCGATGTCTTGCTTGGCAGGGGCGTCGGCGATGCGCTCGCCATCATCAATGGCGGCTGCGGGCCGCTCCTCTGTCGCGAGGTCGCGTTCGGGTTCGATTCCAATGGCGTCATAGGCGAGACGCGATGCTCTCAACGTCAGCGGTTCGCCCTCGTTGTAGCGCCACACCGTATCGTCGGCGCGGCCAGGGATTTCCTCGAGGAACCCTTTGGTCATGAGGCTCTTGAGCACGTTGCCGATCGCGTTGCCTTTGAGGGTCAATGTGACAGGGAAGACGAAGCCGTCCGGACGTTGGCAGGCGGTCGAAAGCACGACGAATTGGGACTCTGAGAGTGTGGTCATGATGGGCTCCTTTCAGGATCGCAGGATCGCAGGATCGCAGCGGCGCCGCCCTGCTACGACCTTGAGCCCCGCATGCGGCGGGGCGGAGCCTTGAAAGAATTTGCGCCCTATTCGGCGTGTTCGCCTTCGCGGAACGCAGCGTCCGTGATGCGCTTCAGGAGGCCGGCGTAATGATCGAGGTCACCGACGTGACCCCAATGCAGCGTCTCAACGTCGACATCGAAATGATCCTCGCTTAGCGCTGTCAGCCGGGCAAGCATGGCGTCGATCTCGGCCTTCCTGGCGATGAAGTCGGCGACCGCCTTGCCGTTGTCTGTGGCCCTGCGCGCTGAAGTCTGCATGATCGCCTCCGTTCGTGGCAGCCGATACATGCGTAATCCGTCGCGATCATCAACGGCTAAAACGATTGTGTGATGGCGTGTTTGGTCGCGGGTCGTCGCAGGCGACAAGTGGGGAATTCGGAAGGTCGCCAGCGCATCGAAAGGAAGTCAAGCGCAATCGCGCGGGTCCTTCCGGGCGGAAACGCAATGAGGGGGGGCTGGCAGCGCGAGCCTTTCCTAGCGACAAAATAAAAATCGCATTTCGTTTCGTTTTGGTCGCGCGCATGTGCGGCGGTCTGTCTGTTTGAAAGCGTTGCACCGCAGAGACATCTTGCTCGCGTGGACGAGCTAACTGTTGGCTCCTGCGCTGCCAGAAAACGAAACGGCCACAGAGCTGCCGTTGCACGTAGAGGTCTCATGACAGAACTGCGGACATGGCCGGCAGACGCAGTCGAGCGGCGCTCGGTCGCGGCGCTCGTCCCGTATGCGCGCAACGCTCGCACGCACAGCGATGCGCAGGTGGCGCAGATTGCGGCCAGCATTCACGAGTGGGGCTGGACGGTTCCGGTGCTCGTGGACGAGACCGGCATGATCATCGCTGGCC
>JAUXWZ010000038.1 GCA_030684835.1 Beijerinckiaceae bacterium
AACGCAGGTTGAGTTTGAGGATGGCACGAAGCGCAGTTTCGAGTGGGGCCCCAAGAGCCTGTTCGCGATTCCGCTCAACGCCAAGCATCGTCACTTCAACGGCTCTGGCCGCGAGCGCGCGCTGCTCGTGACCACAACCGATCTGCCGCTGGTGCTGAACACGTTCCACAACGAGAAGTTCGTTTTCGAGAACGACTTCGACTTCAACGAGCGCTCCGGCAAGCAGGGCTGGTATTCGGGCGAGGGCGACCTCATCACCGTGCGCCCCGGCAACCATATGTGGGAAACGAACTTCGTTCCCGATTTGGCCGCAATTGAATTGAAGACGTGGGGCGACCGCGGCGCGGGCGGCACGAACATCATGTTCGTTCTGGCCGACGGCACGATGCACGCGCACATCTCTGAAATGCCGGTTGGCACCTACAAGAAGGGCCATCGCCATGGTCCGGGCTTCCACGTCATGTGCGTGACGGGTCACGGCTATTCGCTGCTGTGGTACGAAGGCGAGAACGACTTCCTGCGCCTCGACTGGAAGCACGGCGTCGTCTTCCCGCCCGCCGACAAGCAGTTCCACCAGCACTTTAATACGAGCCAGAATCCCGCGCGCTATCTGGCGACGGGTACGGGCGGCTTGCGTTATCCGTTCACATTTGCCCAGCGCCGGTCTCTTCTTGGCATCAAGCCGGGTGAGAAGGGCGCCGTGTCGACGTCAATCAAGGAAGGCGGCGACCAGTACGAGTACGAGGATCAGGATGCGCGCATCCACGCGATCTGGCTCGAGGAAATGAAGAAGAACGGCGTCGAGCCGAAAATGGCAAAGTGGTTTCCCGATCAGGCTTGATCGTTACACATTCTGAATGCGAAACGGCGGCCCAGTGGCCGCCGTTTTTTAATGCGCAGGCGCGTGCACGTCACATGATCTCGATATCAAGTCCGATGTCGAGGATGGGCGCGGAATGTGTGAGCGCGCCTGATGAAAGCATGTCGACGCCGCTTTCCGCCACAGCCTTGGCGCTCTCGGCTGAAATACCGCCGGAGGCTTCCGTCTTCATACGCCCGGCAATCATCTCGACGCCTTTGCGCATGTCCTCGGGGCTCATGTTGTCGAACAGGACGATATCCGCGCCCTCGGCGATCACGTCCTTGAGCTGGTCGAGGTTGTCGACTTCAATCTCGATTTTCACCATGTGTCCGGCGTAGGCCTTTGCGGCCCGCAGGGCTTCGCGGATGCCGCCACACACGGCGATGTGGTTGTCCTTGATAAGGACGGCGTCGTCGAGACCGAAGCGGTGGTTCATGCCGCCACCGCAGCGCACAGCGTATTTTTCGAGCGCCCGCAGGTTTGGCGTGGTCTTACGCGTGCAAATGACCTTCGCCTTCGTATGGCGCGTCAGCGCGACCAGCCGTGACGTCGCAGTCGCTACGCCCGACATATGGGAAATGAAATTGAGCGCCGTGCGTTCGGCGGTCAGGATCGCGCGTGCGTCGCCGGAAATGCGCGCAACCGCAGTTCGCGGCGTCGTGATCTGGTCACCATCGGCCGCTAGATACTCGAACGTCACAGAGGGGTCCACGATGCGGAAGGCGGCCTCAGCGACGCTCAGACCGCAGATGACGCCCGGTTTGCGCGGGGCCAGCACGGCGACTGCCTTGCGGCCCGCGGGGATGCACGCCAGCGTGGTGATGTCGCCAGCGCGGCCGAGGTCTTCCTCAAGGGCGGCGCGGACAGCATTCTCGAAAAGGAGCGGGGACAGGTAATAATCGCTCATGGCCAGCCTTCTACGTTATTTGCCGCGTTTGTAGGATGCTGGCCTCGGCCTGTCGAGTGACGCGTCGTCGTCCTATCGACCTGAGGGGCCGGATATTCTAGTCTGAGGCGTGGAAAGCCGCCGGGATCAGCGCCTATCGGATGAGTGCCCATGACGTATGCGCATCAAATGCTTCGCGCCGGACTTGCGTCGATCGCCGTTCTGGCGGGCTGCCTGGCCGCACATGCCGCTCCCATGACGTTCCGAACGATGCCTGTGGGCGCCAATTGCGGCTCCAGATGTCCGCTCATGATCGTAGCCGAGGGCGATATCACACTCAGCACGCCCGATCGATTCGTGGAATTCGTTCAACGTCAATCGCGCGACCCCAGAATGCGGGGTGTCGTCCTCATCAATTCGCCCGGCGGGCGCGTGGGCGCCTCCATGCAATTGGGGAAATTTTTCCGGCAGGCCGGGGTGGCCGTGATCGTAGGACGCGCGGGAAGCAGAGGAATCGCGCCGGGAAATTGTTTTTCCGCCTGCGTCTACGCTTTGATCGGCGCGAAGAAGCGAGTCATCCCAAGGGTCAGCAAGATCGGAGTGCATCGCATGGTCGCCTTCGATTACGGCCGACGCGGAGACGATGACATGAACAGGTACGAGGCCGTCTTCGCCACTCCTGAACTTGTCCAGCGACTCAGCGACTACGTGGGCTCCATGGGCGTGAGTCGGGAGGTCATTTCGATGGCGGAGCGCATTAGCCATGACAAGTTGCGCATCCTGACGCCTCAGGAGATTCGGCGCTGGAAGCTAGGGTCCGAAAACTTTTAAGATGGGCCGATTGCGCGTTCGTTCTTGACACTTGGGGATACGTCTATTATCGCAACCGTCACCCCGGACGGGTGCACAACACCATGTCCGATACGGGGGAGTAGCTCAGTTGGTTAGAGCGCCGGCCTGTCACGCCGGAGGTCGCGGGTTCGAGTCCCGTCTCTCTCGCCATTCAAGGCGGAAGCTTCACTTTTTAGCTCATGCTGCCAAGACGCCGGATGAGCGCCGCAACTTTAGCCCGCTTCCATCCCGTCCTGCGCCAATCCCCCGCGAATCACTTCAATTGCGCCCGGCCATCGAAGTTCGCCAAGGTGGGAGCATGCGGATTTTATCCCGCCTAAGGCGTCGCGGGATGAGTTCGAGCATCAGTGGATCGACAGCAGCCGCAGAAAGCTGAACAGCATCAAACTTCCCAGAACGAGAAGCGATTCGCGCTTTACGGCCTTTCGTCGGCGCGCCAGCCGCAGATATGCATAAGCGCAAGCTCCCGAAAACGCGGCAGCAATCCCCAATTTTGCAAGAATCTCCATTCTGGAAACATAGCCGTGCGCGTCCGACGCGTGTCAACGCAATCCTGTGCGTGCAGAGGCGCGCGAGTGCGTGATTCTTGTCCCGTGCGTTCGAGCGGCTCGCCGTTTAGTTCGAAGATCGCGGGGAGGGCGGGCCTCACTCGACGCGCTTGGCTGCGCCCGCCGCGTTGCTTAATTTCCAGCTTACGCGCTGGGGCGAGGAGCGGCGCGCGCCCTGCTCGCCGGCCGTGCTTCAGCCTCATAATTTTCACCACTTGTGCTGATCCATTCCTCAATCGAAGGATGCAACTCCGAGGTGCCCAACGGTGTTGGCTGCCAGAGTTACTTGTCTCTCGGCGCCCCGTGACAAAAACCGACAACGTCTGATTCTTGCGCCTTGGAATCAGTGGACAGAACCCCATGGTGAAGCAGGTTGGCGAATCTCATGGCTAGCCGCACACATCGCTTGAGCGCTTTTGACGGGGTCGTCGCCCGATTGGAATCGACGGCAAATCTCGCCGAGCTTGAGAGCGAATTTCTGACGTGCATGCAGTCCTACCCGTTCCAGGGCGCAGCGTTCGCCTGGTGGGCGTATCCACCGCCGGTCCGCGCACCCGACTTTCAAATAGTGAGCGGCACCGTAGACATTTCGGAAGCAACAATTGTTGATCCTGGAGGAGAACTTTGGTCGAAGTCGCTTCCTGTAATCGACGCACCGGGGGCTGGGACCGAGGGGGACATGGTCAATCTGCGCGTGGCCCTTCTGGGACCGCGCCGCCGTTTCGGGGTCCTCACCGCCAACCTCATGATCGAAAACGCTGACCTTCCGGACTCGAATAATGATTGGCGGGGTCGCTTCCTGCTGCTTGCGCATGTCGTGCAGCACCGTGTTGGAATGTGGAACCCTAAAGGAAGCCCGAACCTTGGCCGCCGGGAGGTTCAGTGCCTCAAACTCGCGGCGGAAGGGCTCAAAGCCAAGCAAATCGCTGTCACCTTGGGGATTGGGCAGCAGACGGTGCAGTTTCATCTATCTCGTGCGCGAGAAAAGCTGAACTGCGCCAATACCGTTCAGGCCGTCGCCAGAGCCGTACAATTCGGCCTGCTGCCGGACATGGCGCCTTCGCCCGTCAAGGATCTTGCAGGAAATTCTGAAACCGTGGCTTGATCTGCGCGCGCGGGAGAGTGACAAAGAAAGTCAACTGACCTTCCTGCGGGCGAAGATATTGGAAAACAACGTTCCTGATGCGCGATACGTGAGCATGCGCGAGCTGTTCATCGGTTTCCTTCTGATCGGCCTCATGGGTTTTGGAGGAATTCAGGCCAGCGCAAACTACGTCATGGTCGAGCGCAACAAATGGCTGACGCCGCGTGAATTCGTGGAATTGTTTGGGGTCTGCTCAATTTTGCCGGGCGGAAATTTCCTGAACGTAACGGTCATGCTCGGGGACCGGTATCAGGGCCCTCTCGGCTCGGTAGTCGGTTTGAGCGCCTTGCTTCTGGCGCCTTTGCTGATCCTGCTTGGCCTGGCCTATGGGTATCAGTCCTATTCGCATCTGCCTGACGTCGAAGCGGCAGTTGCGGGAGCCGCCGCTGCAGCGGCCGGCCTCATCATCGGAACGTCGGCTCGCATGATCGCCGGGTTGCGGCGGGGCTGGCCCAGCGTCGTGTTTGGGATTGGGACGTTCGCCGCCATAGGCCTCTTGCGCGTCCCGCTGGTCTGGGTGATCGGGTTGATCGTGCCGCTGTCTGTCGCAGTCGCGCTTTACCGCCTGCGCGCCGTTCCCCGAAAGGAAGGCGCTGGAAAATGACGATCCTCGTCCAGCTCGCCCTGACGTTCCTCGGGGTCGCGTTCTTCTCGATTGGTGGCGCCAGCGCGCTCATCCCTGAGTTCTACCGGCAGATTGTCGGCGTCCGCGGGTGGATGACGGCCAGCGACTTCGCGCACATGGTTGCGTTGGCGCAGGTCGCGCCAGGCCCCAATATGCTTATCGTCAGCCTCATAGGCTGGCGCGTTGCAGGCATCCCCGGCATGTTGGTGGCGACGGTGGCTATCGTCGGCCCGCCCAGCCTGATTGCGTTTGCCGTCGGGCGCGGCATTGACCGGCTCAAGGACGCGGCATGGCTGTCTGCGGTCAAGGGAGCCTTGGCGCCCGTGGTGGTGGGCCTGATGATGGCGTCAGGCCTCATCACCGCTCAGGCCGCCAATTATGCGGCCTTCCTGTGGGTGCTGACCGCGATCTCTGCAATCTTCATGTACCTCCTTCGCAAAAACCCGCTTTGGGTGATCGGCGGCGGCGCCGCGCTGGGTATCGCATCGGCGAGGCTCGGTCTCATATAGCGAGACTGGCCGACGCATTTAATCGCGCGCAATTGCCTCGGTCTTGCGAAGAGCCGCAGGAGCCGTGCGCATTGCTGAAATCGAGGCCGTTTCGCCTTGCGTGCAAGAGTGCGGTGCGATAGTCCTCCGGCAGTCTCGAGAGACTGCGCGTGCGGCGTTGAATTTCGCACGTTCACTCGGCCGAGAAATTCAACGTTCGCCTCTGGCGCAGAGTCCCGGAATGCATATGTCGGGTCTACTCAACGACTATCTGCCGCTTGTCATTTTCATTGGCGTTTCTGCCGGAATCGCTGCTGCATTGCTCGTTGCTCCGTTTGTTCTGGCTTACAAGAAGCCAGATCCCGAGAAACTGAGCGCCTATGAGTGCGGCTTCAACGCCTTCGGTCAGGCGCGCATGAAATTTGACGTTCGTTTCTATCTCGTGTCGCTGCTTTTCATCATTTTCGATCTGGAAGTCGCCTTCCTGTTTCCATGGGCGGTAGCCTTCGGTGAAATCGGCCTCTTTGGCTTCTGGTCGATGATGATCTTCCTCGCCGTGCTGACGATTGGCTTCGTCTACGAGTGGAAGAAGGGCGCCCTGGAGTGGGATTGATGAATTCGACGCCTTCGACCCTGACGAGCCCCGCGCCGCGCGGGATCATCGATCCGGCCACGGGCAAGCCCGTCGGCTCGAACGATCCCTTCTACCTGCGGGTAAGCGACCAACTCGCCGACAAGGGGTTTGTGCTCACCACGACCGAAGATCTCATTGTCTGGGCGCGCACCGGCTCGCTCATGTGGATGACGTTCGGCCTCGCCTGCTGCGCGGTCGAGATGATGCAGATGTCGATGCCGCGCTATGACGCCGAGCGATTCGGCTTTGCGCCGCGCGCCTCGCCACGCCAGTCTGACGTGATGATCGTCGCCGGCACGCTCACCAACAAAATGGCGCCCGCGCTTCGCAAGGTTTACGACCAGATGCCGGAGCCAAGGTATGTGATTTCAATGGGTTCGTGCGCTAACGGCGGCGGCTATTACCATTATTCATATTCGGTGGTGCGCGGCTGCGACCGTATTGTGCCCGTCGACATCTACGTTCCTGGCTGCCCGCCTTCGGCCGAGGCGTTGCTCTACGGCGTGCTTCTTCTGCAAAAGAAGATCCGCCGCACCGGCACGATCGAAAGGTGAGCGATGCGGACGTCAGCGTCGACGGTGAAATCGACTCGCAGCTTCCTCGAACGGATCTCGCCCGCCTGCTTGCGGGCGCTGGCCTTGCGACGGAAGACAGCGCCTATGCGCTCCGCTTGCGGCTTGCGGGAGAGCGTGTCGAGTTCACACGCGATGACGTCGGCTACATTCTCTGCAGCGGCTTCGACACTCCAGAGAGCCGTTCGCAACTCCCGGAGTTTTCGGCCGCGCTCGGCCGCCTCGATCTGCGACACAGGTTCGAGATTTACGAGGGCAACGACCTTGTCGACTACCTGCACCACGCGTGGGAGCTGGACGAGGATAACGACGGCGGTGATGAATGACTGAGGGCGCTGAACCACTCGTCGAAACCGACCCGCTTCTCGCGCTGGGCGACGCCCTCGTGGCGGCGGACGTCGTGCAGCGCGCCTACGTCGAGTTTGGCGAACTGAACGTCATCGCTGACGCGGCGAAGATCGTTGAGGCGCTGACCTATCTTCGCGACAACGAAGCCTGTCAGTTCAAATGCTTCATCGACATTACGGCGGTGGATTACCCGGCCCGCGAGAAGCGTTTTGACGTCGTCTATCACCTGCTTTCCCCGCGCCTCAACCACCGCATCCGCCTCAAGACGCCTGTGGCGGAGGACGAGTCGGTCGCCTCCATCATCACCGTTTTTCCCGCCGCGGACTGGTTCGAACGCGAAGTGTGGGACTTCTTCGGCATCCCGTTCTCCGGCCACCCCGATTTGCGCCGCATCCTCACCGACTATGGGTTTGAGGGCCATCCGCTGCGCAAGGACTTCCCCATGACCGGTTTCGTGGAAGTGCGTTACGACGACGCTCTCAAGCGCGTCGTCAACGAACCCGTTCGCCTGACGCAGGAATATCGCAGCTTCGACTTCCTCTCGCCGTGGGAGGGCGACACCCCGTTCGCCTTGCCGGGCGATGAAAAGGCGAGAGAGGGCTGAGCGACATGAACGACCAATCCTCAGTCCGTAATTTCTCGATCAACTTCGGTCCGCAGCATCCCGCCGCCCACGGCGTGTTGCGCCTGGTGCTCGAACTCGACGGCGAAGTCGTCGAGCGCGTCGATCCGCACATCGGCCTGCTGCATCGCGGCACCGAAAAGCTGATGGAAGCGCGCACGTATCTGCAGAACCTGCCGTATTTTGACCGCCTCGATTACGTCGCGCCGATGAATCAGGAGCACGCCTTCTGCCTCGCCATCGAACGCCTCTGCGGCGTTGAGGTGCCGCGACGTGGCCAACTCATCCGAGTGCTGTATTCCGAGATCGGCCGTCTGCTCTCGCATCTGCTCAATGTCACGACGCAGGCGATGGATGTGGGCGCGCTCACCCCGCCGCTGTGGGGCTTTGAGGAACGCGAAAAACTGATGGTGTTTTATGAGCGCGCTTCGGGCGCGCGCATGCACGCCAATTATTTCCGTCCCGGGGGCGTTGCTCGCGACCTCCCGCAAAAACTCATCGAAGACATCGGCGCTTTTTGCGATCCCTTCCTCAAAGTATGCGACGATCTCACGGACCTGTTCCTCGACAACAGAATCTTCAAGCAGCGCAACGTCGGCATTGGCGTCGTCTCGCTGGAAGAATGTTGGAAGTGGGGCTTCTCGGGCGTGATGGTGCGAGGCTCCGGCGCGCCGTGGGATCTGCGCAAGTCGCAGCCATACGAGTGTTACGAGGAGATGGACTTCGACATTCCGATCGGCCGCCACGGCGACAATTACGACCGCCAGGTGATCCGCATGGAAGAGATGCGCCAGTCGGTGCGCATCATGAAGCAATGCATCGAGAAGCTGTCGGTGTCCGGCGGGCAGGGGCCTGTCGCGGCCGTCGACAACAAGATCGTGCCGCCCTCGCGCGGGCAGATGAAGCGCTCGATGGAGGCGCTCATCCATCACTTCAAGCTCTACACGGAAGGCTTCCACGTTCCGGCTGGCGAAGTTTACGCAGCGGTGGAAGCGCCCAAGGGCGAGTTTGGCGTCTATCTCGTCGCTGACGGCACCGACAAACCGTATCGCTGCAAGATCCGCGCGCCCGGCTTCGCGCATCTTCAGGCGATGGATTTCATGTGCCGCAAGCACATGCTGGCGGACGTGAGCGCCATCCTCGGCTCCATCGACATCGTCTTCGGAGAGGTGGACCGCTGATGATCACGCAGCACTCAGGATCAGGTGAAAGATGAGCGTCCGCCGCCTCGCTGAAGTTCAGCCCGCGAGCTTCGAGTTCACGCCCGAAAACATGGCGTGGGCGCAAGCGCAGATCGCCAAGTACCCGCCCGGTCGTCAGGCTTCGGCGGTCATTCCGCTGTTGTGGAAAGCTCAGGCCCAGAATGATTACTGGCTGCCGCGCGCCGCCATCGAAAAGGTCGGGCAGATGCTCGACATGCCGACGATCCGCGTGATGGAGGTCGCGACCTTCTACACGATGTTCAATCTCGAGCCTGTCGGCCGCCATTTCATCCAGCTGTGCGGCACAACACCCTGCGCCCTGCGCGGCGCAAATGACATCAAGGCTGTCCTGCAGAAGCGAATAGGCGAACAGCGCCACGTCACTGCAGACGGCAAGTTCGCCTGGCTTGAAGTGGAATGCCTCGGCGCCTGCTGCAATGCGCCGATGGTGCAGATCAATGACGATTATTTTGAAGACCTGTCGGTCCAGAATTTCGAGAAGCTGCTCGACGATCTTGCCGCTGGACGCCCGGTGAAAAAAGGCTCGCAGACGGGCAGGATTTCTTCGGAGCCCGAGCCCGGCAAGGGGACGACGCTCACCGACGCAACCCTTTACGACGGCTCCGTCGTCGGCGCATGGCGCGCGCGTTTCGAGGAAGATCGCGAGGCGGCTGAAGCCGCCGCTGCTGCTGCGACCGCTGCCGCAGCGGAAAAGAAGTGAGGGCGCGAAAACATGCTTGCTGATCGCGATCGCATCTTCACCAACCTGTATGGCTTTCATTCGCCCGGTCTTGCCGAGGCGAAGAAACGCGGCGCGTGGGACGGCACCAAGCTGCTCATCGACTGCGGCAAGGATTGGGTCGTCAACGAAATGAAGGCCTCGGGGCTTCGCGGGCGCGGCGGCGCCGGATTTCCCACGGGCCTCAAGTGGTCGTTCATGCCCAAGCCAGATCCGGCGCGGCCGTCTTATCTCGTCGTCAACGCTGACGAGTCCGAGCCCGGCACGTGCAAGGATCGCGAGATCATGCGCAACGATCCGCACCTGCTGATCGAAGGCTGTCTGCTCGCGTCTTTCGCGATGGGCGCGCACGCCTGCTACATCTACCTGCGCGGCGAATACATTTACGAGCGCGAGCGACTGCAGGCCGCGGTGGACGAGGCCTATGAGGCCAAGCTCATCGGCAAGGACAATGTCAACGGCTGGCCGTTCGACCTCTATGTGCATCACGGCGCCGGCGCATACATCTGCGGCGAGGAAACCGCGCTGCTCGAAAGCCTCGAAGGCAAGAAGGGCATGCCGCGCCTGAAACCGCCGTTCCCCGCGAACATGGGGCTCTACGGGTGCCCGACCACGGTGAACAACGTGGAATCCATTGCTGTGGCGCCGACGATTTTGCGTCGCGGCGCGGCGTGGTTTTCAAGCTTCGGCGCCAAGAACAACGTCGGCACCAAGCTGTTCTGCGTGTCCGGCCACGTCAACACGCCTTGCAATGTGGAAGAGGCGATGTCGCTTCCGTTCCGCGAGTTGATCGACAAGCATTGCGGCGGCATTCGCGGCGGCTGGGACAATTTGCTTGGCGTCATCCCCGGTGGCTCGTCCGTGCCTATTGTGCCCGCGCACGAGATCATGGACGCCGCGATGGATTTCGACACGCTGCGCGGCCTGAAATCCGGCCTCGGCACGGCGGCGGTGATCGTGATGGATAAGTCCACCGATATCGTTCGCGCCATTGCCCGCATCTCTTATTTTTACAAGCACGAGAGCTGTGGCCAGTGTACGCCATGTCGTGAAGGCACGGGCTGGATGTGGCGCGTTCTCAATCGCATGGCCGAAGGCCGCGCCCAGAAGCGCGAAATCGACATGCTGCTCGAAGTTTCCACGCAGATCGAAGGACACACGATCTGCGCATTGGGCGACGCGGCTGCGTGGCCTGTTCAGGGTCTCATCCGGCATTTCCGGCACGAGATCGAAAAACGTATCGACGATTACGCGGCGAACCCGCACAGCGAAGGCATCGGCGACCCGCTCGCTGCTGC
>JAUXWZ010000042.1 GCA_030684835.1 Beijerinckiaceae bacterium
CCTCCGGCCAGACCACGCAAGTGCATGGCGACGGCGCGAAGGTGACTGCCTTGTCGGTGAAGGACCGCGAGAGCGGCGAGGAGCGCCGTATCGATCTGGAAGGCGTGTTCGTGCAGATCGGCCTCGTGCCCAACACCGAATGGCTGAAGGGTGTTGTCGCGCTGTCGCCGCGCGGTGAAATCGAAGTGGATGCGCGCGGCGAGACGTCAATCCCCGGCGTATTTGCGGCGGGCGACGCCACCACAAGTCCATACAAGCAGATCATCATCGCCATGGGCGAAGGATCAAAGGCGGCCCTCTCCGCGTTTGATCACCTCATTCGTCAGCCGGTGGTGGAAGCGGAGAAGCAGGCGGCTTAACGGCTGTCGCCGTCCCCGCAGCTGTAACACGGCTGCAGGGGATGGCGTCGTTTCGCCCCGTGCGCCAAAAAACGGCTCCACACCATGGAAAAACCCTGTAAAAGATGGGCCAACAGGAGCGTTATCCGTGGATGACAAGTTGAACTCTTTCCGCACCGGCCCTGATGAGTCGGGCCATTTCGGCATCTTTGGCGGGCGCTTTGTCGCCGAGACGTTGATGCCGCTGATCCTTGAGCTCGAGCAGGCTTATGAGGCCGCCAAGGCGGACCCATCTTTCAAGGCGGAATTGACGCATCTCGCCACCCATTATGTGGGCCGGCCAAGCCCGCTTTATTATGCCGAGCGCATGACGGAACACGCCCGCGCACTTGCCCGCGCGCAGGGGCTGAGCGGCGGCGCGAAAATCTACTTCAAGCGCGACGAGCTGAATCACACCGGCGCGCACAAGATCAACAACGTGCTCGGCCAGATTCAGCTTGCTCTGCGCATGGGCAAAAAGCGCATCATCGCCGAAACAGGCGCGGGCCAGCATGGCGTGGCGACCGCGACCGCCTGCGCAAAATACGGTCTCGAATGCATCGTCTACATGGGCGCCGTCGACGTTGAGCGGCAGAAACCCAACGTTTTTCGCATGAAGATGCTTGGCGCCACAGTTGTGCCCGTGCAGTCCGGCGCGCGCACGCTGAAGGACGCGATGAACGAAGCGCTGCGCGACTGGGTGACGAACGTCGACACGACGTTCTATTGCATCGGCACAGCGGCGGGCCCGCATCCCTATCCCACCATGGTGCGCGACTTTCAGTGCGTCATTGGCGACGAGGTGCGCACGCAGATGCAGGCTGCGGAAGGTCGCTTGCCGGATTCGCTCATCGCGTGCATCGGCGGCGGCTCCAACGCCATCGGCCTCTTCCATCCCTTCCTTGACGACAAGAGCGTGGAAATCTTCGGTGTCGAAGCCGCGGGCCACGGCCTTGATGTTCCAGACGGCCATTGCGCCTCGCTGGCGGGCGGCAAGCCCGGCGTGCTGCATGGCAACCGCACCTATCTTCTGCAGAACGAAGACGGGCAAATCCTCGAAGGTCATTCGATCTCCGCGGGTCTAGATTATCCTGGCATCGGCCCCGAACACGCCTGGCTGCGCGACACGGGCCGCGTGACCTACCTGTCCGCAACAGACAAGGAAGCGCTGGACGCTTTCCAGCTCTGCTGCAAGCTCGAAGGCATCATCCCCGCGCTTGAGCCCTCCCATGCGCTGGCGAAGGTGGTGGAACTGGCGCAGCAAAAGCCGCAGGACCATCTGATGGTGATGAATCTCTGCGGCCGCGGCGACAAGGACATTTTCAACGTCGCAGAGCATCTCGGCGGCATGTGAGAAAAAGTTCGGTCTGACTGCAGGTCGGCCTGAAGCAAGCCGATTTGACGCAAGCCGATTTGACGCAGGCATGGCGCGCGGATGACACTGGCGCAATGCGATTCTCCTTCATTCACGCCGCCGATCTCCATATCGACAGCCCTCTCGCGGCGCTTGGGCGCAAGAACGCCGAGGCTGCAGCGTTTTTTGCGCAAGCTGGCCGCCGCGCCGTGCAGGATTTGGTCAATGAGGCCATCGGCTCGCAGGCTGCGTTTCTGATCATCGCCGGCGATGTCTTCGACGGTGATTGGGCGGACGTTTCGACGGGCCTCTTTTTCATGCGCGAGCTTGTGAAGCTCGAGCGCGCCAACATTCCCGTCTTCATGCTGCGCGGCAATCATGACGCCGCAAGCCGCATGTCGCGCAATCTGCAATGGCCCGCCAACGTGCGGGAGTTTTCCACGCGCACAGCGAACAGTTTTGAAATCGAGCCTCTGCGAACAATTTTGCACGGGCGCGGCTTTCCAGATCGCGCGGTGGAAGATGGTTTTGTCGCCAAATATCCGCAGCGGCGCGAAGGCTGGCTCAACATTGGCGTGCTGCACACATCGCTGGACGGGCGGCCTGGGCATGATCCCTATGCGCCGTGCGCCATCACGGACTTGCGCAATTTCGGTTACGATTATTGGGCGCTGGGCCATGTCCATCAGGCCGAGGTGGTGGCGCGCGACCCGTGGATTGTTTATCCGGGCAATTTGCAGGGCCGCAGCATCCGCGAGACCGGCGCGAAAGGCGCCATGCGCGTCACGGTGGATGATGGGCGCATCGTCGATGCGCAACCCATTGAGCTTGACGCCGCGCGCTGGGCGCATGTGCAGATCGACGCCGCAAATTGCGACGATATCGACGCGCTGTGCGCGCGCATCCACGATCAACTCGATCAGGCATACGCGGCTGCCGCCGGCAAGGCGCTTGCGGCGCGCATCACCATTCGCGGCGAGACGGCGCTTCACGACAGTTTGCTGGCCGATCGCGCGACGCTCGAAGAGCAGGCGCTGGGCGTAGCCGAACGCGTCTCCGCACAATGCTGGATCGAAAAGATCAGGCTCGACACCTTGCCCCTGCGCCACGCGGATGCCAGCGTGTACGCAGGCCTGGAAACAAAGTCGCTGACCTTCGATACGATCCTCGATGAAGCTGCGGCGGACCCCGAGTTCGCCGCGCAGTTTGATGCGCTCAAAAACGAGATCCGCCAGAAACTGCCGCGCGAGTTGCAGGACGTTTTCGATCAGGATGTTCTGGCTGACGCCGCCACGCCCGATGCG
>JAUXWZ010000077.1 GCA_030684835.1 Beijerinckiaceae bacterium
ATGAGCGCAGGTAGAGAGTACGCGATCATCACTGAGTTCTACCGCGAACAACCGTGATGAGTCGTGCCCACGGGATCACGTCTACTTCGCCCCGATAAGCGGACATTCCCGACGGTTGGTGCCATGTCCGAAAAGTGCCAATCGCGTCATTTTGGTCGTCGGCCGACTACTTCCGGTCTTCCCCCTGTGGACATCGAGAGGGCCGATCGTCATGTCTCAAAGGTGCCAACAGGCGACATGGGATCACATCGACAAATGAAAGAGAGGCTGCCAACTGAGGCGGCCATAAAACAGAGCGGGCCCGGAATGCCTAGGAGCCCGGGCCCATAACCTCAACAGCCCGCCAGGGTCGTTCGGCTACGATGACAACGATACAAAGATTGATGGAAGCGGGTTTGCGTTAGCTCAAGGGGAGCCGCCAACTGAGGCGACTTACTCCTTGCTTTCGTTGCACTCGATTTGGGCCGCCTCGATACGGTAGCCGGCCGCGAGCTTGCGTAGTTCCGCTATCGTCTCATGGTCGGTCATGTGGCTGGCGTGCCACTCGCACTTCTGGGCCTGATCTCGCAAATAGACTGAGCGTTCGGACATGGGCGGCCTTCTACGCCCAATGCCTAAACCGAGTCTTAGCAATACCGCTCACTGGGGCGGCTTTAGCTCACTGGAAAGCCACCTGAGCGCGTCGGACTTGATGGGGTCTGGCCGCTCGCAATCGAAGCACTGCATGGCGCGCTGGCCCTTGCCGCCGGGCGGCAGCGCCAGGATCATAAATTCCCCGCAATGGGGACATTTTGGTCGCTCAGCTTGTCCCATGCCTCACTACTCAAGGCGGTTTCGATTCCAAGCGTTCCTGATCTCGCAGGCGACGATTATGAATATCGTCAGCACCACGATAGGCGCGGCAAATGTTGCCAGCATCGTAAGCATCTTTGCAGCTTCCCGAGCAACAATGCCAGTAAACATGTAGGCCCTCGGTTTGTTCCCAAATTGAAACTAGGCCACTGCATTTTTCAAACTAGGCCACTAGCGCTCGAAACAGGCCAGTACCCTAAACTTGGTAAGAACGGATCGTGACCTTGGACCAATTCAGGAACATGGCCATCGTTGGCCGCAGGTCCGCTTGGGGTCAATCGCGTCGTTTTGACTGGTGCCCGACGACTTCCGGTCTACCCCGGTGAACGGACGTATAGGAGGGCATGTCTCAAAGGTGCCAGAAAGTGGACATCGAAGTCCTGATTAACCATCAGTCCGAGGGCTCGTGCCGTACAAATCTTGGCCTTCGCGTTGCTATTTGGACATCCTCTGCCCAAGTGGCACTGCCTCCTTAAATTTCGGTTGGGATTTGAGCGTCCGCGCTTTGTCGCTAGCGTTTAAGTTCGGAGGAGGCTCCGACGACGTCGACTTGCCCTTCCTCCCGTCGCTTTTCGACTTCGCATCAGCTTGGCAAACAGAAAAGACCATTGCCAATGTTGCCACGGATAGAAAAACGCCACGAGCTCGATTCATCTATCGCTCCCATTGTACATAGCGGGCTCAGCGCCCCTCGGCAAAATGCTCACTGGTGGGCCAATAGCGGATATCACCCGACGCGCGCTTACCCCGGTCGATGGCATCATGGATGACTTGGATCCATGCCGTTCTTCTTGAACACGGGCGCGGCGACGGGCCCGGACAGAAGCGCCTGCAGTGCCTTTGCGGACTCTGAGGCATTCGAACCGATGGAGATCCCACTGGAGTAAACTGTGACGTTCTGGATTTCTGCGGGCAGCGGACCTAGAAAATCGATGCCCGCTTCGTGGACTAATTCGCTCACCTGCTGGAAACCGAGTTCGGCTTCGCCGTTCGCAAGATATTGGGCAACGCGCATGCCGGGTGCCGTCTGTTTCGACTTGTCCTTCATCTGGTCGGCTATCCCAAGGCGATCGAACAGGCGCTGGATATAGACGCCACTTGGACCTGTCGAATATACAACCGCCCTAGCGGAAAGAAGCGTCTTCTTAAGTGCCTCGCTGGAACTAATGTCGGGCCTGGGCGAACCAGCCTTGACCGCCACGCCGACACCGGAACGGGCTATGTCAACGCGGCTACCCGGCATCACCTTGCCGTCCTTGACGAACGCATCAATGTCCGGTGCGCCCACGATAATTAGATCGAAAGCCTCACCCGCACCGATGCGCTTTCTAATGTCTGCAGAGCCAGTCCATGTTGCCACCACCTTGTTGCCAGTGGTGCTTTCAAATTGCGGGACAAGCTCGAGAAAGGTCTCTTTGACAGCTCCCGCGGCAAGCATTCTGACTTCGGCAGCCTGGACCACGTGCGTCATCAACAGGCTGCAGGCCGCAACGGCGGCAAGGCGAGTTTTCATTTGGACCTCCCGCGAGGGCAAAGTGCTAGATTACGTTCCTTCCAGTCCGTTATCAAATGTCCGCTCCGGGTCAATCGCGTCACTTTGGCTATGTATCGGTCGCTTCTGGTTTGCAACCAACTTAGGACACGGCGCTGCACCGCAACAACTGACGCTATTCTTTCTCATCCGGCATCAGCCTATGCTGCTATCTCTTTTTTGGGGCACAAAAAATGGCTGACATGCCAGAGACCCGCTACGTCAAGAGCGACGACGTATACGTGGCGTACCAGGTCCTGGGCGAAGGGCCATTCGATCTGCTCTTTGTTCCCGGCTTCGTTTCCAATATTGAGGCCGGATGGCGTAACCCGGAGCAAAGCGCATTTTTTCGACGCCTTTCCTCATTTTGCCGCCTTATATTGTTCGACAAGCGTGGCACCGGCATGTCGGACCGGGGTACCCATGATTTTACGCTTGAACAGCGCATGCACGATGTTCAAGCGATTCTGGACGCGATCGGATGCAATCAGGCTGCGCTGTTCGGGGTTTCCGAGGGCGGACCGATGTCGCTTCTCTACGCTGCGACCCATCCCCAGCGAACTTCAGCTCTCGTGATCTATGGCTCATATGCCAAACGATCGAAGACTGCCGATTACCCCTACGGTTGGGACGATCGCCAATGGGAACACGTGCTCGAGGATATTGACAAGAATTGGGGCACTGCGAAGTTCACGAGCGTTGGCGCAAGCGTGGGAAATTCAAACGACGACCCGCACAGGGCCGAGAGGCTTGCGGCTTATTACAGAGCGTCGGCCAGTCCGGGCGCAGCGGCCGCGATCATGCGGATGAACCGCGAGATCGATGTGCGAGATATTCTCGCCGCAACCCGGGTGCCCACACTCGTGGTGCATCGGACAGGAGACCCCCTCATCGAAGTTGCACATAGTCGCTATCTGGCCCAACACATCCCCAGCGCTAAACTGGTTGAACTCGCTGGGCAACAACACATGCCCTGGCTAGGAGAGCGCGACACTGTTCTCGATGCTGTGGAACAATTTTTCACCGGTGCGCATCGTGCTCACGAGCTAGAGCGAGTACTTGCGACCGTGCTCTTTGCCGACATCGTCGGATCAACCCAGCAGGTTGCAGCTATGGGAGACGATCGTTGGCGGGAAATGCTGAATGAATTCTACCGCCGTGTGCGGGATGTGCTGCAGCACTATCGAGGACGCGAAGTCAGCACGGCGGGAGACGGATTTCTGGTGGCTTTTGATGGTCCCGCCCGAGCTATACGAACTGCCAAGGCTATCAACGATGCCGTGAACTCTCTCGGGCTTAAGCTGCGTTGTGGCATTCACACCGGGGAGTGCGAACTAGTGGGCGAAGATCTCGCCGGCATCGCGGTCCACATCGGGGCTCGGGTTGCCGGGCTTGCGGCACCCGGCGAAATACTCGTGTCGCAGACAGTGCGCGACCTCGTTGCCGGGTCCGGTTTGACGTTCGAGGACAGGGGAGCACATCGATTGAAGGGCGTCCCGGACGAGTGGAGATTATTTCGAGTTGTACTCAGCTGACTGTATCTTGACGTCTGCTAATGGGTCAAAAGCTGCCGAAATGCGCAGTCCACCCCCAGGTCTGCTTTCCCCCGATTTGACCGCAAAGCGGACGTGCAAGGAGGTCCGTTTCGTGCCAAAAACTGCCGACGTCATGGACGCAACGCAACAAAGAGCGTCCAGCAACTCATAAAGATTAGGATCAGAGAACCTACGGTCCAGAGCGTTGCGCGTGTATCGTGAGTCCTTGCTGTGAAATAGGCTGCAAAATGTAACAGCCGCGAAACGGCGTACCCATACAGAAGCCATTGGGCGAGCGCTATTGATGGCTCGGTCAAGATGAAGAGAAATCCAGCAACCAGGAAGAACGGCAGATTTTCAAGATCGTTCAGCTGAATTCGCCGGATGCGATCCACATATTCATTGGGTGCTAGTTGTTGAGCGCTTGGATTGGGGTTGAGGATCGTCTTCTTGATGTCCTCAGGCGACCGAAACCCGCCATTTACCTTCATCATCCGAACAACCGTCAACCACGACATCATGACTGCCTTAAGAATCATTATGCAGGCAGCGATCGCATAGGTATTAAGAAGCGGACTTTGAAAGCTGAGCTTGTCCATAGCGCTTGCCCTCGCGTCTGGCAGTCCCAAGTATTCAACCACACGAAGGCGCGAGTGGGCTAGGGGCTGAAAGTCCGAATTGGGTCAAAAGCTGCCTCGGCAGCCGCGCAACGCCAGGTCCGGCTTGCGTGGTACTCAAGGCTTGGCATTGTCTGCAAGAAAGGGCCGGACACCAAGATTAAGGTCAAATGTTTTCCATCTATCTTAACTTTATCTATGGTGTTCCCGTGGGGCGCTGCCTTCGCCTGGCTCTGCCTCTTGAACGATAAAAGAATGTTGAGTTTCGATTTCATCACAGCGGTGCTTGCCGTGGTCGCGATTGTGGCGGTCGGGTTGATGGCAGTCCTCGGGCTACACGCCGGATACTATGCGGTTCTCGCCCTTCTCGTTTTCGTGGGACCTCCCATCGCTGGCTTCGCGGGAGGCGCATTCGTAGTTCACGGCATCACGAAGCGTAGCAAGCGGGGATAGGGCTCAAATACGAGAGAAGTCTGCCTTGGATCACTTGCGTCGTCTTGGCGATCGGTCGACAGCGGACATCGTTACGTCGGCCGAGTCAGTCTGTTCGGCGCCAACTTCGCACATCGAATAATCCGGCAAATCAAGAGGAGTAGGCAGCTCCGTCCGGGCCCCGACCACGACACCACCGATGGGCATGCCCTAGAGATTTGAAATCTGCAGAAGCTTGCGGTCACCGATCCAGGTCCTGGCAAGATCAGCCTCGGCATTACGGGCTGCGGTGGCATCGCCGCGCGACTTATGCAGTTCCGCCAGTCCATAATACGACCAGCCATTGGCCGGAGCCCGGCTGAGAGCGCGCTGGAATTGCTGCTCCGCCTCGGCGTAACGGCCTGCTTGCAACAAGACGGCAGCAAGCGACTGCCGGACTGGATAATACCAATAGGGTGGCTCGGTGTAGGCCAAGGCGTCCTGCAATGCCGCCGCCCGCTCGAACCGAACGATGGCGGTGCGGTAATCGCCCCGGGCCTGGGCTACGCGGGCGAGGATGACTGTGCGTGCGATGCGGAGTACCTCCTGCGCCGGGACGCCTGAATCCTTCAGCAGCTTGAAGTCCGCGGTGCGCTCGATCGTTTCGATGGCGCTCGCCGCGGCCTTAGCGCCCGCGAAGTCACGGTTCGCCACCAGTGCGACGCCGCGCACGTAGAGCCACATCGCCTTGACATAGGGAATCGCATCGCCGGGATCCGGCAAAGCCAAAATGGTCCCGGGCGTGCTGAACTGCGCGTGCGCGAAGTAAGGCGCTGCCTTGACCGGCTGCACCATCGCGATCCCCTTCGCAGCCTCGCTGGGAATGAGCTGGCCGAGCTTCTCCGCGGCCGCAATCACAGTCGGGCCGTCGCCGGCCATCTGCGCCGACGCCATCAGGAAGTGCACATTGTGCGGATAATAACCAAGCCGGTAGACGCCCATCGGCGCGTTGGTATCGGCCAGGTATTTTTCATCGACCTTGACTGCAATCTTGTTGTCTTCCAGCGCATCGAGATAGCGGCCGACCCGATAGTAGATGTGGCTCGGCATGTGCACGAGATGGCCGGCGCCCGGAATCGCGCCGCGCAACCGGTCGGCGTAGGGCTCGGCGCGCTTTGGCCGGTCGGACGCCTCCACGGCATGGATATAAAGGTGAATGGCGCCGGTATGGTCGGGATTGCGAGCCAGCACGCGCTCCAGGGTCGGCACGATCGGCACGCTCTGCGGCTTGGCTTCGCGGCCGCCCGGCTTCCAGTAATCCCAGGGGCTGACATCCATCACCGCCTCGGCATAGAGCGTGGCAATCTCGTCGTCGTCGGCGAACTGCTTTGCGGCTTTCGCCATCTCGGCCGCGTAGGCTGCATCCAGCGGCGGGCGGGAGGCCTTCGGATCGCTACTGTAGCGGACAACAATTGCATCAATCAGCGCCTGTTCGCGCGCGCTTGCTTTCCCGGCGAGCGCCATCGCCTTCTGCGCGGCGGCATAAGCGGGCCCGACCGCGTCCTCCGGCATCGGAAGATTGATGTTGGGGCCGAGCACCAGAGCCTCGCCCCAGAAACACATGGCGCAATCGGGATCGAGCTTTTGCGCCATTCGGAACGCGCGCCGCGCCTCATCGTGATTGAAGGCATAAGAAAAACGCAGGCCCTGATCGAAATAGGCCTGCGCGCGCTCGCTCGACGTCGTGATCTTCCAGGTGGTGGAGCCGATGCCGGTCCACAGCGGCGGCTCCGTGTCCCCGAACGCCGGCGCTGGCCTGGCGGCGCTCATCTCGGCGCGGGGTACTTCCGTCTGCACCAGTCGAAACATCATGTTCGGCCGGCCGGCGGCAGGCGCGCGGCAGAACGGAATATCGACGTCGGCGAGCGACAAGGAAATGTCCACAGCGGTTGCGCGCGCGTCCACAAGGAAGACGCCGCTCCCGGCCAGCAGAGATGCCAGTGCCGTGCCGCCGAGAGCGGCAATACTCGCGGAAACCAACAGCCTTCGCGATCGCGTCCATGTCGTCATAGCGGGCCTCAAATCGAGCGGTAATGCCGAATCCGAACTCCGATAGCTCTCTCTCACACGATCCGCGCAAAACCGGATCCAAGAAACTCCTGAAGATGAATTTTGAGACGTTTCCGTCCCTATGGCAAGACAGCCGCAATTCCAGGGCTGCGAAACCCATAGAGGCGGTAGCAGTCCCGCCACGTTGGGTCAGTTGTGCTGCCTTGTCCGCTTTGGGGTCATCCTCGGGAATGTTTGACAGGCTTTTCCTGACGCCACAGGCATGCCGCCGATGGTATGTGACTGCATCATGCTGTTCACGGCTGTCGCGGCAACAATGGCGTAGAACCATCTGCCCGTCAGGAGGCACGGTTCAAATGGTGGCCCACAAGCGAACATGCTGGAAAAAGGACGTGCCCGCGCGGGTGAGATCTTTTTGGGCCGTCTTGCTCCTCTTGCTGTACCCTGCCCACGGCCTCGCCGGTGAAGGGAAGCCAATCAGGATCACCGTGGCGGCCGACCGCACGAAAGCCAACGGGAAACCCTGGGATGGTATTCCAGGCATTGGCGTGGGCCGCGGTCTGACGGACATTTCCGTTTTGAAGAATGATGTGCCACCGGATCTGGCGGTCTGCGTCGTTCGTTTGGAGACGCCTCCGGAATGCAGCATGAGGTATGTGAAATTAAAGCAATATTCGATTTGCCCGAACAATTATGATTGCACTTTCGAGCGCGTGAGCATTCCCGATGGTCCTTTCGGGCTCATCATCCTGGATTTGGACCTGCGACGGCATGACCTCGTTGGTTTCCTTTTGATGACTACCGGGAAGCCTCTTACTCTTAACCAGCAAGCCGCTTTGGAAAGTGAGATTCGGAGACGAGCCGACCAGTTAGCGCCCCCTCCTTCCCAAGAGGACAAGCAACGCAGGTTGAGGCGGATGCCTGTTGCTCAGATTGACCGCTGCGCCGAAGCTAAAGGATGCAGGCTTGTCCAATCCGAACTCCGCGTGAGCTCGGCTGAATGAACTTTGCCGAATCCGTTCCGTCGGTGAGCGATGTATCTCCTACGTGGCGAACTGGCACGGTCCGGTGGCAATTTGTGACACATACTCTAGTGCTGCCGTCATGTTCGCGAGCTCGGTCTGATCGAATTTGAGCAGTGAGGAAGCGAGGTCTTTGGCCTCGGCGAAAGCTTTCAGGGCCTTTGTCGGCATTTTCGCCGAGCTTGCCGTCAATCTCCCCCGGAGAAAACCTGGCACGGTCGAGCAGAACCTGCATCTTGACGACGGCGGCATCAATTCCATTTTTCGCCCTGGAACTGACTGAGACCAGCCATTCGGCTTCGACACAACATTAAATTTTGGAGCGATGGGCGAGTCTCCGATCCGCCATAGCTCGACTTCGACTCCAAAAAAGCTGAAGCTATCATTGGTTATCTTGTTGAGCCAATCCAGTGTCGCACGGCGTTCTTCGTTGAATTGAGAAGCCACCCAGATTATCTTCACTGCTTCCAAACCGGATGCATAGGTCAACAGTTGGCCAAGATGGATGTGGTCGGCGCGCTCCAGTTGGTTTTCAATGAGCACCCATTCGCCGCTGACTGAATTCTTACAAAGAATATCCACTGGTCGAGCGTCCTTTTGAGATCCTCGTAGCCATACGCAATATTCTCGGCGGCCCGCCCCGCTTTGGCGGCGCCATTCTCGAATTGAAGGATCCGAGGACGTCGTGATCGAGCTTGTCTTTGGCGGCCATGGCCTTGGCCTGATCGAGGGCAATCCGGTTCAGGGTCGCATCGATGGCAACCTTGCCTTCCCCCTGCTTCGCCCGGAAC
>JAUXWZ010000114.1 GCA_030684835.1 Beijerinckiaceae bacterium
TCTGGACCGTCCCGGCGGGTCGCATGAAAATGCGCAGGCCGCATCGTGTGCCGTTGGCTCCGCAGGCGCTGGGCGCCCTGAAGCGACTTCAAGCGATCACTGGTAATCGCCGGCTTCTGTTTCCCTCCTCCGTTCGCTTGACAGTTGCATGTCGGAAAACACCGTCGACGCGGCCATGCGGCGCATGGGTTACGGCAAGGACGATATGACCGGCCACGGCTTCCGTTCGGCGGCGTCTTCCATGGTCAACGAAAGTGGCAACTGGAATCCGGACGCTATCGAAGCGCAGTCGGCGCATGTCGAGAACAACGCCGTCCGCCGCGCCTATGCGCGCGCCGATTTCTGGGATGAGCGCGTTAAGATGATGACGTGGTGGGCGGATCGGCTGGACGTCATGCGACGCGGCGGTGAGGTGGTGAGTCTGCGAGCCTGAGGACCAGGACATTGAAGGCACGTTAGGCGCGGCTATTCATGCGAACTTTTAGCTCATCTCGATGAACCGCAAATGATGGCGGCGAGCCAATCATAGGGGCTTGACCTTACATCCATGGTAAGGTGTAGAAAGTAAAAGCTTGAAACTTCTGGCAAAAAAGACGATCTCTCACTGGCAGAGGTAAAATTCAACCCATGGCTTGCGCGCGATACACATTGCGATTTTTAGGAGCGGCGCTTCTCTTGGCCGTTTTCTGGCTCGCGCCATCGCAAGTACAAGCTCATGCTGGTCACTATCATCAGGTCGGCGTTTCTGTGTCGGCAAATGTCGCGCCGGCTAAAGCTCCAACTATCCTTGTAAGCCAGGTCGTGAGGGCAGCAGCGCACGCGTCGTTGCCGCAAGGATTTCCGAATCTGTACAGCTGCAATGGCGGCTGCTGTGAAATGACCTGCGTGGCCTGCTGCGCGATCCTCCCTCCCCTGTCATCCGGCCTAATCCTACCAGCCGGGCTCTCGTCAGCTAGGTTGCCTGAGGATTCTGATCGGGCGAGCTGGGCCCATGGATCTCTGAAGCGGCCCCCCAGGTCCTTTACCTGAACCGGTGCTCAACCCTGGCTGCGCTTGGCGTGGCAGGGGGAAGCAACGGCGGTCGGACCGAAACCGTCTAACCGGCGCCACCACCTTCTCTTTTCCCCGCAATACGAAACGGCGCCGTTCAGCTGCAAGTGCTAGCCAGCGCGACCGTTCAAAGCAAGTTCTGCATCAAGCGCGCAGTCGGCGTTCGCCGAAACGCGTCAGCTACCAACGGAGTAATTTCATGAAAACGCTTATAGCTACTGCCATCCTCGCTACAGCGCTTGCAGGGGCCCCCGCGGCCTTCGCTCAGCAAAACGATCATAACCACGGGAGCACGCCCGCTCCTGCCCAGCCGTCGCAGCCGCAGGCGCCCTCGAACGGGGGGATGATGGGCCAGATGATGCAGCAAATGCCGGAACAATGCCGGGCCGCAATGCAGAACATGCCACAGAGCTGCGCAGGCATGATGCAGAAAATGATGGGCGGAATGGGACATAGCGCGCCTGCGTCTGCTGCCGACGCCGCGCAGCTGCCCCATGTGCGCGAGAACATTGCCGCTATGGACAAGATGCACGGCCCCATGATGGACGCGGCAAAAGCTCCTGATGCGGACCAGGCTTTCGTACGGGGAATGATTCCACACCACCAGGGCGCAATCGACATGGCGCAGATCGTCCTGAAATATGGCAAGGATGAACAGGCGAAGAAATGGGCGAACGACGTGATCCGCGAGCAGACGCGCGAGATCAAGGAAATGCAAGAATGGCTGCAAAAGCGCGTCAAGTGAGGCAATAAACGCGCGAAGGTCGGCAGTAACGGCCGACCTTCGCTAACGCTGCAGTGTCAAATCGTCGAGAATAGGACAATCCGGGCGATCGTCGCCATGGCAGCACCTAACCAGTTCGCTCAGCGTCGCCCGAACGGACTCCATCATCGCGATACGCTGTTCAAGCGCTTTAAGATGCGTACCCGCGATCGCTCGCACTTGTGCGCTAGCTCTTCGACGGTTCCGCCACAATGATAAGAGTTCACCGATCTCCTTCATCGAAAAACCCAACGCACGGGCGCGAGCGATGAAGCGCAACTCGTGCAAGTCACGTTCGGCGTATAGCCGATAATCATTCGACCCGCGCGCCGGCGGCCGCAGAAGACCAATCGACTCATAGTGACGGATCATCTTGGCGCTCACGCCAGACGCCTTTGAAGCTTCGCCAATGTTCATATGATCAACCTCTTGACCTTGCCATCATGGGAAGGTGTAGCGTCGGGGTCGAGATTAATCAAGGAGACGGGATCATGACTGATCATCAGGGCCACCGCGCGGCGCATGTACACGGCCCGAGTTGCACGCATGGAGGAAAGGACGCCCCTCCTATGAAGGACCCGGTGTGCGGCATGGATGTGGACCCCCACACGGCGAAGCACAGTTCCCACTTCACTGGGCGTCCGTACTACTTCTGCTCGTCCTCATGCAAAACGAAGTTTGACAGCGATCCCCAAGGCTACCTTGCGCCGGCGCAAATCAATGACGCTGTGCCTGGTGATGCGATCTACACGTGCCCCATGCATCCCGAAATCCGGCAGGCTGGTCCTGGCTCCTGCCCGATTTGCGGCATGGCGCTCGAACCCTTGATGGTCACAGCTGACGCTGTGTCTAACGACGAGCTTATCGACATGACGCGACGGTTCTGGATCGGGATGGTGCTGTCCCTGCCGGTGTTGGCGCTGGAGATGGGCAGTCACCTGACGGGACTCGACCATATCCTTTCCCGCAGTACCTCAAACTGGCTTCAGCTCGCTTTGGCGACCCCCGTTGTCTTATGGGCGGGCTGGCCATTCTTCGTTCGCGGCTGGCAGTCGCTCGTCAGCCGCAACCTCAACATGTTCACGCTGATCGCAATGGGAACGGGCGTGGCTTGGATCTACAGCATTGTGGCGACCATGGCGCCCGGCGTTTTCCCGTCAGCGTTCCGCGCTCAAGACGGCACTGTCGCAGTGTACTTCGAGGCCGCTGCGGTCATCACGGTGCTTGTTCTACTCGGACAGGTGATGGAGCTTCGCGCGCGAGAAAGCACCGGCGGCGCCATCCGCGCGCTGCTTGATCTCGCACCAAAGACTGCTCGCCGGCTCAAACCTGACGGCTCCGATGAAGAGGTGCAGCTTGATGCAATTAAAGTCGGCGACCGGCTGCGTGTGCGGCCGGGCGAGAAAGTGCCAGTGGACGGCGTCGTGGTTGAAGGTCGCAGCGCAGTCGACGAATCGATGGTGACCGGCGAGTCAATGCCCGTCACGAAGATGGTTGGCGACGCTACCGTCGGGGGGACAATGAACCAATCCGGCGCCCTGGTGATCGAAGCAGGCAAGGTCGGCAGCGATACGATGCTTGCCCGAATCGTCCAGATGGTGGCGGAGGCGCAGCGCAGCCGCGCGCCTATCCAGCGGTTGGCCGACCAGGTGTCCGGATATTTCGTGCCTGCGGTTATCGTGGTTGCAGCGCTGGCGTTCGGGGCATGGGCGATATGGGGGCCGGAGCCAAGTTATTCTTACGGGCTCGTGGCTGCCGTATCCGTCCTCATCATTGCGTGCCCTTGCGCGCTCGGCCTCGCAACACCGATGTCGATCATGGTAGGCGTTGGTCGAGGCGCGCACGCTGGCGTGCTGATCAAGAATGCCGAAGCGCTGGAACGGCTGGAAAAAGTCACTACGCTGGTCGTGGATAAAACAGGCACTCTGACTGAAGGCAAGCCCTCCGTGACAGGCGTGATCCCCGCGCCCGGGATAGAGGAAGAGGCGCTTTTGCGGTTGGCCGCAGGCGTCGAGCGCGCAAGCGAGCATCCTCTAGCGCGAGCCATCGTGCAGGCGGCTGAGACTCGCGGGATCGTCATCCCGGCAGTGCAGGAGTTTGACTCCCCGACCGGGAAAGGCGCCGTCGGCGTCGTCGAGGGCCAACGTGTCGTGCTCGGGAACGCGAGTTACCTCGCCGAAACCGGAGTCGCGACTGAAACAATGACCGCCGCAGCGGATGGTCTTCGGGAGGTCGGCGCAACCGCCATCTTCGTGGGCATCGGAGGCAAGCTTGCCGGGGTTCTCGGGATCTCAGATCCAGTGAAGCAAAGCACGCCGGAAGCCCTCGCGGGGCTTAAGGAAGCGGGAATCCGAGTGATCATGCTGACTGGCGATAATCGCCGAACGGCTCTCGCCGTAGCCCGTCAGCTCGGTATCGACCAGGTCGAAGCGGACGTCCTGCCCGATCAAAAGAGCGCCGTCGTGAAGCGCTACAAGGCCGAAGGCGAAGTCGTCGGAATGGCGGGCGACGGCGTGAATGACGCACCCGCGCTCGCCGCGGCAGACGTTGGCATTGCAATGGGCACCGGCACCGATGTCGCGATCGAAAGCGCGGGGATCACGCTGCTGCGCGGCGACCTCGTCGGCATATTGCGCGCGCGGCGCCTGTCACACGCAGTGATGAGCAATATCCGCCAAAATCTGTTCTTCGCATTCCTGTACAACGCTGCAGGGGTGCCCATCGCTGCCGGCCTACTCTACCCATTCTTCGGCATTCTGCTATCGCCGATTATCGCCGCCGCTGCCATGGCGCTGTCTTCGGTGAGTGTAATCCTGAACGCCGCGCGCTTGCGTGCGATAAAACTCTAGGAACGCTCAGCCCGATGTTGAAGCGTTGAGGTCCTCGCACGTCTTCTGTCACACGAACGCACAGCGGTAACAATGATGCTCGAAGTAAAGCTCGCGGAGAGGCTGAACCAGAATTGCTTCTGTCGGAGAACCAATTACGACAATCTACGCAGCGTCCTGGCGAACGGTGCTGAGGGCGCCCTGCTGCTGTCGTTGATGGCCGATCGACCCGGCTTGCTTTCCGACATAGCAGTTTACCTGCCTCGGGCAGCCATTGACCTGATGGAGGCGACTGCGCAGGCCGTCGAGAATGTCGCGCAGCTGCCCGCTTACCGCATAGGAGGGCTGTTACCCCGAGCCGGAGAAAAGTGTGTCGCATATCATCCCCCTTGCGTGCTCAGGCAGGCGGTGTTGGCGCCCTACCCAAACGAGGGGGTTCATTGGCGGAGCCGCTCGACAGGGGGCGGCGCCCATGAGCCGGACAGCGCCTCGCTCGCAGGGCCGTACAGGCGCAAGACCATGTAGAAATGTTGACGAGGGGCCGGTAGCCAGTTTGCGACGGCAGCGGCGTCAGTCGGGCGCTCCGCCTGTATGTTGATCGTCAGAGACCCGTCCGCTCCTCGCAGGAGGCCCTGAGTTCTGTTCCCAATCGAATAGCGATTGATCGAGTTCGCAACGAGAAACTTGTCATCGAGTTTGTACATGGTAAGCGACCAAAACGCGTCGACCGGGGGGGTCATTCCGGGACCGAAGCGGAGCTGATACCGCGCGCTCGCGCCGTCCAGCGGACGCCCCGCGTCGTCGAGCAAGGCTGCGGGGTAAAAGGATTCTTCTACGATATTGGCGAGCGGTCCTCCGTCCCAAACCGACGCGCGCTGGAGATAGTCGACGCCATAGCGGCCGATGGCTTTCGCAGGCATGCGCCAGCCGTTCACGAATGAGCCCGTTCGTGCGCCAACGGTAGCGATGAGAGCCCGCGCATCTGCTTCCGCGCGATCAAGCGTCTCGTCGGTCGGCGAGATGCGCAGCGTCGGGTCCTTGGGTCCGATTCCAAGCGGCGCGAAGGATGCGACCATGCCCTTGTCCACTTCCCGCGTCGGGCTCATGCGAAGCACGCGGTCCAGCACGCCGAGCCTTTGCCTCGCATCCTCTGCAACGTAGAGTGGCGGAAGCGACTCTTCGTTCACGCCTGTCTGTCCCATCCTGAAACGCGAAAGCGAGGCGAGCGAGAAACGGTCCTGAAGCGCGTTCACGGCGGGCACGTCTTCGGGGCCGTCAACCAGAATACGCAACAGGACATAGGCAATCGACGTTTCACTGCGAATGACCCGTTTCACATTCGCAGGCAGATCGCCACTCCACCCCGGCCCGACAATAGCAAAGACGCCAGGGCCGTCGCCATCCTCGCGGCGACCCACATTCGCGATTGTCTCTGTTGTCAGATCGAGTATCTGGGCGGTGTAGTAGCGGCCGCTCATTTCCGGCGTACCGAGGATTGCAGGCTCGCGCCTCAGATCCAGCCAGGCAGTCGAATACAACGTGTCATTGTTTGGCGCGGGGAAAGGCGAAACCGTGGGTGTCGCCAACTCCCGATAATGGAAGAAAGTATTGAACGGCGCTTTCCGTATGGCAGGGTTCAGCACCTCTGCGCTCATGCGTGCGTACATGCCTTGAAGGGGATACCCGAAAACGGTCGCCTGAAAAGCAGTTGCGTATGCAAGCGCAGTGTCGCCTCGCGATTGGGAGGTCTGCGCTTTTGTGACCGACGGCGCCAACGCCGCCGCCATCAGACTGCTGGTCAACGCGATCCGACGACAAGCGGAGAAACACATGGCATGCCCCCATGAAAGTGTTGCGTGTCGTCCTCACCGGTCTCCTAGTGACGGACGACGAGATTCGCGAAGGCTCCAGACCAGTTTGACAATCGCCGCGTTGGCGAGAGCAACTCAAGGCCGGAGCCGGGTATCGAATAAGCCACTCCAAAGGAGAGGTAGGCGTTTGGTGTAAGAACTCGCGTGTATTCAGCGAGAAAATCGTCAGACAGATGAGGCTTTGGCACCCCTGTGACCAGGATGGGCGCTCCGCCTGAAGAGGCGAGGCGGGTTGCCTGTCCAAACTGGATCGGGCTGTTGAGTTCGTTGGCTCGCACATGCATGTAGCGCAGGGTGACGATGTCCTGCTGTGTCGGCGTCAGCCGCAGGGTCAGCTTGTGCGCGTTGACGTTGGAGTTGATGAAGACGAGAGAGCCATTGCTTCCCGAGACCCAGCCCGCAGGCGATCCATCGTAGAATAGGGGATCAAACCGCTCCAGTGTGCGCGTGTTGGGGTTGTCACCCGAGAAGGTCTGATAGCTCCACGAGACAATGGGCGCCCAAGGGACATCGGCGAAGAGGTTTCCCATCTCCACGCGCGCCGCCCACGCGGACATGTTGATACGATCATTGCGCTGCAGCGCCGCATCAACTGCGATCCAGAAGCCCGGTAGCGCGCCGGAAAGAGGGTTCACGCGGCCATAGGCGTGAAGCGTTTCGAGCCCGTCGCGTCCATCCAATATAAACGACGGTATTCCAACGCCTCCGAACGGCGCCTGAATGTACGGCGCTTCAGACTTTACAGCCCGAAAGGCGGCGAGGCCGACGAATTGATCCTTCGCAGTCGAGTACTCGATCTTCGCTCCGGCGAGTTTCGTCTTCGTGTCATTGGAGGCGAGCTCATTGGGATCAAGGTAAAAAGCATCGATGGACACCGGCCCCATGGTCGCCTTGGCAACGGTCGCGAGCGCCCACGCCCGCCTCGGGCTGAAGATCACGGCGCCGCGCTCAAAGCCGTTGCCCGCGCCATTGGCGATCAGCATGCCTGACCCGATCCGGTACTCCTGCTGGCCGGCAGAAACATCTAGTTCAAGGCCTGCTCCCGCAGGCGAGAACGTAATGCCCGCATAGGCTTGCTCGGGCAGAGCCCGCCCTGTGTCGCCGGTATCGAAGATATCTTTGCGCAGCGTGTAGGAGGCTATAATCGATGCGCCCCCATAAAGCGTGATGCTTTCCGAAGCCTCTTGGCGAAACCGTACGCCCGGCTTCGCGTAGGCTTCATACCAATGGCGCGTGGGCTCGAAACGATGTCCCGGATTGAAGATGCCGCTGAGGCCCCAGAACGCATTCCATTCCCCAACCACCTGAGTCCCGGCTTCCATCGAAAGCCAAAAGCTGGTTCCGCCGGACTTGTAGACAGGCTCCAATTCCTGAGCTGTTACGGCCTTTGACAGCACGAGAACTGCTGCTGCTCCTGTTAGCAGACGTAGAGTGCGCAAGGAGCTGATGAAAGACATGCGCGCCTGCTCAGAAGAACCGCTTCAGGGTTGTGGAAATCGCCCCACGATCTTCGCGGTCGCCGAACTTTCTCGAAAACGAGACGGACAGAGCTGTTTGAGCATTCAACATCGCGCCAGCCTCGACCTGAGCTTCCCACCAGCGATCCTGCCGGTTCACGGTCTCCCAATTGTAACGAACGTCGAAGGTGAGGAACCGCCCGTGTGGAAGGATAAAAGCCTGGATCGCGCGAGCCGTGTTTTCCTGCACCTGCGTCCGTCCACTTTGCTCATGCACGGATTGCACAGCCTTTCCAACGAAAGCTGTGATGACAGTTGGCGACCAAGCGTAGACGACAAGGCCGGCGAGGTTCAGTTGAAAGGCGCCGCTACCGAGCGTCCTGTGTGATGCAGTCGGAAGAACGGTCTCGATGGCTCCGCCAATCGATAAGCGTCCCATCGAATGAACGTAGCGCAGGCGTGCGAACACGTCGCCCACGCCGGTGTCCGTCAATCCTGCAGCCGGAATACGTGCATGGCCGATAACTGGCGCCTCGATATTAAAACCGAACTCGTCGCTGATCTTGTAGTCAAGTTTGAGAGTCGTCGTGAAGATACCGCCGCCGCCTTTTAACCAAATGTATTTCGGGATGAGGTCGATGCGCGTGTCGATTTCGGCCGGGTTGACGCCCTTGGCCTGGGTCTCCTCACGCCCGACGGCTGGCGTCACAATCGAAAGCCCGATCACAACGAGCAACAGTGTGCGAACCATTAGCTTGCCCCTAGAATGGCTCACATCTTAGCTGTGCGTTATTTGCCGCCAAGGTGTGAGGCGCTCAAATGAGCGCCGTCCATTCATGATCGACCGTTTGGGGGGACGGGAGTGAGGGAGGGAGGGAGTTTTTGCGGCGTGGGGGCTGAAGAAGGGGCAGGATTTTTGCAGATCGCGTCAATTCCCACGTACAATTGTGCAAGTCGGCGAATACCGCTCTCATCCAGTTTCTTCAGTGACACCTTGGCGGCCGGGAGTTCCGCCCCTTGGGCCAATCGCCAGCCTGCGTTCGGGTCCTGCGCTATCCAGCCCCGATCTTCGAGCTTCAATAACTTGCGTCTCACTGTCTGGCGGGGAATACCGATCAAGTCCGAAATCCGCGTGGCGTTGACGCTCTTGAAAGCCCCGCCTCCGGACGCTCCCTGAAGCGCCGCCTGCCCAATGATCGCCAGAACAAGCACCTCCACGAGATCGCCATCAAAAGCGCGGGAGCATTCGGCGAGATGTTCCGTAAGAAATTGAACAAATACATATTGCGCCTGCATGTAGTTACTTCTGAGGCGTGTCTCGACGAGATCGACAGGCAATTCCGATGAGAGGTTAGTTTCCGCCTTACGATCAGCCATCTTCGGACCCCATGCCATGGCTCGTGCATTGATCCTTACATCGAAGACGTCCCGCAGCACACTCTAGTCCACCGTCTTCCACATATTGATGGCGCTGGCCCGCTTTGCCCCATGTCTATTCCGCCGACGGCAAGAGCTTCGCCCTGCGAAGCGCAGTCTAGCGTCGGCATGGCCACGCGGCGGTTTGTTCGGTGCTCTTCAAGAAGGCCCTGAGGGCTTCGATATCGAGGCCCGGCGGCAAGGCCGTGGCTCTGGGCTTGCCAAGCCCTGCCATGATCTCTGCTTGCCGGTGTTGCGGGACCTCGCCATAGCCGACGAATGTCGTCGCTTCGCTTTCGTGACCGAGGTTCTGGCTCCAAGCCTTCCACTCCTCCGGGGTCCTGCAAACGCATTGGCCGAGGCGCGCCACCGTCTTACGGAAGCTGTGAGGATTGAAAGCAGGCAGGCCGGCCGCTGTAAAGGCTCGCGGAAGATGCGGCGGATCGGCTCCGCCGTGGTCCACATGTCGCGCGCCTGAGTCCTTGGGACTGAAATTCACCTTTGGCGTTCAGTGCGACCGCTGTCGACGGGAAAAGCGGGTCTTCCGGGCGGAAGCCAAGTTCGTCCTTCAGCATCCGCACATAAGAGGCGAAGATTTCCTCCGGACTTCTTTATGTCGCGCCCGTCGTGAAAAAACGTGCGTGCGGATTTCGCGCCCGGCTTTCGGAATCACGCCCCCTCAGGGGCTGGCAGTCCTTCGCAAGATCGAATCACGCGGCAAACGGGAAATTGCCGGACGCCTGCGCGCTATCATCGGGCAGGCGGTCGCTTCGTCATCGCGACCGCGCGGGCCGGAGAACGATCCGACGGCTCGCCTTGCGGGGGGCGCTCACCTGCTGGTCTGATAATAAGCTGTATAATTGACACACTATACAATTATTCCGAAGAAATAAGTGGCCATTTCCTTCACACTGAATCGCTAATCGCCGCCGATCACAGTCATTCTTGAGCGCATGGACATCAATTTATTTCGGACAGGCCACCGATTTTCTAGTCGACGCCCTATACAGCGGTATAATAAATCTTGTTAACTTCAATGAAAGCTTTACCATTACATATATAAAGACGAAGAATTACTTAGAGAAGGCCCGAGGAGGCGCAGTCAATGCTTCTATGGTTCCATGTTGCGTACGCATGCCGCGCATCCCCTGTTCCAAAGGCAACCAGGACTTCGAGCGAAGGCTTGTCACATTCCAAGCCGGTCGATCCAACTTCTCTACTTTTACGGTTCATACGTACGAAACGAGGGGTGGCGGCTCTTGAGTTCGCGTTGGTCCTGCCGCTGTTCATGCTGATCTTTTTCGGCGTCGTTGTCTTTGGATCCGTGTTTATCCAAAAAGTCGGCCTCCAGCAGCTTGCGTCAGAAGCCGCCCGGGCTTCAGTTGCTGGCCTGACGCATGAAGAACGTGTTCGATTAGCAACAGCATTCTTAAACACATATGCGTCTGGCTATCCCTTACTTAGTGACGAACGACTGGCAATTTTTACGCAGACCTCAGGTGACGGTTCTGCGTTCACTGTACAAGTCAAATATGACCTTTCCGAAACACTTCTATCCTCCCTTGGTGGTAATTTCTTCGACTTAAAAACCCTTGAGGGCAAAGCAACGGTTCAGCGAGGGGGATTTTAGTTCATGCCATTTTGGCTTCTCACGCATAACTTCAGAAAGCTTTCTCAAAATTGCTCAGGTGGAATCGCTACTTTGTCGGCACTTGTTATCGGTGTGCTCGCGTGTATCGCCGGGTTCGTGGTTGACGCCGGACATTTATACTATCAGAAAAGACACCTACAGACTGCGGCCGATTTGGCGGCTATCGCAGCAGTTGCCAATCCTCGCAACGCTTCGGATGCGGCTGAGGCAAGCTTGGATCAACATGGATATTCTCCAAGTACGATGCAAGTATTGGACTTTGGATCGTATACAGGATCTTTGTCGATCGACCCAAAAGCACGTTTCTTGCGTGGGGGGAAACCGCAGAACGCAGCACACATCGAACTGAAAAAAGAAGTTAGCTTATTCATGGCGCCTGTTATGGCGATGTTCGCAGGCTCGCAGGGTGGCCGTTCGATAGGACAAGCAGAAATTAAAACCCGAGCAACCGCTGCAATGGAACACCGTGCTGCATTCTCGGTTGGATCGCGCCTACTCGCACTTGATAACGGCATACTAAATTCAGTGTTGGGAGGATTGTACGGTTCTGGGATCAGTCTGTCCGTTATGGACTATGAAGCTCTGGTGAGTTCTAAAATTGACTTCTTTTCGTTATCTGATGCTCTAAACAGATCGGGCAATCTAAGTTCGCCAACTTACAAGGACTTAGGGGAACGCACCTTTACCTTGTCTGACATCATAAGTGCTGCTTCAGCACTATCAAATTCGGTCACCGGACCCATTCTCCGTTCAATGTCACTTGGTCTGTCTACATCCAAACGCGAATTGATGCTGAAAGAATTGTTTTTACCCGGACCTTATGAGTCTCATGTTCCGGGCCAATCTCCCAGCCTGTCGATCATGGCGTCAGCTCTAGAGTTCGCGGTTCTTTCAGCTCAAACGGCAAGTAATCATTCCCACCTTCAGATAAAATTAGCGGCGTCCTTGCCGCCATTGATTTCCTCATCAGTGCAAGTCGTAATCGGTGAGCGGCCCGTGGAGACGGCCGCCTTGGTTGTTGGTGCACCCGGTTCGACTGCGCATACCGCTCAAACTCGAGCCCTCTTTAATTTTGAGATCGCGGGGGTGGGTGACCTGTTACGGATCAGTTTGCCGATTTATGTCGAGATCGCGAGCGCAACTGCACGCCTGAAGGACATCTCTTGTCCAAACGGGGATAGCAATCTGGCGCGGATCACAGTTGCGGCTCTGCCTGCCATCGCCAGCATCTGGATTGGCGACGTTAGCAAAGCTGATCTTGAGAATACGCGGTACGCGCCCTCTCCCTCGCCCGCCAAGCTGGCGTCTGTTGGGAATCTGGTGAAGATTACCGGAATTGCTAAAGTGACGCTTAGCAATTTGCGCGAGAAGGATCTTGTGTTCAGCGCATCCGATGTCTGGAATGGAAATCGCAAGACCGTATCTACAACAGAGTCAGTAAGTAGCCTTACAGACTCGCTCATAAGAGGCATAAAAATCGATACACAAGGGCTACTGCCTCTGCTTCAGGACCCTAAGATGACAGAGCCAATCCTATCGATTTTGGCGAGCGCCGCACCCGCTATAGATCACATTCTGAACAAGACGCTCGCAACGCTTGGCGTATCTATAGGCCAAGCTGAGGTAGCAGTGTCCAAAGTGTTGTGTGGCGCGGCAGATCTGGTCAGATAGCAATCGACGCTGCCTGTAGTGACCTGAAATGCCGCTCGCCGTTGTCAGAGTTTCCTCAGCTCGGTTATCGTGCGGCTGGCTTTGGCCCGACTCCCCTCCGCCATCTCCAATCAGACCTCTTATTTGGCCTGTTTATGCTCGTTTCCAGGGCACATTTTGATCATGGCTCAACGATCCGTCTGAGAGTGTGGATCGGGGTAGGTGCGGGGGTCTCAACTATTTTGCCGTCACGTAATCCTGCGGCGAGCGGCTTCGCTGGCCTCATCGCCGGGCAGATAGTCTGCAAAGCGGCGCTTCATGAAGGTGATCAGCGATCGCACGCGTGAGGCCGAATGGGGATCTTTGGGATAATATGCGCGCATTGGTCGTTCGGCGATGATCGAATGGGGAAATAGTTCGACGACGCGCCCATCCTTAACGGCATCCTGCGCGACATAGCTGGGAATGCAGGCGATGCCCAGTCCGCGAATGGCCGCCTGGAGCACGTTGTCATAGTCGTTGCAAATGAGGTTGCCGCCCACCTGCACCGAATAAATGCGCCCGTTGAAGTGAAAGTCCCAGGTGTTCCGAATCTGGGGAAATTTGTAGATGACGCAATTGTGCTTCACGAGCTGGCGCGGTTCGTCGAGCGGGACTTTCGCGGCATCCAGATAACTCTGGCTGGCGCACACGATGTAGCGATCGACATAAATTACGTCGTACGCCAGCTTGTCGTCGTTCAGCTCGGCGCGGCGGATGAAGACGTCAAAGCCTTCCTCAAACTTTCGGACGCGCGAATTGACCGTGAGCTCGACATTGATGTCTGGATAGGCGGCCAGAAAGTCGGGCAGCATCGGCGCGATGCACTTTCGGCCAAACGATTCGGGCGCGTTGATGCGAAGCCGCCCGCGAGGACGCGCGCCAAGCTCGTGCAGATCCGACTGCGCCTCATCCAGCAGCACGAAGACGTGGCGACATTTCTCGCTGAACAGGGCCCCAGCTTCGGTCAGCCCGACAGAGCGGGTCGTGCGGGTCAGCAACTGGACGCCGAGCCGTTGCTCCAGCCGCGTGATCCGCTTGCTGACGGCCGAAAGGGTGATGTTCGCCTCTGTCGCGGCAGCGGTGAAGCTGCGGTGCTTGGCGACGAGTAGAAAAACCCTGATCTCCTCCAGGTCGTGCATGTCAGGCCATCCAGCGCAGTTGGGATGGCGACAAACATGCCCCATTCTTTCCATCTAGGAAAGTGTCCGCTGAAGTAATGTCGCTTGTTTGATGAGCGGATTGCCCCAAAGTGCACCTCGACGCGGTGAAAAAAACGCCGCTGCCCAAGTCACGGAGGAAACGCCGATCAGGACAGGCCCCGCTTAGAGGGCTCGCCTGGGGGTAAAGAAATCCCGGTCCGCGCAATGTCGCGGGCCGGGATTTTTCATTTTGGGGCCGGTCTACGTCGGAATGCGTTCAGGCCTGCCGTGGCCTGAACTTCGGAATTGTCGCGTCGCCCACATCCTCAAACACCACTTCCACCGGCATTTCGCAGCGCACGTCCTCTGGCGCGAGGCCGATGACGTTGGACAGGAGCCGGGGCCCTTCCTCCAGCTCGATGAGGGCGACGACGTACGGCGTCTCGCCCTCAAAGGCGGGGTGATAGACGCGGTGGAAAGTCACGAAGCTGTAGACCTTGCCGCGGCCTGACACGTCGGCGAACGTGACGCGCGACGAGAGGCAATGCGGGCAGGTTCGGGAGGGGGGAAACCAGTTCTGGCCGCAATCCTCGCATTTGGGCAGCGATAGCCGACGTTCGCGCGCGGCTGCCCAATAGGGCGCCGATTCGGGGGCTGGCCTCGGAACGGGCTTCTGTTTGACGTCGGACATCAGGCTTTCCCCAGAATGAGCGTCGAATGGCAGACCTGGTTGCCGCCATGGCCGGAAATGAGTGCGATTTCAGCGTCTTTCACCTGCCGGTCGGGGGCGTAAAGGTGACGCATCTGGCGCACCCCTTCGACGATTTGCAGCATCCCCTCGGCGTGGGATTCGGACAATTGGCCGCCCGATGTGTTGCAGGGCAGAGCGCCGCCGAGCCGCAGCGCGCCCGATGAGACGAAGGCGCCGCCCTCGCCCTTCTTGCAGAAGCCGTAATCCTCAAGCTGCGTCAGCACCATGTAGGTGAAGCAATCGTAGATTTGCGCAGTGTCGACCTCGGACGGCCCAAGCCCGGCCATGCGATAGGCAGCCTCGCCGCTCTGTTTGGCGGCGGTGACGACCATGTTGTCGTCGTTGAACCAGCCGCGCGTATTATTGAAAGTACCGAAACCTTTGATCAGAACTGGCGGGCGCCGCATGTCCTTGGCGCGATCAGAGCGCGTCACGATCACCGCGCCTGCAGCGTCTGAACGCAAGCTGCAATCATACATGCCGAAGGGCGCCACGATCATGCGCCCGGCATGATAATCCTCCATCGATAACGGCTTCTTCATCTGCGCATCGGGATTGCGCAGGGCGTGTTCGCGGAAGGCGGTGGCGATGGCGCCGAAGTCGTCGCGCGTCGTGCCGTAGAGGTGCATGTGGCGCGTTGCGCCAAACGCATGCGCCGCCGTGGCGCCAAAATAGCCGTACTCCGGACCGAACTCGCGCGGGCGCTGGCTTGCAGGGCGCGTTTCGTTGCGCACGCGCGCCTCTTCGGTCGCATGCGTTCTTGACCATGTGTCGCGCCCGAAGCCGCACACGATTGTTTTCGCCAGACCGAAGCGGATCGCCATGGTAGCGATCGCGATGCCCAGAATCTGACTCGCCCCGCCGTTCGTGAGCGTCGTGGAGAAGCGCGCGTTGATGCCAAGGCGCTCGGCAACAACTTGATGGTGTGAATACGATTCGTCCGGCCCACGACAGATGACGCCGTCGATGTCGGAAGCCTTGAGGCCTGCGTCCTCGACGGTATTTCGAATCGCCTCGACGAGAAGATCCAGACTGGAAACCCCCGGCACTCTGCCAAGGCGGCTCGTGGCGGTTCCGACGATCGAGCAATAATCACGCAACTCGCGCGCGGCTTCGAGGTCGGTTGAAAAATCGGCGATGTTCATGTGCGGCTCACTTCACGATCTGACGGATACGTTCCGCAAGCGCAGGCGGCGTATTGTAAACGAGGTCGAGGAGTTCCGCGATGCGCGCGCCGCCGACGGGGTCTAATTCCATGCCGCGCTTCTCCGCGTCGGAAATGAGATCCTTGTCCTTCAACGCCGCATCGAACGCCTTGCGCAAAGCGTCCGAACGGTCTTTCGGCACGTCCGGCGGCAGCATGAAGGGCCGGCCCATTACCTGCTCCACAAAGGCGATCTCGAAAATGCGCTTCGCTTCGGGATCGTCGACAATTTCAAGCGCGGTCGGAATGTTTGGATATTCGCGGTCCCGCTCCATGCCCATCTGCAAGAGCACTTTCACGGTCCCGGCCTTTTCCCAAGGGCGAAAACGGGCCCGGAACGCGGCCGACGAGCCGCCGGAGACATGGGCGTCCGCTTCCCCGCGCTCCAGCGCCAGCAGCGATTCCTGCGAGCCGCCGTAACCCTCGATGACGCGAATTTTCGCCCCGTAGAGGGCGTTCAACATGCGGGGATAAATCGACGCGGGAGAATTGCGCGAGGTCGAGCTCGCCGTAATCTCCTTGGTCCGCAATTGCGTGACGTCGGTCACGCTGGAGGCGGTGCGCACCAGCAGAAGGCCAATCTCCTGCTGCATAGAGCCGAGCCAGGTAAACTTCTGAACGTCGAACTGGATTGTTGCGCCTTGCGGCTGATAGAATCTGGCGAGGCCAGTGTTGCGTTGAAGTCCGCCCAGTACAGTGCCGTCGCGGGGCGCAATCGCCGAAAGATAGTTAGCTGCCTTGATGCCCTCGGCGCCCGGCATGTTCTGCACGATGATGTTCGGGTTGCCAGGAATGTATTTCGGCATGTGCTGCGCAAGCAGGCGCGCATATTGATCGTAGCCGCCGCCGGTGGACGCTGACGTTATGAGCGTGAGGCGTTTGCCGGTGTAAAATTCCTTCACAGCGTCAGCGCGGGCAGTTTGTGCGGTCAGTACGGCAAGCCCCAGCGTCGCGAGCAAGGGCGCGGATTTCCAGCTACGCGTCATTGTCGTCTCCCAATCATCTATTTTTTTGCCAATCATCTATTTTTTGGACTGCAGTATTTCGTCGTTGTGCTCGCCAAGTTCTGGCGGGCCGCGATGGGTGTGCACCGGAGTGTCCGACATGCGCAGCCCGTTGCGCACCAGTTCGATCGTGCCCAGCCTCGGATGCGGCGCCTCGACCTTCATGCCCAGGTGCTTGACCTGGGGATCGTCAAACACGTCGTCAAACGTGTTGAGCGGCGAGCAGGGCACATCGGCAGCCTCTAGCTTTTCGAGCCAGTAAAGGCGCGGTTGCGTGGCCAGGACCTGCGAAAGGCCTTCGTGCAGGGCGTCGTAGTTTTTGCCGCGCGATTCCTTGCTTTCAAAGCGCGGGTCTTCCAGCCATTCCGTCTTGCCCACGACCTGGCAGAGCGCGCGCCAGAACTTCGTCGGCGACGATAGATGCACAACGAGCGCTTTTCCGTCGCCGGCTGCGAAGGCGTAAACCTGCGCCTGGCGCGTGCGTGTGGCGCGGAAGGGCACTTTGCCGTTGTCGAAATAACGGGCCATGTTCTCGCCGCAGAACGAGATCGACGATTCGAGCAGCGACGTGTCGACACGCTGGCCCCGGCCAGTGCGCCCACGGGCGACAAGCGCGGCGAGGATGCCGTTGCAGGCCGTCATCCCGGCGAGGTGGTCAGACAGGGAAATGCCCATCGGCTGCGGATTCGCAGGGTCGGTCAGCAAGCTCAAAAGGCCGCTCATGGCCACGCCGACAGTGTCGTAGCCGGGACGATGGGCATAGGGCCCATCGTTGCCGAAACCCGTGATCGAGCACCAGACGAGACCCGGATGGGCCGCCTTGAACTCGTCGTAGCCAAGCCCCAGCCGCTCCATCGTGCCAGGTCGGAAATTCTCGATTACGACGTCGGCCCCGGCGACAAGGGCGCGCGCGTCCGCCTTGCCCGCCTCGCTTTTGAGGTCGATCGTGACGCTCTTCTTGTTGCGATTCACGGAGGCGAACGTCGGGGAATAGTCAACGCGGCCCCAACCACGGAAGGGGTCGCCGCGCGTCGGCTCCTCAACCTTGATGACATCGGCGCCGAGGTCGCCAAGCAACATGCCCGCATAAGGGCCAGAAACGTAATTGGCGAACTCAATCACCCGGACGCCTGCAAGCGCGCCTTCCATAATTCCTCCCACCAAATTTTCCGAAAGCTTATCGGCGCGGAGTCCCGGTTGCAAGCGGCGTGGCGTGAGCGTTCTTGAAAGAGATCGCGGGATCATGCACCCTAGCGGCCTGGCGCCGAGCAGCCGCGACAGCTGCCGAGCGCGAGAGGAAACGGTTTCAAGGAGCGACGCGCATGCTGCGCCCGGAAGACAACGAAAAGATTACGCGCGTCGGGCCCGGCACGCCTTGCGGCGAATATATGCGGCGCTACTGGCAGCCGATTCTTGTGTCGTCGGAATTACCCGAGGCGGATTGCCCGCCCGTGCGCGTGCGCCTGCTTGGCGAAGATCTCGTCGCCTTTCGCGACAGCGAGGGGCATGTGGCCTTTGTTGACGCCTATTGCCCGCACCGGCGTGCGCCGATGTTCTTTGGCCGCAACGAGGAATGTGGTCTACGTTGCGTTTATCATGGCTGGAAATTCGACCGTCATGGCGATTGCACCGACATGCCTTCGGAGCCAGCGGGAAGTCCCCTGCAGGCGCGTGTGAAGATCAAGGCGTATCCCGGCTTTGAAGGCGGAGGCGTCATCTGGTGCTACATGGGCCCCAAGGACAAGCAGCCCGCGCCGCCCGATTACGAATGGATGCGCGCGCCCGCCAGTCATCGCTTTGTGTCGAAGACGTTCGAAGATTGCAATTTTCTGCAGGCGCTGGAAGGCGGACTCGACACGGCGCACTCGTCCTACGCGCACAACAACGACATCGCCAACAAGAACATGCCGCGCAATCGCGACCGCGCGCCCAGGCTTGATGTCGAGCTCACGGACTACGGCTATCGCTACATCTCGACGCGGCAGGCGGGCGACGGCGGCGCCTATGTGCGCGTCTATCAATACATCATGCCCGCACAGCAAGTGCGCGGAAGCGTCATCAAGATTGAAGGCGGCAAGTCGGAATACCCGCGCTTCGACGGTCATTTGTGGACGCCGATCGACGACGAGACCTGCTTCGTCTTCAACACGATGTACAGCTATGACGCCAGCACGCCGCTGCCCGAGGACATCGTGAATGGCTGGGAGTCGCGCGCCGGGCGCGGGCCGGAGCATCATGTGCCGGGCACGTTCAAGCTGATCGCCAGCAAGGCGAATGATTATTTCATCGACCGGAAAATGCAAAAGACGCAGACATTCACCGGCATTACCGGCGTCAATACGCAGGACTACGCGTTGCAGGAAGGCATGGGTCAGATAGTTGACCGCAGTCAGGAAAACCTTGGCACGTCAGACAAGGCCATCGTCACCATGCGGCGTATGATGCTGCGCGCCATCGACGCCGTTGCGCTGGGCGAAAATCCGCCGGGCGTCGACCCAAAGAGCCACGGCTCTGTGCGGCCTTATGATGATTATCTACCCGCCGGCGCGGATTGGCGGCAGCTGTTCGAGAATGAGCTTTCGGCCAAGTGGTAATTGGCCAAGTGGTAGACTGACCAAACGTCGAGAAACGACGGCGGCACTGGGAGGGAAGAATGAACGCATCGTCATCGAGATTGCGGACGTTGAGCATAGCCGCGACGCTTGCTGCGAGCGTGGCGGGCGCCGCTCACGCGCAGGACTTTTACAAAGGCAAGAACGTGACGATGCTGGTCCCGTCGTCGGCGGCCGGCGGCTATGACACCTATGCGCGGCTGCTTGCGCGCCACCTTGGGAAGCATCTGCCTGGAAGGCCTGATGTCATTCCCCAGAACATGCCGGGGGCGGGCGGCAAGGTGGCGATTTCCTATCTCGCCAACGCGGCGCCGAAGGATGGGACGGTGCTGTCGGGCGCCTATCCGCAATCGTTGACAGAAGGCGCTCTTGGCCAGCGGGAACTCGTTAAATTCGATACGCGTGCGCTGACGTATATCGGCAGTATGAACGGCGAGCCTTATTATTGTTTCGCGCGCAGCGATGCGCCCGTGCAGACGATTGAGGACATCAAGACAAAGGAGCTGATCGTCGGCGCCACGGGGCAGGGCTCGTCCACTACGATCTCGCCAACCCTTTTGAATAATCTCATCGGCACGAAGTTCAGGGTTATCACCGGGTATCCGGGGTCTACTGAAGTTGTGCTCGCCGTGCTGAAGAACGAGGTGCATGGCTGGTGCGGCATGGGCTGGAGCGCCATTCAAGGCGCCATCGCCGCCGAAATGAAGAAAGGCGCAATCCGTATCCTCTTTCAGGAAAATGGTGACACCAACGAGCGTGTGGAGACGATGAAGCTTGCGCGCGCAACAGACCTTGCCCGCAATGACGATGATCGCAAGATTATGGATCTCATCTATTCGCAGCAGCTTTACGGTCGACCTTTCCTCGCGCCGCCTCGTATTCCCGCGGAGCGCACAAAGGAATTGCGCGCGGGCTTTAACGCCGCGCTAGCCGATCCCGCGCTTATAGCCGACGCCAAAAAGCTCAATATCGAATTGCGGCCAATGACCGGCGAGCAATTGCAAGCGAAAATCGAAGATCTTTACACGACGTCAGACGCGTTGCTCGCGCGGGCCCGTGCGGCGCTTGAGCCGGGCAAGGCGACGCAGGCCATGCCCGGATCGAAGCCGTAAGCACACTGACGGGACCGTGGTTCGGCTTGCTCTGAACCACGGTCCTTTACTCAGGGCCGTCTATTCACTCAAAATCTTGCGCATCCGCTCCACAAGCGCGGGTGGCGTCTGCATGATTGCTGTGATCATGGCCTGCAGTTCGTCGCCCGGCATGGCGTTGACGGGCGCTTTTGCGCGGGCGAGCTCCGTCTTGTAGTCCGCATCTTCCGTCGACATTTTCATGAACGCTGCGCGCAATATCTGTGTGCGCTCGGGCGGCAGGCCCGGCGGCGCAATAAACGAGCGGCCAACCTCTGCGCCTGTGACATAGAAGTCGAGAATACGCCTGTCTTCATCCCGCGTGGCGAGTTCGACGACGGAGGGCGTATCGGGCAATTCAGCGAGCCGTTTCCGGTTGAACTGGACGAGGATGTTGACGCTCTTGTTCTTGAGCCATTCCGGCTTGCTGCCGTTGAGCGTGTCCCAGGAGGTGAACGAGGCGTCGACTTCCCCTCGCTCCATGGCGAGCAGCGCGTTCGCCGAGGCCTGATAGCCGCCGATAATCTTGAATTTTGTGCCTGCGAGTCCGTTGAGCAGGCGCGGCCAGCCTTCCGACGGCGAGCCGGGCCCTGTGCTGGCGATCGGGGTCTCGCGCGTGAGCGCATCCTTGTAGGTTTGTGTTTTCGACGTGCGCCACGTCATCATCAGTTCGGTGATGTTGGTCGAGCGGCCGATCCATGTGAATTGGGATGACTTGAACATGATGCCGCTGGTGCCGAGCATTTCTTCAAGCGCGATGGCCTGCGATACCATACCCATGGCGCTGCCGTCTTTGGGCGCGACGGCGAAGAGATGATTTGCGGCGCGAAAACTCCCCGCCCCCTGCGTTGTCTGCGCGACGATTGTGGGCGAACCGGGAATATGCTTGCCCATGTGACGGGCGAGCGTGCGCGCGTAGAGATCGTAACTGCCGCCCGGCGCAAAGCCGATGTAAAGGTTGATCGTGCGCCCCTTATAGAACTCTTCCTGCGCGAGTGAGGGGCTCGCCGCGCCAATCGATCCCACAATCGCCGACAGCAGGGCGAGCGCCCGCCATGATGAATACGCCATTTGCTTCCTCCCGTTTTTGTTGAGAGGCACTTGACCGATTCAGGTAACGCTTGGCAAGCGGGCCCGTCAGCGTTTGCGCATGACGCAGATCGTTTCCTTGTTGCCCACGGGGAGCGGACAGCGGATCCATTCGCCTGATTTCATCGCGCGCGGCATTAGGCCTTCGATTACGCCTTGCCAGTCAATCACATAGTCGATGCGCTCGGCGTCGACATATTCCTCGACGCGCTTTTCGCGCATGGCGGCAAGCGCGCCGACATTCACCTTGCCGTCGAGATTGATGACGTTTGCGTTGTAATACCCAACGACGCCGCTCTGGAACGCGCCGATGCGGGCGTCTTTTGGCAGATGATTTGCGACATAGCCGGCGGCGACGGAATGGCCATCTCCAATGCCCCCGCGATGATGCGTGTCCCACGCCGCCCAGGCGTTGACGACGGCAATGAATGAGATGGCGACCAGCGCGAGCATGCGACGGCGCCGCTCCGGCAGGTATGCGACGCACGCGGCCGTGAGTACGAGACAGACGATGACGATTGGAGCCGTGTAGCGAGCATAAAAATGAGCCGCCCAGAAAAAGGTGAAGTAAACCAGCGGCAGGACAAGGACGCCCGCGCTCCATGCCGCCATTACGGGCGCGGTTCCCGCACGCCAGAAGCGCTCTGGCCGTCGCGCGCGAATGGACGCGCCGATTAGCGCGAGCAGGGCTGCGATGGCGACGACGGACGCGAGCTTGTGGTAATTCAGCGGGGCCCATACGGCGATGTTCTGCGCTATAGCCAGAAGCATGGTTTCGCCACGGCCCCATGCGCTGCCGAGGTCAACAAGCGTCGCCTGCGCTGGTCCCGATGACGGCATGAACGAGCCGCTGACGCTGCGCACCCATATGAACCAAGGCGCCGTAATAGCCAGCGCCATGGCGCCTGCCAGCATTGATGCGCGAAAGCCGATACGGCCGCGCAAGAATAGCAGACCGAACATGATAGCGGCGACGATTCCAAAATCGATTCGCGCAAGGCCGCACAAGCCTGTGAGGCCGCCCATCCCGGCAGCCTGCGCCAGCGTTGGTTGCTTCACGCCTTGTGCGCCAGCGAAGATCCGCAGCATGGCCCAGGCGAGCATAGCGACGAGGACCAGATAGAGCCCAGTTTCCAAACCATATGTGAATGTGCGGAAAAGATAGAAGCTCAGCGCGGCGCCAATGAAGGCGAATGCGCCAGCCGTTTCACGGTCGCTCGTGACGGGCAAGGCGGCGCGCGTCACACGCTCCACAAGATAGGCAAACAGTAAAAGATTAGCGCCTCCCAGCACGATCATGGCGCGCGCAAAGTCGAATTTGTCGCCGTCAAACGCTTGCACAATGGCTGCAACGCCAGCGAGCAGAAATGTCATCAACGGTTGAATGCCTGTGACGACTTCGTTGAAGTTGGCGGTGAGCCCTTCACCGCGCGCCAGATTCCATGCGGCTAGCAGCAGGTAATAGCCATCCTCGCCAACGGGCTGATCGGAGAGATACGGCGCCCACGATCCCGTTGTGAGACCGGTGGGGTAGCCCTCTCGAGCGCCAAACGCGAGCACGAGCGTGTAGACGACGAGAACAATCGCCGCCACCGTCTTGAGAGTGCGAAACTGCGTCATGAGATGCCCGCCGCTCTCAGTGCATTTTGCGGTCTGACGCATCGGCGGCGCCTGACGCGGGCTGTACCTCGTCGTGCTTGCGCCCACGCACAATCCGCTTGAAGCCGCGCAACAGCGACGAAGGTTTGTTGACGATGGAGCCGGGCTTTGCAGGATCCTTGCGCATGATCGCGATCTCGCGCGTATGGAATTGCTCCAGTCCGGGCCGATGCGCGACATGGAGAATGGTGGCGTTGGGAAGTTCTTCGTCGAGCAATTCCATCATGCGCAACTGGCTCGGCTCATCGAGCGCGGAGGTCGGCTCATCAAGAATGAGGATGTCGGGCTTGGCGAGCAGGGCGCGGCAGAAGCCGATCCGCTGCGCCTCGCCGCCAGACAACATCGAACTCCAGTTTTCCTCCGAGTCGAGGCGGGTAGAAAGATGCGCAAGGCCACAGCGGCTGAGGATCGAGCGCAATGTGTCATCGGAAATAGGCTCGTCGCTTGCTGGATAGAGCAAGGCGTCCCGCAATGAGCCAATCGGCAGATAGGGACGCTGCGGGATGAAGCCGATTTCAGCTCCCTTAGGCAGAAGGATCGTTCCCTCGCCCCAGGGCCAAAGGCCAGCGATCGCGCGAATAAGCGTGCTTTTGCCGCTGCCGCTTTCGCCCTTGAACAGGACCTTTTCGCCTGGCGAAATTTGCACGCTGGCGTCCTCAATGAGCGTTTTGCCGTTAGACAAGGAGATGCTCAGGTTTTCAATCCGCAAGGATTCATCGGGACTTTCACCTAGGGTGATGCCATCTGCCTCGGCGCTGATTTCATCAAGGCGGTGCAAGAGATCTTGCAAACCCGCGACGCGCCTGGCGGAGCCGAACCAGTCCGCCACGTTGATCGCATTGTCCGAGAGCCAGCCAAGCGCGGTCTGCACCTGGAGGAAGGCGCCGGCGACGAGCATTACGTCACCGAGGCTCATATCGCCAGCGACATATTTGGGCGCGACGAGAACGAGTGGGGCGACCGGCGCCAGCACCATGTTGGAAGCGTTGATCAGGCCGACGCGGGAGCGGTCGCGAACAACACGGCGCCAGCGAGCCATGAGCCCGCGCAAGCTTGTGTCGAGCGCCGCGCGCTCATCATCCTCACCATTGATAAGCGCCACCTGTTCGGCGGATTCGCGCACGCGCGTCAGCTCATAGCGAAATTCCGCCTCGCCCGCCGCCTTGTACTCGACGCTGCGCACAAGCGGGTCCGCAGTCAGCCACGTGAGGCCCGACAGCAGGGCGGAATACACGATGCTTGCAATCACCATGTAGCCGGGGATTTCGTATCCAAACAGCGTTATGGAGCCTGCCGCAGTCCAAAGAACACCAATGAAGCCGATGGCGGTGATGATCGACAGGATGACGCCGCCGGACAGGTCCACGAGCAATTCAATCGCGATGCGCCCGTCCTCGGCAATGCGGGCCTCGGGCGTCTCGGTGTGATGAAGCGTGAAGAGCTTATAGAAACGGCGTTCTCCCAGCCAGCGGCCCACAAGCCGTTCCGTCAGCCAGCTTCGCCAGCGCAGTTTCAGGCGCGACTGCGCGTGGATGAGGAGGACGGAGGTTAGCGCAGAGGCCAGGACGATGAGAGCGATCAGCCAGATCGCGCGGACGATGGCGCCGCCATCCATCTGTTCGAGGGCATCGAAGAAGAATTTATTCCACTCGTTGGCGACGAATTTCATGCCAAAGCTGGCGAACAGGAAGAAGAGGAAGGCGGCAGTCAAAATCCATGCCGCCACCCAATCCTGGGTGATCCAGAAGCGCGCCGACCGCTTCAAGAAGCGCATGCCGCTTGGCGGGCTGCCGCGAGAATTTTCCACGTCCGCGCTCGCCTGTCCGCTCACATCTGCCGCCTGTCTGTAGGCCTGCAACCGTCGGCTCAGCTTTTGGTTCCTCGGCACGCTTGATGGGGCCCACCGAAAAATGGTAAGGCTACCTTACTAAGTTCAGGAGGGTGAGATGGCCAGGCTGGCCGCAGGTGTTCAGCAGGAGGCAGGCGGCAAGGCGCTCTCGCGGGTGACGGGCCTGCGTTTGCGCCGACTGCAAGCGCTGTTTGCGCGGCACTGGAACCTTTTCTTTCAGGCCGAGGGCGTCGATCTATCCTCCGTGCAAGGCGGACTGCTGCTGTTGATTGGCGACAATCCCGGCCTGCCGCAGGCTGCGTTCGCGCGGTTGCTGGACGTGGAGCCGCCCTCCCTTGCGCAGACGCTCGCTCCGCTCGTCGAGAGCGGACTCGTGGAGCGGCGGCGCGATGCGCAGGACGGCCGCGCCATGGCGCTGCAATTGAGCGCGCGGGGGCGCGAGATCGCTGGCGTGATCGGCCAGGGCCAGCCCAGACACGAGGCTCGGCTGTTGGCCGGGCTTACGAACGCGGAGCGGCGCACATTGCTTGCGTTGCTGGACAAGGCGGTGGCGAGCGCTGAAATCGCTGTCGCCGCTTCTCACACCTCACGACAAAAAGGCGTCGCGAATGACAACGCATGAAGCGCAAGTGGTTATTGTTGGCGGTGGTCCCGTCGGCATGGGGCTGGCGATTGAGCTGGCGCAGCGAAATATTTCTTCGATCGTGATCGAGCGTTATCCCGAGCCGCAGCCGATTCCAAAAGGCCAGAACCTTACGCAACGCACCATGGAGCATTTCTGGTTCTGGGGCGTGGAGGACGATGTGCGCGAAGCCTCGCCCATTCCTGTCGAATTTGGAATTGGGGGACTCACCGCCTACGGCACGCTGCTGAGCGATTATCATTATGACTGGTACCAGCGCTCGCTGGTGCGGCCGTTCTATTTCAAATCCAATGAACGACTGCCGCAATACGACACGGAAGCCGCGCTGCGCCGGCGCGTCGCGCAATTGGCGAAGGTGAAGGTTTTCTACGGCTTCACCGCTGAAGACGTTCGGCAGGATGAGACTGGCGTGAACGTCGATATCCTGGCGCGCGACGGCGGCGCACAGCTAACCGTGCGCGGCTCGTTCGCTGTCGGCTGCGACGGAGCGCGTTCTCTCGTGCGCGAGGCGGCCGGCATCACGCAGACGCGCGACGATCATGAAACGCTGATGGCGCTGCTGGTCTTCCGCTCTAACGATCTCAACGATCTGCTTGCGCGCTACAAGGGACGCTCGTTCTTCAACGTCCTGAACCCGGCGCTCGAAGGCTATTGGCAATTCTTTGGCCGCGTGGACACGGGGTCGAGATGGTTCTTCCACTCGCCCCTTCCTGCGGGCACGACGCGCGAAAATTTCGATTTTCACAATTATCTTGAAGGCGTCGTCGGCGCGCCGTTCGAATGCGAGTTCGAGCACATCGGCTTCTGGGAATTGCGGATTTCCGTCGCCGATAATTATCGCGCGGGCCGCATTTTTATCGCTGGCGACGCGGCCCACTCCCACCCGCCTTATGGCGGCTACGGCATCAACACGGGCTTTGAGGACGTGCGCAATCTGGGCTGGAAGCTGGCGGCGCATTTCGACGGCTGGGGTAGCGAGGCGTTGCTGGATTCCTATTCCGGCGAGCGCCAGCCCGTGTTCGCCTCCACGGCGAAGGATTTTATCGCCAATTACATTGAGGAGGATCGCGCGTTCCTCAGCCAGTACGATCCGCGCAAGGATGTGGCTGCTTTCGAGACGGCGTGGGCGGGGCGCAGCGCGGGCGTAGCGTCGGAGATCAGTGGGTTTGAGCCCAATTATGAAGGTTCGCCCGTCGTGTGCGGCCCGCAGGGCGGCGTCTCCAGCGCCGTCGGCGACCATCGCTGGGAGGCGCGCGCGGGGCACCATCTCGCGCCGCAGATGCTGGCGTGGGACACCAACGTGTTCGAAGCGCTCGGCGATGGGTTCACCTTGTTCGGCTTTGGCGTCGAGGAAGAGCTTGAAGACAGTTTTGGCGCGGCGGCCGAGGAGCTGGGTGTGCCCTTAAAGATCGTCGAGGACACACGGGAGGACGGGCGCGAGAAATATGGCTGCGCGCTCATTCTCGTGCGGCCCGATCAGTTCATCGTGTGGGCTGGCGACAGCGTGGACGACGCCAAGGCCATTCTTGCGCGAGCGGTTGGGCTATGAGGTCGCGCGCCTCCTAAAAAGTGCTAAAGCACCCGCATGTTTCGCGCGACGATCTTCACCCTGATGCCGGATATGTTTCCGGGCCCGCTCGGCGCTTCGCTCTCGGGCGATGCGCTGGCGCGCGGCTTGTGGTCGCTTGAGGCGCGCAACATCCGCGATCACGGTTTGGGCCGCCATCGCGCGGTGGACGATACGCCAGCGGGCGGGGGGCCGGGCATGGTCATCCGCGCCGATGTGCTGGCCGCTGCGCTGGACGCAGGCGTGGCGACCGACGATTCACGCCCGCGCCTGCTGATGTCGCCGCGCGGGCGCCCCCTGACGCAGAGCCGAGTGCGGGAGCTGGCGAGCGGGCCGGGCGCCATCATTGTCTGCGGCCGGTTTGAGGGCGTGGACGAGCGGGTGATCGAGGCGCGGGGGCTGGAGGAGGTCTCCATCGGCGATTACGTGCTCTCGGGCGGGGAGCTCGCAGCGATGGTGCTTGTCGACGCCTGCGTGCGGCTGATCCCCGGCGTGATGGGCAAGACCGAGTCCGGGTCTGAGGAAAGTTTTGAGGCGAACCTGCTGGAGTATCCGCAGTTTACCCGGCCGCGCGAGTGGGAGGGGCGGGCGATCCCCGAGGTGCTCGTTTCCGGGGATCACGCGAAGATCGCCCGTTGGCGGCGGGAGGAGGCCGAGCGCATCACACGCGAGCGCAGGCCCGATCTGCTGCGGCGAGATTGAGGCTCGCCTCTTGCGTGCGTCATGGTCGGCGACAGCCGACGGCGGCGTGTCGACAAACTGTCCCCGCCCGTGTATAGGCCGCACGCTAACTCAAAACAGCGTTCCGAAACGCTCGCCCCCAAGGGGCGGAACGGAGAGACGACATGAACATCATCGAGATTATCGATAACGAGCAGATGGCCAAGCTGGCCGAAGGCAAGTCCCTTCCCGATTTCCAGCCCGGCGACACCGTCATTGTCAACGTGAAGGTTAAGGAAGGCGAGCGCTCGCGCGTGCAGGCCTATGAAGGCGTTTGCATCGCGCGCATGGGCGGCGGCCTCCACCAGAGCTTCACGGTGCGTAAAATTTCCTACGGTGAAGGCGTGGAGCGCGTGTTCCCGCTGTTCTCGCCGAACATCGATTCCATCAAGGTCGTGCGTCGCGGCAAGGTGCGTCGCGCCAAGCTGTATTACCTGCGCGATCGTCGCGGCAAGTCGGCCCGTATCGCCGAAAAGCCCGAGACAGCCGCCGAAAAGGCAGCCCGCGTCGAGGCCAAGACCGCAGCGAAGGCCGCCAAGACCGCAGCCACCAAGGATGCGGCTGCCGCGAAGGCATAAGGTTTTCTCACATCTGTGGGATTTGAAAGGGCGGCCTCCGGGTCGCCCTTTTTGTTTGCGCTTACCCCAGCGGCCCGTTCAGCATCCACCTGTGCCCGAACGGATCGCGGATCACCGCGAAGCGTGTGCCCCAGAAAGAGTTCACGGGACCCATCTCTGTCGTGGCGCCGAGATTGGCGCAGCGGGTCACGGCGTCGTCCACCCCGCTGGCGTTGGGAAATTCGAGGCTGATGGAGACGGTCGCGTAATCGTTGGGGACGGGCGGGCGCGTCTTGCTCATCTCGGGGAAGGCGTCCGACAGCATGACCGACCCGCCGTTGATCTCCAGTTCGCAATGCATGATCCGCATGCCGTCCAGCGCGGGCATCAGCGCCTTTTGGACGGCCCCGAAGGCTGTCGTGTAAAAAGCGATCGCTGCTGCGGCGGGCGTGACGGTCAGATAAGGCGCGACGGGCGGACGGGCGGTTTGCGGCATCGTGCGGGGCCTCGGCAGTCTGTGCGACAGCGATCATCATGATATGAAGCCGGAAATCAGTTTCTTGCAAGCACCCGATCGAAACGCCATTTAGGCTGAAAGGCCGCCCCCCTGGCCCGGCGAGCTGAAAAGCCGGGCTTTGCGTCGGCGTGCAGACCGGTTAGAAGCAGGAAAATCTGGAAATCTGCGATCCACACGAGAGGACGAGTGACTGCGATGGCGAAGGCACGCACGCTTTACGACAAGATTTGGGACGACCATGTCGTCGAAGTCCAGCCGGACGGCACGACGCTGCTCTATATCGACCGGCACCTCGTCCACGAAGTGACGTCGCCGCAGGCTTTTGAAGGCCTGCGCATGTCCGGCCGCAAGGTGCGCGCGCCCGAGAAGACGCTCGTCGTCGTGGATCACAACATTCCCACGACCGACCGCAATCTTCCCGTCGAAGATCCCGAGAGCAAGGCGCAGATCGAACAGGTCGCGCAGAACGCCAAGGATTTCGGGCTCGAATATTACGACGGCAAGGACATCCGCCAGGGCATCGTCCACATCATCGGGCCGGAGCAGGGCTTCACGCTGCCGGGCACGACGATTGTCTGCGGCGACAGCCACACCGCGACGCACGGCGCGTTTGGCGCGCTGGCTCATGGCATCGGCACTTCTGAGGTCGAGCATGTGCTCGCCACGCAGACGCTGATCCAGAAGAAGTCGAAGAACATGCGCGTCACGGTCGACGGCAAGCTCGGCGACGGCGTCACCGCCAAGGACATCATTCTGGCCATCATCGGCGAGATCGGCACGGCGGGCGGCACGGGCAGCGTCATCGAATTTGACGGCGAAGCCATCCGCGCGTTGTCGATGGAAGGCCGTATGACGGTCTGCAACATGGCGATCGAAGGCGGCGCGCGCGCCGGTCTCATCGCGCCCGATGAAAAGACGTTCGAATATCTGAAAGGCCGCCCCAAGGCGCCCAAGGGCGAGCATTGGGATCAGGCTCTGCGCTACTGGAGCACGCTGAACACAGACGAAGGCGCGCATTTCGACAAGGTCGTGCGCCTCGACGCCGCCAAACTGCCGCCACTCATCACCTGGGGCACGTCGCCCGAGGACGTTATCTCCATCAACGGCACGGTGCCGAAGCTGGATGACGGAGCGTCGGAGAACGTTCGCAACAAGATCAAGCGCGCGCTCGAATACATGGGGCTGAAGGGCGGCGAGAAGATCACCGACCTTTCGATTGATCGCGCCTTCATTGGCTCGTGCACCAATGGCCGCATCGAGGATCTGCGTGCGGCGGCGGAAATCGCCAGCATCGCGATCTCACGCGGCCAGAAGGTGAGTCCACACGTCAGCGCGATGGTCGTGCCGGGATCGGGCCTTGTGAAGCAGCAGGCTGAAGCCGAAGGCCTCGACAAGATCTTCCTTGAAGCGGGTTTTGAATGGCGCGAGCCGGGTTGCTCGATGTGCCTTGCGATGAACCCCGACAAACTGGCGCCCGGCGAGCGTTGCGCGTCCACGTCGAACCGCAATTTCGAAGGACGTCAGGGCTTCCGTGGTCGGACGCATCTTGTGTCGCCGGCGATGGCGACCGCTGCGGCGATCGAGGGCAAGTTCGTCGAC
>JAUXWZ010000095.1 GCA_030684835.1 Beijerinckiaceae bacterium
AAGGCAGACGCGGTGGCTGGGGGACCTGGATTCGAACCAAGATTGACCGAGTCAGAGTCGGTAGTTCTACCGTTGAACTATCCCCCAACAGGCGACGAAGCCGCTGGCGTGGGGCTCCATAGCAACGTACCCGCGGCAGCGCAAGCCATCAGCGCGTCTGAGCGGTCAATTCGCGAACTCAAGCCCTGGCTCGGGGCGTTCTGCTCTGTGGGGCGGCCTTGGCAGGGCGGGCGCCTCATGCTTACATCTTGGGTGAAGAGTGCGGGTTCAACCGAATCGCGCACGATGGAGTTTTATTTTGTCGAGCCAGTGGAGCGGCGAACCGGGCGCGCCCGGCGCGGACCGTCCCGACCAAGCCTCGTCTGGCGGCCCAGCTGCAAGTGGAGCTTCTGCCGCCTCACTTGCGCCATGGCCTCCGCGCCGTGCGGCGCCGACTTATGCCGCGCTTGATCTGGGCACGAACAATTGTCGCCTTCTCATCGCGCGGCCATCGCACGAGGGCTTTCGCATTGTCGATGCGTTTTCGCGCATCGTGCGGTTGGGCGAGGGCCTCAGTCATACAGGGCGCTTGAGCGAGGCCGCAATCCGGCGAACGCTGGGCGCGTTGGCTGTCTGTCGCGACAAGATGGCTTCGCGCGCCGTCTCGCGCTCCCGCCTTATCGCGACCGAGGCCTGCCGCGCGGCGGAAAACGGAGTGGAGTTCCTTGCTCGCGTCGAGGAGGAGCTCGGCGTCGAGCTTGAGATCGTCGACCGCGAGACCGAAGCTCATCTTGCGGCGGCGGGCTGCGCGGCGCTGGCTGACCCTCAAGCCAAGGCCATTGTGCTGTTCGATATTGGCGGCGGCTCCACGGAGGTGGTGTGGCTGGCCGGGGGCGAGAACGCCTCGGACCCGCTGCGCGAGCGCATTCGCAACTGGACGTCGCTGTCTATGGGAGTCGTGACGCTGGCCGAGAAGTTTGGCGGGCATCATGTCGACCTGGAGACGTTCGAGGCGATGGTGGCCCACGCCACGCAGGCGCTTGAGACTTTCATCGACCAAACACGGGAACAGACGCGTTGCGACCGTTTCCATTTGCTTGGAACGTCGGGAACGGTCACTACCCTTGCAGGCGTTCATCTGGGACTGCTGCGCTATGACCGGCGCCGGGTGGATGGACTTTGGATGAGTCAGGACGAAATTGACGATGCGCTCACGCGGCTGCGGACGATGACCTACGACGAGCGCGCGGCCAATGGCTGTATCGGGCACGAGCGCGCTGACCTTGTGCTGGCCGGGTGCGCCATTCTCGAGGCCATCCGCCGGGCCTTTCCCGCGACGCGCGTGCGCATTGCGGACAGGGGACTGCGTGAAGGCATTCTCGTCCAGATGATGAGCGCCGACGGCGTTTGGCGCGGCGCGCGCTCGCGGGAGTTCGCGCCATGAGCGGGGCCAAGGGCGGCGGCGGAGCCGGCGGCATTGGCAGCAGCGGGCGCGAAGGCGGCCGGTCTCTCAAGGTGCGCGTGAAGACCGGGGCGCGACGATCCATGTCGTCGAAGCTCTGGCTCGAACGCCAGTTGAACGATCCCTATGTCGCGGCGGCCAAACGCGAAGGCTGGCGGTCGCGCGCGGTCTACAAGTTCATCGAGCTGGACGAGCGTTTCAACCTTCTCAAGCCGGGCCAAAAGATCGTCGATCTTGGCGCGGCGCCGGGCGGCTGGTCGCAATATGCGGCCAAGAAGGTGCAATCGGCTACCGGCAAGGGCAAGGTTGTCGGCATCGACCTGCTCGACATCGAGCCCATCGCAGGCGTCGAGTTCACAGTGATGGACTTTCTCGCTGAGGATGCGCCCGAGCGGTTGAAGGCGATGCTGGGCGGCGAAGCGGACGGCGTGATTTCGGATATGGCCGCCAACACGACGGGCCACAAGAAGACCGATCATCTGCGGATCGTCCATCTGGCGGAAATTGCAATCGAGTTTGCCTGCGAAGTGCTGGCGCCGGGCGGCTTCTTTGTCGCAAAAGTGTTTCAGGGCGGCGCCGAGGGCGAATTGCTGACAACGCTCAAGCGCGACTTCACCACCGTGCGCCACGTGAAGCCGAAGGCGAGCCGTGCGGATTCCGCCGAGCTTTACGTGCTTGCGACGGGGTATCGCCGCTCCCGGCCTGAAAAGGCCGAGAGCGAGTAGGAAAGCCTAACGGCCCAGCGTCTTCTTCACGGCTTCCGAAACGGATTTCGGCGTTGCGTAGAGTTTCGCGATCAGCTTTTCGACGTCATCGCCGGAGGTTGGCGTGATGTCGATGCCCATCTTCTTCGCTTCTTCCAGCAAGGCAGGATCGGCCAGCGCCGCCATGAAAGCCTTGCGTAGCGCGTCCGCGCGGTCTTTGGGCACTTCGCCGGCGACGACGTAAGGGCGACCGAGAACGCCCTGCGAGTAGAACAGCTCCAGCGCCGCGCTTGCCGCAGGGTCTTTGGCAAGCTTGCCGGTGATCGGCACGCCGCGAGCGATCAGCGCCGGGTGACCTTCCATGTCCTCCTGCGCGAACATGGTGAAAATCTTGTCTTCGAACAGACGTGGATACTGCACTGACAAGGTGGACCATGCGAGGCCGCATGCGCCTTGCACCTCCCCGCGCTCCATGGCGAGAGTGACTTCGCGTGAGCCCTTATAGCCGCGCACGACCTTGAACCTGGTGCCAAGGAACGCGTTCGACATGGCGGGATAATCGACCGTGGTGCCGCCTTCCGCAGTCGCGCCGACGATCAACTCCTGCTTGCGGGCGTCTTCCAGGCTTTTGGCTGGCGCGTCGTTGCGCACGGCGCAGGTGTAAACCTCACGGCTGGCGGAGCCGAGGTTCTGGAACTTGCTCGGATCGTACTTGAGACGCGAGCCGTCGCCCAGAAGCGGCTCCAGCATGGCGCTGGCGTAGATCGCGCCAATTTGCGTGCCGTCCTTGGGCAGGGTGTTGGCGATGGCCGCCGCCGAGACAATGCTGCCCGCGCCGGGCATGTTGCTGGGCGTGACAGTCGGGTTGCCGGGAATGTGCTTGCCTATGTGGCGCCCAACGAGGCGGCCATAGGTGTCGTATCCGCCGCCCGGGCCTGCGCCGATGACGATGGTGACAGTGCGGCCCTTGTAAAAGGCGCCGGCGTCCTGCGCATGAGCGGGCGCGCAGAATGCGGTGAGTGCGAGCGAACCGAGCGCGATAGCGCGTATGTGTCTCAAGGTGTCCTCCTGTTCGTTATGGCGCCTTCTGGCACGGGCGCGCGCCCGCGTCGAGGCGATAGGTCAGCGCACCATTTCCACGTTGAGAATGGCTGTGCGGCCTTCAGCGTTTGCAGCAAGCGCAGCGGCGAAAGCCTCTTTCAATTCGCTGGGTGTGGACGCTTTCGCGCCAAAGAACCCAAAGTGCGAGCCCAGATCTTCATATTCCGGTCCGTCGATTTCGACGCCGTGGTGGAAGCGCGTCGTGTCCGCCACCCCGCCTGTGTAATAGATCACATGCCCCTTTCGCATCGCCTCGTAGCGGCGGTTATTGCACACGACGATGATGATCGGCACGCCATGCGCTTTGGATGCGCCGAACGCCTGCACGATCGGGTTGTAGAGAAACGATCCGTCGCCGACGAAGAGGACGACAGGCTGTGTGGGCGCTGCGAGTTTGACGCCAAGCGATACGCCGATGCCTTGCCCCAACGCGCCGCCCGTGATGCGGAAAAAGCTCTGCGGCTCATCGAGCGGAAGATGCGCGCGCATGACGGGCATGTGCGTAATTGTCTCGTCGCAGATTATTGCGTCTTCGGGCAGGGCGCTGGCCGCAATCGCCGCCAGCGCGATGGCGTCGATTCGGCCTGTGGACAGCGATTTTTCCTGCTCCGCCAGCAAGCGGTTGAGCAATTCGTTGTGGGCGTGGCGCCAGCGTTCGCGGCGCGCTTCGATCTTGGCGTGTTCATCCGCGCCGGGCCTGGCCGCCTCGCGCAACATGCTCAGGGAGGCGGCGACATCGCCCTCCAGGTATTGGTCCGCGTGCAGCACCTGATAACCCATGTGCGTCTTCAGCGGATTTTCCGAGATCACCACGATGTCGCCAACGCCCGGACGTTTGGAGGGCGGGTTGAAGGGGCCGCGGGCCTCAACGACGAGGATGAGATCGGAGTCAGCCAGCATGCCGAATTCCGCGTAGCCGAGCCACATGTCGCTGCTGCGTGCGATGTTCGTGAAAGGCGCGCCGCGTATGGAGGTTACGGGAATTGCGAACGTCTCCGCAAATGCGGTGAGCGCGGCAAAGCCTTCAGCGTTACGGCCTGCGCTTTCTGTGACGATAACGGGATTGCGCGCGTTGCGTAACAGATTCGCGACGCGTTCAACGTCCTGCGAAAGAGGCGCGGTCCTGGGCGCGGGCGTGAGGTCGCGCAGGCCTTCGGGCCGCTTCCAATCGCCCAGCATCGCTTCGATTGCGACGTTCACGTAGGCGGGTCCGCGCGGCACGCGCTGCGCAATTTCGCCAGCGCGAAAGATCGTGTTGTACAGCGTCGCGGACAAGCCCGCGTGGGTGGCGTATTTCACGACAGGCGCGATGAAGCGGTGCGCGCCGCCTTCGCTGACGCCGCCATACCATTGCGGTTCCACGGAGACGTTCGGGTCTTCGCCAAAGCTGGTCGATTCGCCCGACATCACCAGCAGCGGCAGTTCGGATTTGGTTGCGGTGAGCAGGCCCATCGCGCCGTGCATGAGGCCAACGCCTGCGTGCAGTAGAACGGCCTGCATGCGGCCTGTGACGGCCGTGTAGCCCAGCGCCATATCGACGGCCAGCGTCTCATGCCAGCAATCGAGAAAGCGGGGGCCTGGCGCATTCGTCTCCGTCTGGCGAGACATCGCCTCCCAGATGGGGCTCCACTCCGAGCCGGGGGAGGACATGATGTAATCGACACCGAGCCTGCGGATACATTCGAGCGTGGCTTCACCGCCATCCAGCGCATTTTTCATGTGATTTCCTCCCGGCGCTTATCATTGGCGGGCGGGCTGACGCTGGTCAAGGAAGAGGGCTCGGGTTTGCAATGGCGCGGGCGCACCTCTAGACGCTGGCGCACGGACGCCGCCGCGCTACAAGGTAAGCCGGCGCGTCCGGCGGCGGGCAGGAGGGGTCATGAATATTTCGCGGCGCGGACTTTTGGGAGCAGCGGGAGGGCTGATCGCGGCGCCCGCCATTCTTGGCGCCAGCGACGTGCGGGCGCAGGGGCAGGCGCAGGGGCAAGGGCAAGGGCAAGCGCAGGGTACAGTGACGCTGCGGATGCACCATTTCCTGCCAGCAATGTCCAACGCCCATACGCGTCTGATAGCGCCCTGGGCCAAGAAGATCGAAGCCGCCAGTGAGGGCAGGCTGCGCATCCAGATATTTCCCTCGATGCAATTGGGCGGCACGCCCGGCCAGCTTTACGATCAGGCGCGCGATGGCGTCGTTGATCTGGTCTACACGCTGCCCGGCTACACGCCGGGGCGCTTTCCCGGCACGGAGGTTTTCGAACTGCCGTTTCTCGCCAACCGCGCCAGCAAGGTGAACTCGCCTGCTGCATGGGAATTTGCTGAAGCCAATTTGGGCGCCGAGACGCAGGACGTGAAACTGCTTTGCTTCTGGTGTCATGACGGAGGCGTTATCCACTCGACGCGGCGCGTCACCTCGCTGGCTGATCTCAAGGGCCAGCGTTTGCGCTTTCCCACCCGGCTTGCGGGGGAAGCGCTGAAGGCGGCGGGCGCGGCGCCCATCGGCATGCCCGTCACACAGGTCGCCGAAAGCATCACGCAGCGCGTGCTCGATGGCGCCGTCGTGCCGTGGGAGGTCGCGCCCTCGATCAAATTGCCGGACCTTGCGCGCAACCATCTTGAGATCGCGGGGAACCCGACGTTCTACACCGCGTCATTCATGGTCGCGATGAACAAGGCGCGCTACGAGGGCTTGCCGAGCGAGCTGCGCGGGATCCTCGACAAACATTCAGGCCTCGCCTATTCCAAGGCCGGTGGCGAGGTGTGGGATCAGGCGAGCGCCGATGTGGAAGCTGCTGTGCGCAAAGGTGGGCGCAACACGATTTCCGTTATGCCGGACGCCGACAAGGCCGCATGGATGAAGGCCTGCGAGCCCGTGACAGCGCAATGGATTGACGAAATGAAAACGCGCAAGCTCGATGGGCTTGCGATGATCGAGAGCGCGAAGAAGCTTCTCGCAAAATACGCGGGCTGATGCGCCGGCTCACCACATTTGTCGCTCTGGCGGGTGGTGTTCTCATCTTCGCGCTCGCAGGGCTTGTGACGGCGAGCGTGTTGCTGCGGTGGTTTACGGGCCTGCCGATTTCCGGCGACTTCGAAATGGTGCAGATGGGCGCCGCGCTGGCCGTCTTCTGCTTTCTGCCGTTCTGTCAGGCGCAGCGCGCCAACATTGTCGTTGATACGTTCACCTCGCGTCTTTCAGACCGCGCGCGCGCGGTTGTCGATGCGATGTGGGACGGGCTTTATGCTTTAACGATGGGCGTTATTGGCTACGCGATGCTGCCGGGCGTCATCGCGGCGTGGAAATCGGGCGAGGAGACGATGGTTTCGCGCATCCCGCTGTGGCCTGCGCTCGCCATCTCTACTGCGTTGATCTTGTTTCTCGCAACTGTGGCGGCGTGGACAGCCCGGCGCCTCTTGCGGGGCGCGCGATGAGCGAGACTGCGCTCGCAATTGCGGGCTTTGCCGTGTTGCTGGCGCTCATAGCAGCGCGCTTGCATGTTGGTCTTGCGATGCTCGTCACGGGGGCGGCGGGATATTCGATCCTGTCGAGCTGGCCGGCGCTGCTTGCTTACATGAAGACCAATTCGTATCATCAGTTTGCAAACTATACCCTGTCAGTCATTCCGCTATTTATATTGATGGGCGCGCTGGCGGAGCACTCGGGCCTTTCGACGAAATTGTTTCGCGCGGCGGCTTGTCTGGTCGGCCGACTGCGCGGTGGTCTGGCCTATGCAGTCATCTTTTCATGCGCCGGCTTTGGCGCGATCTGCGGATCTTCGGTTGCAACGACAGCGACTTTTGGGCGCGCGGCGCTGCCGGAACTTGAACGCTACAAATACGACGGCGGATTCGCGACGGGCGTTATTGCCGTAGGCGGCACGCTCGGCATTCTCATTCCCCCTTCGGTCATCCTGGTCGTGTACGCCATCGCGACCGAGCAGAACATCGCCAAGCTTTTCATGGCCGCGCTTGTTCCAGGTCTGCTTGCTGCGGTGTTTTACTGCGCCACAATCTTCCTCGTGGTGCGACGGCGGCCCGAATTGGCGCCAATTCCGGCCGCGCCAGAGGCGGGAGAGACGCTGCGCACGGTTGCCGCCGCGTGGCCCGCGCTGGCTGTCGCGCTGGTCGTAGTTGGCGGCATTTATGGCGGCGTGTTCACGCCGACGGAAGGCGCGGCAGTCGGCGTCGCGGCGATGTTTGTTATTGGCGTTCTTCAGCGCGCGCTGGGGTTGCGCGAATTGCGCACAGCGTTGCTGCAGACGGCGTCCACGACGGGCATGATTTTCATCATCCTGCTGGGCTCGGAAGTGTTCAACGCCTTCCTTGCGCTTTCGCAATTGCCCAGCAACCTCGCCGCGGGGATCGTGAACATGCACTGGCCGCCTTATGCGGTGCTCGCTGCGCTATTGGCCTGTTACATCCTACTCGGCGCTGTGATGGACGAGCTTGCGATGCTGCTGCTGACGCTGCCGGTGTTCTTCCCCGTCGTGGCGGGGCTCGACTTCGGCCTGCCGGCGGAGGAGCAGGCGATCTGGTTTGGCGTGCTGGTTCTGGTGGTGGTCGGCATGGGGCTGACGGCGCCGCCCATTGGGCTGAATGTTTTCGTGGTGAGCGCCATCGCCGTGCGCACGCCCATTGCGCAGACCTATCGGGGCGTTCTCCCGTTTCTGCTCGCCGATGTGGCCCGGCTAACCCTTCTTTTGGCGTTTCCCGCGCTCGCGCTGAGCATGGTGCGCTGGCTGAGTTGAAGCGCCGTAATCGCCTGTGCTCGCAACTGAGCTTTGCGCTGGGCAGGGCGCGTGCTATGAGCCACCGCCAATCTTGCAGTCGGCTGATTCCGCCGGCTCTTTTCCCTTATGCGGCTTCATGTCCGCCCGGAGGCTTGGCAAATGGCCATCATCGAAACACACCAGCTTCTGGAAGCGCTGACGTTTGACGACGTTTTGCTGCGTCCCGGCCATTCGGAAGTCATGCCCTCGATGGTGGACATCCGCTCGCGGCTGACGCGCGAAATTATCCTGAACCTGCCGATCATCTCTTCGGCCATGGACACCGTGACTGAGGCGCGGCTCGCCATAGCGATGGCGCAGGCTGGCGGCATCGGCGTCATTCACCGCAATCTCGAGCCAGAGCAACAGGCCGAGGAAGTGCGCAAGGTGAAGCGCTTTGAAAGCGGCATGGTGGTGGACCCGATCACCATCTTCCCCGATGAAACGCTGGCCGACGCCTTCGCTCTCATGCAGCAGCATCGCATTTCGGGCATCCCGGTGGTCGAGCGCGGCCCGACGGGCAAGCCCGCCAAGCTGGTGGGCATTCTCACCAATCGCGATGTGCGCTTTGCGGACAATCCGCTACAGCCGGTCGCGGAACTAATGACCAAGAAGCTCGTCACCGTGCGTGAAGGCGTCCATCAGGACGAAGCGCGGCGGCTTCTGCACCAGCACCGCATCGAGAAGCTGCTCGTGGTCGATGACGATTACCGCTGCGTGGGGCTGGTCACCGTCAAGGACATGGAGAAGGCGACGCAGCACCCTAACGCATGCAAGGACGAGCAGGGGCGCCTGCGCGTCGCCGCCGCCTCGACCATCGGCGACAAGGGCTATGATCGCGCGCTCATGCTGATGGACGCAGGCGTCGACTGCATCGTTGTCGACACCGCGCACGGCCATTCGCAGAACGTGCTCGATCAGGTGAGCCGCATCAAGCGCGTGTCGAATAAAGTGGCGGTCATCGCCGGCAACATCGCGACGCGCGAAGGCGCCAAGGCGCTTATCGACGCTGGCGCGGACGCCATCAAGGTCGGCATTGGTCCGGGCTCCATCTGCACCACGCGCATCGTTGCGGGCGTTGGCGTGCCTCAGCTCACGGCGATCATGGAAGCGGCTGAAGAAGGCCAGAAGTCGAACATCCCGATCATCGCCGACGGCGGCATCAAGTTTTCCGGCGATCTCGCCAAGGCGATGGCGGCGGGCGCGGAAGCGGTAATGATCGGCTCGCTGCTGGCGGGTACGGAAGAGAGCCCCGGCGAGACGTTTCTGTATCAGGGGCGCACCTACAAGGCTTATCGCGGCATGGGCTCGGTGGGCGCCATGGCGCGCGGCTCGGCCGACCGCTATTTCCAGCAGGACATCAAGGACCAGATGAAGCTGGTGCCCGAAGGCATTGAGGGACAGGTCGCCTACAAGGGCCCGGTGTCCGCGGTGCTGCACCAGCTGGCGGGCGGCCTTCGCGCCGCCATGGGCTACGTCGGCGCGCCGACGATCCCTGACTTCCAGCAACGCGCCCGCTTCGTGCGTATTACCGGGGCAGGCCTGCGCGAAAGCCACGTTCATGATGTGGCCATTACCCGCGAGAGCCCTAATTACCCGGGCGGGCAGTAAGCCTCAGGTCGTCTGGCGCGTGCGCGACAGACGACCGAACGAAGTGCGCAGAAGTTCGATTTTCTTGCGTCCTTCCGGGTCCGCGTCGACCTCGCTATAGGCCTCGCGCTCGACCCCCAGCAAGATTTCCGCGAGCTCTGTTTCGGTCAGATGTTCGATGCCGATGAAGTCGTTGCGCGCGTCCGACACCGCACGCAGCAGTTCGTCGAGTTTCGCCTGGATGGCGGCGCCGTCCCGATTCTGGGTGTTCTGGATCAGAAACACCATGAGGAACGTGATGATCGTGGTGGAGGTGTTCACCACCAATTGCCACGTATCCGAGAAGCCGAAGAAGGGCCCGCTCGACGCCCAGCCGACGATCGCGATGCAGCAAATTACGAACGTCAGCGGACGTCCCGTGGCCCGCGCGATCGAATTGGCGAAGCCAGTGAACATTTTTTCCATTTCGGTTCCCACGAAATTTGCGCGATTATTGTTCCAATTTAAGAGCTTAACAGAATTATCGCGCGCGCAGGCTAGGCTTGCGTACGGGGCTGTGTCCCGGCATGATCTGGAACGATTACAGGGAAGGATGCGACATGCGCGGTCCGCACGACGTTGGCGGCCTTGAGGGCGGTCCAATCGACACAGCCCCCCACGATCTGGCGTTTTGGGAAAAGCAGATCGATGGCGTGCGCGCCGTGATCGGCGCAAAGGGGCTGGTCTCCAGCCATGAGAACCGGCGCACCATCGAGCAACTGGGCCACGACGTGTACGAAAGACTTTCGTACTACGAGCGGTGGACCGCATCCTTGCAGCGGCAAATGGTCGACAAGGGCGTGCTCACGCAGGACGAAATCGACGCGAAGGTCGCAGAAGTTCGCAAGCGTCTCGAAGAGAGCGGCGAACTGGCGCTTCTTCCCGAGGAGGAAGCAAAATGCCGCTAGTCGAGCGTTTCCGCGAAGGCGACACGGTTCTCGTCCGCGAAGATTATGCGATCGGCCACTTCCGCACGCCTGTTTATATCCGCGGCAAGACAGGCCTCGTCACCAAGCGCCTTGGCGCATGGGGTAATCCCGAAACGCTGGCTTACGGCGTAAAGGGCGAGAAAAAATACGTTTACGAGGTGCGCTTCCGGCAGGCCGAAGTGTGGCCCGACTACAAGGGCAATCCTGAGGACGTCGTGGATTTGGATCTCATGGACAACTGGCTTCTTCCGGCTACTGGAAAAGCCTGAACGAAAGCGCCGGGCGACCGGCGATCAACACGCGTCCGGGAGTCGGCAGTCTCCCATTACGCGGCAAAAATCGAAAGCTGCCTGGTGGAGGGATTATGGTTTCGTTCAATTTGAACGGGCGCGCGGTGTCGGTGGACGCCAAGCCCGATACGCCGCTGTTGTGGGTCATTCGCGATCAGATCGGCCTGACGGGCACAAAATTTGGCTGCGGCGCAGGCCTTTGCGGCGCGTGCACGATTCACATCAACGGCGAAGCGCTGCGCTCTTGCCAGACGCAGGTGTCTGATGTGGCGGGCAAGTCCGTGACGACGATTGAAGGGTTGTCGCCCGACTCGTCGCATCCGCTGCAGAAGGCGTGGGTGCAGATTGAAGTGCCGCAGTGCGGCTATTGCCAGTCCGGCCAGATCATGAAGGCCGCCGAACTTCTCGCCAAGACGCCCAAGCCGACGCGCGATCAAATCGTCGAGCACATGGACGGCAACATCTGCCGCTGCGGCACCTATCACAACATTATTGCGGCGATCCAGCTCGCCTCGAAGGAGGGCTGACCATGAACGCTATCGACAAGACAACTCTCTCGCGCCGCGGCTTCCTCGCCGGCATGGGCGGCATGTCGTTCGCCATCGCCATGGGCTCTGACAGCGCGCAATTGTTTTCGACTGAGGCGCAGGCGCAGGCCGCCGCCAAGACGATCAACGCCTGGGTGCGCATTGCGCCCGACGGCATCGTGACCATCTACAGCGCCGGCGCTGAAATGGGGCAGGGCTCCAAGACATCGCTGCCGATGATCCTCGCAGAAGAAATGGACGCTGACTGGTCCAAGGTCGTCATCGAAATGGCGCCGGCGGATCGCGACGTCTACGGTTACACGTTCAACAAGCAGCGCGGCATGTCCATCGTCGGCAGCCGCGCCGTGATGCTGTACTTCAACGATCTGCGCATGGCGGGCGCGCAAGTGCGCAAGGTGCTTGTGCAAAACGCTGCGCAGCGCTGGAGCGTCGACGCAAAAACGCTGAAGACGGAGCCGGGCTTCGTCGTCAACCCGGCGAACGGGCAGAAACTGTCCTACGGCGAATTGGCTGCGACGGGAACTGTCCCCAATCCGCTGCCGACTGTGGAAGCCGCCGAGCTGAAACCGCGCTCCGAGTGGCGCATGATCGGCAAGGGCGTTCCGCGCCGCGACACACCCGAGAAGGTGAACGGCAAGGCCATCTTTGGCCTCGACGTGAGCGTGCCGGGAATGGTCTACGCGACAACGCTGCACGCGCCTGTCCACACAGGCAAGCCGGTGTCGTGGAACGACGCCGACATCAAGAAGATGCCGGGCGTGCTCGATACCGTGCGCCTGGACAACGGCGTGGCCATCGTCGCGTCCAGCTTCGTTGAGGCGAAGGCCGCGCGCGAAGCTTTGAAGGTGGTTTGGGACAAGGGAGCCGCCGCCAATTTCGACTCGGACGCTGCGCTCGACGCTTACGCGAAGGTCTCGGCGGATCCTAAGGCGCAAGTCGCATCCGTGGAGAAAAAAGGCGACGTCAACGCCGCCTTTGCGTCTGCAGCGAAAACGTTCAAGGCCGACTTCCGCGCAGATCACGGCTATCATGCGCAGATGGAGCCGCTGAATGCGGTGGTGCGTATTGCAGACGACGGCAAGACAGCGGAGGTGTGGGAAGGCACGCAGGCGCCCGATAATACCCGCGACGAGGTCGCCAAGTCACTGGGCCTCGCGCCCGCCGCTGTCACCGTGCATCAATGCTACATGGGCGGCGGCTTTGGCCGGCGTTCACTGGGTGATTATGCGGCCGAATGCGCGACGATCGCCAAGCAGGTGAAGAAGCCGGTCAAGCTGGTGTGGACGCGCGAAGAGGATATTGCTTTCGGCATGTTCCGTCCCGCTTCTTTCCAGCATCTTGAAGCCGCTCAGGACGCGAGCGGAAAAGTGACGGGCTGGAAACATTCGGTCGTCGGCGACGGTGGCGTGCTGCTGCTCACAGGCATCCGCATTCCGTACTACCAGATCCCGAACGTCGACATCGAGCGGCGCGGCGTATCCAACGGCATCCGTCTCAAGCACTGGCGCGCTGTTGGTCATGTGTTCAACGTGTTCGCCATCGAGAGCCTTGTCGATGAGATGGCGGTCGCTTCGAACATGGACCCGATCCAGTTCCGCATCGAGAAGATGGCGGCGATTCCGAAGCTGCGTCGCTGCTTCGAACAGGTCGCCAAGATGTGCGACTGGAACGCGCCGCGCCCAGACGGTCGCGCGCTTGGCATATCGCTGAGCGAGCGTTCAGGTTCGCTTGGCGCAGGCGTTGTCGAGATCTCGCTGAACAAGGACACGGGCAAGATCAAGGTCCACAAAGTGTGGCTCGCCGTCGATGGCGGCACCGTGGTCACCCCCGGGCCCGCGAAGGCAAACCTTGAGAGCGGCATCATTTATGGGCTCTCCGGGCTTCTGCACGAGCGCATCACCATCAAGGGTGGCGAAGTGCAGCAGACCAATTTCCACGACTACGAGCTGATGCGGATGTCCGATCTGCCCGAAGTCATGGAGGTTCATTTGCTGGACAGCACCGAACGCCCGACAGGACTGGGCGAAGTGGGCAATCCGTTCCTCGGCGCCGCCGTCGCCAATGCTTTTTACAGGCTCACCGGCAAGCGTCTTCGGCATCTGCCGTTCATGCCTGACCGCGTGACGGAAACACTCGTTTCCTAATTATAATCTGGAAGGCGCGCGTTATGTGCGCCTTCCAAACAACATGCGTGGTGGAGATCGAAGATGACGCAGGGTTCGGGCGAAGCGCATGGGCACGATCACCATAAACACGCGCACCACGACCACGAGCACGACCATGGTCACGCACATTCGCCGCCACAGCCAGACGACAAAGTCCATTCGTATTATCAAATCCTCGGCGTTGCGCTGAAGGAATTGCTGATCGAAAAAGGCGTTGTCAGCGCGGACGAAGTGCGCGCGGCCATTGAAGCGCGCGATTCAATTACGCCCGCGAACGGA
>JAUXWZ010000096.1 GCA_030684835.1 Beijerinckiaceae bacterium
GATTTTCTTGCCGTAATGGCCGGGCCCGCCCTTCCACTTGTGGTCCTTGGTCGAATAGACGCGCGGCTGCGTGAACAGGTCGCGCACCAGTTCGCCATAGGTGCCCTCAAGCGCGCGAACAAACACGCGCTTGCGCGTCCAGCGTTCCCAAACAACCTCTTCCTTGCCGTCATTGACGCTGTTGTGGCCGGGGCCAGCGACGTCTGCGGACATTCCACTCATCAAAGGCTCCTTACTTCTTCGGCTTTTGGAGCGATTCCTTGAGCAGGGCGACCGTCTCCGGCGACTGCTTCAAGGCGGTGTTGATCATTTTGGCGATATCGTCGCCAATGAGGGGCTCGACGGGACGCTCGAGTTTCTCGGCGCGCGCCTGAAGCTCCTTGTCGTCCATCGCCTGCTTGAAGGCGGAGCGTAGCGCATTGAGCTGCGGAGCGGGAATCGATGGAGGCCCCGCGGTCAGCCGGGCGATTTCGCCGGTGCTCTCGATGAGAGCAATCAGTTCCTTCGCCTTGGGATCGGTGACAAGCGAGGACAGTTGCGGCACGTCCTTGTCGGTTCCACCGATCTGCGCGATGTAGCGGCCGAAACCGTTCTTGATGAACTGATCGTAGGACGAGCGAGAAGCGATCGAGCCAACAATTTCGCCGCGACGCATGGCGAGCTGATCGTCCGTGCCATTATAGCCCGTCTGAACACGAACCGGCAGTTTCATCACGTTCGTCAGCATCACCGTTTCGACATAGGACGCAGAGCCGATACCTGCGGTCGCAAAATTGATCGGCTCCTTCAGCGCGATAAAATCCTGCCACGTCTTCAGCGGAGATTGCGAAGCGACAACAACAACGCGCGCGTCGCTCGCCGCCTTGCCGATCCATGACATCTTCGACAGGTCGAACCGCACGCCGTCCGCGTTGATGAGCTGGTTATAGATCAGGCCCGTGTTGAACGTGCCGATCGTCAGGCCATCTGGCTTGGATGCGTAGATCGCGTTCGTGCCGACGAGATGCCCGGCGCCGGGCATGTTGCGCACCACGAAAGTGGAGCCCGGCAAATACTTTTGCATGTATTCGGATACGAGACGGCCATAGGTGTCATAGCCGCCGCCCGGCGCCGTGGCGACGATGTAGGTGACAGACTTGCCCTTGTAGAAGGCGGCGCCGTCCTGCGCCAACGCGGGCGCCGCGAGCGCTGCGAGCGCGGCGCCGATGATGGGAAGAGCCATAGGCTTTGACATCAATTCATTTTCCCTTGCTGAAACCTTCGACCAGAAGATTGACGACTTCCGGCGACTGGTTAAGCGCTTCCGACACCGCTTTCGCAACGTCTTCGCCAAAAAGCGGCTCGACCGGCAAGCCGAGCTTGTCGGCGCGCGCCTGCATGTCCTTGTCTTCCATAGCCTGCCGGTAGGCGTCTCTCAAACCAGCCAGCTGAGGCGCCGGGACACCCGGCGGGCCGGCGGTCAAGCGAGCAATGTCTCCTTGCGCCGTGATCAGGCGCACGAGGCGTTCCGCCTCGGCATTGCCCTTCACGTACTGCGACATCTGCGGCAGATCCTTTCGCGTACCGCCGAACTGGCCGACGAAGCGTCCGTAGCCGTTGGCGACGAATTGCTCGAACGACGAGCGCGAGCCGATGGAGCCGACAATCTCGCCGCGGCGCATGGCAAGCTGGTCGTCGGTGCCATTGTAGCCCGGCAGCATCTTGATCGGTAGCTTGAGGATGGCGGTCAGCGCCAGCGTCTCGACGAAATTCGCGCCGCCCGGGCCAGACGTTGCGAAGTTCTGCGGGTCCTTCATCTTCGTGAGATCGGGCCAGCTCTTGATTGGCGACTGCGCGGCGATGATGACCGCGCGCGGGTCGGTCGCAGCTTTGCCGATCCACGACATTTTCGTGAGATCGAACTTAACGCCCGAATGCTTGGCGAGCTGCGTGTAGATGAGGCCCGTGTTGAACGTGCCCAGCGTTAGTCCGTCCGGCTTTGACGCGTAAAGCGCATTCGTGCCGACGAGGTGCCCGGCGCCGGGCATGTTGCGCACCACAAATGTGGAGCCCGGCAGATACTTCTGCATGTATTCAGCGACGAGGCGACCGTAAGTGTCGTAACCGCCGCCGGGCGCGGTGGCGACAATGTAGGTCACCGACTTGCCATTGAAGAAAGCCTTGTCGGCCTGCGCATAGGCAGCGCCGGGGGCGGCAAGCAGAGCTGCGGCGAAAATCCCTTTAAAAACGTGTTCCGTCATTGTTCCCTCCGTTTCGCCCTGCGGTTCCGTCCGCAGCGGCCTGGCGCCCTTTATAGAACAAAGAGCTTCATACGAAGAAGCCCATCACGCGTTCTGTCACAAATCCCTGATGAAGTTGGAACTTCAGCCCATATGCGAACATAAACAGCAGAATGAAGGAGCCGACGCCCGAATAAAGCGCGGCCTTCAGCCACGAACACTTCGCCTCCCAGCGCAGGAAGAGCAGGATGAAGAGGGGGATGGTGATCGTGTAGCCAAAGAACAGGATTCCGGCGATCAGCGCCAGGATGTACGTCCACACCAGCCATTCGCGCGCTTCTGCGATGCCCGTCGGGTTTTCCGAGACCGTCACTTCCGGAGCCATACGCGCAGCCTCGAAGGTCATGGTCCGGCCAGTCATCTGCGACATGCGCTCTTCAGCGATTTCGAACTCGTTGCGGCGGTCCTTCTCCCTGGGCGCCACTTTCGCTGCGCGGACGTCCAGCACCAATTGAAGCAGACACAGGAGGATGGCCGGAACACCGACCACAAACGGCATGAAACGCGCACCCGCCGGATAGGTGCTGGCGATGCCGACCATGACGACAAAGATCGCGAGCATCGCGATCGTCATCGGGTTTTTAGCCATAGCCTTCATGATCCCGCTCCCACCGGCGTCCCGGACTTGCCTTTGACGCTGCTGTAGACCGCGTAGGCGATCGTCGCGGCAATGAGCGCAATCAGCACCAGCGACAATGGCCGCCAGAAGAAGCTCATGCCCCACAGGCCCAGCGCCTTGTGCAGCGATTCTTCCGCGATTTTCCCAAGCACGAGGCCAATGACGAACGGCGCACGAGGCCAATCATACTTGAGCAGGCCCCAGCCCACGACGCTGATCGCCAGCAGGACGAGGAGGTTCTCCCACTGCCCTTCGCTCGAATACACGCCGACCATGACCAGTGTCAGGATGAAGGGCACCAGCATCGCAACGTTGACGAAGGTCAGCAGCGCAACCCAGCGCGTGATGAACAGCAGGAACGTGACGGCGATCAGATTGCCCACGACGAGCGCCCAGATGAGCGTCCAGACGAGACCGAGGTTGTCCGTCATCATCGCCGGTCCTGGCTGGATGCCGAGGATGAGGAACGCGCCCATCATCACGGCCATGCCAGACGAGCCGGGGATGCCGAAGAACAGGGTGGGGAGAAGCGATCCGCCCTCCTTCGCGTTACTCGCCGTTTCTGGCGCGATGACGCCTTCAACCGCGCCATGGCCGAACCGCTCCGGCGTCTTGGACGATTGCACAGCGTGCCCGTAACAGAGCCACGCCGCAGCGGACCCGCCAAGGCCCGGCACCATGCCAATCACCGCGCCGATGATGGATGTGCGCAGCGCCAGCCACCAATGGCGTGGCACCTCAAGCACCCCCTGGAAGAGCTGCTTGTAGGAAACTCGAACGTCGCCCGTGCCCTGCATGGCGATAGATCCGCCGCGCGTGGCGAGCGCGATCATTTCGGGAATGGCGAAGACGGCCAGAACGGCGGTGATGGTTGAAATGCCGTCCCACAGGAACAGGTAATCGCCCGAGAAGCGCGCCGTGCCGGTCTGCGGGTCCATGCCAACGGTGGCCAGCATCATGCCGAACAGGCCGACGATGATGCCCTTGAAGATCTGACCCTTGCCCGCGAGGAATGCGATGAAGGTGATGCCAAGCACCGCAAGGAGGAAGAATTCGGCCGGGCTGAATGCGAGCACAACCGGCTCAAGCACCGGAATCATGACGGCGAACACGACCGCGCCGATAATGCCGCCCACGCCAGAAGCCGTGATGCTGGCGCCCAACGCGCGCCCCGCCTCGCCCTTCTTGGCCATCGGATAGCCGTCGATCGTGGTCGCGGCGTCGTCGCCATCGCCCGGCACGCCGAACATGATCGACGAAACCTGTCCGCTGGTGCCGTTCACTGCATGCATCGTCAGAAGGAAGACGGCGCCCTGCGTCATGTCCATGCCGTAGATGAACGGGATCGCAAGCGCGATGGACAATCGCCCGCCGATGCCAGGAGTCGCGCCCACGATCAAGCCGATCATGACAGCGATGAGCATCAAGCCGATCGTCTGCGGATTGGTTAGTAGCCCTGCCAAAGAGCCGAACATGACTTCGATCATGAGCCGGCGCATCCTCCAAAGTTGTTTTGTGGTTTGTCGCTTAGAGAATGGGACAGCGCAAGTAAATCAAATCATGCTTCGGGATGATATAAATCTTTTTGATCATTGCGGGAAATGAGGTAGCATGAGGTGAAGCAGGGGAGATTAAACTGCGCCTCGACGACCTCGACTTCGCGAAATTGCGCGCCTTTCAGATTGTCGCGGATCAGGGAAACCTGAAATCGGCAGCGCTCAAGCTACGCCTGACGCCCTCGGCGATTTCCGCCAAGCTTCAGCGGCTGGAAGAGATCATTGGCCTCAAACTCTTTGAACGGGGCCCCAAGTCACTCACCCTCACGCCAGCTGGTCTGCGCCTGCGCGCCGAAATCGCGCCCATCCTCGATCTGACGGAACAGGCCCTTGCGCGCGTCACGTCCAACTCGGACGAGGCTGGCAGCGTCTCGATTGCCGTGGGCGGCGATTACGTCTGGTACTTCGTGCCGCGCCTGAATCAGTTCTGGACGCGCTTTCCCAATGTCCAGGTGAACATGCGCGTTTATCGCTCATCGCAAGCGCTGGCGGCGCTGGAACGCGGCGACATCGACTTCTGCATGGGCTTTTACGCCCGCATCCCGCCGGGCCTGCGAGCCATGCAGGTTGCTCAGAGCCCGTTCTCGCTGATCTATCAGGGCGAAAGCGGCGTGCGCTTGCGCCCGGCCGATATCGTGCGCGACCGTTTGATCGTCGCGCCGCGCGGGTCGGCCACCCGTCGTCTTGTGGCCGAGGCGACGGACATATTTTCAGACCAGAAACGCACGCTTGTGGAATGCCCAACCTGCCAATCCGCCATCGACTTAGTCGATCGGGGCGCGGGTCCCGCGCTCGTCCACACGATCTGCGTCGAGGGCCGGTTACCCCAAAGTCTGCAGCGCCTCGATCTTGGCGACGCCTTCGCCTCGATCCCTTTCTTCGTCCTTTATCGTCCCTCAGTCACGGAGCGGGCGGCGACGCGGTTCATCCTCGAACAATTCTCCAGCTAGGTCGGGCTTTTTTCGACGCCCGTGAGCGTGTTGAGTCATCGTCATTATATCCGGTACTTGCGCACTTAATAAGATGATGCGCCATCTCCTCGCCAAGGGCTAAAGCACGTTACTGCGCCGAAATGGCCCGGCGAAGCGCGACTTATGCGCAACATGTTGAAAAACTGGCGGCGATAGGCGTTGCTGTCCATGAGCGCAACCTGAGGAATAAGGTGAGCCGTGAAAAATTCACGGCGGGGTTCTTGCTGCAATGTTTAGTCGCTCTGGGTACTCAGCAAATGCGTTTGGATTCGTAGCTTTTCCACTCCTTGTCTAGCGCAGCGAAATGATGCTAACCAGAAGATAGGCTCCACCGAAAGCGCTACCAAAACCGACGATAGCGGCCCAGGGAAAACAAGCCGACTGCGACGCGTCCGCGGCCATGATGGTTGTCACTGGTACCGCGAGCGTAATCGTAACAGGTGTTGGTATATGGTATTTGCGGGCTACCCTTATTTATACGAGAAAGAACGTCATTTAAATGCGCAAAACCGTAAGATCCGCTAAGAAATCCGTTAAGCAAGCTAAGTACGTCGCGAAGGCGGCTCAGGAAAGCAACAGAATTTCCCTCGATAGAGCAGAGGCCGACGCCATCTCTAGCCGCCCCAAACTGCATGTGTCCTTGTTCATAAAGGAGGGTAGTAAGGGATTGCCTAAAGATATGCGGATAGAAAATTTCGGCTCTTCTGCGGCTACGATAATCGGACTCGTGCGCAGATGGAGTTTCGACGCGGCCCCGGCCCAACTCAGTTTTGAAGACCTCATGGCGCACGAAAAGATCGTGAGCGGCATCGCTGCTCCTAATAAACCCCAAGAATTTAATAGCTCTCTCACGCCCATCCCAGCCCCCGGACAGGAGGGCTTTTTTTACGGGCGCATACGTTACCATTGCTCTGGTGAGCAAGGGGAAGAGGAGTGGGTCTATGGCTTCTGTTTGCACGGAAAGTTCAGCAGCAGCGGATCGTTCGAAACTTACGTCGCAAATAATGAGAACGACAATAATATGAATTACACGAAGCAGACGAAACCATAGGGCCCGTCTCAAAACGCGCGACGCAGGAACAAAAGTCGGTGCTGGAAATCCTCACCGCCGCTGGCGAACTCGACCGTCCCTAAATCGTCTCGAACAACGTTCCTGCCGATCGTATCGCCACTTTGCGCGCGGCGTTCGATGCGACGATAAAGGACAAGGCATTCCTCGCCGAGTCTACGAAGCGGAGTCTTCCAGTTTATCCGGTCGGCGGCCTTGAAGGCGCGGACATCGTAAAGCGGATCTAAGGCCTCCCGCTGGAGTTTCTGCAAAAGGCGGCCAAGGCTTCCAAGTAAACTTGCGAGTAAGTTGGCGAGTAAATTTGGTGATCAACTTCGCCAAAACAAAACGGGGGCAGGATTTCCTGCCCCCGAATTTTTAAGCGCACATCAAACTAGTGATCAGAACGCGTCGCCCGGATCGTCTTCGGCCTGCGCCTCGCCGGTGTAGAGCTTCTCGTTCATGCGCGCCTGCACACCCTTTGCGGCAAGCGTTTCGGCAAACTCCTTGCGCAGATAGGGATCCTCTTCGCTGTAGGGGATCGCGTCGCCACCCTTCTTGATATCGATTGCGCCACGATCGGTAAGCGCCTCGCCGGGCACGCCAGGTTTGCGAGCCCGTGAATTATTCGGCCCGAACCATGCTGTCAGGCGCAGCGCTTCCTTGCTGGAGCCGAAATGCTGGTGGAACCAGTCGCCAGCCATCGGCGCCGCCGACACCATGCCGCCGAACTCGTAGTCCTGACGCCGCACCTTGTCGCCATTGCCGACCGACCACGGCTGCATC
>JAUXWZ010000098.1 GCA_030684835.1 Beijerinckiaceae bacterium
TTAGAATTCCCCTAGGGGGCGGCACCTATATAGCCGGCCGTTTCGCAAAACGTCACGGTCTCATAGCTGGCGCGACGGGTAGCGGCATGACGGTCACATTGATGACGTTGGCCGAAGGTTTCAGCGCAGCCGGTGTGTCGACTTTCGTTGTAGACGCTAAGGGCGATTTGTCCGCGCTGGCCCGTTCAACTCCCACCCGCTTCCTGGACGTGTTCGCCGAACTTGGCGAGCCCGCGCGCCTATCGATGGAACGACTCGGCCCTGAGCTATTGAGCCGCGTTCTATGCCTCAGCGACGCGCAAGCCGGAGTCCTTGATATTCTGTTTTTCGTTGCGCAGGCGAAGGGCCTAGCGCTTCATACTATCTCGGATCTCAACGCCATTATTGGGTTGGTGCGCGCCCACCCCGAAGAGGTGCGGGAGCAATTCGGACATTTCACCCCGACCACGCTAGCCGCGATCAGCCGCGCCGTGCTGCGCCTGGAACGTGAGGGCGGGCGCCAAGCTTTCGACGCTCAGTCTTTTGACTTCCTGAGTCTCTTCGGCGAGCGACAGAACGGCACGACGGCGGAAGGCCACGGGCGCGTTTCAATCCTGGTGGCTGAGCGACTCATGCGGTCGCCGTCGCTATACGGCGCGTTCATGATTCATCTTTTGCAGGATGTTTTCGATCGCTTGCCGGAAGCTGGCGACCTTGAACGGCCGCGCTTGGTGCTCTTCATGGACGAAGCGCATCTACTGTTTACGGATTGTCCGCCCGCACTGCTGCAGCGCATTGAGCGAACCATGCGCCTAATCCGTTCAAAGGGCGTGGGCGTTTACTTCGTCACGCAGTCCCCCGCCGATATCCCGCCTAACCTGGTGGGGCAGCTCGGCAACCGAATTCAGCACGCCTTGCGCGGCGCCACGCCTGCCGACCAGCGGGCTATTAGGGCGGCGGCCGATAGTCTGCCGAGCAACCCGCGATTCAATGCAGCCAAGTCGATCGGCGGCCTCGGCATAGGCCAAGCGCTCGTCTCGACTATCGGCCCGAGCGGGGAGCCCAACTTAGTGGAGCGCGTGCGGGTGGACCTGCCGCGCTGCCCATTGGGCGCCCTCCTCCCGGCTGAGCGGCCACCAGTGGCCCGCGTCCCTGGTGGCGTGGTTGCCCTGGCCAACCGGCCGGCTAGCAACGTGCACCCCGTTTTTGCGGGCCTGGTGGTCGCCCTGGTTATCACCGCGGCGGGCGTGGGGCTTTTCTACTATTGGGAATACATTCTTGCAGTCCTGCTAGCTCTCTTCCTCTTTATGCGCAGCGCTGCCCGCTTTTGATAGCCCGTCCTGTCTCGATCTTAATCGAAAGCCGCCTCACATAGGCGGCTTTTTCGTGCCTACATTTCGGCTAAAGCAATGCGACACTGCCGTTCGATTGACTGCGACCAAGATTCGGGCCGCTCGATCGCGGAAAACTCAATGCCGAGTTCGGCGCCAACTATATAATCGGCTCACGCGCTAACCATTACCTTGGCGCTTAAAATTGATTGGCATAAGGCACTCTGTGCAACCGTGTGCCCAATTGCGGGATGCTCATGCACCCGAGGGCAATCAACACGAAGTGATCGCACTGGCTACGTTAGTTTCCGGCTCAGATGCACGAGGGGGCGATGAAATTGCTCACCGACAATGACAATGAAAACCATCAAACGTCATCTGGTCCGGCGATACCGATACGGCGCAACAATAATCGCCCGATTGGGGTCAGTGTTCTTGAGCTAACCTTCATTGTTCCCGTTGCCTCGTCAAATTCCGGTAGCGCACCCTTTGCGGGTTTCCGGTATTGATTTTTGAGTAGTCCAAGCTGCAATAGCTGTGCTCTCGCGAGCTGGAACACGGCATCGGCGTCGAGTTCGTCACGATCCGAACCCATATGCGCGGAGACTGGCGTCAGTATCCTGCTATGAGTCGCATGGAATTGTTCGTCGCGCTGGAAACGATACAAGTTGCTCGCGAGAATGATTATTTGGTCGTCGTCGATCTCACGAAGCAATCCCAGGATGCGCTTGGCCTCGATCTTTGCCTTGTTGTCTCCAGTAATTCCACTCACGACGACGTTGGCGATGTAGTCTAGCCGCTCGCGCGACAGCGCACGACTTGCCTGGAGCACTCCTTCTTCGAACAGGTCTACTCCTTCTACATTCCCTAGGCGCTCTGTCAGTTCCTCTTTGGTAAGGTCCTTCAGACGCTCATCGAGCTTCCTGACAAAGTCCTCTAGCCGCTGAAAGCGCTGGTTAGGAATGAGCAAGCCGACGACTTCGGCAATTATGGATCCTGCAACTGGAACTGCTCCCAGTATGCCCTTTGTCAATGCGACGCCTCGATCGCCCCAGCTCTCACCCAGCGCGGGCATACCCTCATCTTTTGCCGTCACGTAGTGTCTCTCCCGTTGCCTAACAGTTTGCATTCTCGAGCTTCGTCTCGTTCTCCAACCCCAGCTACGGCTCGTCGCTATTGAGGATGACGTCAGATAGACCAAACTGACCAACATCAATCGGCCGCATACCATCGCGTGCTGTGTAATCGAAATGAGCACCCAAATGCTCCGCGGCTGGTGCAGGCTCCACTCTTGTGAGGTTTACGTTCGACAGCGCTTGCGCCGCAAACCGACAATAGAAGACAGGTCTGGCTTCGATGTGACCCGAGCCTCGGTCCAAGACATCTGACTGCACAACAACATCGACCGAATCGAGGGGTAGTGCTTTCAATGCTTCAACGGCGATGCGAATCGCCGACGAGCAGACATTGTCGCGATGCAGTTCCCGCAATCGCCGGCCCGACAGTGGCTTCACCGATGCTTTGCCGGACTTGAGTTGCGTAACTGAATTGCTCGGCAAATCATCCAGCTCAAAGCCATTAGCGACGGCAATCGTGCGATCATCTGAGAAAACAAACCTAAGCGCTTCAACACCAACCGCACCAAAATCTGCATGCCGGTTCAAGGCGGCCTTTGCCGCCTCGCCGTCGCCTGACATTAGCGTCTTTGCAAACGCGATTTCGGCCCTGCGCCTGCCAACGTTCTCAGCGGCTTCGGCATGTAGCCGGTCATCAGTTGCCCTCGCCTTCGCAATCGCGTCACTGAGTTCCGCGTGCTTACGCTTTGCGCCGCCAAATGTGCGAGCGAACCACCCCGGGCTGTAGTTCTTCAGCACTCCGATCGCTGTTTGCTCGACTGCGTCTCCGCGCACGGGGTCAGCAGGTGGCACGATCGAAGCCAATCCCGCCCAATCGTGTTGGACAAAGGCCACTCTATGCGAGGTTGTGAGGAACTGGATAAGCCGCTCATAGTTATCGGCGGCGTCTGCCGAAGCCTCAAGCAGGGCTTGCTTGCGAGCGCGCTGGGCGTCGCGCTCTATCGCTTTCATGGTGCGCGTAATGCCGCGCGCGATCTGAAGTGCTGTTACCACCGCTCCCCCTCACCGTACTGCCAGGTAGGCCTTGCATACGTCGCCACGCGCCCTTCAAGCCACCGACCGCCCCGCTTGCTGCTGCGAGAGCCACTCTATGTCAGAGCGTCGATAGTACAATCTGACATTAGCGCAAAAGTGAACCCGACCGGCCCCTTTGGGGCGTCTTCGTGATGGCCGGTACAACCCCTGCTAAATGGTCTATTAGTGGCCGTCTGCCCCCAAAGGCAGAAGGCGTAAATGCTAGGGTTTGAGCGCATGAAGGTCCTGGTACGGACCGCTCTTGTTCACTCGATTGCGTCATGGGGTTAGCGGGGGATCATGAGTATCGGGGCTGTCTATGTCGACCACATACCTACGCTCGTTGCGACCGGTCGGTACGAGGGCCGCGCTTATGAAGTCGCCGAACTGATAGGCGGCCAGTCGTTGCAGGCTGCTGGCTTCGTTGCTGCAAATAGTGCCGAGCTTCTGCGGTCCTTAGCGAAGGAACTTGCGAGCTCACTAGAAAGCTTTTCCCAATGGGGCCTGCGCCATCGAGACCTGCACCCCGGCAATATTCAGATCCGGTCTCTCGAGCCGCTCGACCTTGTCGTAACTGGCTTTGGGTCGGCCAGGCTCTCTGATTTCGATCTTGAAGCAGTAGCGCCACTCGAGCTCACTCGCTACTCGGCACCAGAGGCTATCGTCGGTGCAGTGAGTGCTGCATCTGATTGGTGGTCATTGGGCATGATCGTGCTTGAGCAAGCTACCGCGGGTCGATGCTTTAAGGACGTCAATGATCAGGCATTTAGGCTGCACGTCGTAACCAGAGGCATCTCTCTCCCAGACGACCTCTCGCCCGAAATACGCCTGCTGCTGCGCGGCCTGCTCTCTCGAGACCCCATAACTCGCTGGTCTTCTACCGAGCTACGCGCTTGGCTCGCCGGTGAGATCATCGACGCTCCGAACGACACTTCAGATGAGACCGATGAACCAGGTGCTCAGCCAATCACCTTCGCAGACAAGCGTTATACACGACCACCCGCGTTCGCCTTAGCAGCAGCCGAGCCTGCGCATTGGGACACAGGGCGCGACCTTGTTCTGCGGGGCGCTGTTGCCACCTGGCTCGACGAGATCAAGGCCGATGCTCGAATCATATCAGAAGTACGTCGCTTGGCCGCTGACGCAAGTATCGAGGAGGATTATCGGCACGCTCTAGCGCTCATGGCGATGAATGGTGCTTTGCCGCTTACCATGCGTGGCGAGATTATTACCCCAAGCTGGATCCTCAATCACCCGGTCGAGGGCTACCGCTTAATCACGAGTGAAGTTGTCGGGCATTTAGAGCGAATGGGCCGAGAAGCCTGGCTTACTCGAATGGGTCATCGGGCGGCCGCGGTTCGTGAGCGTGCTGCTCTCTTAGAGATTGTTCTGGACGAGGAGCAACTGAAGGTCGCAGTGCTGGCGAGCTCGCGGGCCAGCTTAGAAGCTGAACGCGACACCTTACGGCGCGTATAGCCGCGGCGGTTTGCGGGCCTGTAATGCCGTCTATGTCCCCAGGGTCGTAACCCAGGGCTTTGAGACGAGTTTGGAGGTCGCGCACTTCAAGCGCGGTCAGAGGCACATCGTTCCGAACCCTGGGAGTCGATGTCGGGGGCGGTTGCCTAACGATCTGCGGCGGCGGCATCGGCTGAGACGCACTGGCGGCAGGCGGCGGTGCCGCCGAAATGGGCGCAGCAGCGTTCACGATGGGTGTCACTTTCGCCGGGTCTTTCACCGAGACCCGAAGGAGCGCGAGGGCGCCAACTACGACGAGCAAGGCAACCGCCACCTTGGCGAAGCCCGACATGCGTTTTGCCTGCACTGGCGGGGCGCTGGCCTCTGGAATGGACGCAGGTGCCGGGTGTAGAGGCTGCTGTTGGGCGGTCGCCGACCAAGGCCTCAGAGACGCATCGGCGTTTGCCGTGGCGCTCGGCGGCATCGTCCGCAAGGCGTGCGCGAAGCTGTCGACCAAGCCCACGCGTGAGAATTCAAGCTTCTCATTCAAGCCGCCAGTACTCGCCAGATGTATCGATTCGTAGAGGCACACCGGTATCTGGGTGTTGTTGTTGAAGCGCCGATCGGGCCCCCCGCTCTTGTTTGGATACCGCCAGGTGTGGTCGACGACTTGCGCATCGCCAGGTACGCCGCCATTTTCAATAAAGCGAGCTATCTCAGAGCTCACCTGCAGATCAGCATACGACACCGCACCAAACTGGTTGCCCTGCTCGACCAAGATGACATCCGGGAAGAAGTAGAGATGCTGCTTACCCACCCGCACCCCAGGCGGTGTCGCATTGCTTTGAATGACCGTGGGCAAGCGATAGACCAGGGCAGTTGGCGTTCGATTGACCAAGTGAGAAGCGCCCGCATTCCGCTTACGCGTGGTCATATCAAGAATGGCACCGCTTGCCTGCACGTGCCACTTTGAGCTGCATTCAGCAAGGCGATCAAAGGCCGCTGCCAACTCGCCAAATGTGCGTTGATGCCCTTCGTCGACGTTGTAAAAGAGAACAGTGACGTGCTGATTCCTGCCCAAGCCGCCCACGATTACGAGATGATGTCGCCCGCTATAACGGAATGATGGCGCCCCCCATTACGAGATGATGCCGCCCACCGGAACGGAATGATGCCGCCCGGGATCTGGAACGGTGACGAGCCCGTCCGCTGGCCTGTTTAGGGTCCCTCCTTTGGCAATCCAAGGGAGCGATCGATGCCAGCGGAAAGAGTTGCGATGCGTCAGGCGCGGGAAATCGTTCGTTTGAAGTTTTCAGCCGGGGTTGCCACGCGCGAAATCGCGCGTCGGTTGGGGGTTGCCGCCTCGACGGTGCGCGAGACGCTGAGGCGTTTTTCTGGCGCCGGGTTGGATTGGCCCTTGCCGGACGGCATGAGCGACGGCGACCTGGAGGCGGCGCTTTACGCCAATCACGGGACCAAGCGGGGCCATCGCCGGTACGCCGAGCCGGATTGGCCAACGGTTCATCGTGAGTTGAAGCGCAAGCACGTCACCCTGGTGATCGTCTGGGATGAATATATCGCCGCCCATCCCGGTGGTTACAGCTATTCGCGGTTTTGCGAGCTCTATCGCGGCTTTGAATCGAAGCTGTCGCCGACGATGCGGCAGACGCACGCGGCCGGCGAGCGGCTGTTCGTCGATTACGCCGGCGATGGGGTTCCGGTCGTCATCGACCGGCTGACCGGCGAACTGCGCAAGGCGCAAATCTTTGTTGCCGTGCTCGGCGCGTCGAGCTTCACCTTTGCGCATGCCAGTTGGACGCAGGCGTTGCCCGACTGGATCGACGCCCATGTCCGCGCCCTCGAGGCGATCGGCGGTGTTCCGCAGCTGCTGGTGCCGGACAATACCAAGACCGCTGTGATCAAGGCCTGCCTCTACGATCCCCAGGTCAACCGGACCTACGCGGAAATGGCGGCGCATTACGACACCGCCATTTTGCCCGCACGGCCGAGGCGTCCGCGGGATAAAGCAAAAGTAGAGCAGGCGGTGCTCATCGTTGAGCGATGGCTTCTCGGCCGGCTGCGCCATCGCACTTTCTACAGCCTGGCGGAGGTCAACGCGGCGATCGCCGATCTGATGACGCATCTCAACGAAGAGCGCCCGATCCGGCGGCTCGGTGTGACGCGCCGGCAGTTGCTCGAACAGATCGATCGCCCGGCGCTGAAGTCCCTGCCGGCCGAGCCTTACGAGTTCTCGCAATGGCGGACCTGCCGCGTCGGTATCGACTATCACATCGAGGCCGCCGCCCATTATTACAGCGTTCCCCATCGCTTTGCTCGCGCCGAGGTCGACGTGCGGCTGACCGCGCGGACGGTCGAAATCTTCCTCAAGGGCGAGCGCATCGCCGCCCACATGCGCATGAGCGGCAATCACAAACACACGACGGTGGCGGAACACATGCCGTCGAGCCACCGACGATACGCCGGCTGGACGATCGACCGCATCCGCGCCGACGCACGCCTGATCGGACCGGCGACGGCGGCGCTGTGCGAACTGATCCTCGAACAACGCCCGCATCCCGAACAGGGCTTTCGCGCCTGTCTCGGCATTGTTCGGCTGGCAGGTCGCCATGGCGCCGAGCGTCTAGAAGCGGCAGCCGATCGCGCCCTCGACATCGGCGCGCGCACTTACGGTTCGGTCAAATCGATTCTCGACAACCACCTCGACCGGCGTCCCGTGCAAAAGCGCGCCACGGACGGAACGCCGATCCTGCACCCCAACATCCGTGGTCCGCGCTACTACAATTAGGAGAGACCAACTTGCTCAAACATCCGACCCTCGACCAGATCCACGCCCTTGGCCTGCATGGCATGGCCAAGGCCTTCGTCGAGATCGCGGCCAGCCGTGAGGCCGACGGCCTCAACCATCACGAATGGCTGGGGCTCCTGCTTGATCGCGAAGCCTCATGGCGACAGGACAAGCGCCTCGCGGCGCGGCTGCGCGTCGCCAAGTTGCGCCAACAGGCCTGCGTCGAAGACGTCGACTATCGCAATCCCCGCGGTCTCGACCGCGCCCTGTTCCAAAAGCTGGTCGAGGGCGAATGGATTAACGCTCACGATAACCTGGCGCTGATCGGCCCGACCGGCGTTGGCAAGAGTTGGCTGGCCTCGGCGCTCGGCCACAAGGCGTGTCGTGACAACCGCTCGGTCCTCTATCAACGCGTGCCCCGGCTCTTCGAGGCCCTCGCCCTGGCGCGGGGCGACGGACGCCATCCGCGTCTTCTGCGCAACCTGGGACGCGCCGATCTGCTCATTCTCGATGATTGGGGCTTGGAGCCGCTCGACGCCGCCGCCCGGCACGATCTCCTGGAAATCCTGGAGGAACGCTACGGACGCCATTCCACGATGATTACCTCCCAGCTCCCTGTCGACCGCTGGCACGAAATAATCGGCGATCCAACGTATGCCGACGCCATTCTCGATCGTCTCGTTCACAACGCTCATCGCATCGAGCTTGGCGGCGAAAGCATGCGCCGCACCAGAGGCAAACAGAACCAGAAGGCTTGACCAAACGTCATCGCCGGTGACACAAATCCATCGGCCAGCGAGGCTCGCTACCCGGGCGGCATCAGTCCGTTACGGTGGGCGACATCATTCAGGAATCCCGGGCGGCATTATCCCGTTACACCCGGGCGGCTTCGTCGGAATCGGCACAGTGACGCGACGATAACTGTCCAGCCAATAACCAATGGCAAAGCCCGGCAAGGCCAATAAGCCGACCAAGAGACCTTGAGGGCCTATAAGGTAAGCACCGCCAAAACCCAAAAGGCCCAACACGACTGCCAGAATAACTGACAATCGCGACTGCTTGCTCTTCTCGTTGATCTCGCGAAGCACGTCTGCGAACGCTTCGTCTTGCATCTCGTAGACGTCAGCCGACTCGATCGCGACCATCTCGACATTCGATGCCTGATCGGCACCAGGTACCTGTTGAGGGGCGGGCGGCGTATGCTGGCCTGCAACCTCTTGCCTCCGAGACCTCTCACCGGCCCGGCCTAAAGAAGCGCGATAGTAGAATCCGTTACGACCGGCATGAATGTAGTGCCCTCTCGGGCCTGTGCCGATCCTAAGCCCACGAACGCCGACTGAAACGCCGACGCCACTGTTCGAGAAGTTGAACCGAAACGGCCCCACACTGACCGACTTGCGCAGATAAAACGGCATCCGCCTGCTTCCCCCAAAAAGCGATAGCGTTGCCTATCCTGGTACTACTTCTCGTCGAGTTTCTACACCACTATCTACCAGTGGTTCTGTGCCGCTTCGTGGTACTAGGCCCCTTCGATTTTTAGCGCCTTTTTAATGATTTCAAGATCCGCCAGAATCTTCTCCTGTTCCGCGTGCGTGAACTCGTGCTCGTCTCTGACAAAGGCTTTCAGCAAGCGCACTATCACCAAAGGGATGATGAACAACGGAATAATATGCATAAGAAAACATGCGGCGACGCGACCTACAGTGGTTACCGGGTAGATATCGCCATACCCTACAGTCATGGCTGTCACGAACGCCCACCAGACCGAATCGCCTAAAGGCTTGTCTTCAGCGAAATAGAATACAATTGCGGCTAGTCCCACAACACCGAAATAGAGGATCAGTAGCTCCTTAAAGGTGTCGGTAGATTTCATCAGTCGATCAATTGGTCCCCTCATTGTCTCCCCCTTGCTCTTCAGGCTTCGCGCTTTAACTTTACTTCTTCGTGGCCTGTCCAGGGTCAAGCCCACTGCTATGACGCTACTCTGGATAGACAATCAAAGGGGTGCGCTGAGGCCGGCCACCAATGTCTCTACGATGGGCGTCGGAGTTTCCTTCTCAGTAGCACCGTTGCGGATACAACTAGCCCGAGGGTGCCTTTATCCGTTATCCGATTCTAGCGATCTCCTCGACCTCGCGCCCGCCACTCCCAAGGCAGTTCGCACCGGTGCGCATGCACGCCGACCTTGGCCGCTCGTGCCGCCGTCTCCTCGCTGACGTAGTCGCGACTGTACCGCAAGAAGGCCCAGGCCATTCCCTCCCGCACCATGATGGCCCCTAGGTCCTCACCCGACACCCGGCAGATCGCGACGACACGGCCGTACCGATCGCGATCCTTTTTCTCGCAGATGACCGGCCTGCCCTGCACCAGCGCCAGCAGCCTGGTGGTCGCCAATCGACCGGCGGGCCAGCCATTGCAATCCTGCTTGGTCTCCGGCGCGTCGATTCCCCAGAGGCGATAAATGGCGCTACCGAGCTTAAGCGTATCACCATCGGTGATCATGGCAGTTTGACCGGCTACAGGTGAAGCAGCCGCTAGCGCAACTGAGATCATCATTAGCCAAACGCGCAATCGCATTCGCCGCCCTCACACCGCTCGGTGGTAACGCCCCCGCATCGTAGGGTTCGCCGAGCGATGGACAATACGCCGTAGCTCGCTGAAATGCGCAAATCGCCCATGAAATGTGCCTAGTTTGATCGCCAGTCACCGATCTGGTGAGATTTCAAGGTCATGCTCGATACAACCCAGCGCGTTTGTGGCCAATAACACTGAGTTGCCGAAACCAACCTTAACTTCCGTGTTGAATGCGCCACCGAAGACTCCAATCCGGCTCTTTCTGCTACGTAGTCTCACCTGCTGCTCTTCGAGCGAGACTGCAGCGCCAATTTCCACGCCCTACTAACCCGTATGACGACCGTTCGGCTTATAATTTAGGATCTGGTGGATGTACTGACCCCGGGATTGACCTGGTACCGTAAACGCCTCCCATATTTGAGGAGGACAAGCGGCGTATCGCCACTCTACCCCGTTGGGAAACCGCACATAAATGGTCTCCGTCGAAGCGTCGTAAGCTTCCGCGGTGATACGTGTCGAACCGGCAACAGCGATCCATTCAATCATTGTCAGCCTCATAGGTTCCACGCCATGCCGCTAGCGCCGGCGCAACATTGGGCATTTGCGGCTCTTGGCGCCAGGGAGCCAGAGACGGATCCTCTGCAAGTGGCATTGGATTTGGCTTATCCAAGAGGGCACGGACAGGCAGGATCAAAGCTTCGCCACTGACAATTGCTTCACCAGTGCGCAGCGACGGCAGAACAGCTGCTAAACCAGCGACGTTGTCGGGTAAAGCGCCTCGAATTGCACCCTGATCGGCCGTGTTGGACAGGCGAAGGGCAATCAAAGTACCGCACTGAGCTAGAGCGGTGTCGGGCAACTCGGTAGGGCGTTGAGTTACCAGCAGCAACCCGATGCCGTACTTCCGTCCTTCACGCGCAATTCTATTGGCCGAATCACGTGTCAGCGCACTGGCACTAACGCCAAGGTACCGGTGCGCTTCCTCTAACACGATGAGAGTTGGGCTCGGGCGACCGATACCAGGGCCTCCTGGCTCACTGTATAGAGACAATTCGAAGAGTAGATTGAGAACTACGCCGATTGCGAGGTCGGCAGCGGCCGAAGGTACGCCACTGAAGTCGAGTACCGACACGGGCTCCATACCGCCGAGCCATTCCTGCACGACGCCTACAAGCGGATCCGGCCCTTCCAATTTTCCGGCCGGCTCTTGGAAGAATCGCAGCTGTGGATCGAGCAGGCCAAGGCGAAGAAGGTTTGGCGTCGTGCCGTAGGTCCCGTACGTTGGAGCTTGATGTGGAGGCTGCCCACCGGGACCATAGGCTTGATACTGCGCGAGCCGCAGAGTGGCGGGATCGCCTGGATCCGTCTGACAAGCGGTTGCTGGATCGCCCTTATTCGTGCGCGTCTCTCGGTTTTCAGAATCGAGGCGATGCCAGATCGGCCGAATGTCGAATGGCACCGGTGTGTCGGCAGTAACCGCCGTCGGGTCGAGAGTTAGCCAGTCGGCACCCTCCACAAACGCGCGACGGGCCTCTGTTACAAGCTCCACAAAGCGGTTGGCGAACGTCGCGCCACCAGGGGCTCCCGCAAAGATCCGCACAATATCATTTGCTGGCAGCGCCCAGTAAGGAACGCGCAGTCGGCTATCTCCTTCCGCGAGAACGCTCCGAACAGAAGCGCTACCCGCGAGAGCGCGCGCATATTCTCCATGCGGATCGATTACGACTATGTTCGCTGCTCGCCACCCACCATTTATGAAACCCTGCAGCAACGAGGCAACTGCACTCGTCTTCCCGGAGCCTGTAGAGCCCACGACCGCGCAGTGGCGCATTACGAGGCTCGACGCATCCAAACAGACGGGTACTTCTTCGGCAGCAGCCAACCGACCCAGACGCAGGTAACGGTCGTCGGGATGTGGGAATATTGAGCGGAGTTGATCGGGTGTCGCAAAGTGAACTGGATCGTCCAGTCCGGGGTAGGAACCCACGCCACGCTGAAAACGGCCTGTCCCGCGATCAATCTCGCCCAACAACTGAACCTGCAACCAACGATCGTCGCGCTGGACGACATCCGCAGGCGCAAGGAGGCCTGCCAACTCCGCAATTCCGACAAGGTTGACAGTTGCAATGAGATCAACAAGTCCCTGTGGAATCCGTACGAGTGATCCAATCTGGCCGATCGCCTGCAAGCGCCCCCGGTAAATTGGCGCGACGCCGGCAAGATCAGGATCAAGAGCTACCGTCACGGTGGCGCCCAAGACATGGCGCACCCTTCCGATGCACGTTGGATCGCGCTCAGCCATCGTGATTGCCGCCTGCACTCGTATCGCGCCTGGCTATAGCCCCTTCGACGAGTTCACGAAGAACTAGGTTAGATTCCGGTTCTCGTGCTGCGCTTCTGGCGAGATAAGCTGCCAGTTTACCAAAGTCGCGAAGGACGAGGTCACCATTCTCCCAAAGACCTGACGACACGCCCTCAGGCATCTTCCATGTACCGCGCGCACCGCCGAGAATGGCCTCGCGGCCACTAACTACCTGCAGATTGGGTGTTGTGCTGGCGCGATTGGCCAGCACCTCAGGGATTGCCGAATAGCAAAAAACGATGAACTCAGAACGTTCGCGCCGTGCTGCGGCATCGAAAAGCAGTTCATTGAGATGGGCATCATTGAACGAGTAGCCAGCAACGATCACCAGCGTCTCGGGTTGGTGCAAAGCGCGCCTTAAGCGGTCTTGCAATACGATAAACGGAACTCTCCGAGACTCTTCGTATTTCGCATCGCTAGGGTAAATTGCGGCAGCTGCGCCTTCTGCGACTGGCTGACCCAGCCGCACGATCTGTTGGTCGTCTTGCCAAGCCCAATTCACAGAACCATGTAGCTTCCAAAGTCGTACGAAAAACGCCGGTACGGACTCACCATCGGAACCGGGAACGTTCTCCACGAGTTCGATGTGAAATCTGGCCCTAAGCGTGCCGACGAACCCGTCAAAGTATGGAACCCGCAATCGTTCGAGCGCGGTCTCCAACAACAAATCGTAATTCACAGTAAAGATCTCGATTGGCAGACGGTAGCCCGCGTGCGCCGCCCAAGCGGCCAAGCTGCAGACCGGCGTGAGATCGGCCGCTTTGATATCGAGCTCCTTGACAATCGCCTGGCAGACAACAGCGTCAAGTGCCTTCGCTCGTGCCCCAGTGAGCTCGTCAACCATCTGATCGCCAGAAACTAACGCTGCGATGCGACGGAGCCGACTCAGTGCCTCCTCCAGATTGCGCCCCTCCAACTGATTTGTGAGCGCGGCTCGGTCCTCCGCCCCAAGTCTCTTAAGAACTCGATCTCGCAACTGCGCAATATCTGGCAGACCACACGCTCGCGCCGCGCCCGCTCCGAGAAAGACGCAAACATGGCGTGACCGAGTGGCGAGTTTCGCACTCAGCTCCGCTGCAAATCTCAGTGGGTCATGCTCTGCCATTGTGAACCGCGAACTCCGTAGCTCTTCCATCTGCCAAACGCCGGATCGGTGCTCCGAACTGACGCCAATCCCGAGGTCGACAAGTCAGGATCAAAATCTGGACGGTTGCCGCCGCCTTACGTAGGGCCAGTTGCATCCGCTCGAAACGGTCGTCATCCGCATAGACGAGTGCATCATCGAGAATGACGGCCGCAGGAACGCCCTTCTCCTGGAGATAGACAGCAAACGCGAGTCTCACGAGAACCGATAACTGCTCACGCGTACCGATGCTCAGAGCTTCATAGGGTTCCTCGCGTCCGCCGCGAGCAACGCCAGTGATCTCCAACGTCTCCTCGTCAAGCGTGACGCGGGCCTCGGGTAGAAGCAACCGAAGAAATGGATCGACACGTTTGAGAACTGGCTCAAGGAAGGCTTCTTTTGCTTCGCGCTCGGTTCTGCTCAGGGTCTCGACAAGAAGGTCCCAGGCTTCCGCATCGGCCTGCAGGCGGTCCCGTCTAGCTAAGACCTGAACCTCGTGGCCGCGCGCCTCTTCGAGTAGCTCACCGACCCCACTTGTTCCCAATGCGGTCAGCCTGCTTTCAAGCCCAATTGCAGCATCACGCAGATGACGCTGTTCTAGCTCGACGTTTTGCAACGCAGCCTTAGCCTGCGCTTGCCGCAGTTCAATCTCCTCAGGGTTGGCGTCAGCAACCTGCTTCGCAACTTCCGTCTTGCGGAGGTCGGCTTCGCTAAGAGCGCCCCGTCCATTCTCCAACCTGACTGCTAGATCCGCATCTGATGTTTTCTCTCTGGCAACATCGAGATCGCTCTTGCCGGCTTCCAGAGTTCCTTTAGCATTTTCCAACGCTTGCTTAGCGATCGCAAGCCGCGTGACATGCGCGTGTTGTTCTTCACGTTTCTTGTCAATCGCCTTTCTTGCGGCCTCTTCTGTTGCCCTAGCGGCAATTAGAGCACGCGTCTCAAATTCCGGGTCGGCGACATCCTTGGCCAACGACAAATCGTGTGCGTCTCTGAGCTGGGTTCGCTCCGCTAGTCCGTCGGTAGATGCCGCCTTCAATGCATCTATGCCTTCAGGAGCGTAGGCTGCGATCAGCCGCTTAGCCTCATTGACCTCGGTCTCCGACTCAATGCGCTTAGAAAGTTGAGTCTTTGCCACGTCGAGATTTGCGACACCCGCGGCCTTGAGCGCTTTGCTTAGTGCATTCTCGGCCGTTTTGAGCCGCACTTGGCGGTCTTCCAAATCTGAGGCGCCTGGTTCGACATCGACTGTACCGAAGCCGTCCAACGCGAAGCGTGTGGCCTCGGTCACATCAACGACTTCTCCGGTCGCCACCTCTTCATCGTCCTTCTTGACCACTTGGCGCGCGATCGGCGCAAAGCGGACTCGCGTTGCAACTGCGCCAAGCGCGGCCCGCGCTTCGCGAACAGCACCCTCAAACGTTTGCAGGCGCTCGAAAACCCGTTGGTCTATTTTGCTAACAGCAAGGCGCTCCTGCGCCGCTTTCCGTTGAGCTGTGAGCTTGTCCACTTCGACCAGCCGCCGAGTGAGCTCTTCGATCTCTTTGTCGAGCGCCCCGATCCGTGCCCTAGTTTGAGATAGCAACACACGCGCCTCGGCGCTGCCACTCTCTTCGGCGGCGGCTTCCAGCGCTGTTCTCGCCGCGTCAACCCGCCCAGCAATGTCTTGTGTCTCTGCCTCCAGTTTGGTCAGAGCTGCTTGGGCGACTTGCGTGGCTCGCTCGTAACGCTCGACGGCGCTGATTAGAGATTGGCGAAGTTTCCAGCGCTCACTGGCGTTCTCCAATTGCGCATCCGCTAGATCAACCGCTTGAGCCGCGACCTCTTCTTGCTGGCGGAGCGCATCTATCGCTTTGGCCTGTTCCTGCGCCTTGGCTAGAGCTGCTTGGGCTTTTTGCAGGACACGCTCCGTCTCGATACGTGCCAGTTCGCGGCGGACTCGTCCGAGCTCGTCAATCTCCTCGTCATACTCTCGGCGTGCATTTCCGAGCTCGGCAACGCGCGCTATTGCCGTCGCGGCATCGTCGATTACAGCGGAGAGCTCTCCCCGGGGCTTGCTCTTGGCAGTAAGCATGGTATCGCGCTTGACTCGAGCTGCCTCCAGGAGCTTACGCCCACGGGTGCCGCCGAGGATATCGCCGACCTCCTGCACCAGCGACGAACGCAATGTCGATCGACCGGTCTCACCGAGGTTAAGGCCTTCCACACCGCGGCCCTGCTCCAACCAGAACAGCCCTAGAACTCCCTGGTCATCTGACTTGGATTCACCGCGCGATGGCACCCTAAAGGTCAATAATTCAGCCAACCGCTCCTCGGCAGCCGCCCCCTCAAAAGTCCCGCTCGGTGTGGTCAGGCGCGCCGACGGCTTCTGCGCGAACCCCTTGTTAATCACGTAGGCCTCGCCGTCGATCTCGAAGTTAAGCTGGATTTCTGGTCGTACGTTGGAGCCGAAGGGCTGCATTGTCTCGACCGCCTTGCCACCCAAATTGTGGCGCTCGAAAAGGCCAGCGCGGATAGCATGGAGCAGCGTGCTCTTGCCCTCTTCATTGTCGCCAGCGATGACTGTGACGCCATCACCGAGCCCCTCAATCACCACCGGTCCGGTGAGCTTGCGGAAATTTCGAACGGCGATCCGGCGAAAGCGCATGACCTATCCGGCGCTTCGGTGGTGCAAACCATAGAGGAGCGCCAACGCTCGTCGCGCAGTTGTCGCATCAGATCCGTGAAGCTTCTCGCGTAGCCGGTTCATCGCAACTCGAACGAAGCCGGTGACATCGATCGCATCTAGATCGTCGTCGGTCGGTTCAACGACCAACCCTACGTCGTTCTCCTCCAAGTGCATCACGCGTGCGCCCAAGTCATCGAGCTTTTCACTTACTGCCATTCGGGTAGCAAGGTCGATGGTCCCTCGTAGATCGAGCTGGACGACACAGCGCTCCAGTTCGCCTTCTGGAACATCAAGTCCAGCCCGAATCTCTTCCGTGCCTCCGGGCACAATCTCGAGGCTGCGCTGAATCCATCGATAAGTGCCGACCCGAATAGCTTCGACACTGGGCATAACCCCAGCCGCCTCGATCGTAACATCGAGCACGTAACCAGGCTCGTTTGCCCGAAAGCGGTCCGGCTCGGGCGTACCTGAGTACCAAGTCCGCTCCGAAATCTGCAGTCGGCCGTGCCAGTCACCAAGAGCCAGATAGTCGAGCCGGGCGCGGTCAGCCCGGTCGATGGCGATGGGATTGGCGGCCTCGCTGGCCTCAGGCAAGAAATCTCGCACCGAGCCATGGGCCAATCCGATGCGGACTAGACCTTCTTCCGTCACTGCTGCATCGAACCAGTCGGTTAGATCTGCGGCATCGCGTCGGCGACACAGGGGTGCTGGCAGGACGGCCACTTTGTTGCTTAAGACGATCGGCTCAGGCCGATCAGCAATGATCACGTTTGCCGGCAAGGACAGGCGCCTGAGTCGACTCCATGGCGACTCCGCGATCGCAGGGTCGTGGTTACCTGGCAGCAACACCCACGTTCCGTCGAAGGGCTCGAGCGCAACCCTAAATCGCCGCAGGGTCTCATCGGCAACCGCGATATCGTCGAAGCAGTCACCTGCGACAAGTACGGCATCTACGGTAAGTGTCTGGGCCAATACTGCGATGCGCTTTAGGGTCTCCATGCGTTCGGAGCGCAACGCTGCAGCAACATCGGGGGGAAACTGGCCAAAGCCCTTCCCGAGCTGAAGATCAGCAGTATGGAGCAAGCGGATACCCATGAAGTAGCCATATCACAGGTTGATCAATCAGCGAATTTTTCTAGAGCGATAGCCGGGTTGAGTTTACGACCGTTCGTCAACTCAGTGCAAAAGAGTGGTTCAACACTGAGTCAGAGTGTTAGGACAGGCACCACTCAAGCATGCCTAGCCGACCAGTTCGTCAACATCTCTTTGCATTTTGCCTTTGGCTTCCGCTTCGTCGAGATAGTCACTCCACCATAAAAGCATTTGACGCCGCTGCTTCAACCATTGAGCGGCATTGTATGCGGCGCGTACCTTGTCCTTCTCGACATGGGCGAGTTGACGCTCAATCCAATCTGGCTCGAATTCATTTTCATTGAGGATCGTCGAGGCCGTGCCACGAAAGCCATGCACCGTGGCCTTCCCGTGATAGCCGAGATTATACAGCGCAAACAAAAACGTGTTTTCGCTCAGCACACCGGCATTTGTCGGGGCAACAAACACCAGATCGCTCTTGCCTGACAACGGGCGTAACTGCTCCAACAATTCGACCACCTGAGGGGCCAGCGGGACAAGGTGCTCACGCTGGATCTTCATACGCCCAGGTGGGATGCGCCACAGCGGCGAACGGCCGTCCAAATCCTCAAATTCTGGCCATCTCGCAAACCGTGCTTCAGTCGTGCGGACCATCGTACGCAAGATGAAATCGATACCAAGCCGGGTGCGTTCGTCGCCGTTGTACCGGGCAAGGCGGGTCATGAACGTAGGCAGGGCGTCCGCCGCAATAGACGCACGATGCTTCACCCGCGGCGGCGCTTTTAGCGCGCCCCGCAGGTCGAAAGTGGGGTCGCGCTTGGCTCGTCCGGTGGCAACGGCATAGCGGAATACCTGACTACAGGTTTGGCGCACCCTTCCGGGGATATCGGACACACCACGCGCCTCAATTTTGCGCAGCACGTCGAGAAGTTCGGCAGGTTCGATCGCGTCGATCGACGACTTTCCCATGTGAAGGAACACGTTCTGCTCAAGGCGTCTAACGAGCCGTTCGTAGTGGTTTGACTTCCACTTTGGCCGCTCATTTTCCAGCCATTCTCTAGCAATCGCTTCAAACGAGTTGCCGGCAATTCGCGTCGCCCGCTTCGCCTGTTTCTTTTCCGCCGATGGGTCGCGAGCGTCGGCTAGTAGATCCTTGGCTGCCTCGCGGGCCTTCCGTGCGTCCGCCAGCCCAACGCGAGGATAGACACCGATTGCGAGCGTCCGTTGCTTCCCGGCGAACCGATACGCCAGGCGCCAGAGGCATGAGC
>JAUXWZ010000101.1 GCA_030684835.1 Beijerinckiaceae bacterium
CATTGCGTCTCTCCATTCGATGGTGGGAGAATGAAGCAAGCGCGCCCTGCCCGATGTGCTCCGGCGCACAGGGGAAACGGTGAGGAAACCATGGATAAAATTAATTCAAATGGCGCCGTCGGCGCTCCGCTGGTCTCCACAACATGGCTGGCCGAGCGCCTTGGCCGCCCCGGGGTCGCAGTGGTCGATGCGTCCTGGTATCTGCCCGCAATGCAACGCGACGGGCGAGCCGAATATTCTAGCGCGCATATTCCCGGCGCCGTTTTCTTCGACATTGACGCGATCAGCGATCAATCGACTGACCTGCCCCATATGCTGCCCAGTGAAGCGGACTTTGCCGCAGCCATGGGCGCGCTGGGGATCAGCGACGAGATGGAGATCGTCGTCTATGACGGCGCCGGTCTGTTCTCGGCGCCGCGCGTCTGGTGGATGCTAACGAGCTTCGGCGCCGGAAACGTCCACGTTCTGGATGGCGGGCGCCCCGCGTGGCTGGCTGAAGGACACCCGACGGAAAGCGGCGCCACGCGGCCCACACCCACGACATTCCACGCTAGGCTGCAGCCCTCCGCAGTCGCCTCCTTCGAGGAGGTGCGCATGGCGCTGGAGGCCCGCTCGGCGCAGGTCGCCGACGCGCGCCCCGCTGCCCGATTTCGCGGCGAGGCGCCCGAACCGCGAGCGGGCGTGGTGTCCGGCCACATGCCCGGCGCGTCAAATTTGCCCGCCTCGGACCTGATTGCAGACGGGCGACTGAAAGCGCCGGAGGTGCTGATGGCTGAATTTGCAAAGGCCGGGATCGACCCGCACGCGCCACTCATCACCTCGTGCGGATCGGGCGTGTCAGCCGCAATCCTGAATCTGGCGCTGGCAACTGCCGGCAAGCCGCGGCCACGCCTCTATGACGGCTCGTGGACGGACTGGGCAGCGCGAAACGCGCCGGTGGCGCCCGCGTAAGCTCCATCAACAAGCAAGGCAAAGGCGCCTTTATTTTGTGCAATAACGATTACTTCTTAGTCGATCTGCTTACAAAATGAATCGCGCCTGCCCCAAGGGCGCGCTCGCCGTAGGCGCCGCTCGCCATTTGATGGATAGAATCTTGGCATGCTTGCTGCTAAGACCGAAGGGCGCTCAGGCGTCTCACTCGGGACGCGCGCAGCGCGTGAATGATCGGAGCTGCGAGCGATATGAAAAAGATCGAGGCCATCATCAAGCCGTTCAAGCTGGACGAAGTGAAGGAAGCTCTGCAGGAAGCTGGTCTGCAAGGGATTACTGTCACGGAAGCCAAGGGCTTTGGGCGGCAGAAGGGCCACACCGAGCTTTATCGTGGCGCCGAATACGTCGTCGACTTCCTGCCCAAAGTTAAGATCGAAGTCGTTCTCAACGACGAGATGCTCGACAGGGCGGTCGAAGCGATCCGCAAGGCCGCCCAGACGGGCCGGATCGGCGATGGCAAGATATTTGTATCAAATATCGAGGGGGCGATACGGATCAGGACCGGTGAGACCGGCCCAGACGCGATCTAGCTCGCGACCTTAAGGAACCCAGAACTTCCACAACCGACTTCGCAAGACCAGAAAGGCTGAGACATGAAGACCGCCAAGGACGTCCTTAAGGCGATCAAGGACAATGACGTAAAATACGTGGACTTCCGCTTTACGGACCCGCGCGGCAAGTGGCAGCATGTCACGTTTGACGTGTCGCTCGTCGACGACGAAATCTTCTCGGAAGGCACGATGTTCGACGGCTCCTCGATCGCTGGCTGGAAAGCGATCAACGAGTCCGACATGATCCTCATGCCCGATCCCACGACTGCCTGCATGGACCCGTTCTTCGCGGCGTCCACGATGGTCATCAACTGCGACATTCTCGAACCCTCGACGGGCTCGCCCTATAACCGCGATCCGCGCGGCATCGCCAAGAAGGCGGAAGCCTATCTGAAGTCGACTGGCATCGGCGACACCTGCTACGTTGGCCCGGAAGCCGAGTTCTACGTGTTCGACGACGTCCGCTTCAGCTCCGAGCCGTACAACACGGGCTTCAAGCTCGACTCCATCGAGCTGCCGTCCAACATGGACACGGAATACGAGGGCGGAAACCTCGGCCACCGCGTTCGCACCAAGGGCGGGTACTTCCCCGTTCCCCCGATCGACTCCTGCCAGGACATGCGCGGCGAAATGCTCGCAGCGATGCAGTCCATGGGCGCCGTCGTTGAAAAGCACCATCACGAAGTCGCCTCCGCGCAGCATGAGCTTGGTCTCAAGTTCGGCACGCTGACGACGATGGCCGACCACATGCAGGTCTACAAGTACTGCATCCACATGGTCGCGCAGAGCTACGGCAAGACGGCGACGTTCATGCCGAAGCCGATCTTCGGCGACAATGGTTCGGGCATGCACGTTCACCAGTCGATCTGGAAGGGCGGCAAGCCGATCATGGCCGGCAACAAGTATGCTGACCTGTCGCAGGAGTGCCTGTGGTACATCGGCGGCATCATCAAGCACGCCAAGTCGCTGAACGCCTTCACCAACCCGTCGACGAACTCCTACAAGCGTCTCGTCCCCGGTTATGAAGCCCCCGTGCTGCTCGCCTATTCGGCGCGCAACCGCTCCGCCTCTTGCCGTATTCCGTGGACGAACAACCCGAAGGCCAAGCGGGTGGAAGTTCGCTTCCCCGACCCGACCGCCAACCCGTACCTCGCCTTCGCGGCGATGCTGATGGCCGGCCTCGACGGCATCACGAACAAGATCGATCCCGGCGCCGCGATGGACAAGGATCTCTACGACTTGCCCCCGAAGGAGCTCAAGAAGATCCCGACGGTGTGCGGTTCGCTCCGCGAGGCTCTCCAGAACCTCGACAAGGATCGCGCCTTCCTCAAGGCTGGCGGCGTGTTCAACGACGACTTCATCGACAGCTACATCGAGCTGAAGATGCAGGACGTGATGCGCTTCGAAATGACGCCGCATCCGGTCGAATTCGACATGTACTACTCGGTCTGATTTTTCAGACTGCAAAGTTCAGAAACACGAAGCCCCGGAGGAAACTCCGGGGCTTTTTTATAACTTCCTTAAACGGGTGAAAATTGGCGTCGCTCACGCAAGCGCGTCATGCGCGGACCTGATCCGCGTATGACGACGCGCCGTTGACCCTACTCCGCCAGCCACAACGTGCGCTCGGATGGTAGCGTCACGTCCACGCGGTCGCCGTCGGCGAACAGGTTGTCGCCTGTCACGAACGGCGCATCGATGGTGACGTCCGTGCCGCCCACTCGCACGGCGTAGCGGACGATCGAGCCGAGAAATTCGCGATGCGATATCTCGCCGCTCAGCGCGCCGCCTGACCCCACGGGGGCGACAGAGGCGTGCTGCGGGCGGAAGACGAGGCGCGCGCCGTCCGGCGCGTGGGCGGGCGCATGCAGGCGCATGCCCCCATCCAGCTCAAACAGACGCTTGCCTCCCGCTTCCACAAAGCGACCGGTCAATATGTTCGCCGCGCCCAGAAAGCCCGCAACGAAGAGGTTGGCGGGGTGTTCATACAAGTCCATCGGCGTGCCAATTTGTTGCACGACGCCGTCATTCATCACCGCGATGCGGTCGCAGATCGTATTCGCCTCTTCCTGATCGTGGGTCACGAAGATCGTTGTGAGGCCCAGCCGGCGTTGCAGGTCGCGCAATTCGCGGCGCACCTGCACGCGCAGTTTCGCGTCGAGGTTCGACAGCGGCTCGTCCAGCAGCAGCACCTTGGGCTCGATGACGATGGTGCGGGCCACAGCTACGCGCTGCTGCTGGCCGCCCGATAATTGCGAGGGCCTGCGGTCGGCCAGATGCGTGAGGCCCACGACCTCGAGCGCAATATTCACGCGCTTGTCGATCTCCGCGCGCGGCAGGCGGCGCTCCTCGAGCCCGAAGGCGACATTCTTGCGCACAGTCATGTGCGGCCACAGCGCGTAGGACTGAAAGACGAGGCCGACGTCGCGCTTCCAGGGCGGCAGGTCGCCAACATCCTCCCCGCCGATGCGCACCGTGCCGCTATCGGCCGTATTGAAGCCCGCAATGAGGCGCAACAGCGTGGTCTTGCCGCATCCTGATGGTCCGAGGAAGGCGAAGAATTCGCCGGGCTCAATTTCGAGACTCACGTCCTTCAGAACATGGTTCGCGCCATAGGAAACATTGACGCCGCTGATCGAGACGCCAACGGCGCGTTTACGGCGCAAGGCGGACGATGCGTCAAGCACGCTTGCTTCGTTCATTGGTTGAGCCCCCGGGATCTTTGACTACGCTCCACCATCACGTGGGACAGGTAAGTGCAGATGGCGACAAACACGACAGCAATCACGCCGAGCGCAGCGCCCGCGCCGCGGCCCGACGCCGATTGCATGAACACGTAGATGCCATAGGCCAGCGGCGCGTCGGCATTGGATTGAACCAGCATCAGCGTGGCGGAAAGTTCAACGGCCGCCGTCGCAAAGCTCGTCACGAAGCCGGCGAGCATCCCGCCCATCATGAGGGGAATAAGCACGCGCCGCATCGTGCGGCTCTTGGTGGCGCCGAGGTTTTCAGCCGCTTCTTCAAGCGACTCTGAAATCTGCTGGAGCGCGGCAAAGATCGCCCGCAGCGCATACGGCAGGCGGCGGATGGCCAGCGCCAGCACAATAACGAACCAGAAGGTCGCCAGCGGCGCCCCGTTGGGCAGCGTCACATCGTAGAAGGCGCGCAGATAGCCGATGCCGATGACCACGCCCGGCACTGCGAGCGAGGCGGTCGCAGCCCAGTCGAGCCAGTGACGGCCAATTAATTTCGTGCGCAGCACCAGATACGCGATCGCGCCCCCGACGACGACGTCAATGCCTGCAGCGAGCGAAGCGTAAATCAGCGTGTTCTTGATATACACCCATGAATCATCGAACACGCGCGCGTAATGGGCCACCGTGTAGGAGTCGGGCAGCGGACTGAACGACCACACTGTCGCGAACGACAGGATGAGCAGCCCGAAGTGCGGCGCGAGCACCAACAGCAGCAGAAACGTCACGACGCTGTAGGCGGCGAGCGAACCCAGCGGCTTGAGCTTGCGGCGCGACAGCCCGCCGCCGCCGCGCTGGGAGGTCGCGAAGTCCTTGCCCCTCAGAGATAATGTGGACAGCCACACCGCGAACACGGACGCCACAATCAGCACGACGGAAATCACATAGCCCATCGGATCGGCGATGCCGATGGATGTGACGCGCAAATAGGCTTGGGGCGCAAGCATATCCTTGACGTTGAGAAGAAGCGGCGTCGCCAGATCGTCGAACACTTTCACGAACACAAGCGCAGCGCCGGCCACATAGCCTGGCATCGCCAGAGGTAATACGATGCGGCGAAACAGGCGGAAGCCCGAGCAGCCCAGGTTCTGCGCCGCCTCTTCCATGCTGCGGTCGATATTGCGCAGCGACACGGAAAGATTGACGAGAATGAACGGAAAATAATGCAGCGCCTCGACGAAGACGACGCCCCACAACCCCTCCATGAACGGGATTTTGAAACCGAGATATTCGTCCAGCAGCAGGTTGAATGAACCGTTGCGCCCAAACAGCAATTGCAGCGCGACCGCGCCAACGAAAGGCGGCATGACGAGCGGCAAGAAACCCAGCGTCTGGATAATCAGCGCGCCTTTGAACTCGAAACGCGTGGTGATGTAGGCCAGCGGCAGCGCGATGGCGGACGCCCACGCCACCGTCATGAGGGCAACCCAGATCGAATTCCAGGTTGAACGCAGGAAGAGGTCGTTCTTGAAGAAGTCGGAAAAGTTGACGAGCGTAAATGCGCCGGTGCCCTGCTCGGTGAACGCCACGTAGACGACCGTGACGACCGGCACAACCAGGAAAAAGGCAAGGAAGAGGGCGATGGCGGCGGCCAGCGCCATTTGACCTGGCGTCGCCGACGCCCGGAACTTGCGCAGCGACAGGGAGATTGCGGTCACATTTTTCGTCCCGAGCGGTTCAATGTGAAAGTTTAAAGCATCTTCCGCTGGCGGGGTGAAGGATGCGCGGAGAGGTGTCATGAGGGGCGGCTCGCAAACGTTCGCGCCGTCCCTCATCTGCTCGGGCCATCGTCTCCCCAGTTGCGGGAAGACGCGCCGTCAACTAGCGCGCAACCTTCAGCGCTTCGTCAGCCTTGGCCTTGGCCTGAGCATAACGCTCGCGCGCAAAGGTCGCCCATTGCTGCTCAAGTTCCGCCTGACGCGCACCCTTTTCCTTGCCGCCCGTGAAGGCGGAGCGGATTTCCTGGCTTGCGGCCTGCGCCTCGTTCACAGGCATGGCGGCAATCAGGTCGCGGGCCTCGGCGACAAGCGCGCTCGCCTTCGGATTAGCCTTCTTTGCGATGGCCGCGTCCGCTTCATAGAGCGACTTGGTCGCCGCTTTCAGGCCATCGAGCTGGAAGGAGATGAGTTGGTCGAACAACACGTCCACGGCGGCGGTGCGCACTTCGGACTTGTCGACGCTGAACAGCATCATCTTCTGGAAGCGCGCATCCTTGAACGGATTGGGGTAACCCGCCGGCGCCTTAGCGTAGACTGCTTCGTTGACAGGCAGGCGGCGGATGCCGGGATCAAACAGAACCTCCTGCCCGGCCGGTGACAGCAGGAAGTCGATAAAGGCCTGCGCGCCAGCCGTGTTTGGCGCATTGACGATGACGCCAATGTTGGCCGGCACGACGGTCGTCACGCTGGGATAGTTGAACTTGACGGGGAAGCCAGCGGCCTGCGCCGAGAAGGCGAAGAAGTCGATGACGATGCCAACGCCGACCTGACCGGAATTGACTGCCTCCGGCACGCCGAACGAACGCTCGGTGACGTTGCGGAAGTTGCCGGCCATTTCCTTGATCGTGCGCCAACCCTTGTCCCAGCCTTCGCCCTGAAGGATGGTTTCGATGGTCAGGTGCGTGGTGCCCGAGCGAGAGGGCGCGGCGATGGACACGTGATCGAAGAAAGCGGGCTTGGCGAGATCCTGCCACTCCTTGGGCTCGGGCAGCCGATTCGCCTTGGCGTACCGCTCGTTCCACATAATGCCGTAGCCGGACGCCGCGAATCCAAAATAGAAGCCATCGGGATCATTGACGGGGTAGGAGCCGACCTTGTCAGCGATGCCGGTCGCCTTTGGCTTGTAGTTTTGCAGGAGCTTTTTGTTCTTGAGCACCTCGAACGCGTCTGGCGCCGAGGCCCACATCAGATCGATCTGGTTGTTGCTCTTGGTTTCTTCGATAAACCGCACGGCCGCATTGGTATTGCGGTTCTGCACATCGAGGGTCACCCCCGGATGAGCCTTTTCAAAGGCGCGCTTGAATGGGTCTGTCACGTCCTTGGCGAATGAGGTGACGACGGTCACCTTGCCAGTCTGTGCCGATGCGACGCTCATTCCGAGCGCGGCCACGATCGCGGCGGCAGCCGCCAACGGTCTCCACATGCATCCCTCCTTTTATTTCCGGATCTTGCAAACCGGCGTGCAGCCACGTTGGCACAGCATCGACGGTCCGACAATCGGGAGGGGAGCATTTGCGCACGACAAAGGCATGACGCGCGGCGCGAAGAGGTCAGTCAGGTTCCAATCAGTAGATCGCGAAGGCCAACCCAACGATGCAGACAAGACAGGCCAGCACCAACGCCGGCGCGGTAGAACGCATCAGCCTAACCGGCTCCTCGTCCGGCGTGCCTACCGCTGCATATCCGGCGGCGTCAGCTGCACGACGCAACAGCAGCATGGACCGGGGCGGCTTACGTGCGGACAGACTGCCATTGGCGTTCATTGTCGCTTTCTCGCTGTTTGTTCGGGGCAACGCTCTCATCGACGTCATGTTCCTCCCCTTTCATGACACCAGTATTGCACCGCGATTCTTATGGCCGCGTTTACGCTCACCCTTAATGACCGGTGGACGCTGACGGTGAAAATGTTTTCGTTCCGTTCACGTTCCGCTTGCTTTCGGGCATAGTGGCGGCGATAAGCGAATCATACCCACCAGAGCGGATTCATGGCTTCGAACGACGATCTCTTCGGCGGCGGCGCCGCACGAAAACTGCCTCTCGCGAAAGCGCCGGCCCCAGCCCGCAAGGCGCCTGAACCGGTCCACGGAACGCCCGGCGAGGCTGGCTACACGGCTTCGTCCATCGAGGTTCTCGAAGGGCTCGAGCCCGTTCGCCGCCGTCCCGGCATGTACATTGGCGGCACGGACGAGGCTGCTCTCCATCACCTGTTCGCCGAGGTTCTCGACAATTCCATGGACGAAGCGGTGGCTGGTCACGCGACGTGGATCGAGGTTGTGCTGGAGCCGGACGACTGGCTCACCGTGACCGACAACGGTCGCGGCATCCCCATCGACCCGCATCCGAAATTCCCCAAGAAGTCCGCTCTCGAAGTCATCATGACGACGCTCCATGCGGGCGGCAAATTCGATTCGGGCGCCTACCAGACGTCTGGCGGCCTGCACGGCGTCGGCGTGTCCGTGGTCAACGCGCTTTCGGCGCGGCTGGATGTTGAGGTCGCGCGCGGCCAGCAGCTGTATGCGCAAAGCTTCGAGCGCGGCGCGCCTGTCACCAAACTCAAGGAAATGGGCCGGGTTCATAATCGGCGCGGCACGCGTTTGCGCTTTCAGCCCGACCCGCAAATTTTTGGCGCGGGGGCCCATTTCAAACCTGCCCGCCTGTTCCGCATGGCGCGCTCGAAGGCCTACCTTTTCGGCGGCGTGGAAATCCGCTGGAAATGTGACCCATCGCTACTGAAGGAAGATTCCAGCGTCCTGCCAGAAGCGGTTTTCCGCTTTCCCGGCGGCCTGCGCGACTATCTGGCCAGCGACATCGAGGGCAAGGACACGGTCGCGGAAAGCGCCTTTTTCGGAAAGGTTGAGAAGCCCGGCGGGCATGGCTCCGTCGAATGGGCCGTCTCGTGGCTGTCCGATGACGACGGCTTCGTCCATTCCTATTGCAACACGATTCCCACGCCCGATGGCGGCACCCACGAAGCGGGCCTGCGCATCGCGCTGCTTCGTGCGCTAAAGGACCATGCCGAGCGCATTGGGCAGACCAAGCGTGTGGCCAGCGTCACCACCGACGATCTGATGAGCGGCTGCGCGGCGCTTATTTCCGTGTTCATCCGCGAGCCGGAGTTTCAGGGCCAGAACAAGGGCCGGCTCATGTCGAGCGAGGCGACGCGCGTCGTGGACAGCGTGCTGCGCGACGCATTCGACCATTGGCTGGCGGGCTCACCCACGCAGGCCGGCAAGCTGCTCGACTTCGTGGTGGAGCGCTGCGAAGAGCGCCTTCGCCGCAAGGCGGAGAAGGACGTCGCCCGCAAGACGCCGGGGCGCAAACTGCGCCTGCCCGGCAAGCTGGCGGATTGTTCGTCCAACTCGCCCGAGACGACAGAACTCTTCATCGTGGAGGGCGATTCGGCAGGCGGCTCTGCCAAGCAGGCGCGCGACCGCGCCACGCAGGCCATTCTCCCGCTGCGCGGCAAAATCCTCAACGTCGCGTCAGCCACGCGCGACAAGCTGGCCTCCAACCAGCAACTCAACGATCTCGTGCAAGCTCTGGGCGCGGGCACCGGCGCGCAGTTTCGCGAGAATGATCTGCGCTATGGCAAGATCATCGTGATGACCGACGCCGACGTGGACGGCGCGCATATCGCCTCGCTCCTGATCACCTTCTTCTGGCGGCAAATGCCGAAGATGATCGAAGGCGGGCGGCTCTATCTCGCCGTGCCGCCGCTCTACAAGCTAACGCAGGGCGCCAAGACCGCATATGCCCGCGACGACGCGCATCGGGCGGAGCTGATGAAGGCGTTCTTCACCGGCAAGGGCAAGGTGGAGGTGAGCCGATTCAAGGGCTTGGGCGAAATGCTTCCAGCGCAACTCAAAGAGACGACCATGCATCCAGGCAAGCGAACGTTGTTACGGGTGGCTGTGCTGCCAGAGGATCGCGAAGCGACTGCCGACAGCGTTGAGCGACTGATGGGCAACAAGCCGGAAGCCCGCTTCGCATTCATTCAGGAACGCGCGAAGTTCGCCACGACCGAAGCGCTGGATATCTGAGAGTCGCCGCAGCGCGCCCATGGGTTCAATCCGGAGGATCGCGGTTGTCGGCGGCATAAATGCAGCGCGACTATCGCGACCGATGAGCGAAGTTCGCAAATTACGCGCCGGTCAAAGAAAATGATTCGGCAAACGCTTCCAATCAACTGTAAAAGCAGCGGAAATCGGCAAAGTCTGCGCGGTCGAAAACCTTGAATTCCGCAAACAAAGCAACAAGCTCAGTCGCGATAATGCTGCGGCGCCGCGTGTTTCCGGTTGACTTTGCGCGGCATGCGAATATGTCTGCCTTCGGCGACGCAGGGGCCCGCGCGTGCCCGCCGCCCGTTCCGCCGCATGCTGTGGCGTAATTTCCCCGATTAGACGCGTAGATGGCCCGCCATCGCAAAGCGACTCGCGCTGACATGCGCGCCGCGACTGCCCCACGGGGCTCGGGCCATACGAAGGCCAAGGAATGTCTTTCAGAGATTTAGGACTAAGCGAAAAGGTGCAAGCGGCCGTGGAGGCCTCCGGTTATACGGAACCGACACCGATACAGGCGCAGGCGATCCCCTACGCACTCACAGGCCGGGATATTCTCGGCATTGCCCAGACGGGCACCGGCAAGACTGCCGCATTTACCCTCCCCATGCTCTCCCGGCTCGAAACCGGACGGGCCCGCGCCCGGATGCCACGAACGCTCATTCTTGAACCCACACGCGAACTCGCGGCGCAGGTTGAAGAGGCGTTCGTCAAATACGGCGTGAACCACAAACTTAACGTCGCCCTGCTCATCGGCGGCGTCGCCTTCGGCGATCAGGAAACAAAGATCATGCGCGGCGCGGACGTGCTGATCGCAACGCCGGGCCGATTGCTCGACTTTTACGAGCGCGGCAAGTTGCTGCTGACGGGCATCGAGATCCTTGTGATCGACGAGGCGGACCGGATGCTCGACATGGGGTTCATCCCCGACATTGAGAAAATCTGCAAGCTGGTGCCATTTACCCGCCAGACGCTGTTTTTCTCGGCCACCATGCCGCCTGAAATCACCCGCCTGACCGAGCAGTTCCTGCAGAATCCCGTGCGAGTTGAAGTCGCCCGGGTCGGAACGACAGCGGCTCTCATCAACCAGATTTTCGTCGCCACCCATGGCGGCGGCGCCAAGCGCGAAACGCTGCGCAAAAATTTGCGCGAGCAGCCTGATTTCCGCAACGCGATCATTTTCTGCAATCGCAAGCGCGACGTCGCGATTCTCCACAAGTCGCTCACCAAGCACGGCTTCTCTGCAGGAGCGTTGCATGGCGACATGGACCAACCCGCCCGAATGGCCTCGCTGGACGCCTTCAAACGCGGTGAGGTCGCCCTCCTGGTGTGCTCGGACGTCGCGGCGCGCGGCCTCGACATTCCCGATGTCAGCCACGTGTTCAACTTTGACGTGCCGATCCATCCCGACGACTACGTGCATCGCATTGGCCGCACCGGCCGCGCGGGCAAGTCTGGCGTCGCGATCACCCTCATCACCGATGAGGACGGCAAGCACATTCAGGCCATTGAGAAGCTCATCAAGCTGGACGTGCAGTGGGAAGGCCCCAAGCTCGACGAACTGGGCGACGCGCCAGTTGACGACCGTCGCCACCGCGGCGACCGCGAACGCTCGGGCCGACGTGGCGAGCGCGGTGGACGCACCCGCGAGGCGCGCGGCGGCCGAGAAGGTCGCGGCGAACGCCGACCGCGCCGCGAAGAGCCCAGCGAGGCGCCCGACGTCCAAGCCCCGGCAGCTGAAGTCGTGGAAATCGCGGCCGAAGCGCCCGCCCCCCGCACACGGCGCCAGCGCTCCGAACGTAATGAACGGCCAGAGCGCAACGAGCGCCCTGCCCGCGCCGAGCGCGCGCCTGCGGCTCGCCCGCAGCCCGAACCCCGCTATCAGGCCGAGCCGCTACGCGACGCGCCCCGCCCGCGCGAGGAGCAACGCCGCCGCTATCGTGACGACGACCTCGGCCCGCCCGTCCTGGGCATGGGCGACCACGTACCGTCGTTCATGATGCGTCCCGTGCGCCTCAACAAGACGAATGCGAAACAGCCTGAAGAGGCGAGCGCCGAAGACTAAACTTTGCTCACAGCTTACTGACACGCGCGGCGATGCGCTTCATCGCCGCGCGATCCCGCGACCGGCGCCTACTGGCCGGGTGTCTAATCGTATCCGGGTCGATGCGGCGCAATTTCCGCTAAACCGCAACAGCGGGCGCGCTGCACAACGCGCAGCCGCTTTTAAGTCCAGTTCGTGTAACTAAGATCGCGGCCGCAGCGCCCTCAGGACGCAGTGTCCTCAGCGACCGGGGTGATGGCGACACTCTCGCCGCAGCCGCAGGCCGACGTCTGGTTCGGGTTGTTGAAGACGAAGACGGACGAAAGCTTCTCTACGCGATAGTCCATCTCGGTGCCGAGCAGGAACATTACCGCCTTCGGATCGACGACGATCTTTACGCCCCTGTCCTCGACCACTTCGTCGAATTTGCCGATCTCTTCGGCGAAATCCATCGTGTAGGACATTCCGGCGCAGCCGCCATTTTTCACGCCCACGCGCACGCCGACGATAGGCTTCTCCGAGTTTTCGATGATCTCACGGACTCGCTCGGCCGCAATTTCGGTGATGCGCATCACCTGCGGTCGCGGTCGGCGGGTTGGCTTAGTTGTTTCCATTTTATCCTCCGGCCGGGTTCAAGGCCCGGCGAAGCAATCCCAATATTCTAACGCACGAGCAGCCGCTTCGTCACCACATGTCGAGCGCGACCTTGGCGACGTCCGACATCCGGCCGTGGTTCCACGGCGGATCGAACACCATTTTCACAGTAACGCCGGATATGCCGGGCACCGCGCTCACTGCGTCCTCGACCCATTTCGGCATTTCGCCAGCCACAGGGCAACCCGGGGCTGTCAGCGTCATGTCGATATCCACAAGGCGCGACTCATCCACGGCCACGCGATAGATGAGGCCAAGCTCGTACACATCGACCGGAATTTCCGGATCGAAGACGGTTTTGAGCGCGGTGATGATCTTTTCCGTCAGATCATCCATGTCCTCGGGCGAGATGCCGGGGGCCAGTTCAAGATCAGGCCGGTTGGGCTGGATTTCCGCCTCCGGGCTCGTTGTGTCAACTATGTCAGACATCGGTGAACCTCACGAGAACAGTGATTCAGCGCGCTGCAGCGCGTCGGCGAGCACATCGATTTCTTCAACCGTATTATAAAGCGCGAAAGACGCACGGCAGGTGGACGTGACGCCGAAACGCTGCATGAGCGGCATGGCGCAATGGGTGCCCGCACGAACGGCCACGCCGGAGCGGTCGATGACCGTGGCGACGTCGTGGGCGTGGGCGCCCTTCATCTCGAAGGAGACGACAGCGCCCTTATCGCGCGCGCTACCGATGATGCGGATCGAGTTGAGTTCGGACAAGCGCGCGTGCGCGTAATCGCGCAGCGCATCTTCATGCGCCCGTATACGTTCGCGCCCGATGCTCTCCATGTAGTCAAGCGCCGCGCCAAGACCGATGGCCTGCACGATGGGCGGCGTGCCCGCCTCAAAGCGATGGGGCGGCGTGTTGTAGGTGATGGTGTCGCACGTCACGGTCTCGATCATCTCGCCACCCCCAGCATAGGGCGGCAGGCTTTCAAGCCACTTGCTCTTGCCGTAGAGCACACCGATACCGGTCGGCCCATAAAGCTTGTGGCCCGTGGCGATGTAAAAATCGACATCGAGCGCACGCACGTCAACATCGAGATGCACCGCGCCTTGCGCCCCATCCACGACGACAGGGATGCCACGCGCGTGGGCGATCTCGACCACTTTGGCGATGGGCACGATCGTGCCCAGCACATTCGACATATGCGTGATCGCAACAATCTTCGTGCGGGGCGTCAGCGCCTTCTCGAATGCCTCCAGCGAGAAATTGCCCTCGTCGTCGACATCCACCCATTTCAGCACGGCGCCGTTGCGCTCGCGATGAAAATGCCACGGCACGATGTTGGAGTGATGCTCCATGACCGTGAGAACAATTTCGTCCCCGGGGCCGATGTGCGCGCGGCCAAACGACGACGCAACGAGGTTCAGCGCCTCGGTGGCGCCACGCGTAAAGATGATTTCTTCGGTCGAGCCCGCGTTGAGGAACGCACGCACTTTTTCGCGGGCGGCTTCGTAAGCGTCCGTCGCTGCGTTGGCGAGATAATGCAGGCCACGATGCACGTTGGCGTATTCGTGCTCGTACGCGTAGGTCAGCCGCTCAATCACCTGGCGCGGCTTTTGCGCGGAGGCCGCATTGTCGAGATAGACCAGCTTTTTGCCGTAGGGGCGCTCGTTGAGGATCGGAAAATCCTCGCGCACCTTCATCACGTCGTAGGGCGCGGCCTTGTGTGTCGACGTCATTGTGTCTGTCATTACTTGCGCTGCGCGAGCCAGCCGCGCACCCTTTCCATCAGCGTTTCACGCATGTCTTCGTCTTCCACGCCGTCGAATGCAGGCGCGACAAAAGCCTCCAGCAACATCGCTTCCGCCTCGCGGCGCGGCAGCCCGCGCGCCATGATGTAGAACAGCAGATCATCATCCAGTTCGCCGCACGTTGCGCCGTGGGCGCATTGCACGTCGTCTGCGAAAATCTCGAGTTCCGGCTTGTTGTACATCGACGCGCCTTCGGCGAGCAGCATGGCGTTGGAAGCCATGCGCGCGTCGGTCTTCTGTGCGCCGGGCGCGACATTAATGCGGCCCTGGAAGACCCCGGTCGCCTCGTCATCCACAATGGTCTTGTAGACTTCACGACTCTCGCCGTGGGCGGCGGCGTGATTGATGATGATGGTTGTGTCGGCGTGCTGCCGCCCGCGCACCAGCGTTGCGCCGCAAATCGACGCCTTGGCATGTTCGCCAGCGAAGCGCACAAATATCTGATGTCGCGAAAGCGCGGCGCCGGTAGTGAGCGAGAGCGTGTCGAATTGGGCGCGCGCGGCAAGATCAACGCCGAGCGTGGAGACGGCCGATGCCGCGGCGTCGAGGCTGTTGATGCGGATGTAGTTGACCTTCGACTGTTCGCCGACATCGAATTCGATCAACGCCTGCGCGAGATGCCCCGCGCCCGCAGCGCTATCGAGGCTTTCTATGAGCGTGAGCGAAGCTCCTGCTTCCACGCTAACGATGACGTGCGCGGCGGAGGTCGCTGCTGTTTCAGAGTTTTGGAAAACAAACCGAAGCGCGCAGTGCGCATTTGCCTCTACTCGGATCGTGATCGTCTCACGCGAGAAAGCGCGAGCGAGCGCGATGGATGCGTCGTCTTCATCAATGACCGGCGCGGCCAGACGACGGCCAGCCGTTGCGCGCTCAATGCTGACGCCTTGCGGCGCCTGCGGTTCGCCAACGAGCGCTCCGTCAAGGAACACGAGAGCAGCGCCGTCGGCAGCCTCAGCGGCCGCTTCCACACGCGCAGGAAGCGGCGCGCGCTTGAGCTGCGTGCGCAGGTCCGTGTAATGCCACGCCTCAATGCGCCGGCTGGGCAGGCCTTTGTTGAGAAAGCGCGCGAAGGCTTCCTCCTGCACAGCGGCGACGCCCGAGACGCGCAGCGCTTCGAAGCTCTCGACGAGGCTGGTTTCGGCAGGCGATTGCGGCGGCTTCACGCTGGCGTTCATCACATCCTCACGCGGCGTCCGCGACATAGTCGCGATAGCCGTTGCGTTCGAGTTCGTGCGCCAGTTCCGGCCCGCCCGATTTCACGATCCGGCCCGACGAAAGCACATGCACAGAGTCCGGCTTGATGTAATCAAGTAGACGCTGGTAATGCGTGATAACAAGGAAGCCGCGATCAGGCGAGCGCAGCGCGTTCACGCCCTCGGCGACAATACGGAGCGCGTCAATGTCGAGGCCGGAATCGGTTTCGTCGAGGATGGCCAAACGCGGCTGCAGCAGCATCATCTGCAAAACTTCCATGCGCTTCTTCTCGCCGCCGGAAAAACCGACGTTGAGGGGGCGGCGCAAAAAGTCCTGCTTGATGCCGAGCTTGTCGGCGGCGGTGCGCACGGTCTTGATGAAATCGGGCGTCGACATCTCCGCCTCGCCGCGCTGCTTGCGCTGCGCGTTCATGGCGGCCTTGAGGAAGGTCATCGTGGTGACGCCGGGGATTTCCAGCGGATACTGGAAGGCGAGAAACAGGCCCTTGGCGGCGCGCTCGTTTGCTTCCATATCGAGCAGGCTTTCGCCATCCAGCGAGATGGAGCCGTCCGTCACCTCGTAGCCCGCGCGGCCCGCGACGACATAAGATAGCGTCGATTTGCCAGAACCATTGGGGCCCATGATGGCCGCGACCTCGCCCGCTTTCACGCTGAGCGACAGGCCTTTGATGATTTCCTTGTCGTCCACACGGGCGTGGAGATTATCAATCTTCAGCATTTTTAGTTTCCGTTTCGTCGCGGCGGACGCGCCGCCAATGTTCAAAACTACGATTGTCGCGTTAGCCCACCGAGCCTTCAAGGCTCACGGCAATCAGCTTCTGCGCTTCCACCGCAAACTCCATGGGCAATTGCTGTAACACGTCGCGCACGAATCCATTGACGATCAGCGCCGTCGCTTCTTCGCCTGAAAGACCGCGCTGCATGCAATAGAACAGCTGGTCCTCGGAGATTTTCGACGTCGTCGCTTCGTGTTCGAACACGGCGCTAGCGTTGCGCGATTCGATGTAGGGAATCGTGTGCGCGCCGCATTGCTGGCCGATGAGCAGCGAATCGCAATTGGTGAAATTGCGCGCGTTCTGCGCCTTGCGGTGGGCAAACACCTGGCCGCGATAGGTGTTGTTGGAGCGGCCTGCGGAAATGCCCTTCGAGATGATGCGGCTCGACGTATTCTTGCCCAGATGCAGCATCTTCGTGCCGCTATCGACCTGCTGTTTCCCGTTCGAGATCGCGATCGAATAAAACTCGCCGCGCGAGTCGTCGCCGCGCAAGATGCACGAGGGATATTTCCATGTGATCGCCGAGCCTGTTTCGACCTGCGTCCATGAAATCTTCGAGCGTGCGCCGCGGCAGTCGCCGCGCTTGGTCACGAAGTTGTAGATGCCGCCCTTTCCGTCGCTATCGCCGGGATACCAATTCTGCACGGTTGAGTATTTGATCTCGGCGTCGTCGAGCGCGATCAGCTCGACCACCGCCGCGTGCAGCTGGTTCTCGTCGCGCATGGGCGCGGTGCAGCCTTCAAGATAGCTCACGTAAGAGCCCTTGTCGGCGATGATGAGCGTGCGCTCGAACTGCCCGGTGTTGCGCTCGTTGATGCGGAAGTACGTCGACAATTCCATCGGGCAGCGCACGCCCGGCGGGATGTAGACGAACGACCCGTCGGAGAAGACCGCCGAGTTCAGCGTCGCGTAGAAATTGTCGGTCACCGGAACAACCGTGCCCAAATACTGGCGCACGAGGTCCGGGTGCGACTGCAGGGCCTCCGAGATCGGGCAGAAGATCACGCCCGATTTGGCCAACTCCGCTTTGAAGGTCGTAGCGACTGAAACCGAATCGAACACGGCGTCCACGGCCACGCGACTGCTGGGAATGCCAAGCAAGGCCTCACGCTCGCGCAGCGGGATGCCGAGCTTGTCGTAGGTCTTGAGGATTTCGGGATCGACCTCGTCCAGCGATTGCGGGCCGGACATCGATTTGGGCGCCGAATAATAATAGAGATCCTGGAAGTCGATCGGCGGGTAATCGACGCGCGCCCACTTCGGCTCGGTCATCGTCAACCAGCGCTGATACGCGTCGAGACGCCATTGCGTCATCCACGCAGGTTCGCTCTTCCGGTCCGAAATATAGCGGACGATATCCTCGTTCAGGCCCTTGGGGGCCTTCTCGGACTCGATGTCCGTCACGAAGCCATACTTGTAGGCGTCTACGTCAACCGATTTTACGCGGTCAACGGTCTCCTGAACAGCCGGCATACCCTTCTCCCCCTTGGCGGTTTCAAGGACCGCTGGTGGAACCACTACATCTTACGAACCGATCGCCCGGTCCGATCACCAAGACGTCCATCATTGATGGACGTTATATCAGGCCGCTGCCTTCCGGCGCTGTGCAATGCGCGACGCCACACGCACGTAGGCGTCGACAAAGCCAGACACGTCTTCAGCGGTCGTATCACGTCCTAGACTCACCCGTATCACGCCCAATGATATATCGGGCGCAACCCCCATCGCGGCCAGCACATGCGACTCCTTCACCTTGCCCGACGAACACGCGGAGCCTGACGACACCGCAACGCCTTCAAGATCAAGGCCGATCAGCAGCGTCGAGGCCGGCGCGCCGGCAATCGCGAAGGCGCTTGTGTTGGCGAGACGCGGCACGCCACGCGAAAAAATCGTCAAATCAGGAAGCGCACTCAAGAGTCGCTCTTCCATCGCATCGCGCAAAGCGGCCAGGTTGCGAGCCTCAACGTCTCGCTCTCGCTGCGCCCATTCCGCCGCAACGCCAAAGGCCGCGGCGCCGCTCACATTCTCAGTGCCCGCGCGCAGGTTGCGCTCCTGTCCACCGCCGCGAATGAGTCTCATCTGCATGTTTGGATCGGAAGCGCGAAGCGCAAGGGCGCCAACGCCTTTTGGGCCGCCAATCTTGTGCGCTGAAAAGAAAATCGCGTCCGCGTCCAGCGTATCCACCCGGCAATCTATGCGGCCAGCGGCCTGGACAGCGTCGCACACGACGACGCCGCCGCGCGCATGGACAAGGGCCGCAGCCTCTCGCACGGGCTGAATTGCCCCGGTTTCGTTATTGGCGGCTTGAAGCGCAAGCATGACCCGCGCTTCGCCAGACTCATCCAGCATCGCATTCAGCGCGCCCAGATCGACAATGCCCTCAGCGTTGAGCGGAACGATACGGACACAGCTTGCCGGAAAACGGCTCCCGTCGAGGACGCAGGCGTGTTCGCCCGCGCTGACGAAGAGCAGATCGCAAGGCTTTTCGTGGGTGCGAACCAGCATCGGTGAAAGGGCAAGGTTCGCCGCCTCTGTTCCCCCGGACGTGAAGATGACATTGCCGGCCGCGACCCCCGCGAGCGCCGCCACCCTAACGCGCGCATTTTCGACCAGCGCGCGGGCGCGGCGGCCCTCAGCATGGATGGACGAAGGGTTGCCAATGACGTCTAGGGCATCGACCAACGCCTGACGCGCCGCCGGCAGAAGCGGCGACGTGGCGTTCCAGTCAAGATAGAGGCGCGTGCGCGCCATGTTGTACCCTTTTTGATCACGATACCGCTTGCGATGCGGAATCGTTGAAAATCCTTGCATCTGGCGCCATCCCGCATGTTAGAAGCCCACCGGCCTCTTGCACGCTCTTGAAAAGCGCCGGAATGAATCAGTCAGGCTTTTTCGCTTGGCTCAGTTTAGAATAATTCTAATGGATTATTTTGACGGTTCATGGCGTTTAAGTCAAGGAAAGCGGGCTCTTTCTGGGATTTTTGGGCGGACATCCGCACAATGCCATTTACGCGAAACGTTTGGAGACACGATGCCTGAAGTCATCTTCACCGGTCCTGCAGGGCGCCTGGAAGGCCGTTTCCATCCCTCCAAGCAGCGCGGGGCGCCCATTGCGGTGATCCTGCATCCGCACCCGCAATTTGGCGGGACGATGAACAATCAGATCGTCTACCAGCTCTATTATGCGTTCGCGGAGCGTGGCTTCTCGGTGTTGCGCTTCAACTTTCGCGGCGTCGGACGCAGCCAGGGCAATTTCGACCACGGCTCGGGCGAATTGTCGGACTCGGCGGCCGCTCTTGATTGGGTGCAGTCGATCAATCCCGACGCGCGGGCGTGCTGGATTGCGGGCGTATCCTTTGGATCATGGATCGGGATGCAGCTTCTCATGCGCCGGCCAGAGATCGAGGGCTTCATTTCCATCGCGCCCCCCGCAAACCGTTTCGATTTCTCGTTCCTCGCGCCCTGCCCCTCGTCCGGGCTTTTCGTGCATGGCGACCAGGATCGGGTTGCGCCGCTGAAGGAAGTCACGGGGCTGATCGAGAAGTTGAAGACGCAGCGCGGCATACTCATTGAGCACGCAGTTGTGCAGGGCGCGAACCACTTCTTCGAAAATCGCGTCGACGAGTTGATCGCCGAAGTCGGCACGTACCTTGACAGGCGGCTCGACAATCCCCCCCGGCGCCCCACGCCCGCCAAGCAGCTCAAAGGGCCTTCGGCCCAGACCTGAGTGCGGAGCGCGCGCCGGGTTTCCTGACGCGCGCTTAAGCCAGCAGCGGAGCGATGGGCGAAGCGTCCTCGATGATCGGGAGCATCGTGCGCGCGAAATACTCCCGCGTCAGCGGTCCTCGCAGAACGTGGATGATCTTGCCGCCCGCATCAACGACGAACGTGCTGGGAACATCACGAACCCCGAGTTGGCGCTCCACGCGGCCATCGGCGTCGAAGGCCAGCGCGTCGTAAGGATTGCCTGTCCGTGCGATGAAGTCCCGCGCGTCGGCCTCGGTATCGCGCACGAATAGTCCGGCGATCTGGAAACGATGTTCGTGGACGAGGTTATGCCACAACGCGACCTCATCGCGGCATTCCGGCCGGGAGCTTGCGAGCGCGTGAATGATTGTCACCGAGCCCTTGAGCTGCGCATGGCGGAAACCCTTCACAGGCGCACCAGACACGTGCTTTGCGCCGACAAGCGGCGGCGCGTCGATTGATTCAATGCCTTCGCTGGCTTCGCCAAACCAGGTCGCCGCCAAAGCGGCCGGGGGCACAATCAAGAACAAACGGCGGCTAATGATCGCCAAAATCGCATCTCCTTCGATGCGACAGACACTAAATGTAAACCACGTTCCGTTCGATGAAAGGCTTTGTTAATGATTAATTTTAACGCCTTCTCAGCCCGGGTGGCTGACGACGCCGCCAGTTAGCGGCGCGGGTGCGCCTGTCGTGGTGGGAAAGGTCAGCGGAAGGCCTTCCAGCACGCGCACGGCGAGGTAAGCGAAGGCCTGCGCCTCGATGGCGTCGCCGTTCAAGCCGCGCGCGCTGGCGGCCTCAACGGTAAATGGCAAGGCGTCCGCCACCATGGACATCAGCGTGGCGTTGCGCGCGCCTCCCCCGCAGACGATGGCGAGACGGGGCTGCGCGGGCAGCAGCTTGAGGGACAGCGCCAAGGTTTGAGCGGTAAAGGCCGCAAGTGTCGCCGCTGCGTCCTCGGTAGACAGGCGCGCCACAGCGGCCCGCGAGAACGCATTTCGATCCAGTGACTTTGGCGCAGGCGCGCTGAAATAGGGATGCGACAATAGCGCCTTCAGCGCAGCGCTGTTGACCGCGCCCGCTGCGGCGGCCCGCCCGTCCCGGTCCATAGCGACTCCGGTGCGCTCCAGCATCAGGTCATCGATCAGCGCGTTGGCGGGGCCGGTGTCGAACGCGATAGGGTTAACGTCGCCGTCCGCGACATACGTGACATTGCCGACGCCGCCCAGATTGATCACCAGCACGGGTCCGCGCAGCCGCCCAGCCGCAACCAGCGCGCGATGCCAGGCAGGCACGAGCGGCGCACCCTGCCCGCCCGCCGCAACATCCGCAGCTCGCATGTCCCACGCCACGGGCAGACCCAACGCGGTCGAAAGCGCCTTGCCGTCGCCAATCTGGATGGTGAGCCGCTTCTGCGGTCGGTGCAGCACCGTCTGCCCGTGAAAGCCAACAACGGCAATCGTCGACCGGTCCAGCCGATGCTCGCTAATGAAGGCGTCGACAGCCTCCGCATGACGCGTGGTGATAAGGCGCTCGGCTTCGCCCACCTTGCCGGGCCGGGCGGTGCGATCCTCCAGAGGCAGCGCCTCCGCGATAGCGGCGCGCAGCAAGGCGCGCTCTGTATCGTCGTAAGGATAAAAGCTCGCTGGCCCGGGACTTGCGAGCGCGCGCCCGTCCGTGTCGACGAGCGCCACGTCGATCCCGTCCATCGACGTGCCGCTCATAAGGCCTATGGCGCGGTAGAGGTGCATGCGAATCCCGCAAAGTTGGCGCTTCCAGCATAACACCAAAGTCGCCGCCCGGTTGCGCCCGCGCCCGCCCTCCCCTAAACCACGCGCGACCCGAAAGGCCTGCATCCATGACGCTGCATCCATGACCGCCCATTTCACGCCGAAATCCGACTTCCTGCGCGTCCTCATCGAGCGCGGCTTCGTCCACCAGTGCTCGGACTACGCCGGGCTGGACGAAAAGGCGCTGGCCGGTGGGCTGACGGCCTATATCGGCTTCGACTGCACGGCTGCCTCGCTGCATGTCGGCTCCATGCTGCCGATCATGATGCTGCACTGGCTGCAAAAGACCGGGGGCAAGCCCATCGCGCTGATGGGGGGCGGCACCACGCGCGTCGGCGACCCTTCAGGCAAGGACGAGGCGCGCAAGCTGCTCTCGGTTGAACAGATCGAGCAGAACAAGGATGGCATCCGTCAGGTCTTCGACAAGTTCCTCGACTTCAACGCCGGCGCGATCATGATCGACAACGCCGAATGGCTGACGAAACTCAACTACATCGACTTCCTGCGCGACGTAGGCCGGCATTTCTCGGTCAACCGCATGATGTCGATGGATTCGGTGAAGATGCGCCTCGAGCGCGATCAGGAATTGTCGTTCATCGAATTCAACTACATGTGCCTGCAAGCCTATGACTTCGTCGAGATCAACCGGCGCTACGATTGTGTGCTGCAGATGGGCGGCTCCGATCAATGGGGCAACATCGTCACCGGCATCGACCTTGGCCGCCGCATGGGCGCGCCGCAACTCTACGCGCTCACCGCGCCGCTGCTGACCACCGCGTCGGGCGCCAAGATGGGCAAGACGGCCGCGGGCGCCGTGTGGCTCAACGCCGACATGCTCTCGCCGTATGATTACTGGCAATTCTGGCGCAACACGGAAGATGGCGATGTGGCGCGCTTCCTCAAGCTTTTCACGCTGCTGCCGATGGACGAAATCACGCGCCTTGCAGCGCTTGGCGGCGCCGAGATCAACGAAGCCAAGAAGGTTCTCGCCAATGAGGCGACCGCGCTGTTGCATGGTCGGACGGCGGCGGAAGCGGCTGCGGAGACTGCGCGCAAGACGTTCGAGGAAGGCGTTGTTGCGGACAGCTTGCCCACCGTCAGTGTGCCGGCGAGCGAGGCCATCGGCATGGGCGTGCTGAGCGCCTTTGTGCGCGCGGAGCTGGTGGCGTCAACCGGCGAAGCGCGGCGCCAGATCAAAGGCGGCGGGCTTCGCTTGAACGACGCGGCTGTGAGCGATGAGCGCGCGGCATTGTCGGCGGGCGACTTCACTAACGGCGTGGCGAAACTGTCGCTGGGGAAGAAGAAGCATGTGTTGCTGAAGGCGGAGTGAGGCAAACGCTCATGCGTCCCGCGTTCCGCGCGACACCTTCTCCCGCAAGGGAGAAGCGCGCTAACGATCTTGATTGACGCTAAACCTCTGGGAGCTTTCCTGCTCCCCTTGCGGGAGAAGGTGGCCTTGCGAAGCAAAGTCGGAGGGGTCGCGCGCTTTAGGGAAGCGCGCGACCTCACTTCGCCTTGATAACGTCCATGCCGCCCATGTACGGACGCAGCGCGTCCGGCACGATCACCGAGCCGTCGGCCTGCTGATAATTTTCCAACACTGCCACCAACGCGCGGCCCACTGCGACGCCTGAGCCGTTGAGAGTATGCGCGAAGCGCGGGCTCTTCGCGTCGGCGGCGCGATAACGCGCGTTCATGCGGCGGGCCTGAAAGTCGCCACAGACCGAGCAGGATGAAATTTCGCGGAAACGATCCTGCCCCGGCAGCCAGACTTCGATGTCGTAGGTTTTCTGCGAGGCGAAGCCCATGTCGCCGGTGCAGAGCGTCACAACGCGATAATGCAAGCCGAGGCGCTTGAGCACTTCCTCCGCGCAGGCGGTCATGCGCTCGTG
>JAUXWZ010000103.1 GCA_030684835.1 Beijerinckiaceae bacterium
GTTCCCGTGGCCCGCGCTGTTTCCTGGTGCGCCGCCAGTTCCGGTCGGCTCGGCCGTTGCCGCAGCGCTTGCGGAGGCCGAGTGTGACGATGCCTGGGAATTACCGTGGCCTGCGCTGTTACCCGGCGCGCCGCCAGTTTCGGTCGGCTCGGCCGTTGCCGCAGCGCTTGCGGAGGCCGAGTGTGACGGTGCCTGGGAATTACCGTGGCCCGCGCTGTTTCCTGGTGCGCCGCCAGTTTCAGTCGGATCGGCCGTTGCCGCAGCACTTGCGGAGGCCGAGTGTGACGATGCCTGGGAATTACCGTGGCCTGCGCTGTTACCTGGCGCGCCGCCAGTTTCGGTCGGCTCGGCCGTTGCCGCAGCGCTTGCGGAGGCCGAGTGTGACGATGCCTGGGAGTTGCCGTGGCCCGCGCTATTGCCGGGAGCGACGCCGGTTTCGACGACGGCGTCTGCGACCGGGGCTGAGATTGGGGCGCTTTGCAGGCCAATCTCGAAAAATTCAGGTCCAGCGCTTGCGTATGCCGTGCCGTGCCCGGTCGACAAAGCGCCGTTGTTCGCGTGGGTCGGCTCCGTCTTGAGTGCAAGATTTTCCTCGGTCGGAACCGTCGCGTTGCCGGAAACAAGCCCGATTGATGACATGTGGGCCGTCACACCAGCCGCGCCATCGCTCTCCTCGGCATAGGCCGCATCGTTACCGAAACTGGTGAGTCTGGTCGAAACGTTGGAGCCGATTCGGTCCTGGCCGAAATGGAACCTCAAGCCGTCGTCAGCGGGCATGGTCCAGGCACCGGCCGTCCCGACCGTGCTCTCGCTGGCTCCCGCTTCGACAGAAGCATAAACGCTGTCTGTGGTCAGAAAGGTCCCATCGCCCCCGGTCGCCACCAGCAGCGCAGCATCGATATCCTCCAAAGTCGCCCCGACAGCTGCTGCTTCCCTCTGGTAGACGAAATCCGACTCTGCAACGGACACAACTCCCTGCAAATGGATTTCCAGCAGGCCGGCATCGCCGATATCAAGGCTGCGATCCGTCGGATTCACATAGACGATCGTCTCGTTGGTCGCGGGGTTGTAGATCCAGGCGAGGGTGCGCGGCGGCACCGACGTGCTTGCTGACGTCATCTGCAGGAATGCCAGCGCGCCGAAAGCCGCCAGGTTGATCTTGTCCGCCCCCGATGTGAAATCGAGCGACTGCGCTGCGGCATGGGAGTGGTCGAGAGCGTAGATCCACGCACCCGCGACCGCGGTGAAGGCGCCATACCCGCCATGGCTCTTCATCAGATTCGACGCAAACGCCAGGGGCGGGAACTGCTGCAGCGCCGTGGGGCTGCCGATCTGGCTATTGTTGATCGCTTGCAGTAACGGCGAAATGGAAAGATAGGGCGTGCCGGATCCAACCGGACCGTAGCCCCTCCCGAAGCTGGAGGTGACAGCCTGCTCAGCCGCGTGCGCTTCCATTCTCGCCGCCGCGTTCATGACTTGGCCCACCTTGGTGGAAGAGCCGATCTGGGTGGGCACGACCGTCTCGCCGGGATCCACAGCGATGACGTGCCGGAGGATCGCTTTCTTCCAGAGCTCAAATCCAGGGTGCTCGAGACCGTTGTTGGCGGTGCTTTCGTCATCCTGGGAGGTGTCGTTCCTGTCCGACGCCTTGACCTCGTCCAGAATTGCGAACGCCAGTGCGGCGAGTGAGAGCGTGCCGATGGCGGCGGGTCGTTGCACCAACGCGATCGTGGCGAGCACGGTCCTGTTACTGATTTCAAGCTTCTGGAATATATTGTGGAGGTGCACTTTGACTGTGCCGTGGGAAACGTTCAGCTGGCGTGCAATCTCCTTGTTCGACATGCCCTCGGACACCAGTCGTACGATCTGGCGCTCCCGGTGCGTCAGCAGCCCCAGCATTTTTTCGGTTTTGGCGCCGTCTGCTTCATTCCCGCTTGGCGAGACGTATCGGGATTGTTCCGGTGACGCACTGAACTCCGCTATCAGCCTCAGGGATCGCAGCATGGTGTCGGGGTTCGCGTACTTCGAAATCACACTGCAGGCGCCAGCCGCGACAGCTGCGGTGAGGTCGTCGTCGCTTTCGGATTCGGCAAAGAACACCAACCGTGTGGAAAGATTCTCGGCTTTCGCAACGGCGAGGACCTCGGATATCGTCTGGTAAGGCAAGGTGTCGGCAAGAAGCGCGACATCGGGCGCCAGATTCCGAATGGCTTCGAGGCAGCTGGTCCCGCAGCTACACGACGCGACAATCTCGAAGTCGCACTGTGCTGAGAATACCGACCTCAACCCCTGCAGAACAATCGGTTGTCGATCCGCGATCACCAGTCGGATGCGGCGCCTGGGTATTTCCTGACCCACGGACACATCTAACATGGCCTCGACCCCGTTTGCCCAGCGTGGTGCCCTCGGCCTCCGGCCCCGACTCCAGGTCCGGATTGTCTGGGGCCAGCAGCCAAGGCTATCCGCCGCAATTTCAAAACCGGACAACCCGTTTTCCATGGGAAAGGCGAGCGAATTGCCATTGTTTGCGCTTGGTGCGCCGCGAGACGCATCCAACTCCTAAAAAACCTTTAATATCCGGCTAGAATGAACCTTTTTTTGCGCCCACTGCAAGCCGCATAATGAAAACGGCGTAAACGGCGGGCCGAGCCTTGCGATCCAATTCTCGCAGCAATCGGGCACCTTCGTGTTCCGGTCGCGGAACCCGAAGGTGGGTATAACCGCTTCTACCGTAAGATTAATTTTCCGTCTATAGCTTCAGTTATATTGCGCAAACTTGACCGGGGCGGAATGATGCCCAAGTCCCGTGAAGCCCTTTTCGAGGGTTAATGCGTCACTGGGACCAGGTAACCGCTAAATGGTTAACCTACGTTATGGTTAACCTACGTTAATATTGTGTGTGCTGGGTGTGTGGCATGTGCGTCTATCCGCGTTCGAGTTTTCGTAAAGCCGGAGCGCTGGAGCGCTGCCGGCTTTCTTTATTTGCGGTGCGATGGAATTGAGCTGACTGAGCGAAGCTGAGAAAAAATTCAGAAGGGCATATGGCGACACACAAATGTGATCCCACCCGTCACCTCCGACCTATTGGACTATCCGCCTGACTCCACGGCCATGTTCACGGACATCGTGGCCACCTATTTTTCAACCGACTGCCGGGCCGGCGCGCGCAAGCGCAGATATTTCGGACTGACAAACTTCCTTCCTGCAATAAGCGGGACAACGAATATGAACCACTGAATAGAGGGAGTTGACCATGGCAACGCTCATTGATCTCAGAACCGCTGGCTCGAGCCAAACAATCGACGGGGCCATTTTCTTGGATTCCGCCAACGTCGGTTCCGGCACAGGCAACTATAATACTTTTCTCGCCCTAAGCCCGACACCCTCTCAATCGGGAAACGAGCAGGGATTCAATTCCGACGACACCTCGCCAATCGATCCTAGCAACGAAGACATCAGTGCATCGAAGACGCACACTGTGCTTCTGTCTACGGTGCCGATCAAGATCGTCGATGGGGTCGAGTACTACGAATTCCGAGTCGATCTCAACGAGGCGAACAGCGGCATTGCCGCCCAGATATCGCTCGACCAGTTCAAGATCTACTCCTCGACAAGCGGCACCATTGAGAGCACGACGACGCTCTTCAACCAAAACCTCGTATATGACATGGACGCGAACGGCGATGTTTCGTTGCTATTGAGCGAAGTATCGACCGGCAGCGGCACGGACGATTATGCGGTCTTGGTCCCAGTGTCGAAATTTGCCGGGCTCGATCCGGCGACAACCTACATGTACCTCTATGTCGACATGGGCTCATTGGGTGGAGACTACGTAGCTGCATCAGGGTTTGAGGAGTGGAACCTGCAGTCGGCGGGAACACTGACAGGCATCAAGTTTAATGACGCCGACGGAGACGGCATCAAGGATGCCGGCGAGGCGGGAGTGGGCGGCGTCACCATCTTCATCGACAACGACTTCGACGGTATTGACGAGGCCACCGACAACAACGGCGTTCTCGATGAAGGCGAGCGGTCAACAGTCACCATTGCCGACGGGACTTATTCTTTCTATGGCGTACCGCTCGGCACATGGCAGGTCGACGAGGTGGTGCCTGTCGGCTCCACGCAGACCACGGGCGCATTCGAAACCGTTACGATCAGTTCGGTGGGCCAGATCGTCACGGTCGACCCGATCGGCAATTTCAATCCCTTCGACATTTCGGGGACGAAGTATATCGATGAAAACGGCGACGGCAGCACTGACGGCGACGTTGGCCTTGGCGGCGTGAGAATCTTCATTGACCTGAACGGCAACGGCACGTTCCAGTGGACCGATGCTGGCGGCTTGAATGGCGTGTGGGACACAGGCGAGGGCGATCGATGGACGACGACAGCGTCTGACGGCACGTGGTCGTTCAACGATCTCGACGCCAGTTACGCAGGCAAGAAGGTCTTCGAAGTGCTGCCGGACGGCTACGTCCAGACCCTGGGACAGGCTGGCTATACTATCACCGGCGACCAGTCGGGGCTTAATTTCGCCAACTTCGAGAACATCGACATCTCGGGTGTGAAGTACACCGACGAGGATGGCGACGGCGAGGGCGATACGGCGGGAACGCCGGGTCAGAGCTTCACGATCAATCTCTACAAGTGGGTGGACAGCGCGGTCAATCCGGG
>JAUXWZ010000112.1 GCA_030684835.1 Beijerinckiaceae bacterium
CCCGACAAACTGGCGCCCGGCGAGCGTTGCGCGTCCACGTCGAACCGCAATTTCGAAGGACGTCAGGGCTTCCGTGGTCGGACGCATCTTGTGTCGCCGGCGATGGCGACCGCTGCGGCGATCGAGGGCAAGTTCGTCGACGTGCGCAGCTGGCGCTGATTGTCATCAGTTAGAATTGGAAAGGCCCGGCGGGAGGTTCGCCGGGCCTTTTTCTTTTTTGGCGGCTGCTTTTAGCAGTAGGGACGCCAGCGCAAGCCGTGGGCGGTCCGCACCCGCACCCATTCACATTCCACGTAAGCGCTGGTGTAGACCGGTCTTGCGAAGTACGCCGCGCCCGCAAACCCCAGGGGAGCGTAGCCCCAGCCACGGCCACGACCGTGACCCCAATGTTTGTGGCCGGGGTGCGGCTTCTTCCAGCCGCCTCCACCCATTCCCGGCTTGGACCCGCCCGGCTTAAATCCGCCAGGCTTGAACCCGCCGGGTTTGACGCCACCCGGCTTGAAGCCACCGGGCTTGAACCCTCCTCCGCCGCCTTTGCCCATTCCAGACTTGAACCCGCCGGGTCCGCCAAAGCCGGGTGCGGCGGAGGCTTGTGCGTTGATGAATGTTGCTCCCATGAGAGAGGCGGCTGCTGCGATTGCGATTGTGAATGACTTCATTGTCTTGCTCCGTGTTTCACGTTCGACCGGTTCTTCCGGTCGGCGGCGCTTCAGAACGACCGTGATGTGAAGATGCGCGATGTTGGTTTGAGCCGCAGTGCGTTTGCGCACGCCGCGCTCTACAATGGCGTCATGACGGAAAAAGATGAGCGCGTACGGGCGCAGGAAATTCTCAAACGCGTCGACGACGATCAGCGCAGCATGATCGTGCAGGACACGCGCGGCGCGCAGATCGACGAGGATGATCGCGTGGAAGTGTGGGCCAAGCGCGTGGGCCGCATTCTTGGCTACGCGCTGCTCGCGATTCTCACGGTGAATTTGTTTACGGGCTGGTTCTTTTGAGGAGGTGACGTTGGATTGGTCGAAGCAACAGGCGCCCTCGCTCGCAGAACTCGATGCGCTGGCCGACGCTGCGTTTGCGGGTCTGCCGGAGGCGTTTCGCAAACTATGCGAAGGTCTCATCATTCGTGTTGAAGATTTTCCAAGCGAAGATGTGCTTGAGGAAATGAAATGCGAAACGGAGTTTGATCTTCTCGGTCTATTTCAGGGACGCGGCCTCGCGCAGGGCGAAATGCAAGCCTATTCCGGCGCGATGCCCAATTTGATCTGGCTCTATCGCAGGCCGATTCTTGATTACTGGGCCGAGCATGAAGAAACTCTCGGCGCAATCATCACGCACGTTCTGGTGCATGAAATCGGACACCACTTTGGTTTCTCTGACGATGATATGGACGAGATCGAGCGCGGCGCCGGTTGAACGAACATACCGCAGGCGCGCATAAAAAAGCCGCCGGACGGAACCGGCGGCTTTCATTATTTTGCTTTGATTAGCAGCGGTAAAGGCCGCGATGCGTCCCGTCGTGCCAGCCGATCCGCGGGGCCCAGTGGTAGCCGCGATGCAGACCGCGACACCATCCCGGGCCATACTCACGCACCACGACGCGCGGGCCGCCAAGATAAACGAAGGGCGCGCGGCCGCGATAGGCGTCCCGACGATCTCCGCGACGGCTGTCGCGTCGATCCCAACGGCGGTCATCCCGACGGAAGTCGCGGCGTTGCTCGACACGCCCTCGGTCGGATCGCTCCATGTTGGAGCGCGGGGCGCGATCATAGCGTTGGACTTCGTTACGCGGTGCGCGGTTCATCCGCGCGTCGCCGGTGCGAGACTGGCCGCCGCGCATTTCGCCGCCGCCGCGTCCGCTACGCTCGGCGCCACGCATTTCGCCGCCGCGGGACTCGCCACCGCCGCGTCCGCTACGCTCAGCGCCACGCGACTCTCCGCCGCGACCACCACGCTCCCCACCCCGGGCTTCGCCACCTCCACGACCGCCACGCTCGGCGCCCGAATCGTTGCGCTGCATCTGGGCGAGCTGGAACGGCTCGGACGCTGAAAGGGCCGGCGCGGAAACCAGCGCCGTTCCGCCAATAAGCGCGGCCGCAAGGGTCATCGCCCCCGATTTCATAAATGCACGCATGTGCTTGCCTCCTTTTCTTAGTCAGTCTGTTAACGTCTTGCGCCAAATGCACGTTCCGTAGGCGTGATCGCGCGAAACTGCTGACAAGGCGGCGGCCCATCGTGTAGAAGGCGGCCAGCACCGCTTCAGGAACTCGAAAGAGGGCGATCATGGACAAGTTCACGACACTCACGGGCGTCGCCGCGCCGCTCAACATCATGAACGTCGATACGGACATGATCATCCCCAAGCAGTATCTGAAGACGATCGCCCGAACGGGTCTCGGCAAGGGCCTGTTCTCGGAGATGCGCTTCAAGGATGACGGCTCAGAAAACCCTGATTTCGTTCTGAACAAGCCAGCCTATCGCAACAGCAAGATCGTTGTGGCCGGCGATAATTTTGGCTGCGGGTCGTCGCGCGAGCACGCGCCATGGGCTCTGCTGGACTACGGCATCCGCTGCGTCATTTCGACCAGCTTCGCCGATATTTTTTACAACAATTGCTTTCAGAACGGCATCCTGCCGGCCAAGGTTTCGGCTGCGGACCTGGCCAAGCTCATGGACGACGCGTCGCGGGGCTCCAATGCAACGCTTACGGTCGATCTGGAAAAGCAGGAAATTCGGGGCCCTGATGGGGGTGTCGTGAAGTTCGACATCGACGGATTCCGCAAGCACTGCCTGCTTAACGGTCTCGACGATATCGGCGTGACCATGCAGAAGGGAGACGCGATCTCCACCTTCGAGAAGCAGACGACGGACGCGCGCCCCTGGCTGTGAAGGCCCTGAAACTCTAAGCATTGGCGAGCGCGCTTATTGGTCGCCATTCATCTCGGTCGCCATTCATTCGCCGCGTGTGAAGCCTATATCAAGCTTATGAGCGCTGCATCTTTCGACGCCGGGGCCGCAAACGCCCCACCGGCCCCCTTGGCTCCCTTCACGCCGTGGGTTCCGCCGCCGCGCCGGCAGCCTGCCGGTTCGTTGATGCAATTGTGGCATCTGGCGCGCAATCCCATCGAGAGCTGGGCGCAAGTTCACTACGAACAGCTCATCCTCGCCGGACCGTCGATGCTTGGCCACCTTGTCGTGGTGAGCGATCCGGCTGCGATCCGGCGCGTTTTCATTGAAAACTGCGCCAATTATGAAAAGGACCCGCTGCAAATGCGGGTGCTGCGCTCTGGCGCGCCTGAGGGATCGGGCGAGGGGTTGCTGTCGGCCAGTGGGGAGGCATGGAAGCGCACACGGCGGACCTTGAGCCCCTTATTTACGCCGCGCCGGGTCGGCGCATTCGCGCAGATTATGAAAATCAAGTCCGAGGCGCGGGTTGAGGCGTGGCTGAAGCGCCGGCCCGGCGCCATCGTCGAGGTCGACCGCGAGATGATTCGCGTGACACTGGATATTCTTTCCTCGACCCTCTTTTCCGATGCGCTGGACGATGATCGCGTCGGCTTCGAGCGCGAAATGATGAAGCTGCTCGACGCCATTGGACGAATCGATCCGCTCGATGTGCTGAATGCGCCTGCCTGGCTGCCCCGCATGAACCGGACGGGCGCGAAAGCGTCGCGCCAATGGTTCGCGGCCACAAGCGACCGTCTCATTGCACAGCGCACGGCAGAAATGGCGCGCGCCCCGGACCGCACGCCCGATGATCTGTTGACCGCGCTGCTGCGCGCAAGCGATCCCGAAACCGGCGTCGGTCTTACGAAGGGTGAAGTGGCGGCCAACCTGTTCACGTTTATAGCCGCAGGCCATGAGACGACCGCGCGCGCGCTGGGTTGGACGCTGCATCTTCTTTCCCATGCGCCGGAATGGCAGGCGCGCGTGCGCGATGAAGCGCTGAACGCGCCGGATGATCCCGCTGATTGGCTGGACGCCATGCCTGCGACCCGGGCTGTGTTTGAAGAAGCCATGCGGCTGTTTCCGCCCGTGCCGCATATGAGCCGTATGGCGTTGGAGGCGGACAAGTTGGGCGATGTCGATGTGCCGGCCAAGTCGGTCGTCATCGTCGCGCCATGGTTGCTGCACCGTCACAAGCGACTCTGGAAACAGCCGGGCGCATTCATTCCCGAGCGTTTCATGCCGGGTGCGCGCGAGACAATTGACCGGTTCGCGTATCTGCCTTTTGGCGCGGGCCCGCGGGTGTGCATCGGGGCGACGTTCGCGATGCAGGAGGCCGTGGTGGCGCTTGCCTGCATCTTCAAGCGCGTGCGTCTGTCGCCAGTTCGCGGCGTGGAGCCCCGGCCGGTGCTGAGGATCACGTTGCGCCCGGATGATCGCATTCCGGTGCATATTTATCCGGCGTGAGGGGGCCGCGTGAGGCGCCTACGCGCGATTACGTGATGTGTTGCGGGTTCATCTTTCGTTAACCATTCTTTGGCGCTGTGGACGTCTGACCACCCAAGGAGAATGCATGTCCTTTCGCCTGATGGCGTCGCTCGCCACTGTTGTGTTCACCGCCTCATCCGGGCTGGCGTCCGCGCAGAGCTTCGACTCCTGCCTAGCGGGCATCCGTGCGGAGGCCGCAAAGAAAGGCGTCTCGGGCGCGACGTTTGATCGCGTGATGGCGGGCGTGACGCCCGATCCAAAGGTGATTGAATCGCTCCAGTTCCAGCCGGAGTTCCGCACGCCGATCTGGGATTATCTCGCCACGCTTGTCGACGAGCAGAAGGTCGCGGAAGGCCGCGCCATGATGGCGCGTCATGCGCAGGCGCTTGCCTCGGCCGAAAAGCGCTACGGCGTTGATCGGCACACGATCGCGGCGGTCTGGGGCGTGGAAAGTGACTATGGCAATGTCACCGGCCGTTGGGGCTTGCCGCAGGCGCTGTCTACGCTTGCCTGCACCGCGCCGCGCCGGCGCGACTATTTCCGGGGCGAATTGATTGCGACGCTTCAGATCGTCCAGCGTGGCGACCTCCCACCCGAGAAGCTGCGCGGCTCTTGGGCGGGCGCATTCGGACAGACTCAATTCATGCCCTCGACCTATCTTCGCCTTGCGGTCGATGGCGACGGCGACGGGCGGCGAAACCTTGTCGACTCCGTTCCTGACGCGCTGCATTCGACAGCGAACTTCCTCGCGAAGGCGGGTTGGCGCACGGGCGAGGCGTGGGGCTATGAGGTGCGTATCCCAGCGGGATACTCGGGCCCGTCCGGCAGGCGCGACAAACAGCCTGTGTCATCATGGGCGTCGCGGGGCGTTCGCGCGTTCGACGGCGGCGCATTAACGGGCTCAGGCCCTGCCGGGCTGCTGCTGCCAGCTGGCGCGAAGGGCCCGGCTTTCCTCGTGTTCCGCAATTATGATGCGGCTTTCTCCTACAATGGCGCGGATTCCTACGCGCTGGCGATTTCGCTTCTGTCAGACAGATTGCGCGGCAGGCCGGGCGTGCGCGGCGCGTGGCCGACCGACGATCGCGGGTTGTCGCGGGCCGAACGGAAAGAGCTTCAGCAGCAACTTCTCCGCCGGGGCTATCAGATCGGCGAAGCTGACGGCGCCATCGGAACCGTGACGCGCAAGGCCATCGCCGAGTATCAGGCGCGGCTTGGTTTAGCTCAGGATGGCCGCGCTGGCGGGCGCGTTCTCGATGCGTTGCGTGCCGGCCGCTGATCCTTTTGCTTCACGCCTGCGTGCATCACTGCGAATTGACTCGCGCCGTTGGCGAGCGACGCTATTGTCAGGCCATGTTTTCCACCGAAAAGCCGTCGAGGAGACGTTTGGGGAGCGGATTTCTGGGTCTGCTCGCATCCATCTGCCTTTCCGTCAGCGCGCCTGCGCTGGCCGAGGGTGATGGCCCAACCGTGCGGCCAGTTTTTATCGAACTGTTCACGAGCCAGGGTTGTTCTTCGTGTCCGCCGGCAGACAAGTTGATGGCGACGCTGGCGCATCAGCCCGGTGTCATCGCGTTGTCGCTGCCCGTCGATCTTTGGGACTACGTTGGCTGGAAAGACACGCTGGCGATGCCCTATCATTCGCAGCGCCAGCGCCAATACGCCAAGGCCCGTGGCGATAATCGGGTTTACACACCGCAGGCGGTCATCAATGGCATCGCGCATGCGGTGGGCAGCGACCCCGCCGCCATCATGGCGCAAGCCGACATGTGCTTTGGACGCGACGGCGCGCTGAGCGTCGCCATGCGAACGGAAATGTCGCCGGGGGGACTCAAGGTTGAAATTGGCGCTGCGACAGAGAACGCGCCGAAGATTGCGAGCCTTTGGCTTGTGCGCGTCGCGTCCAGCCGGGACGTGCAAATCAAGCGGGGCGAAAACGCGGGACATACGTTCAGTTACGTGAACGTCGCGCGCGGGTTCTTGAGAATCGGCGACTGGAAAGGTGAAGCAGCATCTTTCACCATCCCAAAAGAACACCTTGCCTCAGCAGACGCGGATGGCTGGATGCTGCTCTTGCAGGCGAGCACGAATTACCGGCCGGGCGTCATACTTGCCGCCGCGAAATCGCCGGGCCTTTGACGCGCTCTCACGCACGCGTTCTCACGAAATCTTAGCCGGCGTCACCGCCGCAGCAAGATCCTTGAGCAGGTCCATGGGGAAGACGATGGTGTTGCTGCGCTCGCTGGCGATGCCGTGCAAAGTGTTCAGATAACGCAGCTGCATCGCCTGCGGTGAGGCGGACAGGATCCGCGCCGCTTCCAGCAACTTCTCGGCAGCCTGTTGTTCGCCTTCGGCGTCGATGATGCGTGCGCGCCGGTTGCGTTCCGCTTCCGCCTGCCGCGCGATGGCGCGCACCATGCTCTCGTCGATGTCTACGTGCTTGATCTCGACGTTGGCGACCTTGATGCCCCAGGCATCGGTCTGAGAGTCCAGGATCGTCTGGATGTCCACATTTAGCTTGTCGCGTTCAGCCAGCATCTCGTCGAGTTCGTGCTTGCCGAGGACTGAGCGCAGCGTCGTCTGCGCGAGCTGGCTCGTTGCGGACATGAAATCCTCGACCTGAATGACCGCCTTGTCGGGATCCACCACGCGAAAATAAATGACCGCGTTCACCTTCACCGACACGTTGTCGCGCGAGATGACGTCCTGACTGGGGACGTCGAGCACGATGGTGCGCAAGTCGGCTCGCACCATTTGCTGCACGAAGGGCACGAGAATGACCAGACCCGGGCCGCGCACGCCGGTAAAGCGGCCCAGCGTGAAGACCACGCCGCGTTCGTACTCGCGCAAAATCCTGATGACGGACGCAAGGAGTCCGAAGATGATGACGACGAGGACAAGGATTCCGATGTAATCATACGGCATGCAGGTCTCCATTGCCTGTTGTTGCGACGGCGGGTTCGACGATTAGCGTCAATCCCTCCCTGCGCAGGATGCGAACGTTATCGCCGGTGGCGAACTTGCTGGCGGAGCGCGCGCGCCACGTCTCTCCATGAAAATGGACACGGCCTTCGCCACCCGCCCAATCGAGCACGGAGCCGCGCGCGTTTGCGTATTCAGCGTCGCCGCTGACTACGGGCTTGCGCCATTGCCGTAGTCCAGTCGCGGCTGCCCAGGCGAAAATTCCCGCCGTCAGGGCGGTGGCCGAAGCGATCATCCATGGCGAGAGCGTCAGTTCCGGCGGCGCGTCCCGAAACAGGAAGATGGAGCCGGCGATAAAGGCGAGCACCCCCGCGACGCCAAATATGCCGAACGCGGGCGTCAGGGCCTCCGCAGCCATGAATGCGATCCCAAGCAGCAGCAGGAGGCCGCCCGCGACATTCACGTCGAGCAGGTTCAGCGCGTAAAGACCGACGAGCAGGAACACGCCGCCGAGCGCACCCGGAATCATCGTTCCGGGTGAAAGAATCTCGAAAATGAGCCCATACACTCCCGCGATAAGCAGGATGTAGGCGATGTTGGGGTTGGCGATGGCCGAGAGGATGCGCAGCCGCCAATCGGGGTCATAAGGTTCGAGCTCGAGGTTCGCTGTCGAGAGGGTGAGTTGCTCGCTGCCGACCTGGACGCCGCGCCCATCGGCCTGACGCAGCAGGTCACCCGTATCAACCGCTATGATTTCGATGACCCCAAGTTTGGCGGCTTCCGTCGCGGTGAGGCTGACGCCCTCGCGGACGGCGCGCTCCGCCCAATCGGCGTTGCGGCCATGCAATTGCGCGAGACCCCGAATCCACGCGACGGAATCGTTGATGGTTTTGCGCTCCATGGCGTCGCCGCCTGCAGGCTCTTTCTTCTCGCCTTCCTTTCCCGCGCCGGGATTTTGGCCTCCGCCGATGCGGACGGGCGTCGCAGCGCCCAGGTTCGTGGCCGGCGCCATGGCGGCGAGGTGAGAGGCGTAAAGGATGTATGTTCCTGCGCTCGCGGCGCGCGCGCCGGAGGGGGCTACGAACGCCGCGACCGGAACGGGCGAAGCGAGGATCAGGCGGACAATGTCGCGGGTTGCGGAATCAAGTCCGCCGGGCGTGTTCATGCGCAAAATGACCAGCGCAGCCTTTCGTTCAGCCGCCGCCTCCAGGCCGCGCCTGACGTACTCGGTCGTCGCCGGTCCGATTCCGCTATCCACGGTAATGACCAGCGCCGCCCGCGCCGACGCCTGCGTGCTTCCGAGGAAGCACACGAAAAGCGCCAAAGCCAGCGCGTGGAGGATTGCGTAGCCGCGCTTCATCAGCCTCCATCATCGGTTGGATCCATCAACCCCAACGCAAAGGCTGAGTTGAGGTTCCCGCTCGATGTGCGGCAAATCCCGTCGAAGCGGTCAGACGGCGTCTTCCACCCCGGCGCTTTCAAGCGTCTTGCGCAGGCGGCCGAACGCGAGGCGAATGCGGGATTTGACGGTGCCCAGCGGAAGGCCGGTCCGTTCCGCGATTTCGGAGTGGGAGAGGCTTTCAAAGAAGGCGAGGCGCACGAGTTCGAGTTGTTCTGCCGGGAGTTGAGCCAGCGCGATCCGCAGCGCCTCCTCGCGGTCGCGGGCGTCCAGGGCGCTGTCGGCGCCGACAGCGTTCTCGTCCACAACGTCAAAGACGGCGTCGCCAGGCTCGATGATCGCCACGCGGTCGCGACGGCCAATGTCGATGCGGCGATTCCGCGCGACCCGATAGAGCCAGGTTGCGGGCGTCGCTTTTGCGGGATCGTAGAGTTCGGCTTTGCGCCAGAGCGCGGTCAGTGTGTCCTGGCAAATTTCCTCGGCGGTCGCTCGATCGGCGCCCGTGCGGATGAGCCACGCCTCGATGCGGGGCGCGTAAAAGTCGAAAAGCTCGGCGAACGCGGTGCGGTCGCGTTGTTGCGCGACGGCGCGTATCAGTTCAGCATGAGCGGAGGAGAGGGAAGACACGACGCAAGCGGCCGCTGTTCACCAAACCGGCCGATGCTCGCCAGCGGATGTGCGAGCCGGGCGCGTTATCAGTCTCGCGCCGGAGATTGGTCGCATGCTGAGCCTCACTTCCAAGCCGCTGGCGGGGCGCCAGCACCACGTCATTCTGCCACGGAGTGAGCCAATCGCGAAGTGTTATGCGAAGCCTGCGTCAGCAACTCACATTTTGGAAGGTCTGGATTTGACCACGCCGTCAGAGACGTTAAGTCACGGTAGGCGCCAACAGGGGGGCGCGAAAACGAAAACGGAAGGGAGTATGCTCTCGCCATGATTCGCGAGCTCATTTCTATCAGTCGCCCCGCCGCTGGCCTTGCCGGCGCCCTGGCGGTTTTCCTCTCGGTTTGCGCGCCGGCGAACGCCCAGCGCAAACCGGCCGCCCAACCGAAGGCGGATCCCTCCAAACCTGTCCTCGTCGGCCAGTTCGGCGATTGGGGAGCGTTTGCCACGCCTCAGTCTAAGGCGCGCACGTGCTACGCGCTGTCTCAGCCAAAGACGCGGGCGCCGGGCAACCTCAATCGTGATCCGGCCTATATTTTCGTTAGCCATCGACCGGCGGAAAAGGTGCGCAACGAGATTGCGATCATCATGGGTTTTGATGTCCTGGCCGACAGCAAGCCTGTCGCCGAGATCGGCAATGAAGAGTTCGAGCTCGTCGCCAAGGGCGCGCATCTTTGGCTGCGCGACGCGTCGGATGAGGGCAAATTCATCGCAGCCATGCGTAAAGGCGCGCGGCTCACGTTGAAGGCGCGATCCACGCGCAACAATCTCACGACGGACACTTATTCGCTCAGTGGGATCACACAGGCGCTGGACCGTTCGTTGAAAGAATGTCCTTAAGTCTTAGGACATTGGTCTGGATGCGCGGCCTCGCCGCACCCAAATGCCCTGAATCGCGCCGCCTTGCCGACCAAAGTGTGACGGCGCCTCGCTTGTGAGCGGACGGGCGCCTAAGCATAATGCGCCGCACTCGGGAGGTCGGTCGCTGTCCCCTCCCGAAATGATTTTTCAGCGCGGGAGGAGCGCATGTCCGACAAAATTTATTCCGTCAGCCCCGAGTGGGCCGAGCGCGCATACGTGGATGACGCAAAGTACAGCGATATGTATGCGCGCTCCGCGAACGATCCTGAAGCCTTCTGGCGCGAGCAGGGGCAGCGCGTTGACTGGATCAAGCCCTTCACGAAAGTGAAAAACACCACGTTCGGCCCGCCGGACGTTTCGATCAAATGGTTTGAAGACGGCACCCTCAACGTCTCGGCCAATTGCGTCGACCGCCATCTGGCCACGCGCGGGGATCAGGTCGCGATCATCTGGGAGGGCGACGACCCGTCAGAGTCCAAGCACATCACCTATCGCCAGTTGCATGATGAAGTCTGCCGCTTCGCCAACGTGCTTCGCAATCGCGAGGTGAAGAAGGGCGACACCGTCACGATCTATATGCCGATGATCCCGGAAGCGGCGTACGCGATGCTCGCCTGCGCGCGGTTGGGCGCTGTGCATTCCATCGTGTTCGGCGGTTTTTCACCAGATTCGCTGGCGGGCCGCATCAGGGATGCTGGGTCCAGGGTCGTCATCACGGCGGACGAAGGCCTGCGGGGCGGCCGCAAGGTGCCGTTGAAGGCCAACGTCGATGAAGCTGTCGAGAAGGCCGGCGGCGCCGATCACATCATTGTCGTCAGACGCACCGGCGGCGCCGTGAACATGAAGGCTGGTCGCGACGTGTATTATCACGAGGCCGCCGATATGGTGACGAGCGAGTGTCCCGTCACCGAGATGAACGCGGAAGATCCGCTGTTCATTCTCTACACGTCGGGCTCGACCGGCACGCCCAAGGGCGTTCTGCACACGACCGGCGGCTATCTCGTCTATGCCTCGATGACGCACCAATACGTCTTCGATTATCACGACGGCGACGTCTACTGGTGCACCGCGGACGTGGGCTGGGTCACGGGCCACAGCTACATCGTCTATGGCCCGCTTGCGAATGGCGCGACGACGCTGATGTTTGAGGGCGTGCCGAACTATCCGACGATCTCCCGCTTCTGGGAGGTGATCGACAAGCACAAGGTCAACATCTTCTACACGGCGCCCACGGCGATCCGCTCGCTCATGGGCGCGGGCGAAGAGCCGGTCAAGAAGACTTCGCGCGCCTCGCTGCGCTTGCTGGGCTCGGTGGGCGAGCCGATCAACCCGGAAGCGTGGGAGTGGTATCACCGCGTGGTGGGCGATGGACGCTGCCCGATCGTCGACACCTGGTGGCAGACGGAAACCGGCGGCATTCTCATCACGCCTCTGCCGGGCGCGATCGCGCAGAAGCCGGGCTCGGCCACTTTGCCGTTCTTCGGCGTCAAGCCGGAGATTGTGGACGCCGAAGGCAAGGTGCTCGACGGCGCGACGGAGGGCAATCTTTGCATCACCGATTCATGGCCGGGCCAGATGCGCACCGTGTTCGGCGATCACGAACGCTTCGTGCAGACGTACTTCTCGACCTATCCCGGCAAGTATTTCACGGGTGACGGCTGCCGGCGCGATGCCGATGGCTATTACTGGATTACGGGCCGCGTAGACGACGTCATCAACGTGTCGGGCCATCGCATGGGCACGGCTGAAGTGGAAAGCGCGCTGGTGGCGCACGCCAAAGTGTCCGAGGCGGCCGTTGTCGGCTATCCGCACGACATCAAGGGGCAGGGCATCTACGCCTACGTCACGCTGATGAACGGCGAAGAGCCGAGCGACGCGCTCCGCAAGGAGCTGGTCGCCTGGGTTCGTAAGGAGATCGGCCCCATCGCCTCGCCCGACGTCATCCAGTTTGCGCCAGGCCTGCCCAAGACGCGTTCGGGCAAGATCATGCGCCGCATCCTGCGCAAGATCGCCGAGAACGATTTCGGCGCGCTGGGAGACACCTCGACGCTGGCCGACCCCAGCGTGGTGGATGATCTCATCGTTCATCGGGCAAACAAATAAACGCTGTAACGACGGATTTTCCTTGCATCAGGGGTCGCCTTAGGCGGCCCCTTTTCACATTTTCGTATGGTGTGCGGCAGCACACGGATCCTTCATCAATTTCAGGACATGTTGCGTACATGCATCATACGCCCTTGCTATAGGTTTGCCTGCGGGAACGGGGGGCGTTCCCATTCTTTATACATTTTCGAGAACCCACGGAGTCGAGACATGTCGCTTGCGGCACGCTTCGCTCGCCTGACGTTTGTGTCGGCGAGTCTGGCATTCATTTCGCTAAATGGCGGTGTTCAAGTCGCGTATGCGCGTCCGGTTGAACCCGCGTCTGCGGGGCGCGTCGTGTCCTTTATTGCGGATTATCCGCCGGGCACCATCGTCATCTCGCAACGTGAGCGTCGGCTGTATCTGACGCTTGGCGATGGCCGGGCCATTCGATACCCGGTCGCGGTCGGCAAGACCGGCAAAGCCTGGTCGGGCTGGGCGCGGGTCGACGGCAAGCACGTCAACCCAGCGTGGGCGCCGCCGCCGGTGGTGAAGCGCGACAACCCGAACTTGCCCGATCTCATCCCGGGCGGATCGCCGTCCAATCCGATGGGGCCGCGCGCGCTGACCCTGGATCGCTCGGAGATTGCGATCCATGGGACCACCCAGTCCATGCGCCGCTCCATTGGTTCGGCCGCGTCCTATGGCTGCATCCGCATGTACAACGAAGATATCGTCGATCTTTTTGATCGCGTACGCGTTGGCACGGCGGTCGTAGCGGTCCCTTGATCCGGGGACGCCACGCGGGGCGTCGCCGCCGCGGGCAACAGTTAAGCGGCGGCAATCTTGCGCGCTTGCGTTAAAGCAGTTAGCACGACGCGAGGCTGTCCTTCTAACTGCGCCTGCCCTGTCACACGAGCATGTAAATGACCTACGTCGTCGGCGAGAATTGCATCAAGTGCAAGTATATGGACTGCGTGGAAGTCTGCCCCGTTGATTGCTTCTACGAGGGTGAGAACATGCTCGTGATCCACCCCGACGAGTGTATCGATTGCGGCGTTTGCGAACCGGAATGCCCGGCCGAAGCGATCAAGCCTGACACAGAGCCGGGGCTGGAGAAATGGCTTTCGCTGAACGCGGAATTCGCGAAGTCCTGGCCAAACATTACGGTGAAGCGCGAGTCGCCGCCGGACGCCAAGGATTTCGACGGAAAGCCCGACAAGTTTGACGCTTATTTCTCGTCAAATCCCGGCGAAGGCGACTGAGAAGCTTTAACCGCGCAGGCAAAGTTTAACGCCTTAAGCTTGGCCATTTAGGTCTGATGCAACGCTGAATCCGGTATCTCTGCGTTTCAACGCAGGGGGAACGCCGTTTTGGAGCAGCATCGAATTTGGGGCGTGCGCGCAGGTAATGCCGGGCAGGCCGACCATGTTTTCATGGATCGTGACCAGATTGCACTGAGCTTTACCGACGCCGGTGGCGATGCGAGTCATTTGGCCCCCTCGCGGGGCGCCTTCAAGGAGGCTTTCAGCCGAAATGGCGCCGCCAAGCCGTGCGCCATCCCCATTCAGGCAGGGCAATTATACCGGTTCGTGCATGAGATGCGGATTGGGGATCGCCTCATTTATCCTCGAAAATGCGACCGGACCCTGCATTGGGGCGAAGTGGTTGGGCCTTACATCTATGACGTTGACGGCGCGGCGGAGTTCGCCCATCGCCGCTCGGTGCGCTGGATTGCGCGGTTGAGCAGAGACGAATTCACCCAAAGCGCGCTTTACGAACTGGGTTCGACACTCGCGCTGTTCGAATTGAAATCGTATTCCGCGGAGTTTCTGCGGCGGTTCGAAACGGGGGGAGGACCTGACGACGAGGACGTGGAGGAAAACGTCGTCCGCGACATTGCGGAAGCGACGCGGGATTTCATCGCGCGCAAACTGCGCTTGCAGTTCAAGGGTTTCGCAGCAGAGGCTTTCGTCGCTGACCTGTTTTGCGCGATGGGGTACAAGGCGCATGTGACGCGCAGTCATCGTGATGACGGCGTCGATCGCGCATCGCGACGAGCTTGGCATCGAGCCGCCCATTCTGAAAATTCAGGTGAAGACCAACGACGCCAATATCGGAGCCGACGCCGTGAAGGCGTTTTACGCCATGGTGGAAGATCGGGATGTCGGGCTTTTCATCACGACGGGGGGCTTTTCAGCAAGCGCCCTCGATTTTGCCCGCACGCGCGGCAATCTTCGGCTGGTGACCGGCGTCGAGTTGATCGGCCTGATCCAGAAGCATTACGACGGGCTTTCGCCCCATTACCGACAGCAGATTCCGCTGCGCCGTGTGCTCGCGCCCGACGTGCAGGAGGCCGAGGCCGCCTGATCGGCGTCTCGTCCACGCGATTTGAGGTTACCACGTCACGCAAAAAGGCCGGCTGCGAGCCGGCCTCAAGGCGTGTACCGATCCTGATGAGATCAGGCTTCCTTGGACTTGACCGTCAGCACCTGGCGACCGCGATACATGCCGGTCTTTAGATCGACGTGGTGCGGGCGGCGCAGTTCGCCCGAATCCTTGTCCTCGACATAGGTCGGGGCAGACAGGGCGTCAGCTGAACGGCGCATGCCGCGGCGGGAAGGGGAGGTCTTTTTCTTCGGGACTGCCATTTTACTCTCCGTGCGGCGCGGCGGGTTTACGACCCTTCAAAGGGCCTTCCCGATCCAAGCCATCGATCCAAGGAATTCTGGCGCGGCTCATACACCCTAATAGCGTCATTGGCTAGACGTGCGCCGTTTTGCGCCGAATCATTTCCGACAATCGGCCCACGATGCAGCGCCCCGGGCCCGCCGTTCCACGATGGCCGCCAGCCGGGCGTGCCGCCCCTGGGGCTTGCGCGGGTCGCGTGCGCGGGGGTTGGGTAGCGCGGCGATGAGCAGCGCCGCCTGCCGTGGTGTGAGATCGTTGGCGGACCTGCCAAAATAACGCCGCGCCGCCGCCTCCGCGCCGTAGAGCCCCTCGCCCCATTCCGCGATGTTGAGATAAACCTCCAGCACCCTGCGCTTGGGCCACGCGAAATCGATTGCGAGCGCCAGGGGAATTTCCATGCCCTTGCGAATGTAGGAGCGCGAGTTCCACAGGAAGAGGTTCTTGGCCGTTTGCATCGTGATTGTGGACGCCCCGCGCGCGGGTCCTTCGGGATCGTCCATCACATCGCGCAATGCGCTCCAGTCGACGCCCGGATGGCGGCAAAACTTGGCGTCTTCGCCCATGATCGCGGCCGCCCGCAGGTGGGGCGAGATGCGCGATAGCGGAACCCATTGGCGGTCTACCGGCTTCAGCACCGCCCAGCGGGCGAGCATGGGCGTGGAGACGGGCGGGATAAACCGCCAGAGTATGATCAGCGCCAGAAGAAGTAGCAAAATGGCCAGCGCGACCTTCAACACGATGCGGAAGATGCGCCCCAAAACGTTGCTTCCTTATGTCCGGTTACCTGCCGCGCATCGTCGCGGCTTGGCGTTCGCGAAGCAAGCGGAGCGGGAGGCGGCGTATGCTGCATGCTTGACGGCCCCCTCGTGCTGCGGCAATCCGGCGCAAGGCGTTTCGGGGGTGCGGCGGTGTCGAACAATGATTTTGCGGCGCGACTCGCCGTCGTCGGAGCCGACGTCGAAGCGACATTGGATAGACTTCTCGGCCCGGCTGCGCTGAGCGGCGAGGCAGCGCGTCCCGCCCGGCTCTTGGCTGCGATGCGCTATGTGGCGCTGGATGGCGGCAAGCGCTTGCGGCCGTTTCTGTTCATCGAAGCCGCGCGACTGTTTGGCTGCGATGGCGATGGCCTGCTCCGGGCGGCTTGCGCGGTCGAGATGGTGCATTGCTATTCGCTTGCGCATGATGATTTGCCGGCCATGGACGATGACGATCTGCGCCGCGGCAAGCCAACTGCGCACAAGGCTTTCGATGAAGCCACGGCCATTCTGGCGGGAGACGCCCTGCTCACTTACGCTTTCGATGTGATGGCGGACGCCGCGACTCACGCGAACGCGCACATTCGCTGCGATCTGACGCTCGGGCTTGCGCGCGCGTCCGGCCTGGGCGGCATGGCGGGCGGTCAGCAGCTCGATCTTGACGCCGAGCGGGCCAACACGCCGTTAAACCACGCCGAAATCACACAATTGCAGGCAATGAAAACGGGCGCGCTTTTGCGCTTTGCGGCGGAAGGCGGCGCGATTTTCGCCAACGCCTCAAACGCGGACCGCATTGCGCTGAGCGATTATGGCCGGGCGCTGGGCGCCGCGTTCCAGATCGCAGACGACATTCTCGATGCGGAAGGCGACGAAGCGGCCATGGGCAAGCGAGTCGCCAAGGATGCGGGCCGCAACAAGGGCACGCTGGTGGGCATGCTTGGGCTGGAGGCCGCGCGCGATTTGCGCGACCAGCTTGCCGAAGAAGCCGCGCAGGCGCTGGCGCGCTTTGGCGCGAAGGCCAATGTGCTGGTGGCGGCCGCGCGGTTTACGGCGTCGCGCGCCAGTTAGTCGCGCTTTTCGATCTCGTCGCGCTTGTCGTTCATGGGATGCAGATCGCGCACCATGGCCTTCATGCGTTCGTCGAGGACGTGCGTATAAATTTGCGTGGTCGAAATATCCGCATGGCCGAGCAATTCCTGCACGACGCGCAGATCGGCGCCGTTTTGCAGAAGGTGGCTGGCAAATGCGTGGCGCAGCACGTGCGGGCTGACGCGCAACGCTGAAATGCCCGCCGCGCCCGCAAGGGCTTTCAGATCTCGCGCGAAGGCCTGACGGGTGATATGTCCGCTCTCGCTGTCGGATGGAAACAGCCACACGCCGCTTGCAAGGTCAGGATTCAGCTGTTTCAGCAGGTCCAGATAAACACGCATCGTGGCGACGGCGCGCTCCGACAAGGGCGTCAGCCTCTCGCGTCCGCCCTTGCCGCGAATGGTGATGAACGGGTCGCGCGTATTGGCGGCGCGGCGCGGCAGCGCGACGAGTTCGGATACTCGCAGCCCCGTTGCGTAGAGCGTCTCCAGCAGGCATGTGATGCGCGCCGCGCGCATGCGTTCGCCCAGCGCACGCGCTTCGTCATCAATGCCTTGGCAGGCGACCGAGAGCAGGCGGTCCACTTCGTCGACGCTCAGGATCTTCGGCAACGGCCGGCCCTGGCGCGGGCCTTCGATGATCGCGGAAGGATCGTCGGTGCGGCGACCCTCGGCATACAGAAAACGATGGAATTGGCGCACGCAGGACAGTTTGCGCGCCGCCGACGAGGCCATGAGCCCGCGCGAATCGAGGTCGGCGAGAAACCCGCGCACGTCGTCCGTGCTGGCCGTGAGCGGCGTTGCGCGGTTCTGTCTCAGGAAGGCGTTGTAATCGGCGAGGTCGCGCGTGTAGGCGTCGAGCGTGTTCTTCGACGCCCCGCGCTCGGCCGCGGCCATGTCCAGAAATTCAGAGGCGAGGCCTTCGCCGGCGGGACGTCTGCCACCCATGCGTCACCTGTTGAGGCGATTCGCGGGGATGGGAGCGGACATTTCCCGCTGTTCGGGCTCCACGAAGGTCACGAGCGCGAACATGCCGGCCCAGATCAGGCCGCCAAGCACGCCGATAACAATGAGAAACCGAATCAGGCTGGGCACGCGCAGTCTCCTCCCCCCCTTATGCCCGACGGACCCGGCGCCTCCAAACATACGCACAGCCTTGCATGCGCACAGCCTTTCGACCCATGGCGGGCCGCCGCGCTTAAAACCCCGCCGCTGACGTGGTACAGGGGCTAAATGGAAGCCATCGAGCAGCACGACGATATCGCTGGCCGCTCCCATCGCGCTGCGGGGGAGAGCGGGCCGGACGCGCGCGCAGCCGCCATCCTGCGCAGGCTGGGCGGACGCTCGATTGTGCTCGTGGGGATGATGGGGTCGGGCAAGACGTCCGTCGGGCGCCGGCTGGCTGCGCGGCTAGGGCTGGATTTCGCCGACGCAGATGCGGAAATCGAAACCGCAGCCGGCATGAGCGTGCCGGAGATTTTCGCCAAGCATGGGGAGACCTATTTCCGCGACGGTGAGCGGCGCGTGGTTGCGCGCCTGCTGGAAGAGCGCCAGCGTGTCCTGGCGACAGGCGGCGGCGCGTTCATCTCCCCGCAAACACGCGAGAATGTCGTCAAGCACGGCGTTTCCGTCTGGCTGCAGGCCGATCTCGACGTGTTGCTGCGCCGCGTGCGCAAGCGCAGCAACCGCCCGCTGCTTGCCAACGTGGACGCCGAGGACACGCTGAAGCGCCTCATTGCGGATCGCTACCCCGTTTACGGCCTTGCTGATTTCACAGTTCTCTCCCGCGACGGGCCCCACGAGATTGTCGTTGAAAATATTCTTGCGGCGCTCGAGGGCGGGCTCTCCGGCATCGCGCGGCTGGCTTCGGGCGCTCCGCACGCCAGCGTTCGCGTGGGACTTGGCGATCGCGCCTACGATATCCTGATTGGTCCGGGTTTGATTGACGCGGCGGGCCAGCACATCGCGCGCGTCGCGCCCGGTTCGGCGTGCGCCATCGTCACCGATTCAAACCTCGAACGCGCGCACTTGCCGGCACTGAAGGCGAGCCTTGATCGCGCGGGCGTGCGCCATTCCACCATCGTCATTCCGCCCGGCGAGGCGTCAAAGTCGTGGAGCGAATTCGCGCGCGTGTGCGACGAAATTATTGTGGCACGCATGGAGCGGCGCGACGTTGTTGTGGCGCTGGGCGGGGGCGTTGTCGGCGACCTGGCAGGCTTTGCCGCAGCGACCATCCGGCGCGGCATGGGCTTTGTGCAAATTCCGACGAGCCTTCTGGCGCAGGTGGATTCGTCCGTGGGCGGGAAGACCGCTATCAATTCGGAACACGGCAAGAACCTGATCGGCGCGTTTTATCAACCCTCGCTCGTGCTCGCGGACACAGGCGCGCTGGCGAGCCTGTCGGGGCGCGAATTTCGCGCCGGCTATGCGGAAGTGGTGAAGTATGGCGTCATTGATGACGCGGCTTTTTTTGCGTGGCTCGAGAACAATTGGCGCAGCGTGTTTGCGCACGGTCCCGAGTTGACGGAAGCCATTCGCAAGAGCTGTGCTTCGAAGGCCGCCGTCGTGGCGCGCGATGAAACAGAGCAGGGCGACCGGGCGTTGCTTAATCTTGGGCACACGTTTGGCCATGCGCTCGAAAGCCTGACGCATTTTGACGGCGCGCGCCTCGTTCATGGCGAGGGCGTCGCCATCGGACTGGCCTGCGCCATGCGCTTATCGGCAAGACTTGGTCACGCCAGCGCCGCGGACGCCGCGCGCGTCGAGGCGCACTTGCGCGAAGTGGGGCTGCCGTCGCGCATCACCGACATTGCGGGATGGAATGCGGGACCGGATGAAATTCTCAACGCCATGTATCAGGACAAGAAGGTGTCGCGGGGGTCGCTGACCTTCATTCTCGCACGCGGCGTGGGCGCCAGCTTCATCGCGCGCGGCGTGTCCGGCGAGATGGTGCGGGAATTTCTGGGCGAAGAGTTGCGCGCCTGAAAACAGCCTCAGACTGGCGCAATGCCTTCCTTCGCAACCGCGTCGGCCATGAACTGGGCGCGGGCCAGCGCCGCGAACTTGCCGTTCAACGCAACCAGTTGTTCGAAATTACCCGTTTCCACCACGGAGCCCTGATCGAACACGAAGATGCGGTCCGCGTTGCGGATCGTGGCCAGTCGGTGGGCGATCACGAAAGTGGTGCGCCCTTTGGTTGCCGCGTCGAGCGCCGCCTGCAACAGCCGTTCAGTCGTGGCGTCCAGTGCGCTGGTCGCTTCGTCGAAGATGAGGATTGGCGGATCTTTCAGCAGCGCACGCGCAATCGACACGCGCTGACGTTCGCCGCCTGACAGCGTGCGGCCGCGTTCGCCGACGATGGTGCGCATGCCGTCGGGCTGGCGGGCGATAAAGTCTTTCGCCTGCGCGCGCTCCAGGGCGGTCTGAATTTCCTCATCCGTCGCATCGGGCTTGCCGACGCGCAGATTTTCTTCAATCGAGCGCGCAAACAGCATTGGCTCCTGAAACACAACGCCGATGTTTCGGCGCAGCGCAACCAGCGTCATGTCGCGGATATCGATGCCGTCGATGAGGACGGACCCGCCCGTCGGGTCGAACACGCGATGGAGCAGGCCCAGCGTGGTCGATTTTCCCGAGCCCGTGGCGCCCACCAGCGCGACTGTTTCGCCCGGCTTCACCGTGAACGATACGTCTTTCACCGCGTTGCGGCGCTTGTCGTAGGAGAAGGTGACGTTGTCGAACGAGACTTCGCCGGTCAGGCGGCCTACGTCGCGCGCATCGGGGGCGTCGCAAACGACCGGCTGGGCGTCAGTCACGTCGAAGAATTCGCGCAGTTTCGGCGTCAGCATGAACAGCCAGTTCGCAAAGGTGACGGTTGATTCGAGCTTGCCGATCAACATCCCGGCGAAATTCATGAAGGTGACGATTTCGCCGATGGTGGCGAGGCCCTTTGTAAACAGCCACGCGCCGACAACGAATATTGCGAGGATCGTCACGGTCGCTGATGTGCGCGCCGCGACGGTCGCGATGGCCCACCACGACAGCACAGGCATTTGCGCGCGCAGCAGGTCGGCCGAAATACTTCTCAGCGAGGTCGCTTCCGCTTCAACGCGCGTGAAACTTTGAATGATGGCGATGTTGCCCAGCGCATCCGACGCGCGTTCGGCCAGATCGGTATGATAGGTCTCGACCTGTTCCTGAAGGCTTTCGGTGTGATGGAACACGTAGGCTGTGATCGCGCCAAAGACGAAGACGAGCACGATCAGCAACGCGCCCAGCCGCCAGTTGAGCAGAAGCGTCATCGGCAGCAGTACGAACAGCGACACGAACGACGCGCAATGTTCGCGCAGGAATGAGAGCCACACGCTCGCCATGCCGTTCGAGCCATCGAGCATGGTCTTCAGCAGGCGGCCGGAGTGGACCCCGGTATGAAAACCCAGCGGCAGATGCAGAACGTGTTCGAAGAAGTCGCTCATCACGCGCATCCGGCCGCGGTGGGACACGCGGTCGGCGTTGAGAGCGACAAACACTGACGCCACGATGGTGAAAACGCCGAAGGCGATCCAGGCGTAGATCAGCGGCAAAAGCTCCGCCCACGAGACGCTTGAGGGATCGCCCGCAGAGCGGGTCAGCGTATCGATGATGCGGCCGAACAGGATCGGTTCTGCGAACGCGGCAATTGCCAGCGCGAGATTGGCGATGATCAGGACAATCGCAAGCCGCTTTTCGCTGGCGAGCATCGCGAGCACGCGAACATAGATGCGCAAAATGTTCATTGCCGAGGTCAAGCCCTTCGGCCTTGCGTGCGCTGGCCGTCCCTGTTCGGGTATATGCCACGCGCGCCCGCCGCGCCAGTCACGGCGCTTACGACATTCATCGCGGTTGCGCGGCGGGGGGCGGATCTTCGCGGCGGGCATGCGGCAGCGCGTAAGAAACGGCTTGGTTTCTGGCAGGGGCGCGTCTAAACCTGTCGCCGCTTCTCTGATCCGACCGAGGCGCTCCATGAACAAGGTTTTTCCTGACGCCCGCTCCGCGCTTGCCGGCGTCATCAAGGATGGCATGACCATCATGTCGGGAGGCTTTGGCCTTTGCGGCATCCCAGAGGCGCTGGCCGACGCGATTCTTGAATCAGGCGCCAAGAACCTCACCGTCATTTCCAACAACGCTGGCGTCGACGGCATCGGGCTGGGCAAGCTGCTCGCCACGCGCCAGATCAGCAAGATGATCTCGTCCTATGTCGGCGAGAACAAGATTTTCGCGCAGCAATATCTGGCAGGCGAACTGGAGCTTGAGTTTACGCCGCAGGGCACGCTGTCCGAGCGCATTCGCGCCGGCGGGGCGGGTATTCCGGCTTTCTTCACCAAAACAGGCGTCGGCACGATCATCGCCGAAGGCAAGGACGTGCGCGAGTTCGATGGCGAAATGTACGTCATGGAGCGCGCGCTGGTGGCCGACCTGTCCATCGTCCATGCGTGGAAGGCGGACACTGAAGGCAATCTCGTCTTCCGCAAGACGGCGCGCAATTTTAATCCGATGATGGCGACGGCTGGGCGCGTCACCGTGGCCGAGGTCGAGCATCTCGTTCCAGCTGGCTCTATCGACCCTGACCATATCCACACCCCCGGAATCTATGTGAACCGGATCGTCCACGTTCCCGAGGCGCCCAAGCGGATCGAGTTCCGCACCACGCGCAAACCCACGGACGCGGCCACGCCCGCCGGCGCCGGAGAGGAGGTCTGACATGCCCTGGACCCGCGACCAGATGGCGGCCCGCGCCGCCCGCGAACTGAAGGACGGCTTTTACGTCAACCTCGGCATTGGCATTCCCACCCTCGTCTCGAACTATATCCCGCAAGGGATTACGGTTCAGCTTCAGAGCGAGAACGGCATGCTCGGCATGGGTCCCTTCCCCCTGGAGGGGGAGGAGGACGCGGACCTCATCAACGCCGGCAAGCAGACGGTCACCGAACTGCCGACGACGAGCTATTTTTCCAGCGCCGATTCCTTCGCGATGATTCGCGGCGGGCACATCGACCTGTCGATCCTGGGCGCCATGCAGGTGGCCCAAAATGGCGATCTGGCCAATTGGATGATTCCGGGCAAGATGGTCAAAGGCATGGGCGGCGCGATGGATCTCGTCGCGGGCGTCAAGAAGGTCGTCGTCGTGATGGAGCATGTCGCCAAGGACGGCGCGAAACTGCTCAAGCGCTGCACGCTGCCGCTCACCGGCGCAGGCGTCGTTGACCTCATCATCACCGATCTTGGCGTGTTCCGTGTGGACGCCAAGGGCCAGGACGGGCTGACGCTGATCGAGCTTGCAGACGGCGCGACGCTCGGTGACATTCGCGCCAAGACGGAAGCGGACTTCACGGTCGCGCTGGCCTGATCCTTTTACTGCGAAAGCGTCTCACGGGGGGCTTGAGGCTTCCCGTGCTTGCCCTGTAGCATTCGTCCCGAGTTTGTCTTGTTCGAGCATCGGATGGGGACCGAAAACCGGTTCCCACTTTTCGGTCCGATGCTCCATACCGGGGAGGAATGCATGTCGTATCTAGGCCAGGTCTCGAAGATGGTGTCCTTTGACGCCCATGGCGGCGAAAAGGGGCAGGCGTATTACGCCGAGCCGGCCACCGGCGCGAGGATCGGCGGCGTCGTGCTCATCCATCACATGCCCGGCTGGGACGACTGGACGCAGGAAGCAGCCCGCAAGCTCGCGCACCACGGCTTTGCCTGTATCGCGCCGCATCTTTACTTTCGCGAATTGCCCGGCTCGCCTGACGATTGCGCCGCGCGCGCTCGCTCCAAGGGCGGCGTGTCGGACGATCAGGTGATGGGCGACGTCGAAGGCTGCATGAAGTTTTTGCGGGCGCAGGGCGTGTCGAACGGCAAGGTCGCGGTGATGGGCTTTTGCTCGGGCGGGCGGCAGGCTTACCTTGCGGGCGGGCGCCTCAAGGGGCTCGATGCTGTGGTGGATTGCTGGGGCGGCGGCGTGATCGAGGACGATCCGAAGGGCCTGACGCCCGAGCGGCCCGTGGCGCCGATTGACCTGACCAAGGATATTAATGCGCCAATTATCGGCATTTTCGGCAACGAGGACAAACGCCCCAGCCCCGATCAGGTGAACCGCCACGAGCAAATCCTGAAAGACCTTGGCAAGACTTATGAATTCCATCGCTACGACGGGGTAGGCCACGGCTTTTTCGCAGCCGAGCGGCCCGCCTACAAGGGCGAACAGGCGACGGACGGCTGGAAGAAGGTTTACGCCTTCCTCGACAAACACATCGGCCCCCGCGCCAAGGCCGAAGGCTGAACTTCCCACCTCTCGCGCGCCATGGCCGGGGTTGACCCGGCCATCCAGCCGAGCGGGTACACGGATTAAAACCGATTTTCTATTCTTTTCCCGGAGCCCGAAAATGTGCTCATATATCATGGAAAAAATCCGCGTCTTCGGCAGCGCCAAGGCCGGGGATGAATGGAGACGTATCGACACCGCGCACGTCTATTTTGACCACCCCTACGACGCGCCGCTCGACCACGCGCTCTCGATCGATTTCCACAACCACGCGGCAGGCTCGCGCGAGCGCGTTGCGGTGGAATTGTCAGCCGAAAGCGCGCGGGAATTGGCGAACGCGATTCTAGCGGCGCTGGATCGCGGCGCGCAGGAGCATGGGGAGGCGCCGCGCGCGGAATTGCCGGCCAGCATCGCGCCGGCGGGGATGTTTCATTATTAAGGGATTGCTTTAGCTGCGTTTAAGGCAGCCTAGTGAACTGGGTATCGGTTGTGGACCGCTTGTTGTGATCCGGCCCCGCCCGCCGCAACCCAAGTCGAGTACAAATTATGGCAAAGCCTATCTTAGCGTCGTCGAGTTCGTTCGACGTTTCCAGATTGAAAGACGCAGACCAAGCTCGAAACCTGATGGAGAATGCCCGGCGTCTCGGCCGTTTGGATGTCGAACAAGACGCCTTCAGGCGGCTCTGTCAGATTGAAGGAGGCAGCGACGATGATCCTGTCGTCGTTCAATTTCGCCAGGCCTTAGCGGCGGTGGAAGAAGTCTTGCGGCAAAAGCACGGAAAGAAAGTCCGCGCCGCCTACACACGCCGCAAGCTCGCCTCCGTGGGCGAGATCGCTTGCCTGATTGATTGGGCGCTCAAGAAAGAAGAAACCGAAGGCTTCAAAATGCTTGTTGAAGCGGGCCTTGGCGATCAAACCGGCGAATACGTCGTTGTTCGCAATGCGGACCGTTTTCCCCCGGAGGCCGTTGACGCAGCACGCAAGCGCCTTGCGGATTACGGCGTCGACATTGCGGGCGCAGCATAGCGTCCGGTTAAGGCGCTTAACCCAACGCGCGCAATCCTGAAGCGTGGCGTGCAACGCGCTCCATCGCCAACGTGACGAACCCTGAGCAAGGGCTCGCGTGTCCACCTGCGTCATAGCCGGGCTTGACCCGGCTATAGAGTCAGTGCGGGAATTTGCGAACGCGATTTTAGCGGCGCTGGATTGCGGGGCGCAGGAGCATGGGACAACCCGCGCGCAGAATTGCCGGCCAGCATCCCGTCGGATGGGATGTTTCACTATTGAGAAATCGCGGTAATGTCGCGACTTGCTTCAGCGCGCCCATCGCTTCCGCAAACGTCACCCCGCCACAAACGTCAGCGCCTCGATTTTATTCCCATCGGGATCGCGCACAAACGCCGCATAATAATTCCTGTCATATTCCGGCCGAAGGCCCGGTTTGCCGTCCGCGGTTCCCCCGTTCGCCAGCGCTGCGCGGAAGAACGCGTCCACGGC
>JAUXWZ010000121.1 GCA_030684835.1 Beijerinckiaceae bacterium
GCCCGCAGTGGTTAACTGCGGGCGCATTTCTAAATCTAGAATATCGGAACTCTATGCTCCTAGTTGAATCCTGTCAACTGCCAAACACACGCGTCAACGCATTCAACGCAGCGCGCAGATTGCCGATGTCGCTCATCGACCATAACGTCGTGTCTTCATCGACGCACACCACGCGATACAGCAGCAGCGACGGTCTTCGACCGGGCCCCATACGATATGCGCGATCGCAATCATCGATCGCATTAGTAGCGGCGTCAAAGCGGCTGCGCAGACGCGCGATCACCGCGGGATCGATCTCACTGTGCGAGCCACCGAAGCTGCCGCTGACGAGCATGAGTCCCGCCGGCGATTGCGGATGCGGCATGGGCAAGCCGAGCGTCATGTGATGACGCTGGTAGAGCTCAGCGAACCGCAGGCCCGCGTCGTACTGCCGGGCGCTGATCAGCTCCTGAAACGACAGCCGCCCGAGGGATGTCCCCAGCCGTTCGTCGCGCGCTCGACTGGCGCCGATGCCGTAGTGGCGCTGGCGCGCTTCGAGGGCGGTCTGCATCACCTCGCGTTCGGTCTCCCCGCGGATGCGCTTGCCACAGGCGTGCCGCGCGCCGGGTTTTCTCTTGCGTCCCCGGATCATCGGCGCGCCTCCCGAATGTTGCGATGTTCCTCGCGTCTGCCATAGAGCTTTTGACCGAGCTGCATGACCAGTTCGCGCTCGGGCCATGTCAGTCGCTGGTCGTGGACGGAGACGGCGAGCAAGCCGTGATCCCGCCAGCCGTCGCGTTTGACACCTTCGGGCGGCCGACGCTCGCCGCCGTAGCCCCTGGGAAGCCATGTCATTGAATGACCTCCGGCAGCAGGGCGGCGTAGCCGATGACGTCCACGGCGCCGTCGAGGTAGTCGGGGTCATGCGCCAGGCGGGCGACCTTCAGATCGATCATGCACAGGATGACCTGCGCCGGAGTGACCGGATGGCCGAGCGTGATCGACCAGCGAGCTGCGATGGCCGCCATAACGGTCTTGGGATCGCCGTAGGCTTGCCGGCGCTCGCTGATGACGCACCCTGCGCGCGCGAGCATTTGATCGGCGCTCATCGCACGCCTCCCTTCGTCTCGATCGCCCACAGCAGGATGGCGATGGCGTCGGCTTCGTTGTCGTCGGCCGGCGCATAGCCGCGGGCCCGCACCGCGGCGATCACCGCCGCCTTGTCCGCATTGCCCTTGCCGGCGATGAAGCGCTTGATCGTGCCGACAGGCGCGCCCTGGTAGGCGACGTCGCGCTGCTCGCACCAGGTGGTCAGCGTCGCGAGGAAGCCGCCGTAAAGGTGCGCGGCGTCCGTGCCCACATGCCGGCGCACTTCCTCAAAGTGGATGGCCGAGAGCGGGCCAGCGTCCTTGGCCAACTGATCAAGCCACGCGCGGAAGCGAACATACCTCATGCCGCCGCCGTCATAGCGGCTTGGCCGGAATGACACCGTGCCGCTGGTGATCAGGTCGTCACTTGTGCGCAGCGCCCATCCAGTGCTCGTGCCGAGATCGAGCGCGAGGATGGGCCGTTGAACGATATGGGTTGTAAGCGGGTGGATGATGTTTGCGCTGTGAAGTGCGACTGCATGGGTCACGACGACCTCCTTGGGTTCGGGCGGTCGGGGCGACGGCGCGTCCGGTGAGGGAGGCGGGTTCGCCCGGACCCGAAGGGGTCTGGTCTGGTCGGTCCATATGACGAATGCTGACGAAAGTTGACGAAAGTCTCTAGGGTATCTATCTGATTATTATATATATTCTTACTTATATCATTACGTCATCTCCTCCTATACGCCCCCACATCTCCTATCAGGAGGGCTACCCTTTGGTTTGATGAATGACGAAATGACGAAAGTCTCATCTTCATTTAATTCAATGGCTTAACCCTCATCTTACGTCATTGACGTTTCTCATGACGTTGACGCAACTAGCCCGCGACCCGGTAGAGGGTCGCCGGCCTACCCCGACTGCGCATCGGATGAGCCACGATCTGTTCACTCTCGAGCAGCGACTGAATGATCTCGCGCCGCAGCCTCGGCTCCACGAACTGCGCCTTCCGTGTGAGCTCGTTATGCCGGACGCCGCTGAGGCCTGCTTCTCTCACGAACGCCAGGATGCGCTTGTGCGCGCGCTCGACGTCGTTGTCGGCCAGGTGCCGCTCGGCCTGGACCAGCAATGTCCAAGCAGAATGCTCCACGACCTCGCACGCCCATTGCGCATCCACACGCCGGATCACGGGCGCCGCCGGGTTGGCGCTCACGGCCTTGATCAGGGCGATCTTCGCCGCGTTCTCCCAGATGCGCGCCAAAACAGCGCTTTGGTTGGTGCCGAGGGCCGCGCGCTGACGCTTCGTCATCTCCTCGTCGAGTTCGTGGAATAGGGCCTGAGCGGCGTCGCTCATAGGGACAGTGAGCGGGTCAGGATTGGCGATAGCTCCTCCTGTACGGGACAGGTTGCCTGTGGACCGTTCGGCTCCCACGTTCGCGACAGCTTGCACGGCCTCCAGAAGATCGGCTGGCGGCGCCATCAGCGCAGCATCGCGATTTCGGTCGGGAATATCCTCATCGCTGCGAAAGACAAGAAAGCGGGCGAGACTGCCGTCCTGCAAGGCGCCGCTCGACAGCGCCTCCCAGAATGGACCGGGAGCGCTGACCCCGTGCACGCAGGCGCAGGGTTCGACAATGTCCTGACGGGGACGCTCCCTCTGGTCGGCATATTCGGCTCCAAAGAACGTCGTTCCGGCGCTCGTCGCAAGCTCCATGAACAGATCCCAAATCTCGGACAGGTGCTTGGGCGCTCGCCGCTTGTCGACGACGTTGGCCATGAAGCGCCCAAACTCGTCGATCTGAAACAGCGATGACGGCTGTCGGCTGAGCGCCGTGATGAGCCCAGCCCCCGACGCAATACGTTCGCCGCCCAGATGCGCGGAGAGGCCCGCCCGAACGAAGATCTCCTTGATGGCCTTGCGAGCATGGTCTTTTCCGCCGCCGCTCTCGGCGATGCCGAGCACGTACAGGTTGGATCGCAGATTGCTGGGGGTGCGAACCTTCCGCCCCATGACAGCGCCGAGCGCGACGAGGGATGCGCCGACCGCCAGCCAGGGCTGCGGCCGTATGGCGGTTGCGAGGATGTGCCGGACCATCAGAGCCAGCGCCCCGTCGAGCCGCTCGAGTCCAGGGGGCGGCAGAATGACGGGCATCGCTCTGGCGGCCGGCGCCTGTGCGCTATCCGGCGAGCGTATCTGGGCCAGCATGCCAGCGGCCGGGTGAACGGGGTCTGCGGGCGCGGCGCCATCGAACACCAGTTCGGGTTCGGGCCTCCAGCCGTGCTCGATGGCGAGATGATAGATCGTGCCTGCGCCGATCGAGCGGGGTTTGAAGCCGGCCCAGGTTTTGGCCGTGAACGCCGGATCGTTCTTCGCCGCCTGCGCGGACCAGACGGCGAACATGTCCGCGCCTTGCTCGCCCAAAGCCCCTTTGAGCGCGAGGCCGATGCGGACCCAGCTGTCGTAGTCGAGGTCAGCGTTAGCGAGGAAGGCGAGTGCGGCGCGGATCGCGGGCAGCGTGCCAGCCTGCGCATGCCCCGCCAGCGACGCACTGTCAGCCGCCTCGCGCGATGCAAGCCTCGCCGGCCGCAGGGCGTCCGGGATCAGCGCAGCAGCTTCCTCCAGGAACGCCCGCGCGCCTGCCTCGTCGATTACCGGCAGACGTTCAATGTCGATGTCGGCGAGGCTCTCGTCCGGCCAAACGTAGTCCTTGCCCGTTTCCGGGTGGACGGCGTAGGCGACGAACTGCTGGCCGAGGCATAGAATCTCCAGGGGATGCCTGCGGATGCCCTTGAACGGCTCGAGGGTGCGATAGACGAGCAGCCGTCTCGGGGCCCGGCCGATGCGCAGGGCAGGCGTGTCGCCGAGCCGCTGGCGACAGAGCTGTTCAAGGCGCGCAGCAAGGTCGTGGTCATCGACGATGTCGATGTCGATGGCCGCCACGTGCCCGCCAACGACGCCTATGCCGGCGTCGGGCCATTGCGACCATGTGGAGATTTCCAGCTCGGTTGTCGCCCGGCCGGCGTGGCGCGTCCATTGTGGATAGTCGCCCCAGGCGCCTTTGAGAAAGCGGCCCGGCTTCTTCGTGCCCGGCGCGATAGGCAGGATCGAGTAGCCGTTGGCGACGAGGCGATCGCCGAGCCTTGCCATGAAGCTTTGGGACGGGCTCAAAACGGAACTCCTTCGCTCATCGCCGCGATACGCCCGTGATCGCGCGCCGCCAGATCGCGCAGGCTGTCGCAGAACCCGGTGACGACGCATTCCACAAAGATCCGCCATTCCTCGTCCGAGAGGCGGGCAAGATCCATCTGGCCGATGCTGTCCAAATATTCGCCACCCATGCGGCCGGCGTGCTGCATGGCCGCTTGTTCGTTTGGCGTCGCGTCGATCATGCCGCCCCTCCCGTGAAAGATGATCTGGCAGACCCGGCTGCAGAGTTTTCGATAGCTCGCGTCGCGAGCGGGATTGCCGCGCGCGAGATTGGCGTCGAACCAGCCGTGGAACCTCGGCTCGCGCCGACAGACGGGGCAGAGGTCGTTGGGAGGATGACGCATGGGCCGAACCTGTGATTGACGACTTCGGTGTAGCGCCCGCTCGGCCGCACGAAGATCCCGGTCGGTCGCTGGAGGCTTGAAGCCAGCCGCAGGGCCCCGTTGACGGTTGCTGGCGGCTGCGCGCCCGCCATCCGCTGCCGCCACCACGCGTGCGCTCTGCGCCGGGCGTAGCCTTCGTGCTCGAGGCATACCCACTCGCTATGGGTCACCAGTCCGCAGCGGTAATCGACGCGCAGCGATGGCGCGCGGCCCGGTTTTTCGTGTCGGCTGTAGAAGACCTCCGACACATCGAGCCATTGCGCGCTGCGGGCCGACAGGATTTCCTGCGTTGAAGCGCTCGGCGCAATCCTGACCTCCCGGGCGGGAAAGACGTGGCCGCAGTCCGGGCACGCCATGACGCTGATCGCCAAAATGCTGTTGCAGGCCGGACAGACTTTGGTGGGGGCGTCACCGTCGCCTGCGCCTGGCTTCCTGCGGCGCACGAGGTCGATCGGCCCGTGCCGCGCCACGTTGCCTGCAAAATCGAGCACGAGGCAGTTTTCCTTGCCCGCCGACAGCCTCGTGCCTCGCCCCGCCATTTGCACGTAGAGCCCAGCCGATTTTGTCGGTCGCAGCATTGCGATGAGATCGACTGCGGGCGCGTTGAAGCCGGTGGTGAGAACGCCCATTGAGGCAAGCGCGCGGATTTCGCCGCGCTTGAAGGCGTCGATGATCTCGTCGCGCTCGTCACGGGGCGTGTCGCCGAAGATGGTGGCGCAAGAATATCCCCGCTCGCGAATGGCGGCGGCGACATGCTTGGCATGATCGACCCCGGAGCAGAAGGCCAACCAGGAGCCACGGCTCTCGCCATGGCGCACCAATTCGTCGATGGCCGCTTGCGTGATCGAATCCCGG
>JAUXWZ010000122.1 GCA_030684835.1 Beijerinckiaceae bacterium
CCATCTGTCGCCCGAGAGCGCTGGCGCAATCACTTCGCGCACAGCCCCAAGCGCCGCGCGCGTGCCTGCGCCAACGGGATGATCCTTGGCCACATCTTCTACAAGCGTCAGCGCCTGCGCCGCCATGAGGATTTCGCCCGCCACGATATGCTCGACGTTCTCCACGATCGTGCGCGTTTTGCGCCCGCACCAGGTGGAGTTGGACACGTGATCCTCGGCGTTGGACTTGCCGGGAATGGAGTCGACAGAGCCGGGCATCGACAACGTGCGGTTTTCCATCACCAGCGCCGACATCGTGCATTGCACCGTGGCGAAGCCCGTGTTCAGGCCGCGCTGGCCCGCGAGCAGATTGCGCGGCAGGCCATAGCTCATGGTGGGGTCGACAAGCCGCGCAAGGCGCCGTTCGCAAATCGAGCCAAGATCAGTCATCGCAATGGCGAGCACGTCCATCGCCTGCGCAACGTACTGGCCGTGGAAATGACCGCCGGACAAAATTTCATAACCGCCCGCGCCATTGTCGAACACGAGCGGATTGTCGGTCGCTGAATTCGTCTCAACGCTAATGAGGCCGTCCACATACTCGATAGCTTGCCGCACCGGCCCATGCACCTGCGGGCCGCAGCGCAGTGAATAAACATCCTGCACGCGCGGAGCCGGAGGCTTTGAGGGATCGCGATTTTCATCGGGAAACACCACATGGCGCGCGGGCTCGGAACAGCGCTTTGAGCCCTCGATCATGCGCAACACGTTGCGGGCAGTAGACGCCTGTCCTGCATGGGGCCGCGCCGCATGAATGCGCGCCTCAAACGCTGCGCGTTCTCCGCGCAGACATTCAAGCGACATCGCCAGCGCAACATCAGCGGCCTTCAGGATGCGGCGTGAATCTTCCACCGCAAGCACGGCCAGCGCCAAGGATACGGTCGATCCGTTGATGAGGCAGGAAGCATCCTTTGCGGAGAGATCGAATTTAGGGGAGAGGCCAGCGGCGGCCAGCGCCTCGCGCGCAGGCATGCGCTTGCCCCGCCAGAACATTTCGGCTTCTTCAAAACCGCAGACGGCGCCTGACATATGCGCCAGCGGCGCGAGATCGCCAGAGGCGCCGACAGACCCTTTCTGGGGAATAACCGGCGTGACGCCTGCGTTCAGGCACTCGATCAGCCGATCAAGGACCTCAACGCGCGGCCCCGAGTAATTGGACGCGAAGGCGTTGGCGCGCAGCAACATCGTCGCGCGCGCGACTTCTTCCGAAAAGGGTTCGCCAACGCCCGTCGCATGCGCGTAAACAGACTTCGTCTGATATTCGACCATGTCTTTCATCAGCACGCGCTGGTCCTTGAATAGGCCGACGCCAGTATTGAACGAATACATCAGCGGCGCTTCGTCGTTCATGAAATTGGCGTCAAGCCAGGCGCGCGTCGCCATCACGCGTTGACGCGCGCCCGCATCAAGGGACACCTTGGCGAATGCGCCCGAGGCGTCGCGGCGCGCCACGCGCAAGACGTCTGCGCCCGTGAGGCTCGCGCCATCGATGACGACACTCATTGAGGTGCTCCGATTGTCTCGAGAAAATCTTCCAGCACAGCCAGCGCCGACGCAATGTCGGCTGGCGAGGCGAATTCTTCGGGCCTGTGGCTCACCCCGCCACGGCAGCGCACGAACACCATGGCTTGTGGGATACGCTCGCGAAACGACATCGCGTCATGGCCCGCGCCGCTGGGCAGACGAAACACCGGATGGTCGCAGCGTTCAAACGAGCGCGCGAGTGCTGTGGATAGCGCTTTGTCGCAGATCGCGGCGGGCATGTCGTAGGTGATGTTGAGGCCCGCCTTCACGCCGCGTGCGGTCGCGATGCGCGCTATCTCCGCGCGAAGGTCTGCGAGCGCGCCTATGCGATCATCATCGCGGGGCGAGCGCACGTCAAACGACATCCGCGTGCGGCCGGGGACGACATTCACCGCGCCGTTTGGCACGTCGATACGCCCCACGGTCGCAACGAGTTCCACGCCTTTCTTGCCGATCTGCTCGACTGCGAGCACGATTTCCGCCGCTGCGGCAAGCGCATCCTTGCGCATGTTCATGGGCAAGGTGCCTGCATGACCGGCGGCGCCTTCGATGAAAATTTCCCCGCGGCTGCCGCCGTTGATGGCTGTGACAAGACCCAGCGCAAGGTTGTTGGCTTCCAGCACCGGCCCCTGCTCGATGTGCACTTCAATGTAGCCAAGCATGCGGGAGGGATCGCGGGCTTCGTCCTGCGCGCGCGACGGATCGCAGCCAAACGCCAGCAGCGCGTCGCGGCGCGACACGCCTTTTTCATCAACGCTTGAAAGTGAGACCGGATCAAAAGTGCCCGCCAGCGCGCGCGAACCTGTCAGCGAAGTGGGAAAGCGCACGCCTTCCTCATCGCCAAACGCCACGACCTCGATGGCGTAAGGCAGCGGCTTGTCTCCCAGATGCGCGCAGGCCTCGACGCCCAGGAGAACACCGAGGTTGCCGTCGAAACTTCCCGCGTTGCGCACCGTATCGATATGCGAACCGATGATGAGCGTCTTGGCGGCCGGCGTTGCGCCTTCGCGACGACCCACGACATTGCCCACTGCGTCCAGACGCACCGCAAGACCCGCCAACTCCATCCAGCGCCTCACCATGGCGGCGGCGCGCGCGTGTGCGGGTGAAAGCGTGAGGCGGGTGAGGGCGCCCTCGTCGTCACTCGCCTCGTTCAGCTTTTTAAGACGCGCAATGACGCGCGCGGCGCCTGTCGTCATGGCGGTAACCTGTCGGCCAGTCGCAGGGCGGCGATCTTTTCAATCTGCGTCAACGCCTCGGCAAATTCCACCTCCGGTTCGTTGGCGATGCGCCTCTCGAACGCCGCCATGATACCTTCCTTCGACGCGCCCTTCACGGCCATGATGAAGGGGAAGCTGAAGCGCGCCTTGTAGGCGTCGTTGAGGTCAGTGAAGCGTTTCAGCTCGTCAGGCGTCAAACGATCCAGCCCTGCCGAGCCCTGTTCCCTCATGGAAT
>JAUXWZ010000123.1 GCA_030684835.1 Beijerinckiaceae bacterium
CCATCTGTCGCCCGAGAGCGCTGGCGCAATCACTTCGCGCACAGCCCCAAGCGCCGCGCGCGTGCCTGCGCCAACGGGATGATCCTTGGCCACATCTTCTACAAGCGTCAGCGCCTGCGCCGCCATGAGGATTTCGCCCGCGACGATGTGCTCGACGTTTTCCACGATCGTGCGCGTTTTGCGCCCGCACCAGGTGGAGTTGGACACATGATCCTCGGCGTTCGACTTGCCGGGGATGGAATCGACAGACCCGGGCATCGACAACGTGCGGTTTTCCATCACCAGCGCCGACATCGTGCATTGCACTGTGGCGAAGCCGGTGTTCAAGCCGCGCTGGCCGGCAAGTAAATTGCGCGGTAGGCCATAGCTCATGGTGGGATCCACGAGCCGCGCGAGGCGCCGTTCGCAGATCGAGCCAAGATCGGCCATCGCAATGGCGAGCACGTCCATCGCCTGCGCTACATACTGGCCGTGGAAATGGCCGCCCGACAGAATCTCATAGCCGCCCGCGCCATTGTCGAACACTAGCGGATTGTCGGTCGCTGAATTTGTCTCAACGCTAATGAGGCCGTCCACATACTCAATAGCTTGCCGCACCGGCCCATGCACCTGCGGGCCGCAGCGCAGCGAATAAACATCCTGCACGCGCGGAGCCGGAGGCTTTGAGGGATCGCGGTTTTCATCGGGAAAAACCACATGGCGCGCGGGCTCGGAACAACGCTTTGAGTCCTCGATCATGCGCAACACGTTGCGGGCAGTAGACGCCTGTCCTGCATGGGGCCGCGCTGCATGAATGCGCGCCTCGAACGCTGCGCGTTCACCGCGCAGACATTCAAGCGACATCGCCAGCGCAACGTCGGCAGCCTTCAGGATGCGGCGCGAATCTTCCACCGCAAGCACGGCCAGCGCGAGCGATACGGTCGATCCATTGATGAGGCAGGACGCGTCTTTTGCCGAGAGATCGAACGTGGGCGAGAGGCCAGCGGCGGCCAGCGCCTCGCGCGCAGGCATGCGCTTGCCCTGCCAGAACATTTCGGCTTCTTCAAAACCACAGACGGCGCCTGACATATGCGCCAGCGGCGCGAGATCGCCCGAGGCGCCGACAGACCCTTTCTGCGGAATAACCGGCGTGACGCCTGCGTTCAGGCACTCGATCAGCCGATCAAGAACCTCGACGCGAGGCCCTGAGTAATTTGACGCGAAGGCGTTGGCGCGCAGCAGCATCGTTGCACGCGCGACATCTTCCGAGAAAGGTTCGCCAACGCCCGTGGCATGCGCGTAAACAGACTTGGTCTGATATTCGACCATGTCCTTCATCAGCACGCGTTGGTCCTTGAAAAGGCCAACGCCGGTGTTGAACGAATACATGAGCGGCGCTTCGTCGTTCATGAAATTGGCGTCTAGCCAGGCGCGCGTCGCCATCACGCGCTGACGAGCGCCTGCATCGAGAGAAACCTTGGCGAATGCGCCCGAGGCGTTGCGGCGGGCCACGCGCATGACGTCTGCGCCCGTGAGGCTCGCGCCGTCAATGATGACACTCATTGCGTAGCTCCGATCGTATCGAGAAAATCTTCCAGCACAGCCAGCGCCGACGCAATGTCGGCTGGCGCGGCGAATTCTTCGGGCCTGTGGCTCACCCCACCACGGCAGCGCACGAATATCATGGCTTGTGGTATGCGCTCGCGAAATGACATCGCGTCATGCCCCGCGCCGCTGGGCAGGCGAAACAGCGGATGGTCGCAGCGCTCAAACGAGCGGGCGAATGCAGCGGAAAGGGTCTTGTCGCAGATCGCGGCGGGCATGTCGTAAGTGATATTTAGGTCCGCCTTCACGCCGCGTGCGGCTGCGATGCGCGCTATCTCCGCGCGAATGTCTGCCAGCGCGCGCATGCGATCATCATCGCGTGGCGAGCGCACGTCCACCGACAGGCGCGCACGGCCCGGGACGACATTCACCGCGCCGTTGGGCACGTCGATGCGCCCCACGGTCGCGACGAGTTCAACGCCCTTCTTCCCGATCTCCTCGATGAAGAGCACGATTTCCGCCGCCGCCGCAAGCGCATCCTTGCGCATGTTCATGGGCAATGTGCCCGCATGACCGGCGGCGCCCTCAATGACGATTTCGCCCCGGCTGCCGCCATTGATGGCGGTAACAAGTCCCAGCGCAAGCTTGTTGGCTTCCAGAACAGGCCCCTGCTCGATATGCACTTCGATGTAGCCGAACGTGCGCGCGGGGTCGCGCGCCTCAAACTGCGCGTGCGACGGATCGCAGCCAAACGCCAGCAGCGCGTCGCGGCGCGACACGCCTTTTTCATCAACGCTGGTGAGGCAAACCGGATCAAACGTTCCCGCCAGCGCGCGCGAGCCCGTCAGCGAGGTCGGAAAGCGCACGCCTTCCTCATCGCCAAACGCCACAACCTCGATTGCGTAGGGCAGCGGCTTGTTCGTGAGACGCGCGCAGGCTTCGACGCCCAGGAGAACACCGAGGTTGCCGTCGAAACTCCCCGCGTTGCGCACCGTATCAATATGGGAGCCGATGATGAGCGTCTTGGCGTCTGGCGTTGCGCCTTCGCGGCGACCCACGACATTGCCCACGGCGTCTATGCGCACAGCAAGACCCGCCATTTCCATCCAGCGCCTCACCATGGCGGCGGCGCGCGCGTGTGCGGGTGAAAGCGTGAGGCGGGTGAGGGCGCCCTCGTCGTCACTTGCCTCGTTCAGCTTTTTAAGACGCGCAACGACGCGCGCGGCGCCTGTCGTCATGGCGGCAACCTGTCGGCCAGTCGCAGTGCAGCGATCTTTTCAATCTGCGTCAACGCCTCGGCAAATTCCACCTCCGGTTCGTTGGCGATGCGCCTTTCGAACGCCGCCATGATAGCTTCCTTCGACGCGCCCTTCACGGCCATGATGAAGGGGAAGCTGAAGCGCGCCTTGTAGGCGTCGTTGAGGTCAGTGAAGCGTTTCAGCTCGTCAGGCGTCAAACGATCCAGCCCTGCCGAGCCCTGTTCCCTCATGGAAT
>JAUXWZ010000125.1 GCA_030684835.1 Beijerinckiaceae bacterium
CAGCGAGGCACTGGAGCCACGACCGCTCAACCTCTGCCCGGTCCTCGGAGTAAATATAGCGGGCCCATCTCCTTTCATAAGGTTCGCGCGGACCAGCCCCTGTAAATTCAAACCAGTTGGGATTGAAGTAGTCCAGCTCACTGAAGCGCTCCCCATCTTTGGACCACCGGAAGTTAGAGTTTCCGGGCCTTTGAAGCGCTCCCCATCTTTGGACCACCGGAAGTTAGAGTTTCCGGGCCTTATTCACGGTGGCGGGCTGGCTGCGCCGCCGTGGTTTTGCAGGATTATCGGGCATTTGTTCCCGATTGCGCCATGCGGGCGCTCCTCGTTGTAGTACTTGCGCCATTCCTCCATTTTCGTCCGGGCGTCGTCAAGCGTCATGAACCAGTGAACGTTCAGGCATTCCGCCCGGAAGCGGCCATTGAAGGCCTCGATGAAGGCGTTGTCGGTTGGCTTTCCAGGACGTGAGAAGTCCAGAACTACCCCTTTGGCGTAGGCCCAGAGATCAAGATCCCGGGAGACAAACTCCGACCCCTGGTCGACCCGGATTGTCCTTGGATAACCAACTTTCGCGCAAACATTCTCAAGCGCTGCGACGACGTCCTCCGCTCTGTAGCTGAAGCGCGGATCGACCACCGGCGAATAGCGTGAGAACGTGTCGACGACAGTCAACACGCGAATCTTTCGACCGGTCGCCAGCTGATCGTGAACAAAGTCCATCGCCCATGTCTCGTTCGGCACGGTCGCCTCCTTTCGGTCATCCCGCAACTTCGCTTTCACACGGCGCCTGGGTGTTTTGTTTCGCAATTGCAGGCCCAACTCGTTGTAGATCCGACGCGTCTTCTTGATGTTGACGGTCCAGCCCTCGCGCTGCAAAAGCACATGCACCCGGCGATAGCCGTACCGCACCCGCGTGGCGCAGATCTCCTTAACTCGGGCTTCCAGGCCGGCCTGATCGCGGCGACGGGATTTGTAGTGGTAAGTGGAGCGATCGACTTCAAGCACGCCACAAGCACGCCGGATCGACACGTCCCACTCACTGCACATCCCCGTCACCAGCTTGCGCTTGCGACCAGGCCTTAAAGCTTTCGCCGAATTACGTCCTGCAACATCTCGCGGTCGAGCGAGAGATCCGCCACAAGCTTCTTCAGCTTCGCGTTTTCATCTTCGAGCTGCTTCAGTCGTCGCATCTCTGGCGGCTGCATTCCGTCGTATTTCTTCTTCCAGTTGAAATAGGTCGCCTGGCTGATGCCAGCTTTCCGACAGATGTCGGCGACCGGCACGCCCTCCGCACCCTGCTTCAAAATGAACGCCTTCTGGGCATCCGAAAACTTCGAGGCCTTCATCGTATTCCGCTCCTCCCAGCCAAGGGAATCAGGACCGGAAAACTCTAACAAAAAATGGTCCAGTTTTCTGGGAGCAGATCATTGGAGATGGACGATGAGACGCAAGCCGATTCACCGAGGAACAGATCATCTCGATCCTGGCTGAACAAGAAGCCGGGGTTCGAACCAAAGAGCTCTGCCGCAAGCACGGGATCAGCGACGCCACCTTCTACAAATGGAAGGCGAAGTATGGCGGCATGACGCGCGTCATCACCGCCCAGGCGATGCGCGCTGTCTTGTTGGCGAGGCCGACGGTCGCGATCTTGACCGGCTTGCGCTCAAGGAGTTGCGCTAGCCAGGGTTGGCGGCTCGGGTCCTTACGCGCCATGCGCATCACCGCGGTGGCGCCGACGACCAGTAGCTTGCGAAGGTGCCCATCCCCTTGCTTGCTGATGCCTCCGAGGCGCTCCTTGCCGCCAGAGCTATGTGGGCGCGGCGTGAGCCCTAGCCATGCCGCGAACTGGCGGCCAGATCGGAACAGCGACGCGTCGGGCACCGCCGCGGCTATCGCCGAAGCTGTGATCGGACCGATACCTGGGATGGTGGCTAGCCGGCGGCTGGTGTCATCAGCTCGATGCCATGCAAGTATCTGGGTCTCAAGTCGATTGATCTCGCTCGCCAGCGATCGAAGCTGAGCGCCGATGGTATGTAGCGCTGATCGCGCATGTGCCGGCAGCTTCTCCTGCCCTTCGTGTAAATGCTTCATCAGCACAGTGACCCCGCCAGGCCCTTTGCCAGTGACAATGCCGTACTCAGACAGGTGCGCCCGAAGGGCATTGATCAACGCAGTGCGCTGGCGGACTAGCAGATCTCGCGTTTTGTGGAGCATCAACACCGCTTGCTGCTCGACACTTTTTACCGCGACGAACCGCATTGTAGGTCGCGTCACTGCCTCGCAGATTGCCTCTGCGTCAGCCGCATCGGTCTTCCCGCGCTTAACATATGGCTTCACGTAGGCAGGCGGCATCAACCTCACATCGTGGCCGAGCGCCAACAGCTCACGGCCCCAATGGTGCGCCGACGCGCAGGCCTCCATGCCGACCAGGCAGGGCGGCAATGACGAGAAAAACCTCAAAACCTCGGCGCGCCTGAGTTGTCGACGCACCAGCACTTCGCCATCCGCGTTAATCGCATGAACCTGGAAAACGCTTTTGGCGAGATCAAACCCTACGGTGGTGATATCTTGCTGCATCAGAAGGCTCCTTTGATCTGGCTCAACGGCCATATCATTGCACAGCTACGCGGGTGCAGGGGCCGTCCACAGCATCAAGTCAGGACGTACGGCGCCGCGCGCCGGATTTTGCGATGATCCATTCGCTACTTCTGGGGGTACTTGCGGCGATTTTCGCTCTTGCTGGTACATGGCTTTCGGATAACGTCAATTTGTTTGCTAAGGATGGTTCTGAGA
>JAUXWZ010000160.1 GCA_030684835.1 Beijerinckiaceae bacterium
TGTGGCCGCGTTGTCGCTGATGCGACTGGGGATCGGCCCGGCGCGGACGCCGGGCCAACGCGTAATAGCAGAGAAGTATCAGTAACTCGCTGTCGAAGACACAGCCGGCCCACCGAAGCGATAGTTCAGCTTAACTCGAAAGAGATCATGCGAGTCCCGGTGCGAAACCGACCTGATGACACCCGCCGGAGCCGCGCCCACGTCGTTCGCAGCAAGAACGACGCCTGCACGGTTAACTGGCGTACGCGTACCGCGAGTGTCGCCGGCGGGGGTCAGCACTGGGTCGATGAAGTCAGTGCGGGACTTGCCAAAGTCAGCATGAACCCATTCGAAACCTAGGCTCATGTTGTCGAAGACCGCCCATTCGAATCCCAGACCGGCGGCCCAGCCGACGCTGTCGCTCCTACGAGAGGCAGAATAGGTGTTCGCGATCGTCGCGCAGCCGCCTTGAATAATCGTCGGGCCACCTGATTTTTATGCAAAATCCATCGCGAGCGCGTCCACAGATCATGCTTTGGGTATAATCGAGCAGTTTCGGAGTTCGGTTATTTTGGGGACGTAGCGTAAATTGACCCGCTCCGGGCCGGAGTTTGACCCTACCTTCTCCGGCACCCTCAGCCCGCTTCCCCCAGGGAAGCGGGTTTTTTCGTTTCGGCTGTGCAGGAATCGTCGGCATCCGAGAAAGCCTTGCTTGGTGTAAAGAGGATGGGCCAAGTCCTCTGCTGTTTCGGTTGAGCGCCATCTTCAGAAACTGCGACGGGCTCAGTTGCAGGCGGGAGGGGGGTATTCCCATGCGAAATTTCTCCGTGGAACTGCCCATGATATAGTAGTCATTCAGGCGTCACCTTTTTCAGGCGTTTACCCTGCGGCCGGATGTGTCCCATGAAAATCGAATACCTGATCGTGGCGACTGTGCTTCTCACGGGCATCGGGTTGTCCTTATGGGCTGTAGCGCTGCTATGACTCCCCACTGAACGGCGGAAAGTTACAATGGCCAAGGCACAGAAGCCAAAAGCTTGCCGGAAGCGGCAGAAGGCAGCCGCGCCATGCGCCCTGGGTCTGCCACCGCGCGGTCGATTGCGGCGTCTATTGCATGCTGGGCCGACCCGTTTCCACGATCACGGCATGTGGCTAGGAAGCCGAGACTGGACCGCGAGGCATGTGAAATAGCGGGTCACGACGATGATTGAACATGCCACGTTTGACGAAGCAGACTGGCGCGACCTGACCCCGCTGGACAAGAAGACGCTGCGAAAATTCTCCCGTGTCTCTATGGTTTTCGAACCCTTGGCCAAAGCGGCAGGCGTTGGCCAAAAGGGCATGGACGGGTTGATTGCTAAGGGGCTCGCAGTCGAAGGGCCGACCTCGCTACACGGCCGAACCTTCAAGATTACCAACAAAGGCTGGCTGGCAACCGAATGGCTGAGCGGCCGGCGACCTCGGATCTATCCCTAGAGATGATTGACGACACGATGGCGCCTAAGCATCAAAGTCAGATCCGTCGTGCCGTTCATCGCAGTGGTGGGTTTCATCGTGTGGATGCTCTTCAGGTGAATGCGAAGGGCACGCTGCGACAAATTTAGTATGATCAACCACACTATTTTCAGCAGGCCATCCGATCATCAAAGGTTCAGCACTTCGCCCATGCGCCTGCGTTGTGCGTATCGCCAGCCTGTTACTCACCGCCCCACGTACCGCGCGCCGCACCTGTCGTAAGCATCGGGTCCCTTGCCTTTTGAGCAGTCGATAGTAAGTCCGATCAGCAGGTCCGTCAGCTTGGCGTCGCCCTATCGCTCGGTTGCGCCGACGAGCCCGTATGGGCGCACACGAGGTTGGTGCTGAGATAGCCACACAAGCGGTGAGGGCGCCGGTTCACCTTACCTGCAGCGTTCGGAGTCGCTTTAGCCGGCAGCGACTCAGCCCGAGGCGCAGTTGATACAGTCGCCATGGCTGAGACGGATGTTCGGTTTGAGTGGTGACGCCGTCCAAAAAGACCGTTCAGCGCGCGTTCAGAACACCTAACGTTATCTGACCGATCAGAGCTTCCACCCAGGGGAGCTCTGTCTTCTGCCTGCTGGGCAACAAAGGGAACGCACATGAAAAAAGCCTTCTTGGTCGTCATTGCTATAGCTTTCGTTGTTTCGCCCGCCTTCGCGCAATCTTCAGGCAAGGTTACAGCTGCCGAAAACGAAGGACGCTCTATCGTGCTTGACGGCAAAACGAAGGTCGCTGTGAGCGCCACCGCCACGAAAGTGACAATTGATGGTGCGGCCGCAAAACGCGAAGCCATTACAGTCGGCATGCTGTGCAAGGTGGATTCTAGCGATAAGCCAACGACCATGGCCTGTACGTCCAAATAGCCGGTACAACGGCCGTGTGCTAGCTGACAAAGGCTAGGACGGGCAGTGGGCTATCCAAACTCCTCAAACCCCCTGGCTTCGGCCAGCGGGTTTTAAGTCGGCTTGGGCTGGAGGCGTTGGCTACAACGTGGTCTTTTGCATTTAGGACATCCTTCAGTCGCTCGGGCGTCCGATCCCCACGAGGCGAGCATTGCTCTTCGTTCAGCATCGTCGAGAGCTGGACAAGTAAGGACCTAGTCCAGATGCGTAAAAACCTGCGCTGGCGTGATCAGCCAATCGATAGTTGACCCAACCGGGTTGAGTTTTCTCCCATCTTTGTCCCTCGTCAGCGACAATGTGGCGGGCACATAGGAACGCGTTTTTCGTCGTGCAAGAATTCTGTGCTGGTGGGGTCTTGAAGCAGAAAAATCGTTTCCTAACTTGTCGGCCGCCGGGGCTTTAATGCCCGGCAATCGTGGGCGCGGGAGCAGCCCCGCAGGGCACAGCAATGGCGTCCCATATCGAGCACTCTAAAGCTGCTTAAAAGCAGGAGGGCTAATATGGCTATGAAGGATCTTATTCCATGGGGCCGTGCACGGCTAACCTTGCGTAACGGGTCGTCAGGGCGACTTGAAGCGGAACACGCCACCCACCTTGACCAGGATCGAAGATGACTTTCAAGCCGGCCGATGGTTACCTGATTAACCACCGGATTGATGATAAGCTGCGGGTGTCCGAAGGCCAACAGCTATCGTAAAGGGGCCTGCCCGGCCCACGTGCACGTCTTGAGGAAGCCGGAAGGGCCGCCATTAGGAGGCGCGTGATGTATACTTCCATTCTAGTGCCGGTCGACTTGGCAGACCGAGCGTTGGCGCACAAGGCAATGCAGACGGCGGTCAAAATCGCGGAATGGACAGGAGCCAGCGTCCGGTTGGTTCACGTCCAGCGGGCGATAGCGGAAGTATACGTTGACTATCTGCCGCCTGACGTGGACATGAGTCTGACCCGGATGCACGAGCACGATCTTGACCAACTTGCCCGGGAGATTCAGCTGCCGTCAGAGCGAGTAAGCGCCGGCGTCCGCTCCGGACGAGTTTACAAGGAAGTATTAGCGGAGGCGCGAGATGTCGGAGCGGATCTTATCGTGGTCGGCTCACGTCTGCCCAGCATGTCGACGTTCATCATGGGCTCCAATGCGAAAACCATCGTGAGGCACGCCGAGTGCTCAGTCCTCGTGGTGCGCTGAGCGCGCCGCAACTCGCTGCATGAAGGTGTAGGCGCACTGAAAGCGGTGAGCGAATACTTCTGCAAAGTGCGCCAAGCGGGATCGGTAAAGACGCGCCGAGGTTCGAAATACCGTCTACGTTTGGCGAGAGACGATTGCGCCAACCGGTCTGGAGCGGGATTTTATGGGTACGCGCTCTGGTCATCTGATTAGACCGGAAAGCGGCGGATGAGATATTATTCGAGCGGCGTGTCATTGATGGTGAACTCGGTCACATCCCGACCTCCGTATCGGTCCGGGCGCTCCGAGGACTCGACACGCTTGCCAGCCGCGGTCAGGCGGGTTCACTCGAGGAGCAGGCCAAACAAGTTCCGCGGGTCGTCCGGACAGGCGAGCAAGTCGAGCTCGTCGTACATAGCCGTCAATTCAGCCTGATGTTTAACATGCACGAGGGTTGAGAAGTCCTCGATGGCGAAGCCGACCGAGTCGAACAATGTGATCTGCTCTTGGCTCACGCGGCCCGCTTCTGTGCCGGTGATGACGCGCCATAATTCTGTGACTGGGTGGTCGGGAGCAGGTTGCTGAATCTCGCCCTCGGCGCGGGCCTGAGGAGCGTATTCCACGAAGATGTCTGAGCGAACAAGGACGTCAGGGTGGATTTCCGTTTTACCTGGGCAATCGCCGCCAAGGGCGTTGATATGGATGCCCGCCCGCACCATGTCGCCGGTCAGGACAGCCGCTTTTTTCTTATCGGCCGTGATCGTGGTCACGATCTGAGCGCCAGTGACGGCCTCTTCCACTGAGCCGCAGACAATGATGTCGAAGCCCGCGCCACGCCAATTGTGGCTGCATTTGACGCTGGCTGCATTGTCAATATCGTAAAGCCGTAGCTGGTTGACGCCGAGAAGAGCCTTGAAGGCGAGCGCTTGGAACTCCGCTTGCGCCCCGTTGCCGATCACCGCCATCGACTTGGCGCCCCGTGGGGCCAGGTATCTTCCCGCCAGGGCAGATGTCGCGGCAGTTCGCAAGGCCGTGAGAATTGTCATTTCGCAGAGCAGCACAGGGTAAACCGGTGTCGACTTCCGCCAGCACGCCGAAACCTGTCACCGTCTGCAGTCCTTTCCGCGGATTGTTGGGATGGCCGTTCACAAACTTGAAGGCATACCAATGTCCATCGCTGATCGGCATCAGTTCCAGCACGCCGTCAGCGGTGTGGGTGGCGACGCGAGGTGTCTTATCGAAAGCATTCCAGCGGCGCAGATCGGCTTCGATGCGCCCCGCCAGGTCGCGCAAGAAGCGCTCAACCCCCGTCGCGCGCACGAGATTGATCACGTGGTTGACGCTGACGAAAGGGACGGACTTGCGCTTCATGCCTTTCCCACTTCAGGGCATTTAAGGCCACGCGCCGTGTAGGACAGGGACGTAGGAGAGAGGCGCGCTACCCAATGAGCAACCATCATAGAGGATAGGTAATCAGCGGCAACGGCTGACGCGTACGCCTCCGCAATGGAGCCGCTGACCGCCTGCAGGACCAAAACTAGCCTTGAGACGTAGAGCCGGAGGTGAGAGCCTCCCTTTGGGGGGCAGCCCCCTTATTTTTGGGTGCGGCAGGGCACGCCTGACATGGAGGACCGCGATGTACCTCACTATTCGTAAATTTTCCCACGTTCATTCGATGGTCGAAGCCGCGCGACGGGCGGAGACCGGCCTTGGCCAAATGACCAAGGCTTGCCCAGGGTTCGAAGGGTATTACGTGTTCGATTGCGGGGACGGGACGGGGGGCTCTGTAACTTTGTTTCAGAGCCGAGAGGAGGCGCTGGCGGCGCACGAAATGTCATTGAAGTGGATCCAGAGTAGCCTTGCCGAACTGATCCAGAGTGAACCTGAAGTCACGATGGGTGAGATTTTGGTGGCGCTGCGACCTTAGTACTGCTGCTGCTCAATTTCGCGCGACATGGACCTCGCCGCGTTGCGCCTGTTCGCGCGGCTGCGGCGACGGTCGGTAGGCCATTGATTCCACGCCGAGCGTCCGCAAAAGCAAGTCGATGAGCTCCAGGCGCGCGTTCGATCCGACGAAGAAAGCTCGCCGTGCTGTGTGAGCGCCTCATGCAACGAACGCGTGCGCTCCCTCCTCGATGACGAACTTGATATCACCACTCAGCGCCTCCGCCACCCTTCGCGCGACCGGCACGATCAAATGCCTGGGAGGGCTTTCACGGCTGTTCGATATTAAAAATGCATCGAACTTGGACTCGAAGGAAATGTGGATAAACTTTCAGTCCCCGTCTGACTGCGGTTAGCCGAATTTGTGAAAGGATCTGACCATGAGCGACGGATGGTACGTGCTGGACGAAACGGATGAGCCTGTCCCAGCAACTGAGTTGGAGTTCTCCGCGTGGAAAAGGGCCAACCCCGATCGCTGCCGCGTCGGCGAGTATGAGGTTGGAAATGCGGTTGTTTCGACCGTCTTCCTCGGTCGCGATCAGGGTTACGCAGAAAGTGAGCATGTCTTGTGGCAGACGCTTGTATCTGGTGGGCCGCTCGATGGCGAATGTGACCGCTACACGAGCCACGAAGCGGCGAAGAGAGGTCACGAGTCATGGTCAACCCGCGTTTATTTGTGCGCTATTGCTGACTAGCGCACTCCCCCGTGAGGGGGTTGACTCCTGCGCATGCTGGGCGGTGAGGCGGTGGCCTACGCCGAGGGAGACTAGATTTTTATGCGCTAGAGCACGCACGGGCGACCGGGCGGCAGTCGCAAGTAGCGCCACGGCGCGAGGAGGTGCTCTATCTCGCCTCCCCGAGGGGTTAATCAGTTGGGGTGCAAACGGCGTCTGCTTCCGGTATCGCCAGAGACGTGGCTGTTGAAGTCGGCGGAGAGCCCTCTATGGATCAGATTAGTTCCTAATTCTCAGTTATTTTGGCCGACTTGGCTTCTTCGTTAGCGCGGAGACGTCTTTGGCGGAATGGGAGGGCGGCGAGCCGGCAATCGCGCTGCCACCCATGAACGAGGGCGGATCGCTCGCGGGGAAAGAGTCCTCGGCCCCCTCTGTGGCAACGTCCTTTTCCCGCGGTGCGGGCGCGGAAGTCTTCATGTCTGTGTTGTGGCGAATTGGATCGCGTTTATCCTTTCAAGACATTCGGCCTGCTCCTCTCGCGTGAACTGGAGGCAACTCGCCGGATCGCGATCTGGTTTCAACCAGCGAACAATTCGCGCGCGCAGGAGGTTGATCCGGCTGCCCTTTCGAAGCTCTGATCGTTGCGGTGTAAGCGGGCAGTGGAGAGTGACAAATGTCGCAGGCGTCGAACAACTCGGCACGGTCCACGCAGCGGACCCCCAAGGCCTCGCAACCTGAATTGGAGTAAGGATCGTGGGCGAGCACGGTGCAGCCGAATGCGGTCGGGAAGCGAGCCACAATTGCGCCGATCTGCCCCGTGCCTACAATACCGGCGGTCTTGCCATTTAAGATGGACTAATGCCTCGCGGCGGCCCAAGCCGGCCCGGGCGGGCTGTCAGGAGACGAGGCGGCGCTGTTCAGTCATGAGACCTCGACGAGCAACGGCGGCGCTTTAGGCATTTCGTTTTCTTGGATGGAATTGAGAGGGCAATCGCAGGTCGCTGGAAGCTGGATGTCTGTGTGCCGCAGCGCTTATCGAAAAGCTGCGCCCGCGACAACGGCGGGTCCAAAACGAAACGAAATGCGATTTTTATCTGCCGCTAGGAAAGGCTCGCGCTGAAAGCCCCCCCTCATTGGTTCACGGCGCTGGAAGGACCCGCGCGATTGCGCTTGACTACCATCAGATACGCTGGTGGCCACGCAGCGACTTGCTCACCCGCATCCAACATCACGCATGATTGCGAGGCGGTGAATCAAAACGCCCGCAGTGGTTAACTGCGGGCGCATTTCTAAAACTATAATATCGGAACTCTATGCCTCTAGTTGAATCGTGTCAACACCCAAACACACGCGTCAACGCATTCAGCGCAGCGCGCAGATTGCCGATGTCGCTCATCGACCACAACGTCGTGTCCTCATCGACGCACACCACACGATACACCAGCAGCGACGGTCTTCGATCGGGCGCCATCCGAGACGCGCGATCGCATTCACCGATGGCTTACGTCGCGGCAACGAAGCGGCTGCGCAGGCGCTCGATAACCGCGGGATCGATCTCACTGAGCGACCCGCCGAAGCTACCACCGGAGATCATGAGCCCCGCAGGCGATTGCGGATGCGGCATGGGTAAGCCAAGCGTCATGTGATGACGCTGGTAGAGCTCGGCGAACCGAAGACCCGCGTCGTACTGCTGGGCGCTGATCAGCTCCTGAAACGACAGCCGCCCGAGGGATGTCCCCAGCCGTTCGTCGCGCGCTCGACTGGCGCCGATGCCGTAGTGGCGCTGGCGCGCTTCAAGGGCGGTCTGCATGACCTCGCGCTCGGTCTCACAGCGGATGCGCTTGCCGCAGGCGTGCCGCGCGCCAGGCTCTCTCTTGCGTCCCCTGATCATCGGCGCGCCTCCCGGATGTTGTGATGTCCCTCGCGTCTGCCATAGAGCTTTTGGCCGAGCTGCATGACGAGCTCGCGCTCGGGCCAGGTCAGTCGATGGTCATGGATGGAGACGGCGAGCAGGCCGTGATCCCGCCAGCCGTCGCGTTTGACGTCCTCGGGCGGCCGACGCTCGCCGCCGTAGCCTCTGGGCAGCCATGTCATTGGATGACCTCCGGCAGCAGGGCGACGTATCGGCGGTGACGCTCGCATAGTGCGCGGCGGCGTAGGCGAGCCAGACGCGGTCGTCCGATATGCGCGTGCGCGCGCCCTGGCCCGTGTGTGGAAACCACCAGTGTTGAACATCGCCCTCGACAAACTGGCGGCTCGCGGCCCTGAGGAGATGTTCGCGGGTTATCGATGGACGGACCGTGGCGAGTGCCATGCAATCCTGCAACTGGTCCCGAAAGCCATAAGCGCCACTGGCCTGGTAAGAAACCCGATCGCGCCCAGACGCGGCAGGCGAGCGTCTGATAGGCGAGCCAACCGTTGAGCATGATGTCCATTGACCGATCGGGCGTCTTGACCTGAACTGCACCGACGATCTCATCCCAAAACTCACGGACCTCCATCAGCACGGCGTCCAGGTCAGCCTGACGGTAGCGGGCGATCAACAACTGCGTCGCCGCCGCGTCCTGGGCATCGCCGAGGAAGAGAACGATCTCGGCGACACCGTTCGGCGCGATCTCGACCGTAGTCTGGAGAGCGCCGCAGGGATCGAGCCCGGCGCCGACCCGCCCCGTAAATGAAGCCCCGTTTGCCAGGGCCGCTGGCCACGCGAGTGCGCCGTTGCGGCCGATAAACTCCCGGCGATCACCTGTCCAGCTCGTCTGGCGCCCGGCCAGGTCCGCAAAAGCAGTGCGTCTTGCGTAGGTTGGATTCCACGGGTTGTTCGCAAGCATCGCCCCGCTTTCCGGATCGATGCGCATGGCGACCGACGGCGCCGCCGCGCCGCGGGAAGCGCCAAGAACCCATTCCACGTATGCCGTCACCGACAGCCGTCTGGTGCGGCTCGAAAGATTGCGCAATTTCAGGCGCGATATCTTCAGCGGATCGGCGAGCGGCACATACTCGAGTAGCTCCGCGGCGATGCCGTGCGAGGTGTGCTCGAAACGGCTGTAGCCCCATCCATGCCGCGCCACATAGGTTGCCGTTTCATCCCGGATCGGCAGCGCCGTGGGGCTCCAGAGATGTCCTGTCTCCTCATCCCGAAGATAGAATGCTTGGCCAGGGGGATCGGTCAAAACAAATTTGAGATCACGCCGATCGACGGGGCAGCCATGGCGAGCTATGTAGTTCGAATCTACGCAACGCCGCCGCCCGTCCTTAAGCGCGCTATCGAACTGATGAATGACGCGCAAAAATGAGGTCAACTAACTACGGGTTAGTGATGCGCCTAGTACCCCGCTATCGCTGGATAATGAGTCGTTATTATGATGCATGAAGAGCATTCCCAACGCGACACCGATTGTCTTGCTTGCACAATAGCCTCGCGGGTAAACCAGCACTGGCACCGCATTCAAACCATCTTCGAGGCTTTGTCACATTACCGAATCTGCGATGCAAGAAGGGATGGTCCAAGAGTTTCTCACGCAGCCGCGACGACCTCGCGGCACGTGCTGATCGTCGCCGCGCGAACCGCACGGTGCGTGCAGGCTGCGGTCAGACGGCGCTGGACGTTGAAGGTGTTGTAGACAGCGGCATGGGATGAGAGAAATCGCTGCGCTTATCCGGCGCTCTTGAAACCCTGCATCTTGTACTCTCGTCGTCGGGTCGGCTGATGCGAATTCTCTGCCCGGTTGTTCCGCCATCGACCGATGCGATGGCGGCCCTCCATTCCGAGATGACGCGCTGCTGCGCCATAGAAACGCAGGTCGTCAGTGACGAAAGAATCATTGGGAAGCATATTCTTCTGAGTTCTTCACGGCTGACGACAAAGCCTGGAGCCGATCGTCTGGTTCATGAGTCCTTGCAGGTTGGCGTTGGGGTGGCCGACGACGTCATTCCCATCAACGATTCGCTGCGTCAGGTCCGCTGCCCTCTTGAACGGCGTATAGGGCGGACGAAGACAAACTGAGGTTGCCAATCATTTTCATTTGACCGCGCCTTCTAAAATATCAAACTCGGGTTAGTTTTCGTCGGACCGGTGATCATCTGGGGCATTTAGGTTTACCACACTGTCGCTTTGAAACACCGTTGTCTGAGCCGCTATGTCGCAAATGCGGAGAATGGTCGGATCGATGATCTCCGGATGTCGAACCAGAAAGAATTCAGTCGACAGGTCTGCGTTAGGGGGAGCGACAATCAGCAAGCTGCCTCTTTTCAATTCCCTATTAACGAGAATTGGAGGGATCAAAGCAATTCCGGAACCCATTTCTACAATTTTTATGATGACGCTTAGGCTGTTACAATTGTGGACCAGTGTCGGACGCTGTCCGTGCCGACGAAACCATTTCATTGTCTTTGCATGCAAATGCGAATCGCGGTGGAGCGCATATATTGGTAGCGCAGCGAGTTCCTTGGGTGAAAGATCATCGGAAGTCAGAACCAGAGACTTCGACGCCATCCAACGCAGAGGTATCGAGCCTAGACTTTCAGAGTGGAGATTTGGTGCGCCCGCACTTGTGACAAATGCCAAGTCTATACGCCCGTCTTCGAGCATCGGAAGCAGAACGTTCGAAACGTCCATATGGATATCCAGCTGAACTGATGGATAAGTATTATTGAGGCGAGATAAAAATGCGGGGAACCAAGTTAGCGCAACGATCTCGCCGATACCGATGCGGATAGTGCCGCTGACAATTTCGTTGTCTGAGATCTCGCTCTCTATCCGGGCGGCTCCGGCGAGAATCTCGCTTGCGATAGGAAAAAGCGCTCGCGCGGAAGCACTCGGCCTCGGGCCTCGGCTGCTCCGCTCAAACAGCGGCTTCCCGATCACGCGTTCGAGCTCCTTGATCCGGGCTGAGATTGCCGGCTGCGTGGCGTGCAGCTTCTGAGCGGCGAGACCGAACCCGCCAAGGTGCATGATCCAGTAGAAGGCTTCTAACTGCCGTATGTTGAGCTTGTTTGACAGCTTCTAATCTCCCGGCCGACCTCATAACGAAACCTGATGGCAAGCGATCCAAAGTTTTTGATGGACCTCTCGGTACCCGTCGGGGAAGCTCTGAAGGTACAACGTGAGAGATCAATATGTCCACAACAGCTCCGGCTCAGTCACACTTGGCGTCACTTGAAGATCTCTTTCGCCACTTTCCTGATGTGCCGCGCGAGGTCATCTTGAAGATCGAGTTGCTCAGCCACGGGCACTGGTTCACCGACGCTGCCTTGGCTGCCACACAGGGTTCGCTCGTCAAATCCTATCGCCTATTTTCATATGATCTTGTTTCAATGGACAAGCTCAAGCGGGGAGAGGCTCGGCAGGTCCCGGAATGGTTCTATATCTTCAGGGGCATATACGATTTGCGGGCGGTGGCCATCCAGACGACGATGGATCCGACTTCGCCATTCATCGTAGATGTTTCCGATGGCAAGCTCGTCCTGACATTGGAAGGCAAAATACTCTCGGACGTGTCGCTGCCTGTTCGCCCTGATTACTATTCGAAGTCATTTTCCAATGACGTACCCTATCATGAGATCTGTGCATTCGGCGCTTTCTTTACAGTATTCCGTCAGTGCCAGTTTTGGGGTCCGAAGGAAGAATGCCGGTTCTGCGATATCAATCAGAACGCGCGGCAAATGAAGATGTCCAAGGACTTCACTCTCAACGCTCCGGTGAAGTCCATCGAGCAGGTGCGCGAGGCGGGGATGGAGGTGAGCCGGAACATGCTGGCCAAGGAAGGCTATCAGGCGCCGGTCAGCTTCATTATCACCGGAGGTACGATCACCAACGTCTTACGCGGTCTCGAAGAGAACGAATTTTACGCGGAATACGTGCGGGCGCTGAAGGATCACGGCCCGCGACGGCACATCTCGCTCCAGACGAACGCTAAAACACGTGACGAGATCAAATGGCTTCACGCCCAGGGTATGGATGGGCATCACGCGAACATGGAGGTCTGGGATCAGCGCCTGTTCGAGTGGATCAATCCGGGCAAGGCGCGGCGTATCGGGCATGCCGAATGGATCAAGCGCATGCTCGATTCCGTCGATATCCTCGGCGAGGGCAACGTTCGGCCGAACTTCGTCGGCGGAATCGAAATGGCGCAGCCGCACGGTTTCGCGACAATCAAGGAAGCGTTGGCGTCGACAGGCGAAGGCCTCGACGTCATGATGAGAAACGGCGTCGATCCTCGTTTCAATCAATGGAGGCGTGAGCCTCACTCCAACATCGTGCAGGAACATGAGCAGCCGCCGGTCCCTTCAGAGTTCTACATCCGCTTAATGAGCAAGCGTTATGAACTCTGGAAGAAGTATGCATTGCGCCTGCCGGTAAAAACCGAGTTCTGCGAAACGCGCCGCTATATCGGCGTGGCGCACGGCACTTACGATGACTTCCCGCTCTTGTTCGACGCTCCTTGGTATCAGGACGCCAAGGCCCGGACACCGGAAGAGATTGTCCAGCTCGCAGCGGGATGGAAGGTTCCGAGGAAGGTTTCGATCCATGGGCCGGAAGCGTCTCTCTCGCAGGGCGAACGAGCGACGGGCGCAACCGTCGTCGTCTAGGTAGAACAAAGTCAGGCTACTGCCGAAATCGGCGGGCCTGCTAGAAGAAATAGGGGGGGGTATGGAAGAGATTATCGCAACGCACCTCGCGAATTCTTCTCATGATCGAATCGACGCCTCGGCGCGGCATGCTACCAAACATCACATTCTGCACACGCTGATGTGTGCCGCAGCGGGTTCCAAGGCTCCAGGAATCGCTCCGTTACTTGAACTTGCCTGCGAAAGCGGAGGCGAGGGAAAAAGCTCGGTGGTGGTCCATGGTGCTAAATTGCCCGCCATGCATGCAGCCATGGTCAACAGCTCGATGGCTCATGCTCAAGACTTCGATCTGAATGACGATCGGACATTCTATAAAAGTAGCGTAACCGCGGTGCCGACGGGCTTTGCGGTGGCCGAAGAACTCGGCGGCGTGCACGGGACGGAATTACTGACCGCAATCTGCGCGGGCATCGACTTCGGTATCCGGATCGGGCTCGGCGTGCTGCCAAAGCCGGCGCATGCCAGATCCCAGATGATTGGCGGCTTCGCCTCGGTTGCCACTGCGGGGAGATTGTTGAAGCTCGACGGCGAGCAGATGCTTGATGCGCTCGGGATCGTGTACTGTCAGGTTGCTGCAGGCGGTTCCAGCAACGACTCCCCAGCGCTGACAAAACGTCTGGCTCCGGGCTTGTCGGCCCGGGCCGGCGTGTTTTCCGCCCGACTGGCACAAAAGGGCTTCAAGTCTGCACGCGGCGTATTGTCTGGGAAGCGTGGGTACTTCCAGCTGAATCATGGCCGGGAAGGTGACCTTGAGGCAATTACATCCGAGTTGGCTCAACGATGGGAAGTCGTCAACGTTGGGCCCAAGGGCTACCCATGTTGCCGTGTATTGCATGCTCCAATCGACGCGACGCTTGCGGCAGTGAAGGAGCATGACATCAGGGCCGAAGAAGTCGAACGGGTCCTTGTTCGAGGCAGCGCCAGCAACATTTTCATTTCAACCGGAGGGAAGGCGCCGGTTTCCTTCCACAAGTATCGCCACCCAATCGGTGTGGTGGATGCCCAGTTCAGCGTCCACTGGGGAGTCGCGGCCGCCATCGCCCGGAAGAGCGTGTTTATAGACTGCTTCACTGAAGATGCGCTGACGGATCCCGTCATCAACCAGCTGACTGATCGCATTGAGCTGATAGCCGATCCTTCTCTCGACCCCGTCGATGATCTCCTCGCTCCGGCTGTCGTCGAAATTACGACGAAGTCACGGGGCGTCTTCAAAAGCCGTGCGGACTTTGCAAAGGGCAACCCCAAAAATCCCGTGACCTGGGATGAGACCGTTGCGGTCTTGCATCGAAGCGCGCCCTTCATGGCGTACCCAATACCCGCGCGTAAGTTGGAGACGCTCGTTTCACTTGTAGCAGATCTCGAGCATATCGGGGATGTCAGCGCCTTAATAGCCAACCTGATCCGGGATCGATAGATCAGAGGATCAAGCAAGAAGTCGAAAGCCTTGTCACAAGGGTAAAGGAGGGGACACATGTCTTTGCGTCAGGTAGCCGTGACGGGAGCGGCAGCGCTTTGCCTTTGGACCAATCCCACCAGCGCGCAATCGATCGCTGAGTTCTACAAATCCAAGCCGATCCAGATGATCATCCGCTCCGCAGTCGGGGGATCCTACGATCAATACGGTCGGCTTGTGGCGCGGCACATCGGCAAGCACATCCCTGGACATCCTACGGTTGTTCCTGCGAACATGCCGGGCGCCGGGGGGATCACAGCAGCAAACTATGTGGCGAATATCGCGCCGAAGGACGGTTCAATACTGACGATGGTGGGGCAAGGCCTTGCCACCGATCAGGCGCTCGGAATGACCCAGGCGCTGAAATTTGATTTGCGTGATTTCAATTGGATCGGCAACGTCAGCAAAGCCAATCAGGCGCTGTGGGTTTGGCATACATCCAGAACCAAGACTTTGCAGGACGCAATGCAGCGCGAAACACTTATTGGCACGACCGGAGCGGGATCGATCACCGTCTTCCTGCCAGCAGTTTACAACAACATCTTGGGTACAAAGTTCAAACTTATATTCGGGTACACTGGTGGAAGCGCAGTGGATTTGGCTATGGAGCGAGGCGAGGTCGAAGGCCGAGCTTCCGAGACTGCGGCGAGCTACAAGGCGAGCAAGCCGTCCTATTTGCGCGACAAGATGATCATTCCGATCATCCAGACCGGACTGGCCAAAGATCCAGGGATAGACGCCCCACTGCTTCGGGATCTCGCACGCAACAAAGAACAACAGGAAATCTATGACTTTATGTCGAAAGCTGTCTCGATCGGCCGGCCCTTCGCAACCAGCCCGGGAGTGAGCGCCGACCGGGTGACGGCGCTACGCAAAGCGTTCGACGCGATGCTTGCGGATTCCGAGTTCAAGGCCGATGCTGAACGCCAGCAGGCGGAAATAGATCCAATGTCGGGTTCTGAATTGGCGCAAGTCGTCAAGGATCTCATCGAGGCCCCCAAGCAACTGCGGGACAAAGTCAGGGTCGCGATAGAGCCTCGCAAGGAGGATGCGAGAGGGCTGTCACCGACGGAAGGGACAAAATAACTGGTCCGTAGGCGATTATGACGGAAGAATGTCGCATTCGTAAAAATAGGGGAGCAGAGATCGCATGCTCTTTGAGCGATAGCCACATCCGCATCGGCAACAGGACGCGTATTCGAAATAAGCCGTGTTGAGCCGCCACGTAAGGGAGGAAGTATGTTCGCAGGAATTTTCGGCCGGTATCTGGTCGCGGCATTTACCACCTTGTCGCTTACAATGTGCGCGTCCGCCGCCAGCGCGCAAGGAAGCAGGCAACTCCGGATTTTGGTGGGAAGTAGTGTAGGTGGCGGCTACGACATCTGGGCGCGAACGATTGCCAGACATATTGGCCGGCACCTGCCGGGCAATCCAGCCGTGATCACGCAGAACATGCCGGGTGCAGGCGGCATCATAGCCGCCAACTTCCTATATGAAACCGCGCCCAGAGATGGATCCGTTATCGGTTCCATCCCCCGGGATGGAGCGGTGAGCGCGATCGCGGGCACCAATGGGGCTCGCTACGACGCGTCGAAATTCGGCTGGCTCGGTACGCCGACAACCGAAACGGCGATCTGCCTCGCCTCAAATAAAGCGAAGGTCCAAACGGTCGAGCAGCTCTTCAAGCAAGAGCTAATCGTCGGGGACACAGGAGCTGGCACCGGCGGTCGGATCTATCCATTGGCTCTGACAGGGCTCTTGGACATGAAGTTCAAGATCATCACCGGCTTTCCCGGATCCGTCGAAGTATGGCTCGCGATCCAGCGCGGCGAGGTCGATGGGATCTGCGAAAGCCTTGCCAGCGTGAAGAATAGGGATCCACAAGGTCTTCGCGACGGCAAGATCAAGATTTTGTTCCAGGCGGGGCTCGAGCGAAGCAATGAGCCAGAGGTTAAGGATCTACCTTTCATCATGGACTTCGCGAAAACAGAGGAGCAGAAGCAAGCGCTTAGGTTTCTTTACGCAGGTCAGAGTTTCGGTCGCCCCTTCGTAGCGCCGCCCGGCCTGCAGCCCGAAAAGCTCAAGGAGCTGCAGGATGTTTTTGGCAGGACAATGAAAGATCTGGATTTCGTTGCGGATGCAGAGAAGCAAAAACTGGATCTTGATCCGCATACAGCTGCGCAACTCGAAGGCTACGTCAGAGATCTATACGCAACGCCAAAGGCTGTCGTGGACAAGATCGGGACCTACATGAAGTAGGTCAAGGCCGACAACTAGCAGGCGAAGAGTGCAAAGGCTGCGCAGTTGGATCCGCTGCACTTGGGGGGCCAGGCATGATCTATTTGAGCAATGACGACATCGCCAGGCTTCTGACGCCGGAAAATTGTATCGAGGCGTTGGAAGATGCTTTCGAGCACCTGGCGAACGGTCGCGCAATCTCGCGCCCGAGGACTGACGTTTGGGTTCCCTGTGACCGCCCCGACGGCTATTATCGCTGGGGCAGCATGGAGGGAGCCATCGAGCCCTTGGGGATCTTTGCAACCCGCATGAAGTCGGACATTGTCACGTGGACCCCTCAAGGGACCGACGAACTGCATTGCGGCGCACCCGGAACATTCAGCGGCTTCCTGATGCTTTTCAGCACGCGGACAGGTGAGCCTCTGGCCATCATGAATGACGGCATACTCCACCATCTTCGAGTAGCCGCTGGAGCCGCTCTGGGCGTCAAGTATCTCGCCCGACAGGACGCCAAGGTCATCGGCATTTTGGGTTCAGGCGGAATGGCCCGGAGCTACCTGTCTGCCATCTGCGCCATTCGAGGCATTTCCAGGGTCAAAGTGTACAGCCCCACGAGGTCTAACCGCGAGGCATTTGCGGGAGAGATGTCAGAGAAGCTTGGCGTGGTCGTGGATGCGCTGGATAACCCAGAAAGCGTCGTCAGGAATTCCGATATTGTAGCGACATGCACTGACTCGGGAACTCCAGTCGTCACAAACAAGGCCTGGATCGGTGAAGGCATGCACCTGACGAATTTGAGCGCAAAGGAATGGGGGTTGGACGTCGTGCGATCGTGTGACGTCGTAGTCCAGATTGGGGAAGAAACATCCAGAGATCAGAATCGGACCGAATCTTCCGGGCGTGAAAGGAACTGGGCTGCTTGGGTGCTCGGACGCCCGGATGAAATCGCACGCATTCCAAAGCGGACTGTGAATAATATAGATTTCATGAGTTATCCATCTTTTGTCGATGTTTTTCAGGATCCAGGCCGATATCGAACCGGCCCCGGTCAAATTACGTTCTTTCACAATTTAGGTTTGCTTGGATTCCAGTTTGCAGCGACCGCAGCCAAGGCACTGGATCTTGCAAAGCAGTCAGGGGCGGGAATGCAAATTCCAACCGACCCTTTTCTGCAGAACATAAGGGATTAATCCATTACGTGAAGCGTTCAAAAATATGGTTGAAGATCCAGCTTTTTCAGAGGAGCCTCCAAGCAAGATCTATCGCTTAGCCCTGAATATGGGCGAACTTCAGGCTATAGTTTAACGCATTTCGTCAATGCCGCGCGAACGGATGGGGGCGTCAAAAGCGCTTGTTGAGCAGCCGTGCGATAAGTCCGGTCCACACGGTTGAATTTTTCAATGAAATTTGGTGCCTAGCTTCTGTATGATCGATAATGGCAATCGAAAGTCTGCGTATTTATTTGTCCTCGCGGCAGAGTCCGCCTCTCAAAGAAAGGAGACGAGCCGATGAACAGGTCGTCAGGCGCTTTGGCCATTTTAGCTATGTCAGCGTCCGCGGGGGCATGGCGCAGATCGATCAACCATGGCGGCAGGGTCATGGCCTTCTTGATCCCTCGGCGACAATGGCCTCCGTCGCCAGAAACGTAAGTTGCGCCCTCGTCCTGAGCCAAGACTTAAGACCACGAACGCCATAGGGCGTGAACGTAATCTGAGGGTCCTTTTCGCGGCGCAGGGCCTTCGACGAACGACCTAAGCTTATCGTCAACAGGGCCTGTGACATTCGCCCGTTTTGGCCCGTGGCCGTTTTCTGCACAACGAATGTCATTTCAACAAATACACGGCTCTTCAACGCACATCCTATCTTTTTCGATCAGACGATCGACCGACCTCCCACCTGCCCCTAACGGCATCATCACTTCACTGCGCGGAGAGCAAAGTTTCTTCCCCCGTGTCTCTATCGATTATCACCACCCGCACGACCGTGTGAGCCTCGACTATTCGTTTACCTGCGGCGACAGCCGCATCACGGTCTACAAATGATGCCTTTCGTTGATTATCTATCGCGAGAATGTACTTCTCATAGTGAACCGAATACTTCGACTTCGCCTTCGTTTTACCGTCACTCATTTTGTTCCTCTTCGATGCGCCGCGCGCCGTTTGTCCTGATGGACGGGCCGCCGCCGCTCTTGCCTTTATATTACCGACCCGCCGGCGGGCGAACGACCATTCCTAATCTTTTGCCGCTCCCGAAAGACAAACACATCGTCGAACAGGTTCGGCCCTCCCACGCGAGGGGCAGGGTGGCGCCGTTTCGCTTGCTGGCTGTCTGCAACGCCGTCTTAGGAGCTGTTGCTTATGCGTGAGCGTCAACGTTTGGGGGCTCGTCGTTGCGTAGCGACGGGACACCGACGATTGAGAAAGTCAGCTGCACAACTCTAAAGTAGCCTTCCCGCTTTCACGGCAGTTAATCGAGTGAAGCGCGCCGACCGAGCGCGGCTACGACACCGGCCAGCAGATGTGGCGCAAAGGGTGATCTCAGCATCGGTGAGCCGCTGACAATTGTGTGCTCGGCAATCTTTTGCGGAGCTTCGGAGGTGTAGACGATGGCGACGTTCGGATGTGCTCGTCTCACGCCATGGCCGAGCGCAAGACCTTCGGGCGCATCTGCGTCAATGATCATGACGTCGATCTGGCCTTTCGTGGCGAGGATCGACAGTGCTTCGCACTGGTCCGTAGCGGTAAGGTTTTCGTATCCGAAGCGCTGGAGACCGGTGCTCATCGCGCGATTGGTGCGGGGGTCGCTCAGAGCGAGCAGAACGGTTGGTAGAGACATGTTCTCGGCTCCAATGCGCCCCCGCCATTCAATAATTCGCCTTAGATAGTTAACAAATTCCTAAACGGCGAGGGGCGCGACGAAGGCGGCGAAGAAAGTGTTGAGGAGAAACGCCAAAACCTCGCCACCCCGGCAAGGACGACGGGGCTAGCTAAAAGGCATAGCTGTGCAAACCCGACACCGCTCAAGCTCAAAATATGCTTTGGGTGTCGTTGGGCGCATCAGTCGCTTTGCAACTACACCGAACTAGCGGCGCGCGATGCGGACCTTGCAACCAAGCCGGAACAGACGCCGAAGGTATCTTCGAGCCGGAACCGAGAGGCGGAGGAACATCACTTCCCTGCTCGAGTTGAATAGCATAGGCGCCGGCGCCTTTGGAGTGCGTTGTCGCGGATGGTCACGATGCTTTTCTCGAAAAAACTTCTGCTTGTCCTGGGCCGTCGGCTGGTCGACGATAACGTGTTTACAGGCGCTGCGGCCTTGAGCTTCTATATGACGCTTGCGTTCTTTCCAGCGCTGGTTGTCATGATCACGCTGGTTCCGTTCTTGCCAATCCCTCGCGTTGAGCAGGCCATCTTTGATTTTCTTGCGCAGGGGCTTCCTGATGAAGCCTCCGGCCTTGTCCGTCAGGTTGTCGAGGAAGCGATCGGCGAACAGCGCGGCGGACTTTTGTCTTTTAGCCTGCTTGCCGCGGCGTGGGCCGCCTCCACCGGCATGTACGGCGTGATGCGCCAGATCAACTCCGCCTACGAGGTGTCGGAGGCGCGCAGCTTCCTGCGCGCGCGTGCAGTATCCCTCCTGCTCAGCACGGTCTTCGGCGCCATGATCCTCACTGCATTCTCGCTCATCGTCCTCGGGGGCATTGTGCAGGACTGGCTCGGATCGCGCTTTGGCTTCAACCAGCTGCTGCTCACCTTCTTCGCGACGCTGCGTTGGGTGATCATCGTCGTTTCTATGCTTTTAGGTTTTGCGCTTGTCTATCGGTTCGCCCCTAACGTGGAGCAGCGCTTCGGGTTCGTCACACCGGGAAGCGTCTTTGGCGTTGTTGCCTTGATCCTCGTGTCGTTAGGCTTTTCGGTTTACATCCAAAATTTCGGGGACTACGGGGCCATGTACGGCAGCATCGGCGCTGTCGTCGTGCTCATGCTGTGGTTCTATGCGGCCGCTTTCGTGATCATAGCCGGCGCGGAAATCAACGCACTGATGCACAAGATGAGTCAGGACGAAGTGCGGAAGTAACTCTGAGCCAGATTATGGGGACGAGCACGCATGACGATCGCCGAAGGAGTTCGCATCAAAGGCGGCGCCGCTGCGGTTCGTGGAATGCCTTCGCACCTCGCTTCGCCGACAGGAAGGAATCGGCGGTAAACGGCTGCATCCGGATGCGAAACTAATGCGCGCCACAGCCATTCCTAGGCTGAGCGTTGCGACGGCAGCCGGTGGCGCACCGCAGCCATTCCTTCCATCATTGCTAGGGGAGCTGGGTGGTGCAGAGGTTAGAGGTAGTTAGAACGACCTCGCTCGCGCTTGGAGGGGTGGTCATTGCACTGCTCATCTGGCTCGCGTCAGAAGCATTCCTGATCCTGTTTGCTGGCGTTCTCTTCGGTGTCTTGCTTGACGCCAGTGTTCGCAGTCTCGGATACGTGCTGCCCTTGGGACGCGGGTGGCTTTTGGGGATCGCCTGCCTGATCTTCTTCAGCGTGCTAGCAGTCGCGATCACTATCGGCGGCCTCTATTTTGTGCAGGAGTTCGACAGCGTTCGTCGATTGATTAGCGCCCAGCTTACGAACTTGCACGAGCAGGCGGCCAAACTCGGTATTCTGCCGGGCGCGAGCGGAACCGTTGACGCGGGCGGCGGACTGCGCAATTTTCTGTTCAGCGATCCGGGCGCGATGGTCGGCTCGGCAACAACGGCCCTGGCGACTGTTTCTGGCGTCATGTTCAATGCGATCATCATCGCGATCATCGGTATATTCGCTGCTGCAAGTCCCATCCTGTATCGCGACGGATTTCTCCGGCTTTTCCCGATGGACATGCGAGCAAGGCTTCGCGAAACATTGAATTCAATAGGCGAGGCTCTGCGGTGGTGGCTGGTGGGACAGATCGCCGCAATGATTCTCATTGGCGTGTCGATCACCGTGGCGCTCGTACTTATGGGCGTGCCTGCTCCGTTCCTGCTCGGTTTTCAGGCGGGTCTCCTCGGCTTTATCCCCTTCATTGGCCCGATCATCGCCGCAGTCCCTATCATGCTGACTGCAATGACGCTTGGCATGGAAACAGCGCTTATGGTGCTGATTGTATATACGATCATACAATCCATCGAGGGGTACCTGCTAACACCGCTAATCCAGGAACGCGCCGTGCACCTTCCGCCGCTTCTCACCATTGCCGCGATCCTCATCTTCGGCGCGCTGTTCGGTGAAGTCAGCGTCGCCCTGGCCACTCCCTTCGTCGCGATCGCCCGGCTCGCGGTACTCGAACTGTACGTTGAACCGGTCATCGAGAAGCCCCAAATGCCGAGCTAGACGCAGGAAGGCGAAGAACAGCCTGAATGTCAGTCAGGCCTTTTTGCCTTGGCCGGGGCTACTTCAGCTACGAATGCAAGCGTCTTCAACGGCGCACGCCCTTAACTCCCGCAGCTTTGCTTCTGTGCGTCTCACAGTAAACCGTGGCCGGATCGCATGACGCACCGCAGTACAGCTGCTCCCCGCCCGGGCCTGAGCCCGTGGGCCATCTGCAACGGCCATCGCGCAAGGTCATGATGCCGATATCGCCGCTGGCGTAAAGTGCTCTCGGCTTCAGATTGTTAGACTTCGATGGCTTGGGAATGTTTTTCATCGCCACATTATAGGGGCAATCTTCCAGCGGCGCGAGGGGAGGCGGAGCGGAAGAAAAATCTGGCGTGCGGGCTTGAGCGGAGGCCAGTTAACTGAATAGGACCCCCTGAATTGGGCCCAATACCTCCTACGTAAGCCGCACGGCAGATGAATTTGCGGGAGAAAGCCATGGACTCAGTAAAACGGCTTGCCGCCCTCAATCGGGCTTGGGAAGCGCTTCGGCAGATCCAGGACATCGAGGAACGTTTTGATGCGGCCAAAACACGGACTGACATCATGAAGTTGATTAGCGAAGTCGCCGAAGCGAAATCCGCAATTGACGTGATCAAGGAAGCAGTGGACCAGAAAGACGAGGCTATCAGAGATCCTCGTGGCCACGACAACGCACCTCCATCGTCGCCTTCGTATCGCGAGGGGTGAAAATGCCGGCCGGAGCGTAATGGCCAGAACGCCATTGTTGAAAGTCGCTTCAATGGCGTCCTCACCCGCCTCATAGGGAGAGAGATAAGTTGCTCAAAGCGCCCGTGCGAGCGTTCTGAATACCCTTTAGCCTTGTCCACTTTTTTAGTCCGCTTCTCGCCTGCGACGCCTGTTCCGCGCCGGCCATGATCTCTATGCGGCGAGGCCGAAGCGCCCTGGGAAAGCGCTGCTTGAGGTTCCGCCTTCGCCAGCAGCCAGCAGCCAGCGGTCGAAGGGTGGGCGGCTGGCCTGCCGGAGAAGTTCAAGAGGGTTTACCAGCGGGCGCGCTGGTGAGCCACATTACCAACGGAACGAGCGCGAACAATGCCGCCGCCGCGCCGGCAGCAGTCAGGCCATACCATTGGATGAGCGGGCCTGTGATCAAGGCGGATGTGAGCGCCGCTGCAGCAGCAAAACTATCGTTGACCCCAATTGCGCGGCCGCGCTGAGAGGTCGTCGCCGCATCCGCTATGATCGCAGTAGCCGCCACGTTTGCCGCGGCCCATCCAAGCCCAACAAGAAACGTTCCTATGGTAATGCCCCAGAAGCCCTGGGAGAGGGTGATTAACGCCGCTCCGATGATCGTCAACACCACGCCGGGATACATCACCCTCTCTCGCCCAAAACGATCGGCAGCGCGGCCGAGAGGGATCGTGAACGCAAACATTCCAGCGGAGTGAAATGCGTGAGAAAAGCCAATGGCAGAGAGCGAATGGCCATGGTGGTCCAACATGAGTGACGTCAGCACCATCACCATGGACATGTTCGCTTGCGCGGCGGTGTTCGCCGCGATGGCGAGCCGCGTGCGGGTTGGTCGGATCAGGGACATCGCGCGAAAGCGCTCAGCAGCAGCTCCCGGAGGCGCCTTCAATGGCTTGTATCCAGGATAGTACTCGTCGAGTCGCTCCCCTATCTCCTTCGGATCCGGGCGAATCAAGAAAACAATCCCGACGCTCACCAGGATGAAGGCTGGCAAAATCAACCACGGTAGCGCGAGCGGCGAGAAGCCTGAATGATCGCCAAACGCATGTCCCGCCGCGATCAGGAGTGGCGCGATCAACAGCCCCAGAAGGGAGCCGGCCGCAACAAACCCTAGCGCTTGGGCGCGCATGTTCGGCGGATACATATCTGCGGCTGCGACGCGTAGCTGTTGCGCCGCATTCAGGCCCATTCCCATGATGAGAAGTCCAACCGCTAAGCCCACAAGGCTGGCCTTCTGCATGGCAAGGCCGAGCGTCAAGCTTCCTGCGAGGCCGAGCAGCAGGCCCAGCAAAATGCCTGGTTTGCGTCCAAATGCGTCAGTGATTTTGCCGACTGGATACGCAACCATAAAGCGGCTCACCGCGAATAGTCCGACGGACATTCCGGCCAAACTTGATGATCCCGAGAGCGCCAACACCATGAGGGGCGCAATGCCATAGCCCATCTGCATCCCTGCGCCAGTGAATGCCTGTGAGAGGGCGATGCAGATCGTGTTGCGCTTTATCAGTTTCGGAACTGGCGGGTTGCGGAGCGTGCTTGACGCGTCGTTCAAGGGTTTGGTCTCCCGCACAGGCAAAGGGTTGACGATTTTCATCGGCGCAGGTCCATAGCCCAAAATACGGGATCCGCCTATTTCGAGACCTCCATATCCAATGCCATCGTGACGTTCGACGAGCGTTATCTTTTCCTCATTCAGCACATACACTCAGTTCTACTGACCGCATGATTGGCGGTTCGACGGGTCAACGCTATGTGCCCCTGTGTAGCCCTCACCGGCGTGAAAAATCTGCCATAGCGCAGCCGGCCTGTCAGACAGCATCTCATCTGCTTGTGCGCTTCCACACTGCGTCCCGAAGTCAGCGGCTGCATATTGGTTTCACGGCTCGGGCAGAAGTCCCGGTCGGCGGGCCTGGGCGGTCCGGATCTCAAACAACGGAGCAGAACAATGAAAAAGTTCATGATTGCGTTGGCTACCGCCGCCACCCTCGTGGGCGCCGGCATCATCAGCACCGAAGCGTCCGCAAAGGGCGGAAAGGGCGGATGGAAAGGCGGGGGCGGCAAGCACTTTGGAATGAAGCATCACGGCGGGCATTGGGGCCACGGCCATCGATTCCACCGCGGTCGCCACTTCGTCAGGTATCATGCTTATACCTACGACTGCCCCCGTGTATGGACACCTTATGGTTTCGTCTGTGCGTACTATTGAGCGCCCGTGAAAACCAAAGCGCCGGCCAGGTCGAGATTCACCCGGCCGGCTTTTGATTGATGGTACAGTGAAGGAGGCGTTGCAATACCGCGAAGACACCGGAGCAACTGCCAAGACGACTTCAACACTTTCCTGTTATGCGATGGTGCAGCCGCGGCCGCTTTTATGTCCACCCGACGCGCGCCGTCACGTCGCCTAGAGCGCTGCAAATTACGCACGCAATTTTTGGCGATTCATCAAATCCGCCTGCTCATGTATTGTCTTCCACGGGGACGTTTTTGGATCATGGGGCAATAGATCTCTCTGCGGAGGGCGCCATTACGCACGACAAGAGCTTCTCTCGATCAGGTAGTACGATCCCATCAGGCCCGCTGCATTGCCTAGTGGACGGCGCTCGTCGAGCTATGGCGTATGGCGTGGGGGATTATCCGCCGAAGGTCGCGCGACGACTCAGGCTGCTGAACGGGATGGCTTACCTCATCATCCTGTTCTCGGCCCTCTACGCGATCACTTACGCCGCTGCCGATCTTTACAAGTATCGCTGGTTCGTCGGCCTAAATCTCGCGCTTGTCGTGATGGCGGCGAGCGTTCCATTTCTTCATCGCCTTCACGAGCTCGCAGGCGGGGTGGCGATCGCCGTGAGCGAACTCGCTGCTTTGTTCGCTTTCACTAGCTTACTTGGACGCGATTCGGGCATTCACTTGAACCTTGTAGTCGGCGCCGCCGCACCCTTCGTGATCTTTGGTCTGGCGCGTCGCGCCCTTATCCTGCTCGTTGTCGTTACGAGCCTGTTTCTGCACGTGAGCGCGTGGTTTCTTTTTCCTTCCGAGGCCGCAAGCATCGCGGCGGATCAGAATCTTCTCCGTCAGCTTTACGTTTCTTCCGCTGTGGCGACCTTCGCCGTCATTGCGGCGTTGGTCTGGTACGCCTTCGCGCTGGTGGAGCGATCAGAGGCGGCCATGGAGGATCTCCTTCGCAACATTCTGCCCCAGCATGTTGCGGACCAACTTCTGGCGCAACCCGATGCATCAATTGCGGAACGTGCAGCGGAGGTCTGCATCCTATTCGCCGACATCGTTGGCTTCGTGGAGATCGCAGCGGAGATGGGGCCGACGCGGTGCGTTGCAATGCTGAACGAACTTGTGAGCGCCTTCGATGAACTGGCAGCCCGGCATGGGGTCGAGAAAATCAAGACCATCGGGGACTGCTACATGGCGGCGGCTGGTCTTCCGCTGCCCAAACCTGACGACGCGGATCGGATGGCCAGGTTCGCCGGCGCGCTGCCGCGGGCTGCAGCCGAAGTAGGCGCTCGATTTGGACTTGCGCTGCGCCTTCGGGGCGGCATTGCCGCCGGACCAGCCACAGCCGGCGTCATTGGGCGGACGAAGTTCAGCTACGACGTGTGGGGAGACACCGTGAATCTTGCGGCCCGGCTCGAGCAGGCGGCGACTCCGGGCTCCGTGATTGTGTCGTCGCGCTTCCGAGCACTTGCTTGCTTGAGCGACTTCGAGGCGATCGGAATTGTGCATGTGCGCGACTTCGGCGAACAGGAGGCGTGGCGACTCTGTTGCGTTTGAAGCTGAGACGTTTCCCGTAGCCTCGGAACTTCGGCGTAGCGCCGGAGTTCGCATCGCATCGGGCAAGGGAAGACGTGCGAGCCCGGACAGGAGCGACGCGCGTCATAACATTCGAAATCTACCGCTACGATCCAGATCCAGATGTAAACCGCGAGGACTGCGCCCACTCACGCTAAGTTTACTGCGATAATAACGATCCGGCTCAATTGTTTCGCGCTCGCATCGCCGGTATCCTGGCCACATTGCGTAGATGTCGGCAGCTAAGTGTAGTCGGTTCCGGTCGGCTCTTGGGAGTTGGAATAAGCATCCCATAACGGGGATCTCTCTGCATCCAGACGGATGAAAACATCGGAGAAAAGGGGACGATGCTCGTAAAGCAACTATTACCGGCTATTCGAGAGCAGCTTGTCACGATCAGCGACGACGCCGCGCTGATCCACGTCGCGAAACTCCTGCAAGGCCGGAAAACCAGTCTCGTCGTCGTATGTAATTCGGATGGAGTAATGGCTGGAGTCATCACGAAAACGGATATCATCCGACAAATTAGCCATTGTCAGGGAAACATTTGCAACACCGATACCTCATCCGTGATGACGCGCGATGTGACGTTTTGCAATTCCGACACCCTGCTAAGGGAAGCTTGGTCAATAATGAAGAAGCGCGGGCTGAAGCATATCCCCGTAGCCGACGAGAAACTGCGCCCGATTGGGGTGCTGAACGCTCGTCACGTCATTCAGGCGCTTTTGGATGAAGTAGAAAACGAGGAAGAACTACTACGGGACTATGTAGGAGGTGTTGGGTATCAATGATATTAAGCTAACACGCCATCCCAAAGATATCGACTAAGGGACGACCGGATTAGCTGTCGATTTATGACAGATACAGACGAGCGCCCACTCGATCATCCAGCGCTTCGGCAGGGAGCACAGCGACCTTCAGCAGAGTCCGAGCGTATCACCGATGTGGTGCGGTTGAGTCCGGTGAGACGCGGGGCGCAGAGGTAATAATCCGCCTCGGCAATCGGCGTGTTCGCTCGTAACCATGCGGCGTCCATCAGCCCGGCATAATCGTAGGCGCGCCCTTGAACATCATCCGTCATCGGCCTCTCGTAGAAGCTAGTGGTTGTGGTGTTCGGGTGAGCCGTGGCGAGGGCTCTCACCGGCACAGCCATCGCGTGATGGTCCCCGTCCAGCGCTCCGTTTTCAGGCTTTTGTTTTAGCTGGCGTCTTTGCGGTCATTTTGACGCGTCCTATTCCTCCTGATGCTTAGGTCTGATCCGGGAAAATTGAAGTCGATCAACAGGCGTTCGGAACGCCGGGCCTGCGCGATAATCGGGCGGCGCGGCGAACATTGAGCCATATTTTAAACCGCCTTCGTGGGCTCAGCCTTTTCACCCGTCTGTCGCCGGCGCCAGGCTACCGGAGGAAGGCCAAACGCCTTCTTGAAGGAGCGCGTGAAAGCCGCTTCCGAGTCATACCCCACTGCAAAAGCAATGCTCGCGACAGTGCCTCGCGTCTGCTGGAGTCGACGCGAGGCCTCTTCCAGCCTGCGCTGGCCAAGGTAGCGCATGGGCGGCGCGCCTACTAACCTCGTGAACCTGTCGGCGAAGGCTGACCGCGACATTGCGACCTTTTCGGCAAGCTCCTCCGTCGTCCAGGATCGACCAATATTGTCATGGAGCAGTGCAAGCGCGCGCGAAATAGCGTCGTCCCGCAGCCCGTCGAGAAAGCCCTGACTGGCATGCTGCGCCATGTGCTGGCGTAAGCCTTCCACGAGTAGCAGTTCGGCGAGCCGGGCGATCATAGCCGGTTGCTGACGCGCGGGATCCTTCTGTTGCCTCGCAGCATAGCGGAACGTCGTTTCAATCCACCTGGCGCCATCCACCTCATCAACCTTGAGCTTCATGGCTTGCGGCAGAAGCGAGAGTAAGGGGAGGAGAGATTCGTCGTGAGCCAGATATCCGCAATAAATCGCCGTAGGAGCGCCGCCGCCGCCATAGGTCAGTTTGCACATTCCCTCGTCGGAAACTGTGATGTGCGGGTCCGCGAGAGCGGGCCGAAGGGCAAGGTCGCTTGCGAGGACGTGATCGTCGTTGCGCGGTAGAAGCACGATCTCTCCTGGACCAATGCTTAAGGCGGTGTCGCCCCCGACCTTCACCAGAGCCGCGCCGCTGGCCACATAGTGATAGGCGATCACGCGCCCATGCTGAGCCCCGAGACGCTCACATTCTTCCTTGGTCAGTTTAGACGAGACAGACCAAGGCTCAGTGAAATCCGCCTCAAGGAAAACAGCTCCGCTGAGGCGCACCGAGCGCAGGAGATCAGCGATGGGATCGAACTTGGGTTCGAACTTGGGATCAGACATGGGCAGGCCCTCGATGTGGCGTCCAAGTCAAAGATTCCGGCGGCCCAATCATTCCAAGAAATTGCGCTTATGACAATCATCCCGTCGGCAAACACATGCCGAGCATCGAGCAAGCGGGAGTTTTGAGATGGGCTACCGGGATCTGCAAGAAAATCAAATGTCGGGCGGCAACGCCCAGGCCACTGCCCTTTTTTGCGAGGCGTTGACCTCATTCAACCTTTACCGCGGCGATCCAGTCGGGCTGCTCGATACTGCGAGCGCAGTTTCACCCGACTTCTGTATGGCCAAGATTCTCAAGGCTTATCTCTTCGCGCTCGCAACCGAGCCCGATCTAACGCGCGAGGCGCGCGGCTTAATCGAGTCCCTCGCCGCCATGAACATGAACGAGCGGGAGCGCTCTCATGTCGCGATTCTCGACTGCATCGTCGCTGGGCGGTGGAGCGATGCGGCTATGGCCTGCGATCACCATAACGCTCTTTATCCACGCGACCTCGTCGGCTTGCAGGTCGGGCACCTTGTGGACTTTTTTCGCGCCAATTCACGTAGCCTGCGGGATCGGATCGCTCGCGCGCTGCCGTATTGGTCGCCAGCCGATGCAGGGTATTCGACCATGCTTGGCTTCTATTCTTTCGGGCTTGAGGAGTGCGCTGATTACGTGCGCGCCGAAGATGTTGGACGCGAAGCCCTGGATCGTGAGCCGCTTGAGTGCTGGGCGCATCACGCGGTCGCTCACGTGATGGAGATGCAGGGCCGCCCCGGCGAAGGACTGGCCTGGATGTCCTCGCGCGAGCCCATGTGGTCCGGTGACGACAATTTCTTCAAGGTTCATAACTGGTGGCACCGTGCGCTTTTTCACATCGGCCTCGGCCAAAACAAAGAGGCGCTCGCGCTATACGATGGACGAATCCGAAGGGACCGCAGCACAATCGTGGTCGATTTGATCGATGCATCAGCTCTGCTCTGGCGCTTGCATCTGGTTGGGCATGATGTTGGCGAGCGTTGGCGGGAGGTCGCCGACTCCTGGGATCGCCACGTCGACGGCGGCAGTTATCCCTTCAACGACTGGCACGCCGTCATGGCGTACCTCGGCGCGGGCCGGGAGTTCGATGCGAAGCGCATCGTTGACGCCCTGCGCGCGCGATCACCAACCACTGAAACGGGCGCATGGGCGAGCGGAGTCGGACTCGATCTGGCGAGTGGCTTTGTGGCTTTCTGGCGCGGCGACCACCTGGGAGCCACGAAGCATTTGATGAGGTCTCGTCACATCGCGAACATGTTCGGCGGCAGTCATGCGCAGCGAGACATCATCGATTGGACGCTGACTGAAGCCGCAACGCGGGGCGGCCTAAGCCACCTCGCTTGCGCCCTCGCCCATGAGCGATTGGCGCTGAATCCCCACAGCCCGATCAACAGGAGTTTCCTCCAGCGCACACACGCAAGTGCGGACAAAGCTTTGTCCGCAGCTTGATCTTCGCATCATATGCGCGCCTCGCGCTGAAAAGACAGCGCGAGCGTCTCCACTCTTGCCGGCGTGTCGCACACGAATAGCAGCCCGCCTGCAAGTCGGACGATCACTTCGAGAATCCTCGCCTCGACGGAGCGGAAGAGGCCGGAGGAAGCCGCTCTTCTACTTTCCGAAACGCTCCCGTGCAGGGCCTCGCGGATCGCGCACCTGCAACGACAGTCGCATTGCGCCTTGCTTCCTCCCTCAATTTAATTCTTATCGGCGGATCGCTTTGTTTTTCTGCGTGTATTTCAATGGAGCGCTTATGTTCAACGACCCGAGCCACCCGCTGGCGCGAGTTGACAACCTCCGGCGCGCCATCCACGCGGCTGGCGTGGCGCTCTGGTCTTGGAACATCTCTGATGATCAGTTCGCAATGGACGAGCGGGGATTCCACCTCTGGGGTTTACCCTATAGCCATGAAGTGAAGTTTGAGCATTTGTCGGCCCATATTCATCCGGCGGACAGGGACCGCGTCCGAGAGGCGTTCACCGCGACTCGCGGAATTGTCGGGGCCTATGAAATCGATTTCCGGATACTGGTCGGTGAAGAAATCAGATGGATTTCTGCCCGGGGGCTGGGTGACGACTCCGCCCTGTATGAAGGCCAGATGTTCGGGATTTTTCTCGACGTGACCGGACGCAAGCAAGCTGAAGAGGGCAATGAGTTATTAGCCGGGGAGATGAGTCACAGGGTGAAAAACCTTCTGGCCATCGCGACCGGATTAACGAACATGTCTTCCAAGTCTACATCCACGGTCAAGGACATGGCGGAGATGTTAACCGGCAGACTTACCGCTCTGGGACGCGCTCATGACATGGTGCGACCCCTGCCAGGACATCAGGGACACGCTGCTTTACTCGGAGACCTGCTGTCTATCTTGCTTTCGCCATACGAAGACATGGGCGCCTTCAGTGGCCGCATCCGCGTGGCAGTGCCTCGTATGGGAATAGGACAGGGCGCAGCGACGTCCCTCGCCTTGGTGGTTCACGAGCTGGCCACCAATTCCTTGAAATATGGCGCGTTGTCTGCCGATGCCGGGACTCTGGATGTTTCGGGTTCGTCAATTGACGAAGATTTGGAACTTGTGTGGACCGAAAGAGGGGGGCCACAAGTAGAGCCGCCAGCCAGCGGCGCTACATATGGGAGTCAACTTGTAAAGCGATGCGTGTCTGGTCATCTGGGCGGGGCCATCGCATATGACTGGTCCACGGCCGGCGTGGTCATAACCATCGGGCTAAGTGGCAAGCGTCTCGCGTCATGACGGAGTCAAAAATCCACGGCAACGCTTGAGTTCGCGGGTGCAGGAGCGCCCGATGTTGCTGCCCCTGCGAGGAAACGGGAACCATTCCGGCCCCGATTTCTTAAACCTTGCAGGAGAGGTAACCTGCATGCAAAATGAGCACGAATTGACGCCGAGCAGCCGGACCATAGAAGTCTATGCGGCAAGGAACACGTCGCAGCGGGAAGTCGATCCAACGCTCTTTTTCCGCCAGCATCCCATCGCGTCGCTGACTGCGGCGGCCGCCCTCGGGTTTGTTCTCGCACGGCTGTTTGTCTCTGGGGACAGGTCCTCCCGGATCGTTTCGCCCCGCCGCAGACTTTTAGCCGCCGACGCCGTTGGGTCAACGAGAGCGTGGCCGACGGGCGACAGGCCAAAAGCGCACGGCGACAAACTCGCTAATGCTGCGCGAGAGGCCGCGACGCGCACGCGCGCTCCTACATATCCCGAAGGATAGCCCGCTGAACCGTCGCTTGCTGCCCACGGGGTGCAATAGCGCGGGTTGATATTTATCGGGCGGTGAGAAGCCTCCCCACTAGCTGCGCAGCGCGTTCTGGCGCGTCAAAGGCGCTACTCGTCTCGGAAACGCTTTCGAACAAGGCGCTTCTCACATTCCAGCAGCACGAAAGTCGCCGCGCCTAGAGAAACGATGAGCAGTCCATCCGCGACAGTCAGCGGGCGCGACCCGAACAAGTTGTTCATCACCGGCAGATAGGTGAACGCGAGTTGCCCCGCAACGACGACGGCAAGCGCGATGAGGACGGCCGGCGTCCCCTGCACGCCCGTCAACGTGAACGAGGTCATGTGGAGGTACCGCACGCTAAACAGGTAGAATATTTCCAGCACAACCAGCGTATTTACCACCATGGTGCGCGCGGTTTCAAGACTGCGTCCTTGTTCAAGGGCCCAGAAAAATATCCCCACAGAGACCGCGGCGAACAGCACGGAAACAATAATAACGCGCCACAGGATAAAGGGCGTGAGGAGCCCCGCATCCGGGCGCCGGGGCGCGCGGCTCATGACGTTGGGCTCGGGTGGCTCAAACGCGAGCGCAAGGCCAAGAGTGCCAGCCAAAATCAGATTAACCCAGAGTATCTGGACGGGCGTCATCGGCATGGCGAAATTGAACAAAATAGCGACGATCACCGTCAGCGCCTCACCGCCATTCGTGGGCAAAGTCCAGCCGACGACCTTGCGAATGTTGTCATGTACGGTTCGGCCTTCGTGAACAGCCGCGACGATGGAGGCGAAATTGTCGTCCATCAAAACCATTTCCGAAGCTTCTTTCGCAGCCTCGGTGCCTTTCACGCCCATGGCGATGCCAACATCCGCCTGCTTGAGGGACGGCGCATCGTTGACGCCGTCTCCGGTCATGGCCACGACCCGCCCCTCCGCCTGAAGAGCCTGGACTATGCGCAGTTTATGCTCGGGGCTCGTGCGCGCAAAAACAATGGTTTCGCGGACGGCTTGCGCAAAGTCCTCCGCTGACAGTTTGTCGAGATCGCTTCCCGTCAGAACTGCAGGGTCATCACCCAAACCGAGCTGACGTGCAATTGCCTTGGCGGTAGCGGCGTGATCGCCAGTGATCATGCGCACTGCGATGCCGGCCGAGGCGCATTCTGCAATGGCGCGGATCGCTTCATCACGTGGCGGATCAATGAAGCCCATGACGCCAATGAACGTCAGTCTGGATTCAACATCGGCGAAATCGATCCGCTCGCTGCTCAAGGGCATATGACGAAAGGCGAAACCCAGAACCCGCTCACCCTGCGCCGCAGCCCCGGCGATCTGATCTGACCAATACTTTGCGTCGAGCGTCGTCGCGCCTGTCGCGGCCTCTTGCCGGTCACACATTGCCATTACGGTTTCAGGGGCGCCCTTGACCAAGACGATGTGGTCGGAGAGCGGCGTACGGTGCAACGTCGCCATAAACCGATGCTCGGCGTCGAACGGAATTTCGTCCAGGCGAAACCACTCGGCGCGTTCGTGCTCGGGGTTCAAGGCCGCTTTCATCGCCAGTGTGACGAGAGCTCCTTCCATCGGGTCGCCCTCGACCTTCCAGTCCTTTCCATCAGATCGCAGGTGGGCGTCGTTGCATAAAAGCCCGGCACGGATCAGCGAAACCGAGGTCGCGTGACTTTCACGGTCCCGCAGCGCGGTGTCTTCAAACAGTCGATGAGCGCCGGGATCGTAGCCGGAGCCCCCGACCAATGTCGCTTGATCAGCCGCCACGACGCGCCTGACTGTCATTTCATTGCGGGTCAATGTGCCCGTTTTGTCGGAGCAGATGACGGAAGTTGCGCCCAGCGTCTCGACCGCCGGCAACCGTCGGATGACCGCGTTGCGCGCCGCCATCCGCTGGACGCCGATGGCCAGCGTAATAGTGATGACGGCCGGCAAACCTTCTGGCACAAGGCTGACAGCCAAAGCGACGACAGCCATCAGCGCCTCGTCCCAGCTGAACCCGCGCAGGCCGACGGCAAACAGGAACAGGACGGCGGCGCCGATGAAGGCGAACCGTGTGAAACGCTGACCGAAGCGGTTGATTTGACGCAGGAGCGGCGTGGTCAGCTCTTCGACGCCACCGAGGAGTTCGCTAATGCGGCCAATCTCCGTCCCCAGGGCTGTTGCATAAACAATGCCTGTTCCCTGCCCGGTGGCGACAAGCGTTCCGGAGAACGCCACCGAGCGCCGGTCACCGAGGGGCGCCTCTTCGGCGACAGGATCGGCGTGTTTGCTTGACGCCACCGACTCGCCGGTGAGGATCGCCTCCTCTATGCGAAGGCTGCGGGCGCGTATCAGCCGCAAGTCAGCGGGAACCCTGTCTCCGGCTTCGATCAGGACGACGTCACCGGGAACGAGATTGGCCTGAGGGACACTGCCGCGCGCGCCGTCGCGCAACACGCTTGCCCGAGGGGCGATCATGTTGCGTATCGCCGCCAGGGCGTCTTCAGCCTTGCCCTCCTGCAAAAAGCCGACGACAGCATTGACCAGAACCACTGCGAGGATCACGCCGGCATCGACGTAATGCCCAAGCACTGCGGCTGCGGCTGCGCCGACCAGCAGGAAGTAGATGAGCGCGTTGTTGAACTGGGCCAGAAACCGCAGAAAGGGGTGGCGCCGGGCGCCGGTGGGAATGGAGTTGGGACCATATAGTCGGAGCCGTCTCTCTGCCTCTTGCGAGCTCAAACCGTTGGAACTCGAGTTCAGATCGGCGATAACACTCGCAGCGTCGCGCGCATGTGCGGCGCGTACGGCCTGAGTGTCTTTTTGCAGGGCGGGCTCGGGTGCAATGGACATCAGGGATCGCTCCAACAATAGGTTGCCGCGGTTGCCGATGAGTGTGGCTGGCTGCGGCGTGAAAATGTGCAAATCAAGCCGTCACAAATGCATGGTCAGCAGATCCGCAGGTTGATCACGATCAAATGCTGAACTCTGCAGATTAGCGTTCCTTGGCTTTCATTCGACGGCGCACCCAGGCGCCAAGTTCGCGTGCGTTCAGAAATAGCGGAATCCGGGCAGACATCGTTTTCGCTGACGAAAGAGCCACGCCGACGCTTTTGATTGATCCGTCAGCGTTCAGTTCACGCACGACCAGCTCCACACTCCCGCAGGCGATTCGATCGCCGACATCGGCGACGCCTCCAAGCCTTTGCTCAATAAAGGTAGCGATTTCCGTTTCAGGCTTTTCGCCGTAACGCTCGATCTGATACGATTTGCCCAAGTCCTCCAATGTCTTGCCCGGATCGACGACGAAGTCGCCGAAGAAATCCGCGTCGTCTTCACGGATTGTGGCTGGGCTCGCGAAGAGTCTGTCTATGAGACGGATGTAACGGGGCGATACGAACAGGTAGACTTGATCCCCCGCCCGCAACTTCCCAGAGAACTGATAGGACGTCGAGTGGCCGTCACGCACGACCAGGGAGGGGCGCGCCCACCGCGGGACTTTGGCTCCCTTCGCCACCGGACTATCCGTTGCGACGCGGTAGACGACCAACTCGTGGTGTGCCCCACCGGGTAGTTCAAGTTCGATCTTTTCGAGGGGCCCCAACGAGGGCGGCACGACTAGCCCCAGTCGCTTGGCCAGCGGACGAATAGTCCAGCCTTGCAGGACGAGCGAGGTGATGACGACGATGAAGGTCACGTTGAAAAAATATTGCCCATTCGGCAAGCCTTGGGCCAGCGGCAGAATTGCAAGCAGAATCGACACAGCGCCACGCAGGCCAACCCACGAGATGAAAGCTGTTTCGTCCGGCTTGAAACGGAACGGCAACAGGCACAACCAGACCGCCAGGGGCCGCGCGACGAAGGTGAGAAACAACGCGAGCCCGATTGCGGGGATGGCGACGGCAGGGAATTGCGATGGCGTGGCCAAAAGACCGAGCAGAAGGAACATGCTGATCTGGGCGAACCACGTCAGCCCGTCCTGGAAGCGCCTCAAGGCGAGTTTCATGATCATCGGCCGGTTGCCGGCGTAAATGCCGGCCACATACACCGCCAGGAATCCGCTTCCGCCTACGACGCCGGTCGCTCCGAAAACAGCCAGCGATCCGGCCAGGACAAGGATCGGATAGAGCCCGGGCTCCAGGCGCACTGAGTTGATGGCCTTCACGATTACGAAACCGCCCAAAAGACCGATGGCGAGCCCCAGCCCCATCTGGAGGACGAAATTCAGCAGCAAATTCGTTGAACCAGGTTTCTGCAGCAGCAGTTCGATGATGGCCACTGTGAGAAAGATCGCCATCGGATCGTTCGAGCCGGATTCGATTTCCAGCGTCGCCCGGGCCCGTTCACGGATATTGATTCCCCCGACCCGAAGTAGGAAAAAGACTGCCGCCGCATCGGTGGAGCTGATAATGGCGCCGATAAGGAAGCTCTCAAGCCACGGCATGCCGAACACCAGGTGTGCGCCCGCCCCAACCAAACCAGCGGTCAATAAAACGCCCATAGTGGCGAGCGTCAGCGCTGGAGCGGCCGCCGTACGCAAGGATGAAATGTTAGTCCCAAATCCGCTGTCGAACAGGATCACCGCCAGCGCGAGACTGCCAACAAAAAAGGCGAGCGGCGGGTCATTGAATGCAATGCCTAGCCCATCCTCTCCGACAAGCAGACCAAGGCAGAGGAAAATAAGAAGCAGCGGCGCTCCGACCCGGAAAGCCAGTAACGTCGTGAACCCCGCCGCTAGGACAAGCGCGGAGGCGATCAGGACGGCGGCAAACATCATATCCATGGCGTTTACAATAAGACGGGAAGGTTAGCAGAGCATGCGGTTTGGTTGGGCGCCGTCATTGATCCCCTCGTGGAATCGTGCCGCCCCCCTGCAATCGGTCCGCGTCTATTCACGCGCAAAATGAGCGCGCCGCCTCGGCATTCTGACCGGCGGTCGGTACAAAATGCCCGTTTTTGGCGATGAAGTTGGGTAGCCATTTGAAAAAACGTGACCTTCCTTTTCATGCTCGATGGCGCAGGCGGCTGTTCCGACGTGAAGACTGTCGCACATGAACTTCCGCCACCGCATCGCTTGCGTCATGGCGGCTCGCCTGCCCCTGAAGGGTGAGGCGCCCAGCCCCGGGGTACAACCAGAACATCAATGTCGGCGCTCTGCAAAACAGCTTCGGATGTACTGCCAAGGATAAGCTTGGCGAGGCTGCTGCGTTCACTTCGGCCAATGACAACCATGTCGGCCCCGATAGTCTTTGCCGCGCGCCGGATCATCAACGAAGGCTCGGTGTCGATCATTTCGACTAACTGGCGCACGGGCCTACAATTCAATGGTCGGAGAAAGGCGGCGACGCTGGCCTCCGCACGATCCTGCGCCTCTTTCAGGTAACGCTGCACGTCTGCTTCAGATACGCTCATGACGCCGCGCATGAGGTGCTCAGGAGCGCCGTAAGCATGAAACAGCGATAGCGCCGGTTTCTCTCCCCAATTGAGCTGGGTCGCGCAGCGCAACGCGTCGGCAGAGTTTTCCGACAGATCGACCGCGACGAGGATGTGCCGGTACGGGGCAGCCGGCAAGGCATTCGCCATCAGGACAGGTACAGCCGTGTTTCTGATCGTCCGCTCGGCCGTAGTGCCGATGAACACATCCTTGAGGATCTGGCGCCGATGCGGGCCCAGGACGACCAGATCAATCTTATAATCTTCGGCGAATTTCGCGATGGCCTGGAACGGATCGCCCTGGGCTACATAATGGGAGGCATCAACCCCATCGATGTTTCGAAGCGCGTCCGTCTGCGAGGCGAGCAGTTTCCTGGCCTCTGTCGTTTCCAGTTCTACAAGTTCCCGTGGCTGATCGTCGTCGACGACATGAACGAGCGTGAGCGCGCCCTGTGTCGCCTTGGCAAGAAGACTGCCCCGGCGAAGCGCGCGGTCGGAGCGCGTCGAAAAATCAGTCGCTACAATAAACCTGCTCACGGTCGTTCCCCAATGGTCCCGGACTGTTAAGCGCCAGATGTTCCGATTCGAAGCGCCAATAGTATGGAGGACACAGTTTGAATGACACCCGTGGAAACACGGACCCCACAAAACGCCGGCAAAGGCAGGTACGCGACTTCTGTATCCGTCGACCTAAGTATGGCCCTCATTTCAAACGAAAGGCATTCTCAAAACGCAAGGCGCCGCTGCGAATGGCGTCGCAAAAATCGTCGAGACTGTGTGCGCGATCCCTGAATTAATCAGCCTTTTCGTGACAGGTGACCCTCCGAATAGTGTGCTGCTGCTGCAAGCGTTCTATCCGAAACGATGCAAGCGCCACCTGGACCCTCCCAACCGCTAACGAACGAAAACCCACGAGAGATACTCGCGACTGGCCTTCATTACCTCCTCGCGACGCGCCGCTGCGGCGGCGCCGGGACGCTGCTGAACAAACCGAACGGGGACGGATACGCGTAATTGTAGCGCGTCAAACGGGTAAGGGCTGAGTTTGATCTCGTTCCCAAGCTGCGGCTGAATGTGTACTCCTTCGCACTCGCCCCCCTCGTAATTCAGAGGAACAGGGCCGATCCAGGTGGGCGCAAGTTTGCCGTTCTGGTAACCATCGCTGCACAGATAAAGAGATAGCAGATCGAAGAACTGCAGCAGCCGGTAGTTCGTATCTATCTGCCTTTCCGTCGCCACGCGGTCTGCAACCAGTCTATCCAGCAGAATGGCCTGCTGCCTTTCTAGAGTTTCTATATTAGCGGCGACCTCGGGACGAATTGTACGAGGCTTCGTTCGCGCCCCGCCTCTCGTCTGCCAGGAGCTGACAAGGCCATACCTGTTTTGAGGAAGGCCACTATGATGCATTGAGACAAGCATTCCAGAATACGGATCGTCTGCTAGTAACCAAGAGATGTTGGCTTGCAGCGCATCAAGGTGAGCTTGCGAGAAAGGCGTCTCGCGATGGCCATATGGTCTTCCCCTCGCGGTATCTATAGGCAGCTTTGCTTCGACATCCTGAAAATGGCTGTCGTGATATGTCGCAGCCCGCACTACTGAATCGAAAGGCTGGACTGCGACAAACTGCTCGTTACCGAAATGAGCGGCAAACTGGGCAGCCAAGTCAGCATGATCGGATTGCTTGATGAGAACGACCTGGTCATTCAAAGCTTCCCTTGCAATCATCCTGGGTCTCTTACGATTTGAGAGCGGGCGACGGCTGCTCGCAGGCTGCGCTGCGCCCCGATTACAGCATACTTGAACGCCAGGTGAGCAAACACCATTTTAAGCTTCGAGGGGACCGCGAAATGACCTTTCTTAGTAACGCTTTGCATTTGTCCGCCACCGAAGCGCTAGATACTGCCTTGCCGCGCGATGCCGCCGCGACACACGCTCGGCTTGACGCTTTGGCGCGTGTGATGGACAGCGCAGTTCGTGTTCCGGGAACGAACGTTACCTTGGGTTTAGATGCGCTGCTCGGCCTGGTTCCGATTGCGGGCAACATCGCGACGACGCTGATTTCGTCTTACCTCATCCTTGAGGCGCGCCGACTGGGTGTTTCGAAATTCACGCTCATGCGGATGATGGGAAATGTCGGTGTGGATTCTATTATCAGCGCCATCCCTCTCGCTGGTAATATCGGCGACGTCTTTTTCAAGGCGAACCGCCGCAATTTGGCGCTTCTGCAGAAGAGTCTTCAAGCGCAGCAGCGGATATCAACAACCGGCAGAGAACGATGAACGCGCTTGAGCGTTAATCCAAACTCACAGGGAGCTAGAACATGGCGCGCGCAACCCCATCCTTGACTGCATTGTTAGGCTTACTGGCCGTCGCAGGTTACCAGAACCGAGACAAAATTTCGGAAATGCTGCGTGGCTCGACTGCTGGCGGACAAAGCTCCGGCTCGGGGTCTGTCGGCGAACCCGGCGCTTCGCCCAATCTCGCCGGCTTATTAACCGGCGCGGCAGGAGCCGGCGGCATTGGTGGCCTCCTTGCAACGGGATTGAAAGATTTGGTCGACCGTTTTGGCGCGTCAGGGGATCGCGAAGCGGCAGAGTCGTGGGTTCGCAACGACACGAACAAGGAATGTTCCGCAGATGCGCTTCGTCGGGCGCTCGGCTCGGAAACATTAGCGGATCTTCAAGCGCATACTGGGCTGTCCGAAAGCGAACTCGTCGAGAGGCTGTGCCAAAATTTACCAGAAGCTGTCGATAAATACACGCCAGATGGCCGCATTGCGTGAGCGTTGCGGCCAAGCTTGCTACTATCGCCTTAAGGGCTGTGGCCGGTAGGCGCCGGTCGGGCGAATTACTGAAGCGGCGAGATTACAGGCAAAGATTGGACTTGGCTATCATCGCCCGCGCCACAGCCACACGGTCAATATCGCGCCGACGATTGCGCCTAAGTAAAGCATCAGAGGCGTCGGTAGAAGGCCAAGAATGACGACTACGTGAAACCCGATAAATGAGCCCGCGATGCCGACGAGCGCATAAGTGATATCACTCGCTCCGGTAAGGCCTGCCGTCTTGCTGCTCAACCAAGTTCGACCATATCGACGAAACCCGAGACCCACAATCACTCCAATTGCGAGTATAACTATCAAATTCATGATCGCGGTCGTGAGAATCGGCATCTTTGTCTCCTACGTGCAAATCTCACGGTCGACGATAATGAATTCATAAACAAGGAGTTTGTCCAAGATTGGGATAATTAACCCACTCGGGAGACGGCCTCCTGAGCGGGCTGGCTGAGGCTGCCTGAGGCTGTGCAGCACCGCGCTGGCGCCAGAGCTGCAGCATTAAAAAGCGCTTGTAGGCTTGAGTGGCGCTGCTAATTGTGATCCTCGCTGCTCGATAGCACGGGGACTGACAACATGGCTTTGCTGCGTCCCCGGCTGAGCTCAAGTCTCAGTCCGTCTGATACCGGACCTCGCAGTTACGCACGCGGTAATCACCCACATACAGGTCGGACATTTCCGTCTTCACGCGCTCTCGCGCATCGGGATCGTTGGCCCACTTGCGCATCTCGTCTTCGTTATCAAAAAGCGAGATGGCGAACCCGGCATCGGGCTCATCGAGATCGCGCACGAGCCACCGTCGCTTGGGACCACCTTGCTTGATGTTGTCCAAGGCAAGTTTCTTGAAGCGCTCCTCGTAATCCATCCAACCGCCTTCGCGGATTCGTCCCCAACTGATGCGCATGAACATGAGAACCTCCCTCTGTATCGAATTCTCCAGGTCAAGCCCGGATGTCGCGATAATCACGTCACTTCGAGTGAAGACAGTAGCCCGCCATATTGCGCGGCGGGCTGCTGCCCGCATTCAACTGAGCAGTTTGATCGTCGCTCCTCAACGCTAGCAGGTCTTGCACTTTTGTCACTTCGCTACCCGCCTGGAATCGCCAGCCGAGGCTCAGCATTAACGGCGCTGCCCGGCGGAATAAAGAGAGCAGTGGAAACTGAAATGCAATGTAATGTCGGGTGACTACGAGTCATCACGAACCGTATGTGTTCATTCTCAGCGATATGAGAGCGGAGGGCAGCCTGTCACAGCGGAATGGTCGTCCGCTGTCGGTCGTGTTGACCGAATTCGTCATCCTCCGCCAGGAGGCTTGCTGGCAGCGATCACACGTTAGGGAGTCAGAGGCGCCTTTCGGGATTATCTCATAGGCCAATCGAGCGACCATAAAGCAAGTGTTCAAGGCGCATGGCGCGCAGCCACATCGTCGCCATGGCAATTTGTTAGTTAGGTCGTCTGACGGCGCGAATTGTCACGTGACAGAGGGGTCGCATTCGGCCCTGTCCAATGGAAAGAAATCATGTCGAACGCACATATTGACGATTTAATTCTCATGCGAGACCTCCTTGTGGAAGACCGCCGGGGCAAGGTCAAAGTGATGCTCACCTCCCGGCCCGGTTCAATTGGGTCGCAATTTCACGATAATTTGGTGCGCCTTCAGGCTGCTATTTCAGCCGTTGATGACGCGATTGCAGATGAACGTGCGCTCCTATAACCGCTGCGCCCCAAGGCGGCGCGGTAGCCAAGTTATAGGCGTCCATTAGGGGGTACGGAACGGGCGCACGGCTGGTCTGACCGGCATCCGTTTTTGTTGGCCCCCTAATGAGAACCGCCCGACGAAGCTAGAGTCGATTCTTCAGAAAGAAGCGCAGCATCTCGCGGCTGGCGTCAGGGCCACGAGGTTCTGTATAGGAACCCGCGTCGCTGCCGCCCGACCACGCATGGCCGACGCCGTGAAGGAGCCAATGCTCAAAGATTGCATGTCCGTCTTCGTCCGCGTGAACGGTGCACGTATACATCGTCCCTTCGGGAGCTTCGCCCCGCCTGACTGTCGTCTGGAGATCGACGCCCGCTTTCGCTTGATCAATCACGTGCACACCATTGATCGGACTGACCGTCCCGTCGCCGTCTCCGTGAAACACGATCGTTGGAACAGGACCGCCGTGCCGGCGTGATCGTGCGCTAGGGCCTGACGAGCCATTTCGCATTGCTGCAAATGCGCTTTGCATGTCGCTGGCAGCCCCGCAGGCCAAACCGGAATGAACGCCGATGGCCGCATAGAGATCGGGATACGCGGCGCCCATGACCGCCGCCGTGGCTCCGCCTGCCGACAGGCCTGCGATAAACACACGTGCGGGGTCCACTGAGAACTCGCTTATAATCTGGCGGGTGATCCCAGCAATGAGTGATGGCTCGCCGCGATCCCGCTGCTGGTGGCCCGCATTAAACCAGTTCCAGCACTTGGACGGATTGGCAGATTGGTTCTGCGCCGGATAGGCGACCAGGAATGAATGCTCCTCAGCTAGTTCATTCATCCGGGTTCCGGCGGCAAAGTCGTCGGGTGATTGCGTGCAACCGTGCAGCATGATTACCAGCGGCGTCGATTGCCCGGTGTAATTGCTGGGCACATACAATTTGTATGCGCGCTGACCCGCCTCGTTGCCGTAGCTTCGATCTGCGAACTGCGCTCCCTGTGGCAGTGGAACCGGGCCGCGGCCTGTAGCGGACCTTCCCATCGCCGGGAATCTCGGCATGGATCCGAGTTTCCCCAAGCCGTTTATGAGTCCATGGAGAGGCTTGCGGCCCAGGGCCGAACTTACGTTGCCGGTGGGCGGTGCGGTCGGTTGATCAGTCAATTGCGACGTCCACGAACCTCCCGTTGAGGAGGGCGGCGACATGTCGATCAAGGAGCCGGCGCCCTCGCTTGGGCCCTTGCTGGCGCCCTTCGGGCCGCATGTGCAATCGTCAGCGAATTTGTTCGGTTCGGGAACCTCCCCGCGCAGAACGGCGAGCGCCTCGTGCAGCCGCCCTTCACGGGTCAGGCGGGTCGCCTCCGTCATGTCGATTTTCAGATGTGCCTTCATAAGGGGGTCCTTTAGGTCGTGATATGGCAAGCTGCGAGCGTCGCCCGTCAGCCTCGTGAAGACGAATGGCGTTCAACAAGTATGGCGAAGCGCAATGCGTTAGCGGATACGATCGTGAAGCGCCGCTTTCACTGCGGCCGGCGCCTGCAGCGAGCCGAGTACGTGAAGGGAGGCGATCGTTGCGCGCGCAAGTTCGGGCGAGACGTCTGCCGCGATAACCGCCAGGCCCAAAACCTGGATGTGAAGCATCTCGCCCGCCTCTTGAAGCGCCAGCAGGTCGTCCCGGCTGAAGCGACGCAGACCCAGGTCAAGTTGATGCCTTGCGACGGATTGCTTTACCGCCGCTGTGTGGCGATCAAGCTGCCTGCGGATGGCCGTGCGGATGAAGTCGGTGCGGTTGGAATAGAACCCTTCCTGCACCAGAAGGTCGATATGGCCAAGGTCAATATAGCCAAGGTTGATGGTGATCTTCTCGCTATCGGCTACCTTCGGCCGAATCTCTGGCCCCTCGCCCGTCATACCATCCTCCTACCATCCGTCTGGATGGTATATGGGGCCTTCCGCACGTTACGCAAGGGCCACAAGTCCATGCCGGCTCGAGGCTTTTGGATCAACACGCTGTTTTATGCTCCTCCCGGTGGCGCGGGAATAGGCTCTGCCCCAACGGTTAAAGTCGAAGCGCGGCGAGCCTGCTGAACGCCTCCCCTTAGGGCCTCGCTATGGCAATCTCAGCACGGGCTCAATCCAGCCATTTTGCTGCGCCTCGTTCAACATCCGCGCTAGCGCTGGGCCGGCAAGAAACAAAAGAGATTCAGCCAGTGTGCGAACAACGTTTGAGACCTGAACCTCAATCCGCTCGCGATCTTCCGGCGCGCCGGTCGGCAGCCACCGGCGCACGCGCAAGCCATAGGATGCGAAGGCGGCTCCGAACTCCTCGGCCATCCGTTTTTCCTCAAGGCCCGCGACCCACTCGAGGAGGAGGAACGTAGCGAGCGTGAGCGCCAGCGCCATCGTGACCGAGCCAAAGGACAGCACCGCGCCGAACGTGGCTGACAACGTGCCCCCATAAAGAGGATTTCGCATCCGCGCGTAGGGGCCGCTCGTGACCAGCTCGCGCGTCTTGCGCCCAGCCACGTAGATCGCCGCCCAGGTTCGCAATAAGACGCCAGCGCCTATGAAAGCCAACGCTGCCGAAAAAATGACCGCGCCAGCGAGGCCGTCGCGGAATTGCGGCTCCACAAAAGCCAGCGCCACCGTCCCTAAGACAGCAACGAACATCAGCGCAGTCTTGCGGCGCGCCTGCACCAGCTGCAGCGGACGGCTGCCACTGCGTGAAGAGTCATTGCCTGTCGGCGAGATCATCAAAACCCTCTTATCAGCAGCGTCCTCCGCTAAGAGACGTGAATCATCCTCTCTTGTTCCAATCCAAACCGTGCGGAGGCGCCGACGCTCGCGCCGCAATCGGAAGCACAGCGGTCATGAAGGCGGCGCTGTATGCCCCTTCTGAAACGAGGGCGGCAGGGTCGTCGTGGCGGCATGAGACTCACTCAGACCATCATTCTTGCAACGCCGATAAGATAATATGACAAAGCTAATCGCTAACTAGCTCTCTGGACGGAGCCCAGCGGAATCGCTGCGCAACGGCTGGCGAGAAGCGTCGCCGTCTTTCATGCTCGAAACGGGACGCACCGCATTGAATGGCAACTTGCCGGGCATGACCGCACCTCCCGAGACGACGAAGGTCATGGCATCGTTAGTGGTCCAGTCAAGCCAGATCAATCGCGAGACCGGCACGAGTTCTACATAGCCGGAGGTTGGATTGGGCGTCGTCGGCACATAGACCGCCGCGACCTCCTCCGCGGTGTCGCTCGTCACGTATGTAGCAGTGACGAGGCCCACGGCACGCATTTCCGAATTCGGAAATTCGATGAGCACGACCCGGCTGTTGTTGTTGCTGGTGTCGCCTTGCGTGCGGAAGGACTCGATCAAGCTGCGCGTGCCGCCATAGATGGTGCGCGCGAGTGGTACGGTGGTCATCAATCGGTCGAAGGCCTTCAGCAATCGGCGCCCAATTACGGCGTTCGTCGCAATGCCGATCAGAAAAAGGCCGAACACTACAATGACGACGGCGAGGATGGACTGAAACCAGGGAGCGTTGATGAGATCCGAGACTGGTTCCGAATAGGGCCTGACGCCCAAGGCGATCCCCCGCACGAGCGGCCGCCCGAGGCGCGTGAGTTGGTCCAGCAGAATGCTCATCACCCAAAGGGTGATGAGCAATGGCACAACTGTCAGAAGTCCTGTCAGAACGCGCCGCCAGAAATGATCCATTCGATGTAAATCTCCCTCGGTTTCGCCTTCTGAAAGGCATCTATTCAGGCGGGGAGCGTTGTCCAGTCTCGCGCGGACCGACAGTGGCGGCTGACGTTCAATGACATGGGTTCGCAGGGGCTTGAAACGGCCTGCGGGGAGCTAGGCTGCCAGCTTCATCCCGACAGGGAACGAATAGCCTGAGTTTACGTTTGCTCTCTCGTATTGATGGAGTCCTGGAATGCCTCTTCTTCTTCTGGCCGCTTGGCGCACCGGTGACAGGACGCTTGCTAACAAGGCCCTTCCCGCGTGGTCGCTCTCGAGCTGGGGCCGCTTGCGACTAGTTTTGCTGAATGGATACTTTCCCGGCCGTAATATTGCGGATGTTTTTGGAAGGCGATTTTTCGCTGCAGCGCTTGAATCGGATCCTTTGATTTCAATGCAGCGCGTCATGTGTGAGCGCTGATTTGTACGGGTGGCTATCCCGCGGCGGCCTTGCGGCTTCGGACCTCTAACCTGATTGGCGGCCCGCGGTGAGCCTTTGGCGAAAATCCATCATTGCGGCAATCGGCAGTATGGCCGGTTTCATATTCGCAATCGTGCTTATCAACCTTAACCCAGATCGGCGGGAGCTCACGTCTCCGGTGCAGCACATGTATGGTGTTGCAGATCCACAATTCATCCAAACGATGAATGGATTGTTCGGATCGAACATTGTGCCGGGGAACCAGCTGCGAACGCTGGTGAACGGAGATCGCATTTTCCCAGATATGCTTGCTGCAATCTCCGCCGCCGAGACAACCATCACATTCGAGACGTTCATTTACTGGCGCGGTGAAATCGCCAATCGATTTGCGCAGGCGCTTTCCGCCAAGGCCCGTTCAGGCGTTTCGGTGAAGGTTCTCCTGGATTGGGTTGGCTCTATCGAGATGGACACGGATCTCGTGCGCCGGATGGAGGAAGCCGGGGTGGAGGTTTTCCGTTTTCGTCCGATACGTTGGTACACGCTGGACCGCATTAACAATCGAACGCACCGCAAGATTCTGGTGGTCGACGGGCGTGTGGGGTTCACGGGTGGCGTCGGTATAGGAGATGAATGGACGGGTGATGCTCGGACGCCTGAGGAGTGGCGGGAAACTCACTATCGCGTCGAGGGACCGGTCGTCGCATCCTTGCAGGCAGCCTTCGCGGAAAATTGGGTGGAAGCGACAGGCGAACTCATAAGGGGCGAAGGTTACTTTCCGCAACTCCAGGAGATTGGAGACAAGCGGGCTCAGGTCGTTATGAGTTCGAGCGGCACGCGTAACTCCATGCAACTTATGCTGATGACCGCGCTCGCGTCAGCCGAACACCGTATCCGAATCGGTATGGCTTACTTTGTTCCGGACGACCTTTCGAAAGCTCAACTTCTCGAAGCTCGCGGGCGTGGCGTGGAGATCGACGTAATTCTCCCCGGACGGCATGCCGATCACCGGATCGTCCGCAAGGCGTCACGCCACTTTTGGGGCGAGCTACTTGCTGCGGGCGTTCGTATCCATGAATTCGAGCCGACGATGTATCACCCCAAGGTCGTTATCGTTGATGAGACCTGGACGACAGTAGGATCGACAAACTTTGACGAGCGATCCTTCCGCCTGAACGACGAAGCCAATCTGAACGTCACAGATCGGGCGTTTGCGCTGGAGCAGATCGCGATCTTTGACGCCGATCTTGCGAAGTCCCGGCAGGTCACCTTCGAGGAATGGCGAAATCGCCCGCTGCTGGATAAAGCGCGCGATCGTGTTTGGAGTTGGTTGCGAGTTCAGCTGTGAGGAGCTGCAGCTGGGCATATAAATCGGCCTGCTGCCGAAGAAGTCGATCTGTCCTGCGGCCAAGTTGTGCGCGTATGCAAGTTATGCGCGCATGAAAGCGTCGCAACAATCCGCCTTTTGCCAGTGACGCTTAGGGCGCCAGCGAAGGACCGAGCAATGCATTCGTTGCCTAGCTTGCGGAACCACGCCCACGCGCCGGGGGTTAGCAGGAAGAGGCCGTAGTTGTAGCGGTCTGAGGTATGCACAAATGTAATATGTGCATCGCACACCAACCTCGGGACTTCAATCTCGGCACACTTGCATTAGCGTGATAAGGCGGCCGGAGCCGTCTAATTGAAAACATGCGTATGCGCGAAAAGGGATGCAAACATGGCCTGTAAAGCTCGACGTCGTCCCTCCTGGAAGCGTTGGAAGAAAATGCAGCGAGGAATGTCGGCGAAAAGCCTTGGCGGCCTTCGACCGACAGATCGACAGAACCTCCACGCGCAAGGGCCATTGAACACCTAGTTTCGAGGCTGCTTGCTCCGCAATCGGTCCAGGCCGAACAGGGAAGATCTTTATATGATGCATGTCGATATCCCGTCCCGCCAGGAATTCAGATCCTTGATCGACCTGCGAGAGGATGTCTGCGTCTCCATCTATCTCCAGACCACGCCGTTGTCGCACGAGAGCGACGCCAGCCGGATCGCGCTCAAAAACGCCATTCGCGAGGTTCGGACCCAGCTTCAGGAAGCTCAGGTTTCAACCGATCGCCAAGCCGCGGTTCTCCAACCAGTCGAGGCCTTGCTGGAAGACTACCGCTTCTGGCAATTCCAGGCGAGGAGTCTCGGAGTGTTGGCGACGCCCGATAGC